>JACCES010000029.1 GCA_013416455.1 Alcaligenaceae bacterium | reverse complement strand
CCCGCCCGTCCGGCCGCCGCGGGGCAGGGGGCTGCCCAGGGCGCCGCCGCGGGCAGGCAGGGCAAGGGGCGCCACGCGCGCAAGGGCGGCGGCGCCGGCTTCGATCAGGAAGCCGATATCGCGCTGTCCTACCTTGAGCGCACGGCGCAGCTGCCGCAGCGTCTCGACAAATATCTGAACAGCGATGCGCTCGCGCCCAAGCTGCACAAGGTGCTCGCGGAAGCCGGAATCGGCTCGCGCCGCGAAATGGAAGAACTCATCATCGCCGGCCGCGTGTCGGTCAACGGCGAGCCGGCGCACATCGGCCAGCGCGTCGGCGCCAATGATCAGGTGCGCGTCAATGGCCGTCTCGTTGCGAGGGCCAGCGGCAAGAAGCCGCCGCGCATGATCCTGTATCACAAACCGGCCGGCGAAATCGTCAGCCATGATGACCCGGAAGGCCGCGCCACCGTGTTCGCGCGCCTTCCCAAGCTCAAGATCGGCAAGTGGCTGTCAGTGGGCCGGCTCGACCTCAATACCGAAGGGCTGCTCATTCTCACCACATCGGGCGAGATCGCGAATCGCCTCATGCATCCCCGTTATGGCGCCGAACGCGAGTATGCCGTGCGCGTACTGGGCGAACTCGACGCCGAGCAGCAGCAGCGCCTGGTCAAGGGCATTGCGCTGGAAGATGGCGAGGCGCGCTTCGGCACGCTGGAATATCTGGGCGGGGAAGGCAGCAATCGCTGGTATCGCGTGACGCTCAAGGAAGGGCGCAATCGTGAAGTGCGGCGCATGTTCGAGGCCGCGGGCGTGACCGTCAGCCGCCTGATCCGTACCCGTTTCGGCGAAATCGTGCTGCCGCGCAATCTGCGCCGTGGCCGCTGGGACGAACTGGACCCCACCATGGTGCAGGCCATCATGGTCCAGCTGGGGCTGCTCAGGGACGACGACGGCGATGGTCCTGGCCAGAGCGAAAAACAGCCTCTGTCGCACGACAGCGCGCTTCCTCCTGGCTTCGGTACGCCCGAGCGCAATGGCATGAACGGCGCGAAGATAGGCCGGCGCGGCAGGGTGACCGGTGGGCGCGCCCTGCGGGAATCCTCTCCTTCCGATCCCTTCGGCAGCGGCCTGCTGGTGACCGGCGGCTACGCCAACGGCCATCCCACGGGGGCGCCGGCCGGCAAGCGCAAGGGGCCCGTCAAGGGCAAGAAGCCGGAGGGCCAGACCGAGGCGCGCCGCCGTGGTCCGGGCGCCCGCGCGGGCGCGAAAGGAAGGCCGGCGGCCGAGGGTCGTCCGTCTCGCGGGCGGTCGACGGGCGCCCGGGGCGACGACTGGCAGCCGCGCAGTGCCACCGCCCATGAGTCGCATCTGGGCAAGTTAGGTAAGTTACGGTGATAGCAGGAAATTTCCTCTGTTTTCTGCTAAAATCTCTTGCTTTACAGCTATCTTGTTCAAGACGTCCTTGAAAAATCCGGGCGACGCCCAGTCTTGCAAGGCAACAATTTAGCGGCACATTTCAAAGGCGGACCGGATCGGCCCCTGGCTTGCACAGGCTTGGGTGGCACTGGTTGCGCGATAACAGTGGGCTGGCTTTGCAGCCCATTTTTTTTGGATTTTATGGCAGCAGAACTATTCGCTCTGACCCAGGAAGCCCTGGTCGGCATGGACGTTGAACTCGTCGATGTCGAGCGGGCGCCGGGCGGGCTGTTGCGGGTGACCATCGATCGCCCGGACGGCGTGCGCATTGAAGACTGTGAACGTGTCTCCAAGCATCTGTCGCGGCTGTTCGAAGTCGAGAACATCGATTATCGCCGTCTCGAAGTCGGGTCTCCGGGTGTCGACCGCCCGTTGAAGCGCCCGGAAGATTTCCTGCGTTTCGCGGGCGAGCGGGTCGAGATCCGCCTGCGTCAGGCGGTCGACAACCGCAAGGTCTTCACAGGGCTGCTGCAGGCCGCGCCGCAAGGCGATGCATCGGGCACGGCGGGTTTCGGCATCGAATACGAAACTCAATCCGGAGAGACTCAGGTTCTCGGTTTCACGTTCGATGACGTCGAGCGCGCCAAACTGGACCCCATTTTAGATTTCAAGGGCAAAAAGCGATGAGTCGCGAAATTCTTCTTTTGGTTGACGCCTTGGCGCGTGAAAAGAATGTCGAACGGGATGTGGTGTTCAGCGCGCTCGAAAGCGCGCTGGCATCGGCCATGAAGAAGCGCTTCAAGGAAGATGCCGACATCCGCGTTTCCATCGATCGCCAGACGGGCGAGCACGAAGGCTTCCGCCGCTGGCTCGTCGTGCCCGACGAAGCGGGTCTGCAGGAACCCGATCGCCAGGAAATGTACAGCGACGCCCAGGAAATCATTCCCGGCATCGAAGAAGGCGAATACATCGAAGAGCCGCTCGAACCCGAAGAGTTCGGGCGCATCGGCGCCCAGGCCGCCAAGCAGGCCATTCTGCAGAAGATCCGCGACGCCGAGCGCGAGCAGGTGCTGAACGATTTCCTCGAACGCGGCGAGACCATCGTTTCCGGCAGCGTGAAACGCATGGACAAGGGCGACGTCATTGTCGATACAGGCAAGATCGAGGCGCGCCTGCCGCGTTCCGAAATGATCCCGCGCGAGAACATCCGCGTGGGCGATCGCATCCGCGCCTGGGTCTCCAAGGTGGATCATGCCGCCCGCGGGCAGCAGGTGATACTGTCGCGCACGGCGCCCGAATTCATCCGTGAACTCTTCGAAAACGAAGTGCCGGAAATCGAGCAGGGGCTGCTTGAGATCAAGGCCGCCGCGCGCGACCCGGGTGTCCGCGCTAAAATTGCCGTTGTGGCCTACGACAAACGCATCGACCCCATCGGCACCTGCGTCGGCATGCGCGGTTCGCGCGTTACGGCGGTACGCAATGAGCTGGGGGGCGAACAGGTCGATATCGTGCTCTGGGCCGACGACCCCGCCGAGTTCGTCATCGGCGCGCTGGCGCCGGCGCATGTCGAATCCATCGTCGTCGATGAAGACAAGCACGCCATGGATGTCGTGGTCGACGCCGAGAACCTGCCCAAGGCCATCGGGGCAAGGGGCCAGAACGTGCGACTCGCATCCGATCTGACCGGCTGGCAGATCAATATCATGACGCCGGAAGAAAGCCAGAATCGTCAGGAAGAAGAGCGGGCCGCGCTGCGCCAGGCCTTCATTTCCAGGCTGGATGTCGACGAAGAGGTGGCGGACATCCTCATCGATGAAGGCTTCACGGGGCTGGAGGAAGTCGCCTACGTGCCGTTGCAGGAACTGCTCGATATCGAAGCCTTTGACGAAGAGACCGTCAACGAGCTTCGCACCCGCGCCCGCAATGCCTTGCTGACCGAAGCCATTGCCCAGGAAGAGCGGGTGACCACTGCGCAGAATCTTCTGGAAATCGAAGGGTTGACGCCCGAACTGGTGGCAAAGCTGGCAGAGAACGACATCCTCGACATCGACGCTCTGGCCGAGCTCGCGACGGACGAACTGTCCGAGATCACGGGCCTGAGCGACGACGAAGCCAGCGAGCTCATCATGAAGGCGAGAGCCCACTGGTTCGACGACGAGGCCTGACCCTGGTGAGTCAGACAGCCGGGTTGATCCATATTGAAAAATAGTAGTTGCAAGCAAGAGAGAGTCGAATGCCGAGTAACACCGTCGCCCAGTTCGCCGTTGAACTGAAAATGCCCGCGAACGTACTGCTGGAGCAGCTGCGTTCCGCCGGCGTTGATATCAAATCGGTCGACGACCCAGTCACCGACGCGGACAAGGCGAAACTCCTCGAGTCGCTGCGTCGGGCGCATGGGGCGTCGGAAAGTCAGAAGATCACGCTGACGCGCCGCCAGACATCCGAGATCCGTCAGGCCGACGGGTCTGGCCGTTCGCGCACGATACCGGTGGAAGTGCGGAAGAAGCGGGTGTTCGTCAAGCGCGATTCGAGCGAACTGGCGGCGGAAGCCGCGCGCGCCGCCGAACAGGCCCGCGCCGAAGCGCAGGAACAGGAACTGGCAAAGACCCGGGCCGCCGATGCGGCCGGCGGCGATGCGCCGGCCCCCGCCCAGGCTCCGGCGCCCGCCGGCGAACCGGTCGCCGCGCAGCAGCCGGCCTCCGAGGCGCCGGTGACGGCGGCCGCGCCGGAAGCGCCCGCTGTGCCCGACACGCCGGCGGTGGCCGACACCCCAGCCGTGCCGGCTGCCGACGAGGCGAAGGCCTCCGAAAGCCTTCCACAGGAAAGTGCGGCGGCTGCCGACGTCCAGCGGCCGGCCGAACCGGAACCGGTGGAAGCGCCTGCCTCTCAGGCGCCTGCCGAGCCCCGGCAGGAAGCCGCAACGCAAGAACAGCCCGCAACGCAGGAACAGACTGCAACCCGGGAAGACACCGCAGAGGCGCAGGAACCCGCCCCCGCGGCGCAGCCCGAGCCGGTACAGGCAGCAGCCGCGCAGCCCGATGCGCGGCCCGCGCAGGATACGGTGGCCGCGGCGGCAAGGCCCGCGGCCGCTCAG
>JACCES010000028.1 GCA_013416455.1 Alcaligenaceae bacterium | reverse complement strand
CTTTGCCCGGCGTACCAGCGAATGGGGCAATGAGCGTGATCGGCTCATCGACAGCAATTGCTCGCGCTCCAATTCTGATACGACCACCTCGATTCCCTTGCGTCCCATGATCAGCCCTCCCAGTCGATAGGAGAATCATAGGAGGATTTCAATAAATGTAAAGTTATTTATGGGACTTAACACTAGTGCGGGGTTTTTTTATCGTCGATGCTCGCGGTAGGGTAGTATGTTCCCGTCCCTACAAACGAGGTGCGACTATGACGATAAAACATGCAGTAGCCTTCGCCATCACCCTTGGCTTTTCAGCGCCTGCGCTGGCATCAGATCCTGCCTGCGCTCGGAAGATAGCCGGCATTGAATCGCAGATGCGGCACGCGAAGGACGCTGGTAATAAGCATCGTGTAAAAGGGCTCGAACGGGCGCTCTCAGCAGCGCGACAGCATTGCACGGATGCAGCCCTTATCGCCGAAAAGGAAGAGGAAATCGCTGAGAAACGTGAAGACATCGACGATATCCTCGAAGACATTCGTGAGAAGGAAGAGGAAGGGCGCATCGACAAGGTGAAGAGGCTTGAGCGCAAGTTGGCGCATGAGCAGGAAGAGCTGGAAATCTTGACGCAGGAGCTTGAAGAAATCAAAAACCTTTCAGGAGCCAGCACGAAATAGAAGTGCCCCCGGGCTAAGTCGGAACTTAAATCCACGCCCTGTTGGTCGAAAGATTCGCGGGGCTTTTGCTTTTCCGGCCCCCAGGGTTCGGCTGAAGTCCTGCCAAGCAGGCCGCCCGCGTTGATCGCCGGGTGATAGATTTCGCGGGTAAGCTCAAGGTGAGTCGCAGGGTAGCCATCCCTAGCTGAGATCGGTTCGATCCCGACTATCCGCTCCCTACTGAAATCAGACATCCGAGGATGGTCGATGAGTAAAAAAAGCATTGCAACTGGGCATGAATCCCAGCACGGCAAGCCACAGACTCGTTAAAGATCTTCTGTGGAATTTCATTGTTGCAAGTGGGTTAGACGCCTGCTGTAAGTGCGGTGAAAAGATGACAAGAAATACCTTTTCCATAGAGCACATAATTCCGTGGATTGATAGCGAAGACCCGGCAGGAAACTATTTCTCTCTTGGAAACATTGCCTATTCACATTTGATATGCAACGTATCAGATGCTAGGAGAAACAAGATTTATGAGAAAAAGAGCGATGCCGCAAGGGCTTGGGACAAGAAAAATCGCGTATACGACCCTGTGAGGCGGGCAGCACAATACCGAAGGACAGTGAAGTAATTCCGACTATCCGCTCCAATTTTGCGCGGTGCCTGAGACGTCGAGAGATCTGGACGAAAGGTGATGCTGCTACAAGCGCTTGCGTGGGGCGCGCACCCGATACGCCGACGCTCATGGGTTCGAATCCCAGCCGCGCAACCCATTCCGCGCCCCGCTGGGCTCACTTTCGTCGGGGCGTTTTCGTCACACCCTGAGGCGACCGGCGCTGTCCAAGCGCGGGGTTATGTCCAGGTTCCATGCCTCGGCCAGCGCCTGGGCAACTTTCACCCGCACGTCATGCCCTGCCTTCCCCTCGCCGTGCTGAGCCTCGGCGATGTAGACCAGCCCGCGCGCGATCTGGGACACCCTGCTGTTCGACTCCTCGCCTGAGGCCCATATCCGCCGTACGTACTGTGCAGCCTGAAGGGCCTCTATGACGTCCTGAACCTCGCTCTTGTTTTCTGACATGGTGGATCCTATGCAAATGGTTATTGCGCCGGCCCTCCCGGCTGATGGCGGTACCTACACGGCCTCCGGAGAGGTTCAGCGCGTGTTCGATACCAATGGCCTCGGCGTGCTCCTGCCCGTACCGTTCTCGCGAATTGATGGGCGGACGTTCCGCCTCAAGAACGGATCGCCCTATGGGAAGGTGTACGCCGAGATAGCAACCACGGCCTACGACTGAGTCAGGCTGGGGCAGCCTCTGGTGTTATAGATGGCTGAAGCGTTTTGCAACACTAGGCCTATCCCGACTGGATGGGCATCCAGCGCCCCGAGCGATATGCCGGGGCGCTTCCTTCTTGGGGATCATCATGCGCGATATCCTCACCGGCGCCCTGACGATAGCGGCGGGCATCGTGATCGCTGTGGTTGCCCTGGCCGCAGGGTGGAAGGCCATCCAGCCGGCTCAGACTGTTGTGATCGAGCTGGCCGCGTATACCTGCTCGACGGACGGTCGGCAGATCGAGTGTCGGCGGAAGTGATGCTCTTCTGCCTGTCATACAGCCACGATCAAGAGCGCGTGACTCTCGACCGCAAGCCTCACGGCGAGGTGCCGGGTAGCAGGGCATCGCGCACTGGATGCGTTCACGTACCGGGCGGGGTGGGGGTGGATGAGCCGAGGAGGGGCTGAAGTTGTCAAAGCTTGACTTTTATTGTCTGGCCTATTGCTATTCACAACATTAATATCGTGACAATCTTAAATTGTTGCGAGCAAAGGATATGTCCCTAACAAAGCGTTGCACTGTAGAATTGCTAGGTACTTTCTGGCTAGTATTCGGGGGATGCGGAAGCGCGATTTTTGCGGCTGCATATCCGGAGTTGGGCATTGGCTTTGCCGGTGTAGCACTCGCCTTTGGTTTGACCTTGCTGACTATGTGTTACGCCATTGGTCAAATCTCCGGTTGTCATATCAACCCTGCAGTGACTTTCGGCCTCGTTGCTGGTGGCCGCTTTCCCGCAAAGGAGCTTGTGCCATACGTCGTTGCACAGGTAATCGGAGGCATCGCAGCAGGCGCAATACTCTATCTGATTGCTAGTGGGAAAGTCGGTTTCGATGCTTCCGCGGGCTTCGCCTCAAATGGATACGGAGAGCATTCTCCTGCCGGTTATTCGATGACTGCGGCGATAGTGGCTGAGGTTGTTCTGACTGCCTTCTTTTTATTCATTATCATGGGCGCGACCCACAAACGGGGTTATGCGGGACTGGCAGGGGTGGCAATAGGTCTGTCGCTTACGTTGATACACTTAATAAGCATACCCATCACAAATACGTCAGTTAATCCTGCGCGGTCAACGGGCGTGGCTCTATTCCAAGGGACCTGGGCGATTGAGCAGCTATGGTTGTTTTGGTTGGCCCCTTTGGTCGGCGCGATTCTCGGTGCGGTCGCCTACCGCTGCCTTTATCCCAATCGCGATTAACACGCACGCCAACAGGATACGTAACCGCCCTTCGGGGCGGTTTTTTTGTTGTGGCATGGAATGACGATCATGCTGCTGGTGCTGGGGCGTCTTGATTTTTGGACATAGCTCCGAGCTGGACCATGGAGAACAGCGTCAAGAGACTAGCGCACAAGATCGATGCGAAAATTTACAGCGTCCGTGACATACGATATGGACGTGATGGTTAACGTGAACGCTTGATCTTTGGCGGTAAAGCGCCATTGGTCACCGGGGTTGGCGTGTGCGGTTACTAAATCCTCGTTGTCCGGCAATTTAAGCGAAATTTGTGCTTGTCTATACACGTTCACTTCACGTACCGCTAAAACCAGTCCCGTCTGTTCGTCAATATAGGCATCGCCTCTTCTAACCAAGCCGTCTCGATGGGTCGGCTGTGCTTGTGAGGCCGAATGTGGTGATTGAGTCGATAGGGATTTCTCCAATAAATCGACCCTCTGCTTTAGTTCTGTAATTCGCGGGACGATGACAGGGATGGCGTGTTCTATTTTTCCAAGCCATCGTCTGTACTCGGCATTTTCGTCTCTGATTGCATCTAAATCTCGCTGGAGCAGTTCGACTTTGGACTTGTACTGTTCGGTCAGGGATTTCTCTGTTTCCAGTTGACTTTTCGCGAAACTCAGGCGGTTGTCCTGTAAAACAAATCTCGACACTGCCCATGTTGCGGTCACGACTACTATTGTGTAGATGATTACCGATTTAGTGGCATTGCTTTCAAACCAATTGGGCATTTTTCTCACCGGAACTGACAAGGGGTGCTATGGCGCTAACAGCAAAAACAGCGCCGCTTCGTGGATGAGTATCTTGTAGACCTCAACGCCACCCAAGCGGCGATACGGGCAGAATACTCAGCAAAGAGGGCCGATGCAATCGGTTACGAGAACCTGAGGAAACCTGAGATCGCGGAAGCGGTGTCCGCAGCGAGGAAGGAGCGCGAGAAGCGCACAGAGATTACGCAAGACATGGTGCTGCAAGAGCTGGCAAAGATTGGCTTCGCAGACATCCGCAAGATCGTTCGCTGAGGTAACGCGCAGATGGTGCCGACGGTCAACGCCGCTGGGGAAGAGGCGATGGAAGCCTGTCACGGACTGACCCTGGTAGGCGCCGATGATATCGACGACGATACAGCCGCAGCCATTGCAGAAATCAGTGACGGTCGCGAAGGTCTAAAGGTCAAGCTGCACGACAAGAAGGGCGCGCTGGTTGATATCGGCCGGCACCTGGGGATGTTCAGGGACAAGGTCGAGCACTTCGGCGAGATCAAGATGCCAGAGTTGAAGCTGATTCTCCATGGAACTAAGCCTACATCCGGCCAGTCACGAACGAACAGATCGCTGTGGGCACGACCGTTTGCACCGTGGTGGGCCGAAGTTGTGGCGCCTGGCGATACTGATGTGCTCTACATCATCCAGATTCGGGGGCTGTGATGTCGTTTGCCCTGCAACTGCAGAAGTTCGCCGAGAAGGCTAAGGCGAATGCCGATATGGTGGTCCAGAAGGTTACGCTTGATGTTGCCCGTAGCGTCATCGAGAAATCGCCGGTTGGCAACCCGGAGCTATGGAAGAGCCCACCGCCTCCTGGGTACGTGGGCGGCCGGTTCCGTGCGAACTGGGTGTTCGGTGTGGGGCAGATCGACACCACGATCACCGAGGATATCGACGCCACCGGCGGTGCGACGCTCACAAGACTCGCTGCGGCGATCAACGCGACGCCCGCGGGTGGCCACAGTGAACTTCTCGCTGATGGGCCGGGATATGGAAGTGGCGTCGGCCCAGCACTTCACCTCGCCCGCAGCTGCTGTCGGCAACATTCCGGCGTCAGGTGCTGTTGGCGAGATCATGGTGGATGGCGTGGCAATCGCCGTCGTCACCGCAGCGAACATCACGATCAACGGCAACGGCTCGGTCGGCGACGTCATTGGCTCGAAGCTCAGCCCCGACATCTTCCGTGGAATCATCAACGTCAGCGGCGACTTCAGCCTCTACCACCAGGACAAGGCCATCCTGCAGAAATATCTGGACGAGGTAACGATCAGCCTCGCTATTAAGCTCGACGAGCCGGGCAGCGACGGCTACTTCCGGATCAGCCTGGCTCTGGTCACGATCACTGGCTACACGATGCAGGACGCCGCCGGCGTCGAAGCGCTCGAAGGGGCAGCTGAGAGGCTATTGACTGAGGCAATTTCAGCTAATTTAGGATTGCTTTTGCGGGCAGTGTCAAACGCAATTGAAATTTGAGCACTGGAGGTGCGGACGTTTTCTTGGACTGTTTAGTTTGCGATTAAGCCCTGGGCTCGACGGTACTCGATCGGGCTGCGCGCAGGCGGAGGGGTAAACGGGGGCCGGTCGCGCATCAACCGAAGGTGCCGATCGTTAAGCCCAGGCCGAAGCCAAAGAGGTAGATATGAGTTGGGACGATGAATGCTGGGAAGAGCGCGAGCGGCTGGTCTACATCGCGCAGATGAATCGCCTTTATCATCATCGGGAGGAACGGTTCTTTTCGATCTTGGATCGTACATCGAAGGCATTGGCGCTTATCGCTGGTAGCGCTGCGGCTAGTACCCTTCTGGGCTCAGAGGTATCCAAGGCCTGGGCCGGCTTTGCCGTTGCGTGCGTAACGCTGCCTGCCCTCGTATTCGCATGGTCCGATCGGGCCAGGCTGCATGCGGAGTTGGCGTCTGATTACACACATCTGGAAGCTGAGATTGAGGGGGCAGGAGTGCTTGATTGGCCGAAGCTGGATGCCATAAAGGCTAGGCTCGTATCCGTTGGGGCCAAGGAGTCGCCGGAACTTGCGTCGTTGATCGTGGCCTGCCAGAATGAACTGGCGATAGCTGCCGGACAGCCGGACAAGGTCAAGCCGCTTGACTGGAAGCGACGTTGGTTCAAGCATTTTTTCAGTATGCCGCTTGGGGGTGACGCATAGACACGGAAGCGGGAGCCGCCGCATGAGCTGGCCGAGCTCGACCGGCTAGCTAGGAAGTATAGGGGGTATTGAAGGTCGCCCCCAGGCCGCCTTTTCCGCCGGCGTCAGGCGTGCCCACCCTTTTGGGTGCGTGGCTCTTGAGTGATGCCACCATGCGAGTCTGCCAGCCCGGGCCGGTGCTCTTCCAGCATTCCAGCACATCAGGCGGAATGCGAAGGCTCACGGACACGCTGGGCGCCGCTGATTTCGGGCGTCCGCGTCGGATTAACTTGTCGCCGTCACGAAGCTCGGCCCTCTGAAAGAAGTCGTCCGTCAGCTCCGGTGCGTCGTCGGGATCAACCCAGGTAGTGCGCGTACTTTTCTTGCTCGCGGACATTTGCTTTCCTCAAGCCATGAGTGTCAGGCGTGGGCCGGTTCGCGAAACGGCAGCACCTTCGGTCGCGGCTTGTTCTCGGCTTGCCAGAGGTCGTAATTGGACTGCATGTTGATCCACAGTTCAGCGCTGGTGCCGAGCGCATCGCGCAGACGCAGGGCCATATCCGCTGAGATGCCGGCAGAACCATTGAGGATGCGCGAAAGGGCGGCGCGGGTCACGCCAAGCCGTGAGGCGGCCTCGGTAACGGTCAGCTCTCCCAGGTACTCGCGAAGCACCAAGCCTGGGTGCGGGGGATTGTGCATGCGCATCGTGTCACGCACTCATCCGCAGTTCCGTATGAAGTCCGGCACGTGCTGCTAGCGTAAGCAGCATGTCTAGGCTGAAATCCTCTACCTTGCCCTTGAGCAGGCGGGACACGCGGGGCTGGGTGATGCCAAGATGACGCGCAGCCTCGGCTTGCGTCCAGCCCTGCGCCTTCAACTGTTGGGCGGTACGGATCATGACTTCGGCGCGCAGCCTCATCACCTCAGCCTCGGCAGGCTCAAAACCGAGATCGAGAAAGACGTTGCCGCTGCCTTCGGTGATGGTGATGTCGTTCATTTCAGTGCTCCAACAAGTCGTTTGTAGCGATTGGCAGCCAGGTCGATGTCCGGCTTTGCGGTCTTCTGCGTCTTCTTCTGGAAGGCGTGAAGCACATAGACCGCATCAGCAAACTTGGCAACGTAGATCACTCGGAAGGCGCCGTTGTCATCCCGATAGCGGATTTCATAAGCGCCAGAGCCCACGCTTGGCATGGACTTGAAGTCTCTCGGCTCACCGCCGTATTGCACAGTCATCAGATCAAGGCCAAGTGCGTGCCGCACGGTGGCCGGCATGTCGCGCAGGTCTTTTTGGCTGGAGTCGATGAATCGAAGTGGCTTCATGCAGCAATTATACAAATACCTATATATTAATGCAAGTATTTATATAAATTGTGCAGCAGCTATCCGGCGGGCCAATCGAGACCTTCGACCAAGCCGCCTAACTAGCCAACAATCTCACGCGGCACAGCCACCCTATGAGGTGGCTGCGCCCGCTGGTACTATCCCAGTATCTTTGTGTTACGGGGGCGAGATGCGGAAGGAAGAGAGCATGGTTTGGCCGGTGGTAGCAATGCTCCTTGCGGCGGCCCTTATTGTTGTGTCGTGCATGCATCCCGGACTTACATGGAACTGGAATGCGCTGGGAGCGATTGGAAGTGCTCTGGCCGCTATTTCCGCAGTCGCGATAGCTTGGGCCGGAGCACGAGAGCGACGACAGGATAGGGTGCGGAACGCGCGAGCTTACGCTCGGGGGCTCCACGTCAAATTGTCCAGCATTGTTGATGCGTTGGAACGTTTCGTCGAACTGTTGAATATGAGCGATGAAGATTTCACCAAATGAATCGAACCGGGAATTGCGGAGGCTGTTTGATTAAAGTAAAACAGGTTCCGCAGCGGGTGCTGCAAGTTGACGATAATACCTTTCTTCGGCTTCTGCCGGCGGGATGTCGCCGATCGATTCCA
>JACCES010000027.1 GCA_013416455.1 Alcaligenaceae bacterium | reverse complement strand
GCGGCGGAACTGGCCGCCCGGCCGTGTGCGGGAAGGGAGGCTGGCGGCATGGCCGGCCCGGACGGCGCAGCCTGCGGCGGCGGCGCGCCGCCTTCCAGCTGTGCCAGAGCGGTCGGGTCGGCGGCAAGGATCTCCACGCCGCCATTCACCCGCCGGTTGGATACGATCAAGGCATCGGGGCCCAATGCCAGACGAACCTGGCGCAGGGCCTCGCGGTTCGTGGCCCCGAAGAATCGACTGATGTTCACGCTGCGCTACTCCCGCCAATGACTGCCGCCATCTTCAGTATCCGGTCATCCGGTATCTCCATGCTGGAAAGAATACCCATTTGCGGAAAATGATTCTTCAGGAAGCGCGCCAGGGTGGGCCGCAGCACGGGCGGAACCACCAGCACCGATACTTCGCCAGCCGCTTCCCGGGCCTGGACGGCCAGGTCGACCTCGCGCAGCAGGTTCTCGGCAAGCCCCGGCTCGATCGCACCGCTGGTGGTCAGCGCCTGGGTCAGCACCCGCTCAAGACGAGGCTCCAGGCTCATGACCTGCATTTCACTATCGCCCGGAAACCATTGCTGGCAGATGGCGCGCCCCAGCGCGACGCGGGTGAGCGCAAGCAGCTCGGCGGGTTCGGGACCGGTGCCGGCGGGATTCTGCGCCGCCAGGCGCGGCGCATGCTCGCTGATGCTTTCGACGATGCTGCGCATGTCCCGAATGGGCACTTCTTCTTCGAGCAGGCCGCGCAGCAGCTTGTGGAAGGCCGCCAGTGAAATGGTCTTGGGCACCAGATCTTCGGTCAGCTTGGGCGCTTCCCGGCCGACGTGATCCAGCAGCTGCTGGACTTCCGGACGCCCAAGCAGCTGCGCGCCATGACGATGCATGATGTGATTCAGGTGGGTTGCCACCACCGTGCCGGCATCCACCACCGTGTAGCCCGCGATCTGCGCCTGTTCACGCAGCGATACGTCTATCCAGACGGCCGGCAGCCCGAAGGCCGGGTCGGTGGTGGGCGTGCCGGGCAGTTTCATGCTCACACCGCCCGGATCGATGGCCAGCCACTGGCCCGGCGTGGCAGTGCCCCGCCCGACCTCGACGCCCGACAGCAGGATGCGGTAGTCGTTGGGCTTGAGTTCGAGGTTGTCGCGTATGTGCACCACCGGCGGAAGAAAGCCGACGTCCTGGGCGAACTTCTTGCGCAGGCTGCGGATCCGATGCAGCAACTCGCCGTTCTGGGCATGATCCACCAGCGAGATCAGACGATAACCGACCTCCAGCCCCAGAGGATCGACCAGTTCGACGTCGTCCCAGGTGGCTTCCGCGGCGGCCGCCTCGACAGCGGCCTGTTTCTGCGCGGGTTCGACGGTGGCCTCGGCCCGCAATTTTCGCTCCCGCTTGAGCATCGCCCACCCCAGGCCCGATAGAACAATGGCCAGCGACAGAAAGGCCACATGCGGCATGTTGGGGATCAAGCCCATCAGCCCGATGATGCCCGACGTGATGAACATCACGCTCGGGTTGGAGAAGAGCTCGCCCATCATCTGCTGGCCGACATCCTGGTCGTCGGCCACACGGGAAACGACCACCCCCGCGGCGGTGGAGATGATGAGTGCGGGAATCTGGGCGACCAGGCCGTCGCCGATGGTCAGCAGCGTATAGACTTCGGCCGCCTGGCCGAAGGACAGCCCGTGCTGCCCCACACCGATGATGAGGCCGCCGATGATATTGATGACCATGATCAGCAGGCCGGCGATGGCATCGCCGCGCACGAACTTGCTGGCGCCGTCCATGGCCCCATAGAACTCGGCCTCCTGGCCGACTTCCTTGCGGCGACGACGGGCGTCGTCCTCGCCGATCAGACCGGCATTCAGGTCGGCGTCGATCGCCATCTGTTTGCCCGGCAGGGCGTCCAGCGTGAATCGCGCGCCCACTTCGGCGATACGGCCGGCCCCTTTGGTGATCACGATGAAATTGATGATGACCAGGATGATGAATACGATGAGGCCGACGGCAAAATTGCCGCCGACCAGAAAGTGGCCGAAGGCCTCGATGACCTTGCCGGCCGCATCCGGACCCATGTGGCCGTTCATGAGCACCACCCGCGTGGACGCCACGTTCAGCGCCAGCCGCAGCAGCGTGGAGAACAGCAGCACCGTGGGAAAGGCCGCGAAATCCAGTGGCTTGCGGGTGAACATGGCCACCAGCAGAATCATCACCGCCAGCGAAATGTTGAACGTGAAGAGCAGATCGAGCAAGAAGGGGGGCAGCGGCAGCACCATCATGGCCAGGACCATGAGGATGAGTACCGGCCCGGCCATGAGGCGGGCGTTCTGCGCGCCGCCCTGTTTTAGTATGGCGAAGAAATCGTTCATGATGCCTAGGCCGCGGCCGTGCCGGATTCAGGGTCGAGGCCGGGCGGAATGGTCAGAGTGGAGGGCGGATCGGGTTCCTGCCCGAAGCCCGGCGTCCAGGTGCGCAGGCGGAAGACCCATGCCAGCACTTCGGCCACGGCCGCATACAGGGCGACCGGAATCTCGCGGTCGAGTTCGACATTGTGATAGAGCGCCCGGGCCAGAGGCGGCGCGCTCAGCAGCGGCACTTTATGATCTCCGGCGACCTGGCGGATCTGCGCCGCAATGAGCCCGGCCCCCTTGGCCACCACCACCGGCGCCCCGCCCCGCCCTTCGCGGTAGCGCAAGGCCACGGCATAGCGGGTGGGGTTGGTGACGACCACATCGGCGTGGGGGACTTCGCTCATCATGCGGCGGCGCGCCATGGAGCGCTGCTGCTGCCGTATGCGGGCCTTCACATGCGGGTCGCCTTCGCTTTCCTTGTGTTCCTGTTTGACATCCTGACGCGACATGCGCAGCTTCTTGTAGTGGCTGTAGAGCTGCCAGGGCGCATCGATGACGACGACGAGGATCAGGGCCGCCACGATCAGCGCACAGCACAGCGCGACCAGCGACATGCCGTAGGTGAGCGCTTCGGAAGGCGTGGCATGCATGAGCGCCAGCATTTCGTCGCGATAGGAGGTGATGACGAGGACGCCGACCACACCGATCACGATGGCCTTGGCCAGCGTCTTGAACAGTTCGACCAGGGTCTGGGCGGAGAACATGCGCCCTATGCCCTTGATGGGATTCATGCGCTCGAACTTGGGTTCGAGCGCCTTTGCGGAAAACACCAGGCCGCCGAGCAGCACGGACGCCAGGATGGCCACCACGACCAGCACGCCGAAGAGCGGCAGGAGCGCGAACAGCGCCCGCCACGCCATTCCTGCCGCGGAAATCAGCATGACGGCGGTATCGCGCCCGACATTGGGATCGAACCACATGGAATCCTGGACGACCGAACTGAGGCCGTGAAACATGTACCCGCCCAGCAGCCATAGCGTGCCGACGCCAGCCGACAACACCAGAAAGGTGTTCAGCTCGCGCGAGCGCACGACCTGCCCTTCTTCGCGCGCCTTTTCGAGGCGCCGCGGCGAGGCGGGTTCGGTTTTTTCGAGGTCGCTGTCCTCTGCCATGCAGTATCAGCCGAGATAGGTGAAATCCAGCAGGGATTCTAGTCGATACGGCTGCTTGCGAAGGTGAGAGCAAGGCGGCTAATGGCGGGCAATTCAACGCGGAGCGCCACAGCGCCCCGCCGGAAGAAAGCCGCCCCGGCACGCGGCGGCCCGCCGTTGCGCCCCTTGCATTGCGGTGCCGTCAGAATCCCAGGCTGTCGAGCAGATCGTCGACCTGATCCTGGCTGGTGACGACGTCGGGCTTGCCGGCCGGATTGACCTCCGGACCGTTGAGCAGCGAATTGGCTTCTTCGCGCCGTTCGGATGGCACGCTGTCGATGAGCACCTGCACGAGCTCCGTCTCGATCGCCGTGACCACGTGCAGCATCTTCATGATGACCTGGCCGGTGAGATCCTGGAAGTCCTGCGCCATGATGATTTCAAGCAGGCTGTCCTGGGTGGCCTTGGTCGTTTCGGGAACATCCTTCAGAAGAGACCGTGTATCGTCGACCAGCGACCTGGCCTGATCGAGTTCCACGGGGTGGTCGAACCATTCGTCCCAGCGGGCGTCGAGCGCAATGGCGCGGGTCTGAAGATCGTCCTGCAGAGGCTGCAGATGTTCAGCGGCGTTCAGCACGCGATTGGCCGCCTGCTCGGTCATGCGGGCGACGTAGTGCAGGCGATCGCGGGCGTCGGGGATCGCATGTGCGGCTTCCTTCACTGCCTGATCGAGCCCGAGCTCGCGCATGCTGTCGCGCAGCATGCGCGTGAGCTGGGCGATTCTCAGAATCAGATTGTCGTCGATGTTGCCGCCTTGGGGGTGATCCGCCATATCCATGACACTGTCTCCTTCACGCACCGATCTTTTCGAAGATCTTGTTGAGCTTCTCTTCCAGAGTCGCGGCTGTGAAGGGCTTGACGACATAGCCGCTGGCGCCGGCCTGGGCCGCGGCAATGATGTTTTCCTTCTTGGCTTCGGCCGTCACCATCAGCACCGGCAGCTTGCTCAGGGCCGGGTCCGCGCGGATGGCCTTGAGCATTTCAAGGCCGTCCATGTTCGGCATGTTCCAATCGGATACGACGAACTCGAAATTGCCGTTGCGCAGCTTTTCCAGGCCCATTGCGCCGTCTTCCGCCTCGTCGACGTTCTCGAAGCCGAGGTCCTTCAGAAGGTTCTTGATGATCCGACGCATGGTCGGAAAATCATCAACAACCAGGATCTTCATGGTTTTCTGTACCACTTGACATTCTCCGTTTATGATTGCCCGCAATCCTGCACGGTTCAGACCCGCTGGGCGCTGGAACCGGCACTGGCCAGGATGCGTTCACTGATTTCCGACAAGGGCACGGCCGCGTCGGCCGCCCCGATATGCAGGGCTTCCCGCGGCATGCCGAACACCACGCAGCTGGCTTCGTCCTGTGCAAAAGTGATGGCTCCCGCCTGCTTCATGGCAAGCATGCCTTGCGCGCCGTCCTTGCCCATGCCCGTCAGCAATACGCCCACCGCATTGCGCCCCGCGACTTCGGCCGCGGACTGAAAAAGAACATCGACGGAAGGACGATGCCGGTTCACGGGTTCGCCGTAATCGAGCTTGACGACGTAATTGGCGCCCGAACGCGCCAACTTCATGTGCGCGATGCCCCCCGGCGCAAGATAGACGTGGCCGGGCAGGACCCGCTGGCCGTCTTCGGCTTCGTGCACCTGCACGGCACAGAGATTGTCCAGTCTTTGCACAAAGGAACGGGTGAAGCCGGCCGGCATATGCTGGGTAATCATAATGGCGGGACTATTGGGGGGCAACGGCTCCAGGACCTGCCGTATCGCCTCGGTTCCACCCGTGGACGCCCCGATCATGACCAGCTTCTCGGTGGTCGAAAAAGGACGTGCCGCTTGCAGCCGCTGGCGAGGCGGCTGGCGAACGGCCTGGCGTGGACGCGAAGCCGCGGCGGCCCGGATCTTGTCGGCGATGAGAGCGCTGTACTCCATGAGGCCGTCGCGCAGGCCCAGCTTGGGCTTGGTCACGAAGTCCACCGCGCCGAGCTCAAGAGCCCGAAGGGTGACTTCGGAGCCACGCTCCGTGAGCGAGGACACCATCACGACCGGCATCGGCCGCAGACGCATGAGGCGTTCAAGGAAATCGAGGCCGTCCATCCGCGGCATTTCGACATCGAGCGTCAGGACGTCGGGATTGTGCTGCTTGATCAGTTCACGCGCCACCAGAGGATCCGGCGCGGTCGCCACGACTTCCATGTCGGCATGGCTGTTGATGATCTCCACCATAAGGCCCCGCACCAGAGCGGAGTCGTCAACGCACAGAACCCGGATTTTCTTCAGAGTCATGTGAAGAACTCCGGCCTGTCGGCATGAGCCTCTTTGCCATAGTGCGGGGCCGCCTTCGGCGCCGCTTTGATCCTGCCCCGCGAACCGGAGCGGCCCGCAAGCCGCGACGTAAAACAGCGTGCGCTTGGGCGCCTGGTCGGTTCATCACACCTGGTTCTGGATTGAAGCATGCTCCCTCACTTCTTTACGTATACGGTCTGGCCCTGCAGACGGAAAGCGCCGGTCAGGTAGGTGAAATTCTCGGAGTGCCCCGCAAAGAGCAGCCCGCCGGCCTTGAGCGTAGGCGCAAAGCGTTCCAGTATCTTCGTCTGTGTCGGCTTGTCGAAGTAAATCATGGTGTTGCGACAGAAGATGGCGTCGAAGCTTTGCGGCGCCGGCCAATCGTTCTGCAGCAGATTGAAGACGTCGAACTCGATCAGATTGCGCAGATTGCTCTTCACGCGGACCATGCCGGCACGGCGGCCGGTACCGCGCTGGAAATACTTGCGCAGGTGATCTTCCGGAACAGGCTTCACCCGCTCCAGCGGATACATTCCTTCCGAGGCCCGCCGGATGGCCTGTGTATCGATATCCGTCGCCCAGATGGATACGCCCACATCGGGTTGCGGGCAGGCTTCCCGCAGCGTCATGGCGATGGTGTAGGGTTCCTCGCCCGTCGATGCCGCGCAGCACCATACGGAGATCGGCTTGCTGCGTGTTCTTGCAAAGCGGGCCAGTATGTCGAAGTGATGCTGCTCGCGGAAGAATGCCGTATGGTTGATGGTGAAGGCATTGACGAACATCTCCCATTCGGGCGAAACACTGTTGCGCGCGAGCTCGTCCAGATACTCGCGCACCGTCCGGCACCCGACCGCGTGGGCGCGCAGGGCGAGCGTGCGCCCGGCCATTTCGTGCTTGTGTTCGCCCAGCACGATGCCGGCGCGGATCTTGAGCAGGGACGCAGCCTGTTCGAAGTCGCCGGGCGCAAGCTGGGCTTGTTCCGGCAACGCGAAGATGGACCGATTATTCTGAAGAGATTCCATTGATTCAGGAACGCGTCAGCGCCACCCCCGCCATATTGTTCCGCACCGGCAGGGATTCGCCCGGCCGATGCCCGACGGCCGCGCCATGGCCGCCGGACGAACGTGCGGCCGCCATGTCGATCACTTCAGTGTGATTCACCTTGAAGACCGCCACGGCATCGGTCAGGCGCTCGGCCTGCTCCTGGAGCGAGCCCGCCGCCGCCGCGGCCTCTTGGACCAGGGCCGCGTTCTGCTGCGTCACGCCGTCCATTTCGACCACGGCCAGGTTGACCTGGCGGATGCCTTCGGACTGATCCTGGGATGCCGTGACGATTTCCGCCATGATGGCGGTGACGGTTTCCACGGAACGCACCACTTCATGCATGATGTCGCCGGCATCACCCGCCTGGCGCGCGCCCGCCGAGACTTTTTCCAGGGATTCGTCGATCAGCTGCTTGATTTCGCGGGCCGCCTGCGCACTGCGCTGCGCCAGGGAACGCACCTCGCCGGCCACAACGGCAAAGCCCTTGCCCTGCTCGCCCGCCCGTGCCGCCTCGACCGCGGCGTTGAGCGCCAGAATATTGGTCTGGAAGGCAATGCCATCGATCACACTGACTATCTCGGCCATTCTGCGGGAACTATCGGAGATTTCCCCCATGGTGCCGACCACGGTCGTCACAGCGACGCCGCCGCGCTGGGCGACATCCGCGGCACCCTTGACGAGGCGGTCGGCCTCGGTGGCATGCCCGGTATTCTGCTGCACGGTGCCGGCCAGCTGTTCCATGCTGGCGGCCGTTTCCTGCAGGGCGGCCGCCTGCTGCTCGGTGCGGCCGCTCAGATCGGTATTGCCAAGGTAGATTTCACGGGCGCCGACGTTGATTTCCTCGACGCCCTGCCGCACCGTGCCCACGATGCGGATCAGGCTGTCCTGCATGCGCCGCATCGCTTCGTACAGCACACCGATTTCATTGCTGGATTCGACCTGTATGCGCTGGGTGAGATCACCCCCGGCGATACGGTCGAAATGCGCGCCGGCCCGCCGCAATGGACGCAGCACCATGCGGTTCAGAAATGCATACGTGATCAGCGCAATGACAATGCAGGCGAATATGCCCAGCGCAACCAGCTTCACCACCAGGCCGTACTGATCGACTTCGCGCTGGTAGGTGCCGTCGATGCTCGACTGCTGCGATTGCTGCAAGGCCCCGAGCGAGTCGAACAGGGCGCGTTCCATGCCACGGACGTCGCCGTCGCGGGCGCGCTCGAAGCCCGCCACGTTGCCCGTGGCCAGCATGTCGAACATCGGCCGTACGCCCCGGTTCATGAGCGTTTCGAAATTCTGGCCGATGCGGGCGGCGAATTCCGGACTGGCATGGGCGTCGCGGGCCCCTTGCTGAAACACCGCGAAAGCGGCCTGCGACGCATCGAAATGCCTGCGCCCCTCGGCCAGCAAGGCGGACACGTCGTTCGAAGCGCCGCGAGCCAGGACCGCCGACGCGCGTTCCAGGACGACCTGGACATTGCGGTAGGCATCGACGGTCCGGGCAAGAACGGCGCCATCACGCTGGTTCTGGACGACCGAATCGAGCGAGCCATTGCTCGCCCGGAGGGACAGCACGCCGAGTGCCGCTCCCGCCAGCAACATGAAGAGGTAGAAGATCAGCACGAGGATGATGCTCGTGCTGATCTTCATATTGGATACCAGCGATGTATTGCGCATAAATTCCGCCTTGCCATACCTAAGAAATGAGAACCGGCGGCGCGGCGCGCCCACGGGCGCGCCACCCGGCCGCGGACCCATCTCAGACCACGGCCGCCGCCTCGACCAAGGCCATTTCCTCGCTGGTCATGAGTTTTTCGATGTCGACCAGAATGAGCATGCGGTCGCCCACCGTGCCGATGCCGGTCAGGTATTCCGTTGCGAAGGCCGTGCCGAACTGCGGCGCGGCGCTGATCTGGGATTTCTGCAGCATGAGCACATCGGATACGCCATCGACCACGATACCGACCACGCGCGATTTCAGATTGAGTATCACCACCACGGTCTGGTGGTCGTACTCGACCTTTTCCAGATTGAACTTGATGCGCATGTCGACGATGGGCACGATGACGCCGCGCAGATTGGTCACGCCCTTCACGAAGGACGGAACATTGGCGATGCGCGTCACGGTCTGGGCGTCGTAGCCGCGGATTTCCTGCACTTTCAGGATATCGATGCCGTATTCCTGGGCGGCCAGAGTGAAGACCAGATATTCCTGGCCGGTGGTTTCGGACAATGCCGATTGATGGACATCAACATGATTGGACATGAGGTTCTCCGGAATGGATCTATACGGTTGCCAGGCGCTGGTTCTGCGAAGTCTGCATGAGTGCGAAGACATCGACGATGAGGGCCACGCTGCCATCACCCAGGATGGTGGCGGCCGACACCCCCGGAATCTTCCGGTAATTGGCTTCGAGGTTCTTGACGACGACCTGGTGCTGGCCAATGAGGTGATCGACCATGAGCGCAAAGCGGACGTCCTGCACCTGCAGGATAACGGCAATGGCGCGGGTCAGCTCCGTTTCGGCTTCCCGCACGTCGAAGACTTCGTGCAGGGCCACGAGAGGCAGATAGTCGCCCCGCACCTGCAGCACGCGCTCGGATTCGGAAATGGCGCGGATCTGCTCGTTAGTGGGCTGCAGGGATTCGGTGACGTTGCTCAGGGGCAGTATGAAGGTTTCCTCGCCCACGCGCACCGACATGCCATCGAGTATGGCCAGCGTCAGGGGCAGGACGATGCGGATGGTGGAACCTTCGCCGGCCTTGGAGAAGATCTGGATGTGGCCGCCCATGCCCTGGATGTTCCGCCGCACCACGTCCATGCCGACGCCGCGCCCCGAAATTTCGGTGACCTGTTCGGCGGTGGAAAAGCCGGGAGCGAAAATGAGCGGCCAGAGCTCTTCGTCCGGCGTGCTTTCGTTGACCGAAAAGCCCTGCTGCATGGCCTTCTTGAGGATTTTTTCACGGTTCAGCCCGGCGCCATCGTCGCGCACTTCGATGACGATCTGGCCACCATGATGCTGGGCCGTCATGGTGATGGTGCCTTCGGGGTGCTTGCCGACTTCTTCGCGCCGCTCCGGGGTTTCGACACCATGGTCGATGCTGTTGCGCACCAGGTGGGTGAGCGGGTCGATGATGCGTTCGATCAGGCTCTTGTCGAGTTCGGTGGCGGCGCCCTGGGTGACCAGCTTGATGCGTTTGCCCATCTTGGCCGCGGCTTCGCGCACGACCCTCGGAAACCGGCTGAAGACGTAGTCCATGGGAACCATGCGGATGGACATCACCGCTTCCTGCAGATCGCGCGCATTGCGATCGAGCTGCTCGATGCCGTTGAGCAGTCGGTCATGCAGAACGGGATCGAGCGTGGATGCCGTTTGCACCAGCATGGCCTGCGTGATGACGAGTTCGCCCACCAGATTGATGATCTGGTCGACTTTTTCGACACCGACGCGGATGGTACTGCTGCCCGTATTGCCGGCCGGGGATGCGGAAGCGGGTTTGGCGGCCGGCTTGGCCGCAGCCGCGGCGGCGGACGGCGCAGATGTGGCCGCCACGGGCACGGCCGGCTCCGCCACGCCTGGCACGGACCCGGCCTGGCCGTCCCCCGGCGGCGCCGGGTGCTCGGGCGCGGGCGTGGGGAGCGGCGCCGCGACCGCGCCACCCGCCTGCGCGCCAGCGCCCGGACCTGGCTGGCCGCCCGCGCCTGACGCCGGGGCCGCCTCGCGGCTGATGGAAACCTGGTCTTCGTTGACGATGAAGCAGCACACCGCCGCAATATCCTCATCCGGGGTCGACGTCCTGAGCCACAGGGTGAGCGCATCGGCCCCTTGTTCCTTGTGCAGGACCTCGCCCATCAGAGCCATTTCATCGGTCAGCGCCTGGATGTCCTTTTCGTTGACGCGCACAAGCCGCAGCTTCAGAGGCAGTTCGCCCGCGGACACCGGCGATTCCGTGACTGGTGACGCCACCTGGGCCTGAGCCACGGGGGCCGGCGTCGCAGGAGCCGGCGTCGCGGTCGCCGGAGCCGGCGCGGCGGTCGCCGGAGCCGGCGCGGCGGCGGCCGG
>JACCES010000026.1 GCA_013416455.1 Alcaligenaceae bacterium | reverse complement strand
ACCGCCGCCCATCCGCTATCCCGAAGACCTGCCGGTCAGCGAGCATCGCGATGTCCTCGCCAGGGCGATCCGGGACCATCGCGTCGTGATCGTGTGCGGTGAAACCGGCTCGGGCAAGACCACGCAGTTGCCCAAGATCTGCCTGGAACTGGGGCGGGGCTGGCAAAAGATGATTGCGCACACCCAGCCCCGGCGGCTGGCGGCCACCTCGGTGGCCAAGCGCATTGCCGAGGAATTGAACACCGAACTGGGCGACTGGGTGGGCTATCAGATCCGCTTCAGCGACCGCAGCGGCCCCAATGTGGCGGTCAAGCTGATGACGGACGGCATCCTGCTGGCGGAAACCCAGCGCGATCCCCTGTTGCGGCGCTACGACACCATCATTATCGATGAGGCCCACGAGCGCAGCCTGAACATCGACTTCCTGCTCGGTTTTCTCAAGAACCTCCTCGATAAACGCCGCGATCTCAAACTGATCATCACGTCCGCCACCATCGACGCCGACCGCTTCGCCCGGCATTTCGGCGCCGAGGGGAAGCCGGCGCCCGTCATCGAGGTGTCCGGGCGCCTGTATCCGGTCGAGCTGCGCTACCGGCCCATTCTGCGCGACGAGGACGATGCCGCCGGCGGCCGGGCGGGCAGCCGGGACGAGGAGCGCGACCTGATCGATGCGGTGGTGGACGGTGTGGACGAATGCGCCCGGCACGGGCCGGGCGACGTTCTGGTGTTCCTGCCCGGCGAGCGCGAAATACGCGAATCGGTCGAGGCCCTGCGCAAGCACCATCCGCCGGGCACCGAAGTCCTGCCGCTGTATGCGCGGCTGTCCCAGGCCGAACAGGAACGGATCTTCCGTCCACAGGGAAGCCTGCGGCGCATCGTGCTGGCCACCAATGTGGCGGAAACCTCGCTGACCGTGCCGGGCATCCGCTACGTCGTCGACAGCGGGCTGGCCAGGGTCAAGCGCTATTCGTGGCGCAACAAGGTCGAACAGTTGCGCATCGAACCGATCAGCCAGGCATCGGCCAATCAGCGCGCCGGCCGCTGCGGCCGCATCGGCCCGGGTGTCTGCGTGCGGCTCTACGACGAAGCCGGATTCAAGGGGCGGCCCGCCTTCACCGATCCCGAAGTCCTGCGTTCCTCGCTGGCGTCGGTGATCCTGCGCATGAAGGCCCTCAGGCTCGATGACATCGAGGCCTTTCCTTTCGTGGATGCGCCCGCGGGCCGCGCCATTGCGGACGGCTACCAGCAGTTGCAGGAGCTCGGCGCGCTCGACGAGGAAAACCGGCTGACCGCCATCGGCCGCGAGCAGGCCCGCCTGCCGGTGGATCCCCGCGTGGGGCGCATGATCCTGGCTGCGCGCGAACAGCAGTGCCTGGCCGAGATGCTGGTCATCGCGGCGGCGCTGTCGGTGCAGGACCCGCGCGACCGGCCCATGCAGGAACGGGAAGCCGCCGACAACGCGCATGCGAAGTTCAATGACGAGCGCTCGGAGTTCCTGTCCTACATCAAGCTGTGGCGCTGGTATGCCGAACAGGTCGAGCACAAGGCCTCGCAGCGCAAGCTGGTGGCCGTGCTGCGCCAGAATTTCCTGTCGCCGCTGCGCCTGCGGGAATGGCGCGATGTGCACAGCCAGCTTGCGGCGCTGGTCGGCGAACAGGGCTGGCGGCTCAATGCAAGCGATGCCACCTACGAGCAAGTGCACATGGCGCTGCTCACCGGCCTGCTGGGCAACGTGGGAGTGAAGACCGAAGAGGGCGGCGCCTATCAGGGCGCCCGCGAAATCCGCTTCCACATTCACCCGGGCTCGGCCCTGATCAAGAAGGCCGGGCGGTGGATCATGGCGGCCGAGCTCATCGAGACCACCCGCCTGTATGCTAGATGTATATCCAAGATAGATCCAAAGTGGGTCGAGCGGGCGGGTGCCCACCTGTTGCGCAGGACATGGTCCGAGCCGCGCTGGGAAAAGAAGGCGGGCCAGGTCGTGGCGAACGAGAAGGCCACCCTCTATGGGCTGACGGTGTATGCGGGGCGGCGCGTGCATTTCGGGCGCATCGAACCGAAGCAGGCCCGCGAGATCTTCATACGCGACGCCCTGGTCACCGGCGAGATCACAGCCAACCTGCCTTTTCTGAGGCACAACAGCCAGCTGATCGCCGCCATCGAGAAACTGGAACACCAGACCCGCCGGCCGGACATCCTGGTGGATGATGCGCTGATCCACGCTTTCTACGATGCCCGCATTCCCGCCGATGTCTGCCAGACGGCCACGCTGGAACGCTGGTACCGCCAGCTCGACAAGGAAGCGGCGAAGGGCCTGGAACTCAGCCGCGACGAACTCATGCGGCACGATGCCGCGGGCATCACCACGGACGTCTTTCCCAAGAAGGTGAACTGGCAGGGGGTGGACATGGCGCTCGACTATCACTTCGAGCCGGGTTCGCTGCGCGACGGCGTGACCCTTTCCGTTCCGCTCTTCGCGCTGAACCGCATCGATGCCACGCGCTGCGAGTGGCTGGTGCCGGGCATGCTGAAGGAAAAGGTGCATCTGCTGCTGAAATCGCTGCCGCAGAAGCTGCGCCGCCACTGCGTGCCCCTGCCCGACTATGCCGCCGGCTTCGCCGATCGCTGGTTCGATCAGGCTTCCGACCCCGGCATGAGCCTGCTGGACGCCATCGCCCAGGACATGTGGCAGCAGGTCAAGGTCAGGCCGCAGCGGGCGGATTTCAAGCCGGAAACCCTGCCGGCCCACCTGTTCATGAACTTCAAGGTGGTCGACGAACACGGCCGGATGCTGTCGGGCGGACGCAATCTCGATCAGCTCAAGGCCGAGCACGGCCGCGAGGCGCAGGCCTCGTTCCAGAAAGTGGCCGGGCGCGACCAGGAAGTCGCCCAGGCCCTGGCCCACGAGAACCTGACGGACTGGAGTTTCGGCCCGCTGCCCGAGATCATGGAGATCCAGCGCAAGGGCGAGTCCTTCATCGGTTATCCGGCGCTGGTGGATGCGGGAACCCACTGTGAACTGGACGTGTTCGACGATCCGGCCGAAGCCCGCCGGCACCATGGGCGGGGTTTGTGCCGTCTGTTCCGGCTGGCCCTGCGCGATCAGGTCAGGTTCCTGGAAAAGAACATTCCGGATCTGACCCGCATGAGCATGCTCTACATGAGCCTGGGCACTCAGGAAGACCTGCGCGACCAGATCATCGATTGCGGTATTGCCCAGGCCTTTCTGGGCGAACCGTGGCCTCAGGACCAGGCTTCCTTCGAAGCACGCAAGACGGAAGGGCGCAACCGCCTGGGCCTGGTCGTGCAGGAAATCTCGCGCCTGGCGGCCGCCATCCTGGCCGAATGGAGCGCGCTGACCAAGAAGCTGCCGCAGGCCAAGCCCCACGCGGCCGCCTACGCCGATCTGCAGAAGCAGCAGTCCGCTCTCATGACGCGCTGGTTCCTGCGCGACACGCCTTACGAGCGGCTGGTGCATTATCCGCGCTATCTCAAGGCGGCCTTCGTGCGCATCGACAAGCTGCGCGCCGATCCGGCGCGCGATGCCCGCTCGATGGCGGAAATGGCGCCGCTGCTGGTCCAGTACCAGCGTGCCGTCCAGGCGCTGAAGGGCGCTCCCGACGCACAGCTGGCCGACTTCCGCTGGATGCTGGAAGAGCTGCGCGTGGCCCTGTTCGCCCAGGAACTGCGCACGCCGGCGCCGGTGTCCGTCAAGCGTCTGCAGAAGGCCTGGGCGGCGATGCAGCGCTGACCACGCGCCAAAGCGCAAGCCTCTCACCTTGAGCCGGCAGCGCCGGATATGGCGGCGAATATCTGCCCTGATGAATCATCCCGGATGTCAGGGGCGGGTAGTGGTGCGGGCCAGGGCTGGAACGGCCACCCCGGCCAACCTATCGTCAGCCTGGCGGTGCTGAGCGATGCGCCGGCGCGCGGTGTGACGGGCTACCTGTCACACCATGCCGAATTCTGGCATTGCAGCCTGCGCTTCACGTTTGTGCATCTGGAAAGCTGGCGTACGCGCATGGATGAATTGATTGGACTGGCGCCGCTCAACCCGTTCGCGGTGGTGATGCTGGCACAGCTGGAAGCCAATGCCACGCGCCCCGACGGGCAGCGCCTGTTGCGTAAAACCGAGATGGCACGACGGCTGTACCATTGGGGCTACGAACGTGATAATGTGGTCAGGCTGCTTCGCATCATCGATGCCATGATGGCGCTGCCCGAAGCCCTGGAACCCGCCTTCGAAGACGCCATCCAGCAAATAGAAGAGGAAACCGGCATGAGCTACGTCACCAGCATCGAGCGCGTGCGCCTGAAGCGCGAGCGCGAAGAAGGGAAAATAGAAGGAAAGATTGAAGGAAAGGTCGAGGGTAAAACCGAAGGCTACGCCGCGCTGCTGTCCACCCTGATCGCTCGCAAATTCGGCGTTTTGCCCGACTGGGCGAAAGTGCGGCTGGTTGCCGCCGACGACATCGCCCTGAACCGCTGGGCCGAGCAGATGCTCGATGCCCAGCGCATTGAAGATGTCTTCAAATAGCCGGTGAATCTTCTGGTTCGTAAATAAATCGGGGACACCCACATTTTCCGCCGGGGTCGGCTGGTGTTCCGGGTTCTGTCGTTGATCTGGGTTCTTCAGCCGGCCGCGCCGGTCGTTTGCAAACCGGTCTAGCTTCCGGGGTCCGGCTGGCGCCGGACTGCCCTTGTCTCCCCGCTCAACGTCCCGCCCGCGGTCCTCCAGACCGCCCGGCGTCGCAAACGCCCGCCACGGCTACCAGATCTACAACCCGCACGTGGGCAACCCGCGCACCGACATGACCACAACATTCCGGGTCACCCTCGGCGGCAACCAGCTGCGTCTGGAAACCCTGGACCCGGCCGATGCATTCATTTCAGCCAGCGCGGCATGTCGTTTTGGGCATCCGCCTGGGTACAATTCCGAACATGACCCTGGAATCCAATCCCCCCGCTTTCGTACATCTGCGCACCCATTCCGAATTTTCCGTCGTGGACGGCATTGCGCAGATTCCCGGCCTGGTGAAGAAGGCCGTCGAGTTCGGCCAGCCTGCGCTGGCACTGACCGATCTCTGCAACCTGTTCGGCTTCGTCAAGTTCTATCGGGCGGCGCAGGGCAAGGGCGTGAAGCCCATTGCGGGCGCCGATGTCTGGCTGCAGAACGAACACGATCGCGACAAGCCGCAACGACTGCTGCTGCTGGCGCGCAACCACGCCGGTTATCTGGCCCTGTGCGACCTGCTGAGCCAGGCCTGGCTCGGCAACCAGTATCGCGGCCGGGCCGAGATCCGCAGGGAATGGCTGGCCGGGCGGGAAGGGCTGATCGTGCTTTCCGGCGGGCGGGCGGGCGACGTCGGCCAGCTGCTCGAAGCTGGCCGCGACGAAGAGGCGGCGGCGGCGGCGGCGCAGTGGGCCGGGCTTTATCCGGGCGGCTATTTCATAGAGCTGCAGCGCAGCGGCGCCGATGGCGACGAAGCCTATGTGCAGGCGGCCTTGCGCCTGGCGGCCCGGCACGATATTCCCGTGGTCGCCACGCACCCCATCCAGTTCCTGTCGCAGGACGACTTCCGGGCGCACGAGGCGCGGGTCTGCATTGCGGAAGGCGAACAGCTGGGCAATGCCCGACGCCCGCGCCGCTTCACTGATCAGCAGTACATGCTCAGTTCGGAAGAGATGGCGCAGCGCTTTGCCGACGTGCCATCGGCCATTGCCAACACAGTCGAGATCGCCCGGCGCTGCAACCTGATGCTGGAGCTGGGCAAGCCGCGCCTGCCCGATTTCCCCACGCCCGACGGCGTTACGCTGGACGACTACATGGTGCGGCTCTCGGAAGAGGGGCTGGCGCAGCGCATGGCCCAGCTGTATCCCGACGAGGCCGAGCGCGCCGCCCGCTACCCCGCGTACCTGGAAAGACTGCAATGGGAATGCTCCATCATCATCAAGATGGGTTTCCCGGGCTACTTCCTGATCGTGGCCGATTTCATCAACTGGGGCAAGAGCAACGGGGTGCCTGTGGGTCCGGGCCGGGGATCCGGCGCGGGCTCGCTGGTGGCGTATGCGCTGGGCATCACCGATCTGGATCCCATCCGCTACGACCTGCTGTTCGAACGCTTCCTGAATCCGGAACGGGTTTCCATGCCCGACTTCGATATCGACTTCTGCCAAGATAACCGCGAGCGGGTGATCGATTACGTCAAGCAGAAGTACGGCAAGGAAGCGGTCAGCCAGATCGCCACCTTCGGCACCCTGGGGGCCAAGGCGGTGGTGCGGGACGTCGGGCGTGTCCTGGAAATGCCCTATTCGCTGTGCGACGGCCTGTCCAAGCTGATTCCCTTCAGTCCCATGGACCCCTGGACGCTGGACCGCACCCTCAAGGACGAGCCCGCATTCCGCGAACGCTATGAGCAGGAAGAGGAAGTCCGCGCGCTGGTGGATCTGGCCAAGCCCCTGGAAGGGCTGACCCGCAATATCGGCATGCACGCCGGCGGCGTGTTGATCGCGCCGGGCAAGCTCACCGATTTCTGCCCGCTCTACTGCCAGCCGGGCGCCGACAGCAATGCCGTCTCGCAGTACGACAAGGACGACGTCGAAGCGGTCGGCCTGGTGAAGTTCGACTTCCTGGGCCTGCGCAACCTCACCATCCTGGAATGGGCGGTGCGCTATGTCCGGCGCTTCAATCCGTCGAAGCAGGATTTCGACATCATGTCCCTGTCGCTGGACGACCAGAATGCCTACAAGCTGTTGTGCGAAGGCAATACCACGGCCGTCTTCCAGCTGGAATCCCGGGGCATGAAGGAATTGCTCAAGAGCCTGCGGCCCAACACTTTCGAGGACGTCATCGCCGTGCTGGCGCTGTACCGTCCCGGGCCGCTGGAATCAGGCATGGTCGTCGACTTCGTGAACCGCAAGCACGGGCGCGCCGAGGTCGATTATTTCCATCCCGACCTGGAGCCGGTACTGACGAGCACCTATGGGGTGATCGTATATCAGGAACAGGTGATGCTGATCTCGCAGATCGTCGGCGGCTACACGCTGGGCGGCGCCGATCTGCTGCGCCGCGCCATGGGCAAGAAGAAGCCCGAGGAAATGGCCAAGCACCGCGAAATCTTCGAGAAGGGCGCGGTCGAGAAGGGCTACGATGCGCAGCTCGCGGTCAAGCTCTTCGACCTCATGGAAAAGTTCGCGGGCTACGGCTTCAACAAGAGCCACTCGGCCGCCTATGCGCTGATCGCCTACCAGACCGCCTGGCTCAAGCATTACCATCCGGCCGAATTCCTTGCCGCGACCCTGGCGTCCGATATGGACGATACCGAAAAGGTGCAGGTGTTCTGGAAGGACGCCGTGGCCAACAAGGTGACGGTGCTGCCGCCCGATGTGAACGCATCGGCCTACCGTTTCGAGCCGGTCGAAGACGAATACACCGCGCGCGGGCAGCCGCCCCGGTCCATGCGTTACGGGCTGGGAGCCGTGAAGGGCACCGGTCAGGCCGCCGTGGAAGAAATCATCCGGGCGCGCGAAGAGGGCGGTCCCTTCGCCAGCCTGTTCGACTTCTGCAAGCGGGTGGACCGTTCCACGGTCAACCGGCGCACCATCGAGGCCCTGGTCCGTGCCGGCGCATTCGATACCATTTCGGAAAACCGGGCCGCGCTGCTGGCCACGGTCTCCAACGCCATGGAGGCCGCCGAACAGGCCGAACGCAGCGCCAACCAGATTTCGCTGTTCGATGACAATGCCGGGGAGATCGTCGAGCTGGAACTGGCGCGGGTGCCCCCCTGGGATCTGCAGACCCACCTGCGCGAGGAAAAGACGGCCCTGGGCTTCTATTTCAGCGGCCATCTGTTCGACGCCTGGCGCGACGAGGTCCGCCGTTTCGCCCCAACCCCGCTGGCGCGGCTGCAGCCCTCGCGCAGCCTGCAATGGTTCGCGGGGGTGCTGACGGCGCTGCGCCCGCGCATGACCCGGCGCGGCAGGATGCTCTATGCGCTCCTGGACGACGGTTCTTCGCAGGTGGAGGTCGCCATCTTCAATGAACTCTACGAGCAGCACCGGCTGCGCCTCAAGGAAGACCAGCTTCTGATCGTGCACGGCAAGGTGGCGCACGACGATTTTTCCGGCGGCCTGCGGGTGACGGCAGACATGGTCTACGACCTGCAGCTGGCGCGCGAATCGCGGGCGAACAGCCTGCGCATCACCTTGAACGGCAATGCCGATGCGCAACGGCTGCGCCAGCTTCTGAACCCCTATCGCGCGGACCCTGAGAACGGCCTGCCGGGCGTGCCCGTCGAAGTTCAGCTCGAACGCGAAGGCTATCGCTGCCTGCTGCGCCTGGGCGAGGACTGGCGGGTGCGCATGTCCGACACCATGCTGGAGCAACTGGCCGACTGGGCCAGGCCGGAATCGCTGGAGATCATCTATACATGAGTACCGGCGAGTCTTTCACGCCCTTGCGTATTCTGCATTCCGAGGCCGCCACCGGCTTCGGCGGCCAGGAACAGTACATACACCGCATGATGCTGGCCATGCGCGAGCGCGGCCACCAGCTCGAAGCCGTCTGCCAGCCGCATGCGAAGCTGGCCGAGCGCCTGCGGCAGGAGGATTTCCAGGTGCACACCATGCTCATGGACGGGCCGGCCAACTACGTGCGCGGTGTGGCACGCGTCCGTGGCATCCTGCGCCAGGGCCGCTTCGACGTGCTGAACACCCACAGCCGGCGCGACACCATGCTTGCCGGCGTGGCGGCGCGCCTGGCGGGCACGCCGCTCATCGTGCGCACGCGGCACCTGGCCAATCGCCCCGGTTCTCTGCTGTCCTATACCATCGTGCCGCATCGCGTCACCACGGCCAGCGATTTCGTCCGCCAGGGCTTGATCGAGCGCGGGGTGCCGGAAGGGCACGTGGCCACCGTATACCCGGCGGTCGAACTGCCGCCGCTGACCGGCCAGTCCACGCTGCGCAAGGAATTGAAGCTCGCGGCCAACGACATTGTCGTGGGCTGTGTGGCGGTGATGCGGGCCCTGAAAGGGCATCGCGAACTCATCGATGCCATGGCGCCTCTCATCGCCGAACGGCCCAACCTGCATCTGGTGCTGGTGGGCGGCGGCTCCCCGCTGTTCGAGGAAATCCAGGCGTATGTGGCATCCCGGGGCCTGAACCGGCGCGTGCATATGCTGGGCACGCGCGGCGATGTACCCAATCTGCTGGAAGGCTTCGACATCTTTGCGCTGGCCACCCGCAAGGAAGCTTCGGGCACGGTTTTCGTCGAGGCGGGCGCCGCGGGGCTGCCCGTCGTGGGGACGCGCGTCGACGGGGTGCCGGAGATGATGCGCGAAGGCAGCAGTGGCATACTGGTGCCCCTGGATGATGTTGCCGCGCTTTCGCAGGCCATCCGGCGGCTGGTGGAAGACCCCGCGCTGCGTGCCGGCATGGGGCGGGCAGGGCTGGAGTTCTGCCGCCATTCGGGCCGCTTCAGCCTGCGGGCCATGGTCGAACGCACGGAATCCGCCTATCTGCGCTGGCTGGGAGAACTGAAAAAATGAGGAAGGCCGGGACCGTACCCGTCATGATGTACCACCACGTGTCGCCGGTCGATGGCATGATCACCGTGTCCACGGCGAATTTCGAGCATCAGCTAAAGTGGCTGCGCGATCATGGCTACCGCTCGCTCACCTGCGACGAATTCGCCGGCCACCTCGAAGGCCGGCCCGTGCCTCCGCGTTCCGTCCTCATCACCTTCGACGACGGCTATCTCGACAACTGGGTGTATGCCGCGCCGCTCATGAAGCGCTATGGCTTTCATGGCGTCATTTTCCTGGTGACGTCCTGGATAGGCGATGGCCCTGTGCGGCCGCATCTGGGGCAGAATGCCCTGCCTGAGACGCCTTCCCACCGTGAATGCGAAGACCGCATCGAAGCGGGGCGGGCCGACGAGGTCATGCTGCGCTGGAGCGAGGTCGAAGCCATGCGCGCCGACGGCGTGTTCGAGTTCCACAGCCATACCCATACCCATACCCGCTGGGATCTCGGCCCCGGGAAGGACGTCAAGAACCAGCACATGGCCGAGGAACTGGCCCTGTCACGCGCCGCGCTCCAGGAAAGGCTGGGCGCGGTATCGCAGCACTTCTGCTGGCCGCAGGGCTATTTCGATCCCGATTACGTGCGCATTGCGCAGGAAGCCGGTTTCCGGTATCTGTACACTACCCGGCCTTTCGGGCAGAACCGTTCCGGGTCGGACCCCGCCCACATCTACCGCTTTGCGGTACGCAACACCACCGGCCACTCCGTGGGGCGCCGCCTGCGCGTGGCCGCGCATCCTTTCATCGGGCCGGTGTTCAACCGGTTCAAGCTGTGGAAACGCGGCCGTGGGAAACAGGCATGAGCGCAGGCCAGGGCCCGACCCCGCCCCCGGGCACTGAACAGCCTTCCGGCGGGCGGGCGGGCGCCACGCTTTCAGTCATCATCATCACCCTGAACGAGGCCGGCCACATTGGCGAGTGTCTGGATTCCGTCGCTTTCGCCGATGAAATCATCGTGGTGGATTCGGGCAGCACCGATGCCACCCGCGACATTGCCGCGGCCCGGGGCGCGAAGGTGACGCTCACCGATGACTGGCCGGGCTTCGGGCCGCAGAAGAACCGGGCGCTCGATCGGGCCGGCTGCGATTGGGTTCTGTCCATCGATGCCGATGAACGCGTCACCCCGGAACTGGCGGCCGAAATACAGGCGGTCCTGCGGGCGTCCGCCGGCGGCGGACCGGCAGCGGGCGGGGCGGCCATTCCACCCGGCGGCGGGCCCAGCGCCTACCGGATCGCCCGCCTGTCGAATTTCGGCGGACGCTGGATCCGGCACAGCGGCTGGTGGCCCGATCATGTGTTGCGGCTGTTCCGCCGGGGCACGGCCCGCTTCAAGGACGTGGCCGTGCACGAGAGCGTGGTGACCGACAGGCCGGTGGCGACGCTGAAGGGGCATTTCCTGCATTACCCCTACGACAGCCTGGAACAATTCATCGCCAAGATCAACCATTATTCGTCCGAGGCGGCCGCCATGATGCATGCGCGCGGCAGGCGGACCTCGGTGCTGAATGCGTGGGCGCATGCATTCTGGACCTTCGTGCGCATCTATGTGCTGCGCAAAGGCTTCCTGGACGGGCGCGAAGGCTTCATCCTGGCGATGATGGGGGCCGCCGGCAGTTTTTTTCGCTACACTAAGTTGCTTTTTCTAAACAAACAGCAACCGAAGTGACGGGCCGATACCCGCGGCCGCGCAAGCCAGGGCGATGAAACTCCTCATTACCGATATCCATCACGGCAACGGTGGTGGTCATGTTACTTACATCCTCAGCCTCATCGAGGGGCTCAGGCACGAGTACGACATCACCGTGGCGGCGCCGCCCACGGGCCGCCTCCATCAGCGCGTCTCGCGCATGGAAGGGGTCCGGGCGCTGCCCGGCCTCTACACCTCGCGGCCCCTGACCCTGCTGCGCGAAGTGCGTGCCCTGCGCGCCTTCCTGCGGGCCGAACGCTTCGATGTCGTGCACGTCAATGGCGGCGCCGACCACCGCCATGTCATGCTGGCCACGCTGGGCATGGGCATGCGGCCGGGCATCGTCTGGACCAAGCACAACACCAATCCGGTGGCCAGCATCGGCCATCGGCTGCGGGCGCGGCTGGGCACGCATGCGTCGATCGCAGTCTGCGAATATGTCGCGCAGATATTGCAGGCTTCCGACTACCGCCGCCGTCCCATACAGGTGGTGCGCAATGGTATCGATATCGAGACGCTGAGCCCCGTGTGCGCCACCCGCAAGGCGGCATACCGCGACGCCCTGTTCGGGCCGCTGCCCGAGGGCACCCTGGTGCTGGGCAGCATCGGCGGCACCGACCACAACAAGGGCTGGCATCTGCTGGTGCAGGCGGCGGGCCGGCTGCCCGAACCCTTGCGGGCCAGGCTGCGCTTCGTCGTCGCCGGCGATCCGCCTTCGGCGGGGCTGCTGGCACTGGTCGAGCAGTCCGGTATCGCGTCCCAGGTGTGCTTTCCGGGCCTGGTGGCCGACGTGCGCCCGGTGCTGGGCGCCTGCGATGCCGGTTTCGTCCTTTCCTATCGCGAAGCCGCTTCTTACGCCAGTTGCGAAACCATGGCAATGGGCTTGCCGGCCCTCGTGTCGGATGCCGGCGGCCTGCCCGAAAACGTCCGTCAGGGTGTCGACGGCTGGGTGGTCCCGGCGGGCGACGTGGACGCGATCGAGGCGGTGCTGCGCGACATGCTCGCCCGGCCCGAGATGCTGGAGCAAATGGGCGCCATGGCGCGCTCGCGCGTGGCGTCGGCGTTTTCCATCCCGCAGTTCATCCGTGACACCAAGGGGGTGTACGGTACGGCGCTCACCCTGGCCCGGCGTGCGGTGGCGCCCATATAATCGGCGTATGGTTCCCATACTCATGTACCACCAGATCGGCGAACCCGCTCCCAAGGGCGCGCCCTATCGCAGCCTGACCGTCCATCCCGCCAGTTTCCGGCGGCAGATGCGGTGGCTGCGGCGCTTCGGCTACCGGGGCCTGTCCATGCGCGATATCATGCCTTACGTTCGCGGCGAAAAGCAGGGCAGGGTGGTGGGCATCACGTTCGACGACGGCTATCGCAATGTCTACCGGAACGCCTTGCCGGTCCTGACGGAAAACGGCTTCACCGCCACGAATTATTTCGTCGTGAACCAGCTGGGCGGCGGCAATGTGTGGGATTACGAAAAAGGCATTTCCCATTCCGACCTCATGTCGCCGGAAGAAATGCGCGAATGGGTCCGGCAGGGCATGGAGGCCGGTTCTCACACGCTCGATCATCCCTATCTGCCCAAGCTGGGGGATGACCAGGCGCGGGCGCAGATCAGCGATTCGCGGCAGGCGCTGGAACAACTGCTGGGCGAGCCGGTCACGGCGTTCTGCTACCCCTATGGCGGCGAAGAACCGAGGCTGCGCGACATGGCCCGCGATGCGGGCTACGAAAATGCGACGACCACGGCGGGCGGCCTGGCCCGCCCCGATGATGACCCCTACGGGTTGCCGAGGGTGACGGTGGCACGTTCGACCCACCTCGTCCGTTTCCTCCAGAAATGCATGACGCGCCTGGAAGAACGGCGCCGCAGCGCCTGAGCAAACCGCCCATGAGCCAGTCCCCCAATCCCGACCCTGAGACGAGGCCCGAGTTTGAGCATCGAACGCCTGAATCGGCGGGCGCCGGTGCGGCACCGCTCAGGATCGCCTTCGTCGTCGACCGTTTCGGTAACCGTTACGGCGGGGCCGAAGCCTACGGCGTCGAATTGATGCGCGAACTGGCGCAGCGTCACGATATTACGGTCTTCGCCCGCGAATACGACCCCGCCTGCGGCCTCAAGCTGCCCTTCGTGGCGCTGAAGTCGCCCCGCGGCCTGCCGAGCTGGCTGCGCGTCCTGTCCTTTGCCGTCCGTGCGGGCCGGGCGACCCGCCAGGGTTTCGACATCGTGCATTCCCACATGAACGGCTATTGCGGCAATGTCGAGGTCGTGCACGTCACGCCCGTCCGCTACAACTGGCGGGTGCGCGAACTGCCGTTCTTCAAGCGCTTCATGTCCGTGCTGAGTCCCCGTGTCCAGACCTACTTGCGCCTCGAAGCCGCGCGGCTGCGGCAGCGGCCGGGCCATCGCGTGGTGGGGGTGTCGGCGCTCATCGTGGAACAACTGCGCCAGGCCTATGGCGGAAACCGGGAATTCCCGGTGGTGCCGCCGGGCGTGACCCGGCCCGGCGCCGCCGACGGCGCGCTGCGCATCGCCACCCGTGCCCGCTTCGAATACTCGGCGCGCGACTGGGTCTGCCTGCTGGTGGCGCGCAACCCCATGCGCAAGGGCCTGCCCACAGTGTTGAAGGCGCTCGCCGCCCTGCCGGAACGCTACAAGCTCCTGGTGATCGGCGCCAATGCTGCCGCGCGCGATTATCTGCAGAAATGCCCCGAGCAGCAGCGGCTTGCCGGGCGTGTGGCCATGGTGGCGGAAACCTCCGATGTCGCGCCTTACTATCTGGCCGCCGATGTCTACGTGCATCCCACGCTCAACGACAGCTTCGGCATGGCTCCCCTCGAAGCCATGTCCTATGATCTGCCCGTCGTGCTCAGCCCCGCGCCCTGGTGTGGCTTCGCCCAATACGTTGAACACGAGCGCAATGCGCTGGTGCTGTCCCACCCTGAAGCCCATGATGAACTCGCGGCCGGCATCGAACGCATCGCCAGCGACGGGTCGCTGGCCGAGATGCTGCGGGCCGGCGGGGCGGCCGTGGTGGATCGCCACAGCTGGGCCGAAGTCGCCCGGCGGTACGAAGCGCTGTATGCGCAATGCCTGTCAGAGAAACCGGGCGCGACGTCCGGCGAATGAATCCGGGCGAGGGGCTTCGCCGCTGACGCCCGAAGGAAAACAGCATGTCCGTCCGGTTCGACCTCTATACCCTCCAGCTTTTCATCGCCGTTCTTGAGGAAGGCAGTATTGCCGCCGCGGCGCAGCGCGAGCACATTGCGGCATCGGCATTGAGCAAGCGGCTGTCCGAATTGGAGCGGATGCTGGGAATGGATCTCTTCATCAGGCGCGCGCGCGGCGTGGAAGCGACGAAGGCGGCCGAGGCCCTGGCTCGCGGCGCACGCAACCTGTTGCATCATGCCGATGACCTGGCCGGCGAGCTGAATGGCTATTCGCAGGGGACGCGGGGCCACGTACGGATAGCGGCCAATCTCTCGTCCATCACCCAGTTTCTGCCGAAGGAACTGCGGGCCTTCCTGACGCAGTACCCGGACGTAACGATAGACCTGACCGAAATGGTCAGCACCGATGTTACCCGGGCGGTGGCGGAAAACGCCGCGGACATCGGCATTTACAGCCAGGCCGACGAGCAGTACGAGCTGGCCACCCTTCCTTATCACAAGGACCGTATGGTCCTGATTACGCCTCGCGACCATCCTCTGGCGTCGAAGAAGTCCGTTTCCTTCATTGACACGCTGGACTACGACCATGTGGGAATGCACCGGGGCAGCGCCGCCAACAAGCTGCTGGCCCGCGAGGCGATCGCGGTGAACCGTGGCCTCAAACTCAAGTTCCAGGTGACTTCCTACGATGCGCTCATTGCCATGGTGGACGCGGGCCTGGGTATCGGCATCATGCCCATCAAGGCGACCGAACGCTATGTCTGCCAGGGGATAGGCATCGTACCGCTCAGTGACGGCTGGGCGTCGCGCCAGCTCAAGCTTTGCGTCCGTCCTGGAGAGACGCTGTCCGCCGCCGCGCAAGGTCTGCTCGATCATTTGACGCGGTAGCGCTGATCCATCGCGAAACGCGATGCCTTCGAGAAGAAATGGTAATTGTCGCGATGCATGCGGATCGATACGATGCAGTCATGGTATTGAAGACGGTCGGGGCATGAATCGTGCCGGCGCGAAGGAGACAAGCATGGGTTCGCCAGCCAGTGTTGAAATCATTGAAGTCGGCACGCGGGACGGGCTGCAGATGGAGCCCGTGTTCGTCGACACGAAGACCAAGATCGAGCTGATCAATGGCCTGACGGGCGCGGGCATCCGGCATATCGAGGCGACCTCCTTCGTTTCGCCGCGCGCGGTGCCGCAACTCAAGGACGCCGCCGACGTTCTGGCGGGCATCAATCGCCCCGCCGGTTCGATATTCAGCGTGCTCACCCCGAACACCAAGGGCGTCGAACGCGCCATCGCCGCCAAGGCGGACGAAATCATCGTGTTTCTCTCGGGCAGCGAAAGCCACAACCAGAAGAACCTGAATCGTTCGATCGACCGCTCGCTGGAAGATGTCTCAGCCATTGCGCAATGCGTCGAGGGCGTGGAAATCCAGAAGAAGGGCGCCATCGCCTGTTCCTTCGGCTGCCCCTTCGAGGGCGATGTCGAACTGGACACGCTGAAACGCATCGCCGGGCATTTTCATTCCGCAGGTTTCCGCAGCCTGACCCTGGGCGACACGACCGGCATGGCGACACCCGGGCTCGTAGAACGCACCGTTTCGGCGCTACGTGATGCGTTCCCGGAAATGAGGCTCACACTGCACTTCCATAACACCCGGGGCATAGGGCTGGTCAACGTCGTCGCCGGCCTGAATGCGGGCGTGGACAGCTACGAGTCGTCGCTGGGTGGGCTGGGGGGCTGTCCTTTCGCGCCGGGCGCCAGCGGCAACATCTGTACGGAAGACCTGGTTTATCTATTGAACGAAATGGGCATTGACACGGGCATAGACCTGGGCCGGCTCATCGATGTCGCCCTGCGCATGGAAGCAGTGCTGGGGCGCAGCCTGCCGGGCCAGGTCATGAAAGCGGGCCCCCGATCACGGTTGCACGAGTATGAAAGCGCCCTTCGGGCGACTGGCTGATGCCGCCACCGGGACGCCAGCACCTCGCACGACCGCCGGCCCATGGCGGTTGCTCATCCCAAGCTGAAAAATAATTCGCCATGCCACTTTCCGGAATACGAATCCTCGATCTCACCCGCATTATTTCGGGACCCTATTGCACGGCCCTGCTGGCCGACCTCGGCGCTGAAGTCCTGAAAGTCGAATCGCCGGCCTCGGGCGATCCCGTCCGCGAACAGGGCGTCATCCGCGAAGGCATCAGCTGGTATTTCGCCAATTACAACCGCAACAAGAAGTCGATCGCCATCGACCTGTACAGCGACGCCGGCAAAGCGCTGCTGGCCCGTCTTGTTCCGGCCTGCGATGTCATCATCGAAAACTACCGGCCCGGCGTGATGGAAAAGATGGGTTTCGGACCCGAGCGTCTCAAGGCGCTGCGCCCCGACATCATTCATTGCAGCATCAGCGGTTTCGGCGATACGGGGCCTTATCGCGAACGGCCCGCCTTCGATTTCGTGGCGCAGGCCATGAGCGGCTTCATGAGCCTGAACGGCGCTGAAGAAGACCCGCCCCTGCGCGCGGGCCCTCCCATCAGCGATCTGGTCGCCGGGCTGTACGGGGCGCTTGGCGTGATGGCGGCCCTGCTCCGGCGCGGGCAGACGGGCCGGGGCGACTCCGTCAGCGTCAGTCTGCTCAACAGCATGATAAGCATGCTGAGCTTTCACGCATCCAACTTTCTGGCCAGCGGCATGGTGCCCAGCCGCAGCGGCAATGATCACGGTATCGTGGCGCCCTATGGGCTCTTCCGGACCCGCGACGGCCAGGTCGCCATCGCCCCAAGCAACGATGGTGTCTACCATAAGCTGCTCGATGCAATCGGCTTGTCCCAGCTCCGCGAGTCTCCTGAATTCATCACCAATGCGCAGCGCATGGCGCGCCGGCAGGAAATCAAGGCAATCATCGAAGCGCGTACGAGCACGCAGTCGAGCGAGTACTGGATTCAGCGTTTGAATGAGTTCGGCGTGCCTTGCGGGCCTGTGCTCGGTCTGTCCGAGGTGTTCGAGGATCCGCAGGTCCAGGACCAGGAAATGGTCATCACCGTCGACCATCCGGGCCATGGCGATGTCCGCATGCTGGGCTTTCCGATCAAGTTTGCTGAAGCCCCCTCGTCATGCCGGCTGCCGGCACCCGAGCTGGGGGCGGATACTCAAAGTGTTTTGGCGTCGGTTGGGGTAAGTGCCGCGGAAATCGAACAGCTGCGGCAGACAGGCGTCATTTCGGCCCCTTGTATCAACGCTTAGGGCAATTCATAAAACGAATCAGGAGACACAGATCATGATCCGCAAACTTCTTTTTGCCTTGTTGCCGCTCGTGGTGGCGGCGCCGACTCTGGCGGACACTTATCCTACAGCGCCGATCAACATCGTTGCGCCCTTCCCGCCGGGCGGCGGGACGGACAGCATGACGCGTCTGGTCAGCAATCATCTGGCGCAGGCAACGGGCTGGAATGTGATCACCGAGAATCGGGCCGGCGCCGGCGGAACGATCGGCATCGCCAGCGCCGCGCGTGGGACGCCCAACGGCTATCAGCTGGTGATGGGGCAGGTGGACAACCTGGCGGTGGCGCCTTGGCTGTACCCGAACCTTTCCTACGACTCGGTGAAGGATTTCGCTCCCATCGTGAACGTGGCGGGCACATCGGTCATTGTCGTCACCCGCAGCGATTCTCCTTACAAAACCCTCGACGACATGATCAAGAAGGCAAAAGAGCAGCCGGGCAGTGTCGACTATGGTTCCCCGGGCGCCGGCACCATTACCCACCTGGCGGCCGTCCTGCTGCAGGAACAGGCCGGAATCACCATGCAACACGTTCCGTACAAGGGTTCGGCACCCGCCATGGCGGATCTGCTGAGCGGTCAGGTGCCCATTCTGTTCACGTCTCTCCCTTCGGCGTTCGGCCAATTGACCGCGGGCTCGATCCGCGCGCTCGCCGTCACGTCCAGCAAACGCAGCGCAGTGCTCCCGGATGTCCCCACTGTCGCTGAACTGGGCTACCCGGGCTTTGATGTCACGGTCTGGTATGGGCTGCTGGCTCCGGCCGGCACACCGGATGCAATCGTGGAAAAACTCAATGCGGAAGTGAATAAAATACTATCATCCGAAGATCTGAAGAAAGCCATGAATGCTCAAGGAGCCGAACCGCTGGGCGGTACGCCCGCCACGTTTGCGGAGACCATCGCGCGCGATTATGAAAAGTGGGGCCCGATCGTTGAAGCCTCCGGCGCCAAGAGCAAGTAATTCATTTCAGCCCGCCACGCAGGGTCTTCACCGGCCCTGGCACGCATTCATGTCGCCCGGCCGGCGCAGCCCGTCCACCTGGTCGCATGCCATGTCGGATGGGGGCGGAAAGCAGGCGCAGCCTGCGCAGCGTGGGGGCATTTTTTAATCCATCCAGTTGGAAAATACGATGAAGAAGATCGGAATGGTGGGAATCGGCATGATGGGGCACGGCATCGCCACGAATGTCCGCAAGGCGGGTTATCCGCTGGGCGTGCTGGAGCATCCCGGAAACCAGCCTCTGGACACTCTCCTGGGGCAGGGAGCCGTGGCCTATCGAAGCGCAAGCGAGCTGGCTTCGGACTCCGAAGTCGTGATCCTCTGCGTCACGGGCTCACCCGAGGTCGAAGCGGTGCTTTCACAGCCGGGCGGCGTGCTGGATGGGCTCAAGGCGGGAAGCGTCATCATAGATTGCTCGACGGCTATCCCCTCGTCGACGCTACGGATCGCGGAACAGGTCGCCGAACGGGGAGGGCGCTTCCTGGACGCGCCCATGACGCGGACCCCCAAAGAGGCCGCCGAGGGCCGGTTGAATCTGCTGGTGGGCGGCGACCGCGCATTGTTCGAGGAAATGCTGCCGCTGCTGCGCAGCTTCGCCGAGAACGTCACGCATACCGGCCCGGTGGGCTCCGGCCACCGCATGAAGCTCCTGCATAATTTCGTCTCATTGGGGCAAGTGGCACTGCTCGGGGAAGCCGCGGCGTGCGCCGCCCGGGCGAATATAGACCCGGCCGTGCTGGTCGAGGTCCTGGCAAAAGGCGGCGGTGGCGGCGCAGCCCTGGACCGGCTCAAGCCTTATCTGCTCGATCAGGATCCGAATGCCTTGCGCTTTACGCTGGCCAATGCCAACAAGGATCTGGGGTATTACACAGTAATGGCCCAGGACAGCGCAGCGGCCCACGAAATTTCGGACGCGGTGGCAGCCACCTTTGAACGCCTTGCGACCATCGCGCCAGCGCGCTATGTGTCTGAAGTGGCGGCGCTGCTGAACGACGCATAGGCCGATGCGCGGGCCCGCCGCTCGCCGGGCTTGGCAGGCCCGGTCAGGGGCCAGGGCTGGTGAGGCGTTCCAGGCGGCCGAGCCAGGCAATGGCCTGTTCCCGGGAATCGCCGCACATTTCGCGGCTGGGCTGCAGCCCGCCGCAGACGGCGGGCCGCCGCGGATGGCCGAACAGTTCGCATTTCATCGCCGGCGACAGGTGCGCGCAGCGTTCGTCGGCGGGTTTTCCATGAGGCATCTTCGGCATCGGCGAAGAAATGGATGGGGCAATGCAGCAGGCGCCGCAGCCGGGCCGGCATTCGAGCGCCATCACAGCCATCCGCGCAGCCAGTAAACCAGCATGCCCACGTATTCCTTGACCACCGAGCGGCTGGCCGACAGCACGTGGGTGTTCGGCTGCCAGAAGGAAAACGCGGGGTCGTTGGGCACCACGATCTGCGGCGGCGAACTGGCCGGAATGGCGTGCACCTGCTGCTTCTGGAACACCCCCATGGCGCGGGGCATGTGCAGGGCCGACGTGACGAGCAGCACCTGGTCGAGGTCTTCTTCTTTCAGCAGCCGGGCGGTATAGACCGCATTCTCGTATGTGGTGAAACTTTTGTTTTCCTGGATGATGGCCTCGGCCGGCACGCCCTGCTGACGCAGCTGATTGGCCATGATCTGGGCTTCGCTCACGGTGCCGTCCAGGGCCGCCCCGGATACGATCACCAGCGGCGCGCGCTGGGCCCGGTAGAGCCGGGCGGCGGTGTCGACACGCGCCACGGTCTTGGCCCGGTCGTAGGATTCGAACCAGTTGGGCCGGCTGCTCGCCGTGTTGCCGCCCAGCACCACGATGGCCTGCGCGGCGGGCAGGTCGTCCGGAGGGCGGTAGGGATAACGCTGTTCCAGGCGGCCACCCGCCCACAGAGTCGAAGCCGGCAGCGACCAGAACAGTATCCATGCCATGCCGCCCCCGGCGAGCAGGAAGGCGACGCGCCGGCGGCGCAGGACGAACATCAGCACGCCCAACACGAATAGCGTAATGCCCAGGTTCAGCGGGATCACGAGGTTGGTCAGGAAGCTGGATAACGCCATTCGGGTCGGTATCGTTCAATATTGAAGTTGCAACATGGCGAGGGCGTGTTCCTCGACTTCGTCGGTGCCCGGCCAGCCCTGGGCGGAACCCAGGCAGGTGGCATGACCGGACCAGGGGCCGGTGCGTTCACGCTGCGTTACGCCGAAGAGCGTGATCTGCTGCGCGCCCGCGGCTGCGGCAAGGTGCGACACGCCTGAATCATTGCAGATCACCAGGCTGGCCAGCCTGGTGAGTGTAGCAAAGGCGCCCAGCTTCATGGGCGGCAGGCACAGCGCGGTAGGCGCATTCTTGCGTGCGGCATCGATTTCGGAAGGGGGAGGGCACATGGCTACCGTGTGGCCGCCCTGCTGCAAACGGCGTACCAGTGTATCGAAGTGGGGCCAGACCTTCACCCGGCCCCGATGCAGGCCGGTGGCCGTGGGTGCGACCAGCACGAAATCCCCCTGGGTGAGGCCGGCGCTTTCGAGCGCCTGACCGGCTTCGGCCTGATGTTTGTCGGTCAGGCGCAGCCCCAGCTGGCGCGGCGGGCGCGGCGGTGGCGGCGGGCATCCCCAGCGGCGCAGGGCATGCGCGGTCAGGTGATACCAGGATTCCACCGCATGAGGGCGCCCCGGCGGTTTCGGCACGGGCCAGCGCAGGATCAGGCTGCGGCCGTCATCGCGATAGCCGGCGCTGGGCACGCCCGCGAAATTGAAGATCATGGCGCTGGAAAGGGAGTCCGGCAGCAGCAGCCCGCGCGGATGCGCATGCGCCGATTTCTTGCGGAAGGTGTGCACGGCGGCGCGGTCTTCGCGCCAGCGGCCCTTCATCTCGACGAAGCCGGTCAGCCCATGGCCCGAGAGCAGATCGCGCGCCCAGGCGCGGCCGAACACCACGACGGGCAGCCCCGTCGCCAGCGTCGCCTCGATGCTGGGCAGGCTCATGCAGACATCGCCTATCCAGTTGGGGATGCGCAGGTAAATGGCGGAAACGGGGGTCATGGTGTGGGAGGCCAGGCGGATGGGATTGGGGTCGACGGCGTGCAGCGACAGACCGGGCGGGTAAAATGACCGGGCACTGTCTGCTCATTAGTATATAAGCGAGTCCATTCTTGAAGTCAGAAACCCAAGCGGCCGACGGCGGGTCGGCACCCGTCAAGTTCGATCTGTGGCGGCGTATCTACGGTCGTCTCGGAGCCTACTGGAAGGCGGTTGCCCTCGCTATCGTTCTCGTGAGCGTCTCGGCCGCCACGCAACCCACGCTGGCCATCATCACCAAGCCCCTGCTCGACGAAGGCTTCACCGGCGCCAAGCCCTATTACATCTGGGCGATTCCGCTGGCGGTGATCGGCCTCATCCTGCTGCGGGGGCTGACCAGCTACGGCAGCGCCTACCTGCTGGCCTGGGTGGCCAACAATATGCTGCTGGGCATCCGGCGGGACATGTTCGAGCGCCTGCTCGGCATGTCCGACGAAGACTACAAGCGCAGCGATAGCGGGCGCCTGCTGAACCGCTTCACCATCGATGCGGGCAATGTCACCGAATACGCCACCGAGGTGATCACCGTCCTGATCAGGGAAACCCTGGTGGTGCTGGCCCTGCTGGTGGTGCTGTTGTACATGTCCTGGCAGCTGACCCTCATTGTGCTGGTGGTGCTGCCGGTTTCCGTCTATACGGCGCGCATCTTCATCCGCCGCCTGCGCAGGATCAACCGCGACACCATCAGCATGAACGCGGAACTGACCCGCGTCGTGCAGGAAGGCATCGACGGTCAGCGCGTCATCAAGCTGTTCGACGGCTATGAGCGCGAATCGGGGCGCTTCGCGTATGTGAATGCGCGCTTGCGGCGCTTTGCCATGCGCGCCGCAAGCGCGGATGCCGCCATGTCGCCGCTTTCGCAGTTCTTCATCGCCATCGCCGTGGCGGCGGTCATAGCGGTCGCCCTGTATCAGGCCAATCACGGCAACCTGACGGTGGGCAGTTTCGCCGCCTTCATGGCCGCCCTGGGGCAGATCTTCGATCCGGTCAAAAGGCTGACCAAGGTTGCCAGCTCCATGCAGCGCATGCTGACCGCGGCTGAAAGCGTCTTCACCCTGGTCGACAGCCTGCCTGAAAAAGACGGGGGCACGCATGAGCTGCGATCGCCCGTGAAGGGGCGCATCGAGTTCCGCAACGTGACGCATCGTTTCGAGGGCGCGTGCGCCGATGTCCTGCGCGATGTCTCCCTGACGGTCGAGCCCGGCCAGACGGTGGCCCTGGTGGGGCGCTCCGGCAGCGGCAAGACGACGCTGGTCAACACGATTCCGCGCTTCGTGGTGCCGTCGTCCGGCGAAGTGTGCATCGACGGCCATGACGTGCGCGACGTCACCTTAAAGAGCCTGCGCAGCCAGTTGGCGCTGGTGAGCCAGGATGTGATGATGTTCGACGGCAGCATTGCCGAGAACGTCGGCTATGGCGCCTTGCACGAAGCCGGGCGGCAGGAGATCCGTGATGCGCTTGCCGCCGCCAACCTGCTGGAATTCGTCGACAGTCTGCCTCAGGGCATGGACACCCAGGTCGGCGAGAATGCCGGCCAGCTGTCGGGCGGCCAGCGCCAGCGCCTGGCCATCGCCAGGGCCTTGATCAAGAATGCGCCCGTCCTCATCCTCGATGAAGCCACCTCGGCGCTGGACAACGAATCGGAAAGGCAGGTGCAGGCCTCGCTGGAACGCTTGATGGTCGGGCGCACGACCCTGGTCATCGCGCACCGCCTGTCGACGGTCCAGAAGGCGGACGTGATCGTGGTCCTGGATGGCGGGCGTGTCGTTGAACAGGGGCGGCATGAAGAATTGCTGGCCCGCGACGGCCTGTATGCTTCCCTGTATCGTATGCAGTTTCGTGAAGATTGATAAGAAGCCGAGGTAGCGATGAAAGTGGCGATGAAGAGAACTCTGGTGGTCCTTGCCGTGGGGGCCGCGATGGCGGGGTGTGCGGCCGGGCCCGGCAAGAGGGGGGTACAGGAAAGCGATCTGCGCAGTTCTTCGCATTTCATCACCGAACAACTGATCGGCGACATGGATTTCCCGACCTTGCAGCGCAATCTTTTCCAGCACCGCAGTGCCTGCGGCAGCGCGCCGCGCTTCGTCATGGACAAGGGCGAAACCAGCCTGGCCACCCTGATCGAGACGGCCGAGATCCCCCATGACTACGAGAACGTGGTGCTGGCGGATCTCATCCAGTATCCCGACTCGTGGCGCGCTTCGAAGCGGGTGGCCGTGAGGGTCTACAGCTACTACTACAACGACAATGTGCAGCAGAGGGTCGACCGCATGCTGGACGCGGTCCGCCGGCCCGGCGTCTGCGCGCCCACCGACGGCTGAGGTTCGCCGCCGCTGGGCGCGGCGGCGGCTGACAGCGCCCTCAGATCAGGACGATGTCGTAGTGTTCCTGTGAATACTGGGTTTCCACCTGCAGCGAAATGGGCTTGCCGATGAAATCGCCCAATATGGCCAGATGATTGCTTTCTTCTTCCAGGAACAGGTCGACCACGGCCTGGGAAGCCAGGATGCGGAATTCCTTGGGGTTGAACTGGCGCGATTCCCGCAGGATCTCGCGCAGGATCTCATAGCAGAGCGTACGCGGCGTGCGCACATTGCCGCGCGACTGGCAGGTCGGGCAAGGCTCGCACAATTGGTGCGCCAGTGAATCGCGCGTCCGTTTGCGCGTCATTTCCACCAGCCCGAGCTGGCTGAAGCCGCTCACGGTCACGCGGGTGCGGTCGCGGCCGAGCGCCTTGTTCAGCTCCGCCAGGACCGCCTCGCGGTGCTCTGTGTCTTCCATGTCGATGAAATCGAGAATCACGATGCCGCCGAGGTTGCGCAGGCGCAGCTGGCGGGAGATGGCGACCGCGGCTTCCAGATTGGTCTTGAAAATGGTGTCGCCGAAGTTCCTGCCGCCCACATAGCCGCCTGTGTTCACATCCACGGTCGTGAGCGCCTCGGTCTGGTCGATGATCAAGTAGCCGCCCGACTTCAGATCGACGCGCCGCGACAGGGCGCGAGTGATTTCCTCGTCGACGTTGGCAGTGTCGAAGAGAGGCCGTTCACCACTGTAGTGGCGGATCCGGTCGACAACGGAAGGGGTGTAGATTCGTGCCCATTCCGTCAGTTCCTGGGTGGTGCTGCGTGAATCGACCAATATGCAGTTGGTCGCGGGCGTGACCATGTCGCGCAGCACGCGCTGGGGCAGAGTCAGATCGGAATAGAGCAGGGAAGGGGCGGGCTGCGTCTTGAGCTTGTCCTGTATGCTGCTCCAGAGCGTGCGAAGATAGGACTGATCGGCTTCCAGTTCTTCGTCAGTGGCGCCTTCGGCCTGGGTGCGGACGATGAACCCGCCCGGTTCGTCGTCGGTCATGAAGCGCATGACGCGTTCGCGCAATGTATTGCGGTCGTTTTCCGAATCGATCCGCTGCGAGATCCCCACATGCGGATCATAGGGCAGGTAGACCAGCATGCGCCCCGCAATGCTGATCTGAGTGGACAGCCGGGCGCCCTTGGTGCCGAGCGGGTCCTTGATCACCTGCACCATGATGGATTGCCCTTCGAACAGCAATTTTTCTATCGGGGTGATGGCCAGCCCCTTGCTGCGTTCGCTGCGGTTCTGGCGTAGATCCGCAACATGGATGAAGGCCGCGCGTTCCAGCCCGATATCGACGAAGGCGCTCTGCATGCCGGGCAATACCCGTACGATCTTGCCTAGATAGAGATTTCCCACGTGGCCGCGCTGGATGCTGCGTTCGATGTGGAGTTCCTGCACGGCACCTTGTTCGACCAGGGCGACCCGGGTTTCGAAGGGGGTGACATTGATGAGTATGTCTTCTGTCATGGATGAGGTTCTGCTGATGCTTCCTGGTATGTGAGCACAAGGCTTGCCGCCATTCAACCACATGTAGGAAATGTATGGGCGGGCCGGGAGTCAGGGTTTGTAATGGTTTACGATGCTTCGTGCACAGGCTCCGCCCCGGGACGCGGGTCTATTGCGTCGTGCCGCCGGCCCCATTTGCACGTCACAAAACTTTCATGCTATATTTCGTTTCCTCGCTGATCGAGACCTAGGGTTTACCCGGGTTTTGCGGCTTCCGGTTCTTCGATTCACGCCTCGTTGGCGGGTGGATGGGCAGGGGCGGTCTCAGCGGGCTGGGCCGGTTCTCGGCGCAGTGGCAGGCTTTGAAATTCGTGTTATGATTTCAGATTCTGCAGCGAGATTTACAAGCAGGTGCCGGCAAGATTATCAGCGGGCGCGGGCGAAAAAAGTCTAGCGGGCGTGGGCGGTGTGGCAGTAGCGGGGATCCAACAGCGATTCCGGGTTCTGCAAAAAAACCTCCCGGGTTTGCTTGACACGCTTCAAAAACTGCTTCATAATCTCGCTTCTCTGCTTCTGGCGCGGTGTTGTTGAGCGGCCAGGCAGGCAAGAATATACGCAGGTGGCGCTTAACGGTGCGGCCCGCAGGCAGTAAGAAGCCGGCTCGTGGTTGGGGTCGCACATGCTCTTTAACAATTGAACAGCCGATAAGTGTGGGCGCTTGGAATGAGTGGGCTCGCACCTTTTCACGAAGGTGTCGCCAACAAGTTATACAAGTGCTC
>JACCES010000025.1 GCA_013416455.1 Alcaligenaceae bacterium | reverse complement strand
GCGATAACGTGTCGATGGAAGTGACGCTGATTGCGCCGATCGCCATGGAAGAAGGTCTGCGCTTCGCGATCCGTGAAGGCGGCCGTACCGTGGGCGCCGGCGTCGTCGCAAGCATCATCGCGTAAAAACGTAGTATCATATCGGTTTGGTGTCGTCAAAGACACCAAACGACAAGCAAGCGGTGGTGTGACAGCGCATCACCGCTTTCCGAGTCTAGGGGTATAGCTCAATTGGCAGAGCGTCGGTCTCCAAAACCGAAGGTTGTAGGTTCGATTCCTACTGCCCCTGCCACGTCAGATTCACCGCAGCCACCATCGTGGCGCTTGTAGCCGGGAACATGTCCAACAGCAACGTAGAAACCGTCAGCAGCAACGCCGACCGCCTCAAGCTGGCGCTGGCCGTGCTGGTCATTGTCGCCGGTATCGTCGGGTATTCCATGCTGGAAGGGCATGCGGCGGTGCTTCGTGTGGGTGCCTTTCTGCTCAGCCTGATCGTGGCGGGCCTCATTGCCTGGTCCAGCGAACCCGGCAAGCGGTCGTTGAGCTTCGGCCGCGATTCGTACAACGAAGTCAAGCGCGTCGTCTGGCCGACCCGCAAAGAAACCGTCCGCATGACGGGTATCGTGTTCGCCTTTGTCGTAGTGATCGGCGCCTTCCTCTGGCTGGTCGACCAGATCCTCCAATGGCTCATCTTCGGCATCCTGCTGGGTTGGAACTAAAGGTCATAAGGTCATAAATGAGCAAGCGTTGGTATGTCGTTCACGTGTATTCCGGCATGGAAAAAAGCGTGCAAAGGACACTGGTCGATCGCATTGCCCGCGCCGGCCTTGAAAACAGTTTCGGGCAGATACTCGTCCCTTCCGAAGAAGTCATCGAAGTAAAGGGCGGCAAGAAATCCATCACTGAACGGCGCATCTTCCCCGGCTATGTGCTGGTGGAAATGGATCTCACTGACGACACCTGGCATCTCGTGAAGAGCACGCCGCGCGTCACCGGCTTTCTGGGCGGTTCCGGCAACCGTCCCGCACCGATTTCCGACAAGGAAGTCGAGAAGATCCTGTCGCAGATGGAAGAGGGCGTCGAAAAGCCGCGTCCCAAGATTCTTTTCGAAGTTGGCGAAATGGTCCGCGTCAAGGAAGGTCCTTTTGCGGATTTCAACGGCAACGTCGAAGAAGTGAATTACGAGAAAAGCAAGGTGCGTGTCTCGGTCACCATTTTCGGCCGCTCCACCCCTGTCGAACTCGATTTTGCCCAGGTCGAAAAGACCTGATTCATCAACCCCGGGCAGCCATCCCGCCGGTCTTTTCCGGGCAGGGTGGCGTCATGACCCGCAAGGAGCATCACAATGGCGAAGAAAATCGTCGGCTTCATCAAGCTGCAAGTGCCAGCTGGTAAAGCCAATCCGTCTCCCCCAATCGGCCCGGCTCTCGGTCAGCGCGGCCTGAACATCATGGAATTCTGCAAGGCGTTCAACGCCAAGACGCAGGGCCTGGAGCCCGGTCTGCCGATTCCGGTGGTGATCACGGCATATGCCGACAAGAGCTTCACCTTCATCATGAAGACGCCGCCGGCGACCATTCTCATCAAGAAGGCGTCCGGGGTTCAGAAGGGGTCCGCTCGTCCCAACGCCGACAAGGTTGGCACGCTCACCCGTGCCCAGGCCGAGGAAATCGCCAAGACCAAGCAACCCGATCTGACCGCTGCCGATCTCGATGCAGCCGTCCGTACGATTGCCGGCAGCGCCCGCAGCATGGGCATCAAAGTCGAGGGAGTCTGACATGGCGAAGTTGTCCAAGCGCGCGGCCGCCATTGCCGCCAAGATCGATCGCAGCAAGTTCTACCCCGTATCCGAGGCTCTGGGCCTGGTCAAGGAAACCGCAACCGCCAAATTCGATGAATCCATCGACGTGGCCGTTCAGCTGGGCATCGATCCCCGCAAATCCGACCAGCTCGTCCGCGGTTCCGTTGTACTGCCGGCCGGTACCGGCAAGAGCGTGCGTGTCGCTGTGTTCGCGCAGGGTGAAAAGGCCGATGCCGCCAGGGAAGCCGGCGCGGACATCGTCGGTCTGGAAGACCTGGCCGAAAGCATCAAGGCCGGCAACATCGATTTCGATATCGTCATCGCTTCGCCCGACACCATGCGTGTGGTCGGTGCCCTGGGCCAGGTGCTCGGCCCCCGCGGCCTGATGCCCAACCCCAAGGTCGGCACCGTCACGCCTGACGTCGTCACGGCGGTGAAGAACGCCAAGGCGGGCCAGATCCAGTACCGTACCGACAAGGCCGGCATCATCCACGCCACCATCGGCCGGGCCTCGTTCGAGATCGATCAGCTCCAGACCAACCTGTCGGCGCTCATCGATGCGCTGAACAAGGCGCGTCCGGCCACATCCAAGGGTATCTACCTGCGCAAGGTGGCGGTTTCGTCCACCATGGGCGGCGGTGCCCGTGTCGATCTGGCCTCGTTGACGGCCTGACGGCATCAAAAGAACTTTGGGCCATGTCCGGGCACCGATCCGGACATTGCTGTCAAAGACCGCTGGAGCTTCCGGTGGCGGCGGTATCGCCACCGATGCTTAATTCCGGGTTGTTCCACCGGGTCCAGCGTAGACGGCGCCCATGGAAGATTTTTCGGTTTTCGAAGAACTCGACCAGGTGCGCCGCATTCGGTTGACGCAAGGGAGCCTCCCGCGCGTCGTTAGAAGGAGTGTTCAACCGTGAGTCTCAATCGTCAAGAGAAAGCGGTAGTCATCGAGGAAGTCTCTGCAGAAGTTGCAAAGGCCCAATCGGTCATTATCGCTGAGTACCGTGGTTTGGACGTCGCTTCTGTAACCGTATTGCGCAAGACTGCGCGTGAGTCGGGCGTCTATCTGCGTGTTCTCAAGAACACGCTGGTACGCCGCGCCGTGGCAGGCACGCCTTTCGAAGGCTTGTCCAGCCAGCTGACCGGTCCGCTGATGTACGCCATCAGCACTGATCCGGTTACGGCGGCAAAAGTGCTCTCCGAGTTTGCAAAGAGCAACGACAAGCTGGTGATCAAGGGCGGTGCAATGCCCAACAGCCTGCTTGACGTCGATGGTGTCAAGGCCCTGGCCACGATGCCCTCGCGTGAAGAGCTGCTCTCCAAGCTGCTGGGCACCATGCAAGCCCCGATCGCGCAATTCGTGCGTACGCTCAACGAAGTTCCGACCAAGTTCGTGCGCGGCCTCGCTGCCGTCCGCGACCAGAAGGAAGCGGCATAAGCCCTTTGTTGTGCAACGTCACAGAACGACAACCAACCTGGCAATTGTATTTATCTGGAGTTCTACAAAATGGCAACTAAAGCTGAAATCCTCGACGCCATCGCCGGCATGACCGTGCTTGAGCTGTCCGAGCTGATCAAGGAAATGGAAGAAAAGTTCGGTGTGTCCGCTGCCGCGGCCGCCGTTGCTGTGGCTGCTCCCGCTGCCGCGGGCGCTGGCGCCGCCGCTGCTGAAGAGCAGACCGAGTTCACCGTCGTGCTGGCCGAAATCGGCGCGAACAAGGTATCCGTGATCAAGGCCGTGCGTGAAATCACCGGCCTGGGCCTGAAGGAAGCCAAGGACCTGGTCGACGGCGCTCCGAAGCCTGTCAAGGAAGGCCTGGACAAGGCTGGTGCCGAAGAGGCCAAGAAGAAGCTGGAAGAAGCTGGCGCCAAGGTCGAAGTCAAGTAAGACCTTTTTCGCCTTGCCCGGGGAGCGCCAAGGCCTTCCCGGGCTTTTGCGTTTCCAGAAAACCCGTGTTTCGGCCCCTTTCTTGCAGGAAGCCGGGTTTTCTGGAGTCGTAAACCCCAGGGCCGTAGGTTTGCGGCCATTGTAACCCCTCGAGTCGGAGTGCCCATGCCTTATTCGTATACCGAAAAAAAGCGCATACGCAAGAGCTTCGCCAAACGTGCCGACGTGCAACACGTCCCCTACCTTTTGGCGACTCAGCTGGAATCCTTCAAAACCTTTCTTCAGGCGGATACTCCACCTTCCCAACGCAAAGAAGATGGCCTGCAGGCTGCCTTCGGTTCCATTTTCCCCATCGTCAGCCACAATGGCATGGCTCGACTCGAGTTTGTCAGCTATACCTTGGGCGATCCCGTGTTCGATGTCAAGGAATGCCAGCAACGCGGGCTGACCTATGCCTCGCCGCTGCGCGCCAAGGTGCGCCTGGTGCTGATGGACCGTGAAGCCAGCCGGCCCACCATCCGCGAGGTCAAGGAACAGGAAGTCTACATGGGCGAAATTCCGCTCATGACGGATACCGGCTCCTTCGTCATCAACGGCACCGAGCGTGTCATCGTCTCCCAGCTGCATCGTTCGCCCGGCGTATTCTTCGAGCACGACCGCGGCAAGACGCACAGCTCCGGCAAGCTGCTGTTCTCGGCGCGCGTGATTCCCTATCGCGGCTCCTGGCTCGATTTCGAGTTCGACCCCAAGGATGTCCTGTTCTTCCGTGTCGACCGCCGCCGCAAGATGCCTGTCACCATCCTGCTGAAGGCCATTGGCATGACGCCGGAATCCATTCTTGCCACCTTCTTCGACTTCGACCAGATCGAAGTCCATTCCGAAGGCGGCATGCTGGAATTCGTGCCCGAGCGCTGGAAGGGCGAAGTCGCGCGCTTCGACATCACCGGTCGCGATGGCGCCGTGATCGTCGAGAAGGACAAGCGCATCAATGCCAAGCACCTGCGCGACCTGTCCAATGCGGGCGTGCAGCGCATTTCGGTGCCTGAAGACTACCTGGTCGGCCGCATTCTGGCGAAGAACATCGTCAACCCGGAAACCGGGGAAGTCATCGCCAACGCGAACGACGAAATCACCGAAACCATTCTGGCCGAAATCCGCGAAGCCAGCATCCGCGAGATCCAGACGCTCTACATCAACGACCTGGACCGCGGCGGCTATATCTCCGCCACGCTGCGCACCGACGAAACCGCCGATCAGAACGCCGCCCGGGTGGCGATCTACCGCATGATGCGGCCCGGCGAACCGCCTACGGAAGACGCCGTCGAGGCCCTGTTCCAGCGTCTGTTCTACAGCGAGGAAACCTACGATCTGTCCCGCGTCGGCCGCATGAAGGTCAACAGCCGCCTGGGTCGCGGTGAAGACGATGACGGTCGGCTCACGCTCACCGACGAAGACATCCTTGAAACCATCAAGGTGCTGGTCGAGCTGCGTAACGGCCGCGGCCAGATCGACGATATCGATCACCTCGGCAACCGCCGCGTGCGTTGTGTGGGCGAACTGGCCGAGAACCAGTTCCGCGCCGGCCTGGTCCGCGTCGAGCGAGCCGTCAAGGAACGTCTCGGCCAAGCCGAAACCGAAAACCTGATGCCGCACGACCTGATCAATTCCAAGCCGATTTCGGCGGCCATCAAGGAATTCTTCGGTTCCAGCCAGCTCTCGCAGTTCATGGACCAGACCAACCCGCTGTCCGAGATCACCCACAAGCGGCGCGTCTCGGCTCTGGGCCCTGGCGGTCTGACGCGCGAACGCGCGGGCTTCGAGGTGCGCGACGTGCACCCCACCCACTATGGCCGTGTGTGTCCGATCGAAACGCCGGAAGGCCCGAACATCGGCCTGATCAATTCCATGGCGCTGTACGCGCGGCTGAATGATTACGGCTTCCTGGAAACGCCTTACAGCAAGATCATCGACGGCAGGGTCAGCGATCAGATCGACTATCTGTCGGCCATCGAGGAAAGCAACTACGTCATCGCGCAGGCGAATGCCCAGCTCGACGAAGAAGGCCGTTTTGCCGATGATCTGGTGGCTTGCCGCCAGGCCGGCGAAACGCTGATGACGGCACCCGGCAATGTCCACTACATGGACGTGGCGCCGTCGCAGATCGTTTCCGTCGCCGCTTCGCTGATTCCCTTCCTCGAACACGACGACGCGAACCGCGCGCTGATGGGCGCCAACATGCAGCGTCAGGCGGTGCCCTGCCTGCGGCCCGAAAAGGCGCTGGTCGGCACCGGTGTCGAGCGCACCGTGGCCGTGGACTCCGGCACGACCGTACAGGCCCGCCGGGGCGGGATCGTCGACCACGTCGATGCCGAGCGTATCGTGATCCGTGTGAATGACGATGAGAACGTCGCCGGTGAAGTGGGTGTCGACATCTACAACCTGATCAAGTACACCCGTTCCAACCAGAACACCAACATCAACCAGCGTCCCGTGGTCAAGCGCGGCGACATCGTCGCCCGGGGCGACGTGCTGGCCGACGGTGCTTCCACCGATCTGGGCGAACTGGCTCTCGGCCAGAACATGCTGATCGCCTTCATGCCCTGGAATGGCTACAACTTCGAGGATTCGATCCTGATTTCCGAGAAGATCGTCGCCGACGACCGCTATACCTCGATCCACATCGAGGAATTGACCGTGGTCGCCCGGGACACCAAGCTGGGCGCCGAGGAAATCACGCGCGACATCAGCAACCTGCCCGAAACGCAGCTGAACCGCCTGGACGATTCCGGCATTGTGCATATCGGCGCGGAAGTGCGTGCCGACGACGTGCTGGTGGGCAAGGTCACGCCCAAGGGTGAAACCCAGCTCACACCGGAAGAAAAGCTGCTGCGCGCCATCTTCGGCGAGAAGGCCTCCGACGTAAAGGACACTTCCCTGCGCGTGCCCTCGGGCATGGTCGGGACGGTGATCGACGTCCAGGTCTTCACCCGCGAAGGCATCGAACGTGACAAGCGCGCCCAGTCCATCATCGACGACGAACTGCGCCGCTATCGCCAGGATCTCAACGACCAGCTGCGCATCGTGGAAGACGACGCCTTCGACCGCATCGCCAAGTTCCTGGTCGGCAAGACCGTGAACGGCGGTCCGCGCAAGCTCGCCAAGGGTGCCGCCATCGAGCAGGAATACCTCGCCGATCTCGATCGCTGGCAGTGGTTCGACATCCGTCTGGCCGACGAAGAGCACGCCATCGTGCTGGAACAGACCAAGGAATCGCTCGAACACAAGCGCCACCAGTTCGATCTGGCCTTCGAGGAAAAGCGCAAGAAGCTCACCCAGGGTGATGAATTGCCGCCGGGCGTGCTCAAGATGATCAAGGTGTACCTTGCGGTGAAGCGCCGCCTGCAACCGGGCGACAAGATGGCCGGCCGCCATGGCAACAAGGGCGTGGTCTCGCGCATCACGCCGGTCGAGGACATGCCCCACATGGCCGACGGCACGCCGGTCGACATCGTGCTCAATCCGCTGGGCGTGCCTTCGCGGATGAACGTGGGCCAGGTGCTGGAAATGCATCTGGGCTGGGCGGCCAAGGGCATCGGCCAGCGTATCAACGACATGTTCGATGAAGAGCGCGGCGCGCAGGCCGGGCAGTTGCGCGGCTATTTCGAACAGGTCTACAACAGCACGGGCGCTTCGGCCAAGGTTGCCGAGCTCAGCGACGATGAAGTCGTGGAAATGGCGAAGAACCTTCGCAATGGCGTGCCGCTGGCCACTCCGGTCTTCGACGGCGCCACCGAGGAAGAAATCGACCATATGCTGCGTCTGGCCTATCCCGACGACATCGCCGCGAAGCTGGAACTCACCGATACCCGCGCGCAGGCCTGGCTGTACGATGGCCGCACCGGCGACCGTTTCGAACGGCCCGTCACCATTGGATACATGCACTATCTCAAGCTGCATCACCTGGTTGACGACAAGATGCACGCGCGGTCTACTGGTCCTTATTCGCTCGTTACTCAGCAGCCCCTGGGCGGCAAGGCGCAATTCGGCGGCCAGCGCTTCGGCGAAATGGAAGTGTGGGCGCTCGAAGCCTACGGCGCGTCGTACACGCTGCAGGAAATGCTCACCGTCAAGTCGGACGACATTTCCGGCCGTACCAAGGTCTACGAGAACATCGTCAAGGGCGACCACGTCATCGATGCCGGCATGCCCGAATCGTTCAATGTGCTCGTCAAGGAAATTCGATCCTTGTCCCTGGACATGGATCTGGAGCGTAAATAATGAAAGCGCTACTCGACCTCTTCAAGCAAGTCTCGCAAGACGAACAGTTCGATGCGATCCGCATCGGCATCGCCTCGCCGGAGAAGATCCGCTCGTGGTCCTTCGGTGAAGTGCGCAAGCCCGAGACGATCAACTACCGCACGTTCAAGCCCGAGCGCGACGGCCTGTTCTGCGCCAAGATCTTCGGTCCCAACAAGGATTACGAATGTCTTTGCGGCAAGTACAAGCGCCTGAAGCATCGTGGCGTCATCTGCGAAAAATGCGGTGTTGAAGTCACCGTGGCGAAGGTGCGCCGCGAACGCATGGGCCATATCGAACTGGCCAGCCCCGTTGCGCACATCTGGTTCCTGAAGAGCCTGCCCTCGCGCCTGGGCATGGTGCTCGACATGACCCTGCGCGACATCGAACGCGTGCTGTACTTCGAAGCCTGGTGCGTCATCGAGCCCGGCATGACGCCGCTCAAGCGCGGCCAGATCATGTCCGACGACGACTTCCTGGCCAAAACGGAAGAATACGGCGACGACTTCCACGCCCTCATGGGCGCGGAAGCCATCCGCGAGCTGCTGCGCACCATCGACATCGACCGCGAAGTCGATTCGCTGCGCGCCGAACTCAAGGCCACTTCGTCCGACGCCAAGATCAAGAAGATCTCCAAGCGCCTGAAGGTGCTCGAAGGCTTCCAGAAGTCCGGCATCAAGCCCGACTGGATGATCATGGAAGTGCTGCCGGTGCTGCCGCCCGACCTGCGCCCGCTCGTGCCGCTCGATGGCGGCCGCTTCGCCACGTCCGACCTCAACGACCTCTACCGCCGCGTCATCAACCGCAACAACCGGCTCAAGCGCCTGCTCGAACTGAAGGCGCCCGACATCATCCTGCGCAATGAAAAGCGCATGCTGCAGGAATCCGTCGATTCGCTGCTGGACAACGGCCGCCGCGGCAAGGCCATGACGGGCGCCAACAAGCGCCAGCTCAAGTCCCTGGCCGACATGATCAAGGGCAAGAGCGGCCGCTTCCGCCAGAACCTGCTGGGCAAGCGCGTCGACTACTCCGGCCGTTCCGTGATCGTGGTGGGCCCGCAGCTCAAGCTGCACCAGTGCGGCCTGCCCAAGCTCATGGCGCTCGAACTCTTCAAGCCCTTCATTTTCAACAAGCTGGAAATCATGGGCCTGGCCACCACCATCAAGGCGGCCAAGAAAATGGTCGAAAGCCACGAGCCGGTGGTGTGGGACATCCTCGAAGAGGTGATCCGCGAGCACCCCGTCATGCTGAACCGGGCGCCGACGCTGCACCGTCTCGGCATCCAGGCGTTCGAGCCCGTGCTGATCGAAGGCAAGGCCATCCAGCTGCATCCGCTCGTCTGCGCGGCCTTCAACGCCGACTTCGACGGCGACCAGATGGCCGTCCACGTACCGCTGTCGCTTGAAGCCCAGCTCGAAGCCCGCACCCTCATGCTGGCTTCCAACAACGTGCTGTTCCCGGCCAACGGCGAACCCTCCATCGTTCCGTCCCAGGACATCGTGCTGGGCCTGTACTACGCCACCCGCGAGCGCATCAACGGCAAGGGCGAAGGTTCCTTCTTCGCCGATCTGGCCGAAGTGCAGCGCGCCTATGATTCCGGCGTGGTCGAGCTGCAGACCCGCATCACTGTCCGCCTGCACGAATACGAAAAGGATGACGACGGTGAATGGCAGCCCAGGCTGCGGCGCTTCGAGACCACGGTCGGCCGCGCCCTGCTGTCCGAGATCCTGCCGCAGGGCCTGCCCTTCTCGGTGCTCAACCGCGCCCTGAAGAAGAAGGAAATCTCGCGCCTGATCAACCAGTCGTTCCGCCGTTGCGGCCTGCGCGCCACGGTCATCTTTGCCGACAAGCTGATGCAGTCGGGATTCCGCCTGGCCACGCGCGGCGGCATTTCCATTGCGATGAGCGACATGGTGGTGCCCACGATCAAGGAAGAAATCCTTGCCCAGGCCGCCCGCGAGGTCAAGGAAATCGACAAGCAGTATTCATCCGGCCTGGTGACGGCCCAGGAACGCTACAACAACGTGGTCGACATCTGGGGCAAGGCCGGCGACCGGGTCGGCAAGGCCATGATGGAACAGCTCGCCACCGAGCCGGTCGTGAACCGCTTCGGCGAAGAAGAGCGCCAGGAATCGTTCAACTCCATCTACATGATGGCCGATTCCGGCGCCCGGGGTTCCGCCGCCCAGATCCGCCAGCTCGCGGGCATGCGCGGCCTGATGGCCAAGCCCGATGGCTCCATCATCGAAACGCCCATTACCGCGAACTTCCGTGAAGGCCTGAACGTACTGCAGTACTTCATTTCCACTCACGGTGCGCGTAAAGGCCTGGCCGATACGGCGCTGAAGACGGCCAACTCCGGCTATCTGACCCGCCGCCTGGTCGACGTCACCCAGGATCTGGTCATTACCGAAAGCGATTGCGGCACCACCCAGGGCTACGCCATGAAGGCGATGGTCGAAGGGGGCGAGGTCATCGAACCGCTGCGCGACCGCATCCTCGGCCGCGTCGCCGCCATCGACATCGTCAACCCCGACACGCAGGAAACCGCCATCGAGGCCGGCACCCTGCTGAACGAAGACTATGTCGACCTCATCGACAGCCTCGGCATCGATGAAGTCAAGATCCGTACGCCGCTGACCTGCGAAACCCGCCACGGCCTGTGCGCCCACTGCTATGGCCGCGACCTGGGCCGCGGCTCGATGGTCAACCGCGGTGAAGCCGTCGGCGTCATCGCGGCGCAGTCCATCGGCGAGCCGGGCACCCAGCTGACGATGCGTACCTTCCACATCGGCGGCGCGGCATCGCGCGCCGCCATGGCCAGCTCGGTCGAAACCAAGTCGGCCGGTACCGTCGGTTTTGCGATCGGCCTGCGCTATGTCACCAACCCCAAGGGCGAACGCGTGGCCATTTCCCGTTCGGGCGAAATCGTCATTTTTGACGACAACCGCCGTGAACGTGAACGCCACAAGGTGCCTTACGGCGCCACCATCGCCGTGGGCGACGGCGATACCGTCAAAGCCGGCCAGCGGCTGGCCTCGTGGGATCCGCTGACCCGCCCCATCGTGTCGGAATACAAGGGCAGGGTCCGCTTCGAGAACATCGAGGAAGGCGCGACCGTCGCCAAGCAGCTCGACGAGGTCACCGGCCTGTCGACTCTGGTGGTCATCACGCCCAAGACCCGCGGCGGCAAGACCATGATGCGGCCGCAGATCAAGCTGATCAACGAAGCGGGCGAGGAAGTCAAGATCGCCGGCACCGAGCACTCGGTCAACATTTCCTTCCCCATCGGCGCACTGATCACCGTGCGCGATGGGCAGGACGTCCAGATGGGTGAGATCCTGGCGCGCATCCCGCAGGAATCGCAGAAAACCCGCGACATTACCGGCGGTCTGCCGCGTGTGGCGGAACTCTTCGAAGCCCGCTCGCCCAAGGACGCCGGCATGCTGGCGGAAGTCACCGGCACGGTCTCCTTCGGCAAGGACACCAAGGGCAAGCAGCGCCTGGTCATCACCGATCTGGAAGGCGTCAGCCGCGAGTTCCTCATTCCCAAGGAAAAGCAGGTGCTGGTGCACGACGGCCAGGTGGTGAACAAGGGCGAAATGATCGTCGACGGTCCTTCCGATCCGCACGACATCCTGCGCCTGAAGGGCATCGAGATGCTGGCTTCGTACATCGTCAACGAAGTGCAGGACGTCTACCGCCTGCAAGGGGTGAAGATCAACGACAAGCACATCGAAGTCATCGTGCGCCAGATGCTGCGTCGTGTGAACATCACCGATGCGGGCGATACCGGGTTCATTACCGGCGAGCAGGTCGAACGTTCCGAACTGCTCAACGAGAATGATCGGGTGATCGCCGGGGGCGGCATTCCGGCAACCTACGACAACGTGCTGCTGGGCATCACCAAGGCCTCGCTGTCGACCGATTCGTTCATCTCCGCGGCGTCCTTCCAGGAAACGACCCGGGTGCTCACCGAGGCTGCCATCATGGGCAAGCGCGACGAGCTGCGCGGCCTCAAGGAAAACGTCATCGTCGGGCGCCTCATCCCCGCGGGCACCGGCATGGCCTATCACCAGGCCCGCCGCGACAAGGAATCCCTGGATGCGGCGGAGCGCCAGGCCGCGCGCGCCATGGCGAATCCTTTCGAGGATCGCCCCGCAACCCCGGAAGCCGAGCCGGAATCCGAGCCGGATTCTGATTCGGTGGACGTCCATGCCGGGGAAGACCACGGCGTGGAAGGCGCGGTTCCCGGCGGGGACGACGTCGAATAAATCTTCGGTGGCGCTTGTGCCGCAATAAAGAAAATGCCGGGCTCCCTTGGGGAGCCCGGCATTTTTTGAGTGCTGATCCTGGCTGCCCGCAGGGGCGCGAGTCAGCGTCCCATCGCGTCCAGCACGCTTTGGGTGGGATCATCGGCGGGAACTGCCGGCGGCGGTACTTCCAGCCCCTGCATCAGATTGCTCTGGCTGGCCCCCGAGGACTGCATTTCGAAGACCTTCATGACTTCGTCCTCATTGAGCAGCGCTTTGTCGCTGTCCCCCCGGCTGGCGAGATCGGGAAAGGCTATCAGCAGGCCCACGACCAGAAGCTGCAGGATGATGAAGGGAATTGCTCCTTTGTAGATCTGCCCGGTCGTGACTGCCGGGATCCGCTTTCTTGTGATGGGATCGTCATAGTCTTTCTTGGCAGCCACGCTGCGCAGAAAGAACAGGGCGAAGCCGAAGGGCGGCGTCAGGAAGGATGTCTGCAGGTTCAGGGCGATGATGATGCCGAACCAGATCAGATCGATGCCCATCTTCTCTGCAACGGGGGCCAGCATCGGGATCACGATGAAGGCGATTTCGAAGAAGTCCAGGAACATCCCCAGCACGAAGACGATGAGATTCACGACCAGCAGGAAGGCGATTTTGTCGCCGGGCAGGGCGTCAAAGAGATGTTCGACCCAGAAGTGCCCGTCGGCTGCGTTGAAGGTGAAACTGAAGATCGTCGCCGCAATCAGGATGAAGACCACGAAACACGAAAGCGTTGCCGTGGTGTCGAGCGCCTGCTTGAGCAGATCGAGGTTGATCTTGCGCCTTGCGGCTGCCATGATCAGCGCGCCGACCGCGCCCATCGCGCCGCCTTCGGTCGGCGTGGCGATCCCCAGGAAGATGGTGCCGAGTACGAGGAAAACCAGCACCAGGGGCGGGATCATCACGAACGTGACCCTTTCGGCCAACCGGGACAGCAGATTGGCGCCGGCCAGGCGATTCACCGATGCCGCCACAAGCCCGAAGAACGAAGCGACGGTAAGCGAGGAAATGAAGATTTCGTCAGCCGGGGCGGCCATTTCACGCTGCAGCCAGCCGCCGACCACCTGGTCATGGATCCCGGACCACGCCAGGCCGGTCGCCACGCACAACAGTAGCAGCACCAGCAGCGAAGTGTGGCCGCTGTTGCCGTTCGGTTCTTTGAAGATCAGGGCTTCCGGGGGCAGCGCCGGAACCCACGACGGCTTGACGATGGCGACACCCAGGATGAACAGAAGATAGGCGCCTATCAGCATCATGCCGGGAAGCAGTGCGGCGCTGTACATGTCGCCGACCGAACGCCCGAGCTGGTCGGCCAGCACGATCAGCACCAGAGAAGGGGGCAGGGCCTGCGCCAGCGTTCCCGATGCGGTGATCGTTCCCATTGCGATATTGCGGTTGTAGCCATAGCGCAGCATGATCGGCAGGGCGATCAGCCCCATCGAGATCACCGACGCGGCGATCACGCCGGTGGTTGCCGCCAGCAGTGCCCCGACCAGCACAACGGCGATGGCGATGCCGCCGCGCACGGGGCCGAAGACCTGACCGACGGTCTCCAGCAGGTCTTCGGCCATTCCCGAGCGTTCCAGCACGATGCCCATCAGGGTGAAGAAGGGGATGGCAAGCAGCGTTTCGTTCTGCAGGACACTGAAGACGCGCCAGGGGAGGGCATGGAAGAGGTTGGCATCGAACAGTCCGGCGGACATGCCGAGAAAGCCGAAGAAAAGGCCTGTGGCCGCCAGACCGAGCGCCACCGGAACACCCGACATCAAAAAGACCATCAGGCCGATGAACAGAATCGGGACAAAATTTTCAGCGATGAAGGCAAGCATGTTTTTCTTCCGGCATTCAGTGATCGGCCGCTTCCGCGTTCTCGGAGAACGGGGTCGGCCTGTGTCCGCTCAGGAAAGCGGCGCGTTTGATGAGTTCCGATACGCCTTGCGCAAGAAAGAGCGCGAACCCGGCCGGGATCAGCAGCAGTACGGGCCAGCGGATCAGGCCGCCTGTATGCGGGCTAATTTCCGAGCTTTCATAGGCGTTCATGAACATCGGCCAGGAAAGCTGGATGAGCAGATAGCTGAGCGGAAAAAGAAAGAGCAGGATCCCGAAGATGTCGACCCAGACGCGGGTGCGGGGCTGCAGGCGGGACGATAGAAAGTCGATGCGGACGTGCGAGTTCTTCTGCAGAACATAGGCCAGACCGAGCATGACGACCGCTGCGAACAGATACCACTGCACTTCGAGCCAGGCGTTCGAGCTGATGTTGAAGACTTTCCGGATCACCGCATTGCCGGCGCTGATCAGTACCATCACAAGAACGAGGACGGAATTGAGTTTGCCCAGTACGCCGGTGACGCGGTCGATCAACCGGGACAGATCAAGAAGTTGTTTCATGGTGGGATCTCGGGGAAAGGGGTGCGCAGCCATCGCCGGGGCGATGGCTGCGGCCCTTGGGACTCGCTCAAGGAAGGGGGGACCTAGAGCCTTCTTTTAGCGTCAACAGGCCCTAGAGCTTCTGCTGCTGCATGAACTGGTCGAAGCCCGCTTCCGCGAAGCGGAACCAGAGGTGCTGGTCGCGGCGGAAGGCCGAGTAATCCGCAAAGATCTTCTTCCACGCGGGGTTGGTATCGCTGAGTTCTTCGTACAAGGCGTTGGATTCCCTGAATGCCGCTTCCATGATGGGTTGGGGCATGCGACTGAGCTTGGCGCCAGCGGCCACCAGGCGTTTCAGCGCGCCCGGATTCAGGGCGTCATAGCTGGCCTGCAGGGTGAGGTGGGCGTGCGAGGCTGCGGTGGCGACGATGCTTTTGTAGGCCGCGGGCAAGGCATCGTAGGCCTGAGTGTTGACGTACAGGGCGAACTGGCCGCCTCCTTCCCACCATGCGGGGAAGTAATAGTACGGCGCCACTTTGTAGAAACCGAGCTTTTCGTCGTCATAGGGTCCGACCCATTCGACGGCATCGATCGTGCCTTTCTCCAGCGCCTGATAGGTTTCTCCCCCGGGGATGTTCTGGGGAACCACGCCGAGCTTTTCGCAGACTCGGCCGGCAAGGCCGCTGATGCGCATCTTCAGACCCTTGAGGTCTTCGAGACTGTTTATTTCCTTGCGATACCAGCCGCCCATCTGAGCGTTGGTATTGCCCATCGGAAAGTTCAGGATGTTGTGCGGGCGGTAGAATTCGCGGGTGAGCGTCAGGCCGTTGCCTTCGTACATCCAGGCGGTCATCTGACGGGTGTTCATGCCGAACGGAATCGTGCCGTCGAGAGCGAAGGCCGGGTCCTTGCCGATGTAGTAGTTCGGTATCGTGTGGCCGCATTCCACGGTACCGTTGGAAACGCCATCCAGTACGCCCAGGGCAGGCAGCAGTTCCCCGCCGACATGGATTGAAATCTGGAACTTGCCGTCGGTCATTTCGCTGACACGGTCGGAGAATACCTTGGCCGCGTTGTAGATGGTATCGAGCGACTTCGGGAAGCTCGTTGCGAGCCGCCAGCGGATATTGGTTTGCGCCATCACGATCGCCGGGGCGGCGCCCGCGGCGAAGATGCCGGCAAGGCCGGCATTCTTGATGAATGAACGACGTTCCATGGGGGGGTATCTCCTTGGTATGGTTGGTTTTTGGCGGGGCGCGAGGGCCTCGGGAAATCGGGGCGATGTTGAAGCGGCGGGAAGCAGGGCCGACCCGGGATGGAAATATCGCGGCCTTCCCCGTCCAGTTCCATTTCCAGGGCGGGCTCGGGCCTTATGAGACGGCGACGCAGCGTATGCCTTGAAAATCGACATTGCGGGAAGACCGGCCCCTGGGCGTCCGGAGACGGCTTTCCTTGAGCGGATTAGAAGACCAGACTTTTTTCTTCTCCAACACGAAATCAGTCTGCGTTCATACCGAAAAGGTATAATCTTCAAATCTCTGAATAAAAACAATTGCTTGAAGCCCGGGCGGTGCCCGATTCATCGTTTTCCCTAGGTAGGGGTATGCGTCGGCCTTGTTCCGTATTTCCGCAACAATGGCTCGATACCGGGCCGGTATGGTGTCGCCGGAATTCCGGCCGTTCCAGCGCATGGGACCCGCGCTTGCGCCGGCGGCCGGATGCCGCCCGCGACGAGGGGGGCGCATGGGGGAAGCCCGGCCGCCCTATTCTTGTGAAGCCGCGTCGCCGATCAGGTCGTGAGCCGGGTCGAGCCAGGGGGGATGTTCGGCGTACAGTTCATCGATGAGCCGCGTTACGGCGTCGATGTACCAAGAGGAATCGTTCATCCGGTGACTGAGAATGACGGGCGATGTTGCGTGGTCATCATCTATCAATCGATATGCCAGGTCGTTCCGGAATCTTGCCGCGGCGGGAATCAGGCAGACTCCCACTTCCGAGGCGACCAACCCCAGCGCGGCCTGCAGTTCACGCACTTCGTGCACTTGGGCGGGATGGATCCCCTTGTCGTGCAGCAGGCTCAGCACCTGGTCCGCGAAGCTCGGGCGAGGTTCTTTGGGGTAGACGATCAGTTGGTGCTGCCTGATGGCATCCAGCGCTACCGGCCCTGTTTCCCGGGCCAGCTCGCAACCGGGCGGGATCGCCAGTACCAGGCGTTCTTCACGGAGCACGATGCGGGATACCGACCGGTCATTGCTTTTTACCCTGCCGAAGCCGATATCTATTCTTCCCGTTTTGAGGGCCGCGATCTGCTGCATGGTGGTCAGTTCCAGCAGTTGGAAATCGATGTCGGGATAGGCATGTCTGAGCTTTCGGGTCAGCATGGGCAATTCCCCGTACAGAGTCGACGCCACGAAACCTATCGACAATCTCTGGCGCTGCCCCAGACCGACCTGGATGGTCGCCGCCTTCATTTGTTCCACTCGATGCAGGACCTGCAGCGCCTGCTCATAAAAGACGCGGCCGGCTTCCGTGATCTGCAGCGGCCGGCTGTCGCGCTGCAGAAGCCGCACGCCCAGTTCGTTCTCGAGAAGCTGGATCTGCCGGCTCAGCGGCGGCTGGGCGATGTGCAGCCGCTCGGCCGCGCGCGTGAAGCTGCGGGCATTGGCGACGGCGACGAAATACCGGATCTGCCTCAAATCCATGGATGTGGAGTCCGATGTCGGGCATCAATGCCTAGGGTTAACCATATAGTGATCATGCCTGGGCCCATAAGCTGTTGATTTTTATGTGGTGACAAGACAATTATACCTATTGGGTATGGTGGTAGATAGATTTGGTGTTGGAGAAGAAAACCGACACGCTTTCTAATCCCGATCATGGAAAACACTCTCTCTGTCGCATCGGGCCATAACGGCGTCGTCATCGAACGGGTCCAGACCGCCCTGCTCGATCTGCCGACCATTCGGCCACATCAGCTTTCTATGGCGACCATGAATGGTCAGACCCTCATGCTGATCCGCATCCACTGTTCCGATGGGTCGGTCGGCGTGGGCGAGGGTACGACGATCGGCGGGCTCGCTTATGGAGCCGAGTCTCCCGAAGGCATGAAGCTGGCGATCGATACCTATTTCGCGCCTCTGCTGATCGGTGCCGATGCAAATCGCGTCCCCGCCCTGATGGCGCGCCTGAACAAGTTCATCAGGGACAACAGATTTGCCAAATGCGCTGTGGAAACGGCGCTGTACGATGCTTTGGGCCAGCGTACGAAGCTGCCCGTCTCCGAATTGCTGGGCGGGCGCCTGCGCGACAGCCTGCCCGTGGCCTGGACCTTGGCGTCGGGCGATACGGCTAAGGATATCGACGAGGCGCAGGCAATGCTGGACATGCGCCGCCACCGCATCTTCAAGCTGAAGATCGGCAAGCGTGCGGTGGCTGATGATGTGGCCCATGTGGCGGCCATCAAGAAGGCGCTGGGTGATCGCGGCTCGGTCCGGGTCGACGTGAACATGGCCTGGAGCGAACTCGAAGCGCGCCACGGCCTGGCGGCGCTGGCCGACGCGGGATGCGAACTGGCCGAGCAGCCCGTCGCCAGTGCCGGGGCACTGGCGAGACTGACCGGCAGGTATCCGATTGCAGTGATGGCGGATGAATCCCTGGTCGGTCCCGCCTCCGCATTTTCGCTTGCATGCGCATCGGGCGCCGATGTGTTCGCCATCAAGACCGAGCAGTCCGGCGGCCTGCGGGAAGCACAGAACGTGGCGGCCATCGCCGATGCCGCCAATATCGAACTGTATGGCGGAACCATGCTGGAAGGCGCTGTCGGCACGATAGCGTCCGCGCACGTGTTCTCGACCTTCCGGGAACTGCATTGGGGAACGGAGCTTTTTGGTCCTTTGCTGTTGACGGAAGAAATCCTGCGGACCCCTTTGAACTATGAGGATTTCCAGCTGTCGGTGCCTTCGGCGCCGGGTCTGGGAATCGAGCTGGATGAGGAACGCGTGCAGTTCTTCCGCCGCGACAAGAGCCGGACCAGTGTCAGCATGGCGGCGCCGGCCCTCTTCAGGTAATGGAAGCTCGCACCGCCCCGCGGTGGTTTCCATCATTTTTTCACGATCCAAGGAGACATTATGAGCGTCAAAATATTCGAAACCCCGGAAGTACAGGACTTCCTGCGTCTGGCCAGCGGCTTGAACGGAGAAGGCGGCAACCCCCGCATCAAGCAGATCGTCTACCGTATTGTGTCCGACCTGTACAAGGCGATCGACGACCTCGACATCACATCCGATGAATACTGGGCCGGTGTTGCCTATCTGAATCGCCTGGGCGCGCGCAGCGAAGCGGGCCTGCTGTCGCCCGGCCTGGGCTTCGACCGCTACCTGGACATGCGCATGGATGCCGAAGACGAGGCCCTGGGCGTGCGGAACGGGACTCCCCGTACCATTGAAGGGCCGCTGTACGTCGCGGGCGCGCCGGTGGAACAGGGCTTTGCCCGCCTGGATGACGGCAGCGACACCGACGGCCATACGCTCATCATGCACGGCACGGTGCGTGGCGCCGATGGAGCGCCCCTGCCCGGCGCCAAGGTGGAAGTCTGGCACTGCAACACCAAGGGCTTCTATTCGCATTTCGATCCCACGGGCGAGCAGCAGCCTTTCAACATGCGCCGCACCATCATTGCCGACGACCAGGGCCGCTACCGGTTCCAGAGCATCGTGCCCAAGGGCTATGGCTGTCCGCCCGATGGCCCGACCCAGGAACTGCTGAACCACCTGGGCCGCCACGGCAACCGGCCGGCGCACATCCACTTCTTTGTCACCGCCGATGGCCACCGCAAGCTGACCACGCAGATCAATATCGATGGCGACCCTCTGGTCAATGACGATTTTGCCTATGCAACCCGCGAGGGGCTGGTGCCGCCGCTGGTCGAGCGCACGGACGAAGCGAGCATCAAGGCCAATGGCTTGACGGGCCCGTTTGCCGAGATCGAATTCGACCTGGCATTGAGCTCCCTGGTCGATGGCGTGGACAACCAGGTTGTCGATCGTCCCCGGCTGGTCGGCGCCTGACATCCACCACACTTGCAACGCTGGAGCTATGAATCGCCTCCGGGCGAACCTGACCAATGAAAAATTCACGCTTTCAGGACAAGGCCATAATCGTCACCGGGGCGGCGCAGGGCATCGGCCGCCGGGTGGCCGAACGCATGCGCGAGGAAGGCGGGAAACTGGTGCTGGTCGACCGCTCCGAACTGGTGCACGAACTGGCGGGTGACGATGTCCTGACCCTCACCGCCGATCTTGAAACCTTTACGGGCGCCGACCGGGCCGCGCGCTTCGCGCAGGAACGGTTCGGCCACATCGACGTACTGGTCAACAATGTCGGAGGTACGATCTGGACCATTCCGTACGAGCATTACACTCCCGACCAGATCGAGGCCGAAGTCCGCCGTTCGCTGTTTCCGACACTGTGGTGCTGCCGGGCGGTGTTGCCCTATATGCTGGACCAGGGCGGCGGCGCCATCGTCAACGTTTCCTCGATAGCCACCCGGAGCATCAACCGGGTGCCCTATGGCGCGGCCAAGGGTGGGGTGAATGCGCTTACGGCGTGCCTGGCATTCGAGAACGGGCAGCGGGGTATCCGCGTCAATGCCGTGGCCTCCGGCGGCACAGAGGCGCCGCCGCGCAGGGTCCCCCGCAATCCCGATGCGCAAAGCGGCCAGGAACAGATCTGGTACCAGCAGATCGTCGACCAGACCGTGGACAGCAGCCTGATGAAGCGTTACGGCACACTCGATGAACAGGCCGCCGCGATTTTGTTCCTGGCCTCGGACGAGGCATCGTACATTACCGGGACCGTATTGCCGGTGGGTGGCGGCGACCTGGGCTGAATTCCGCACTTGCGCGAAACCGCCCGCATTGCGGGGCCGGGCAGACGATATGCCAGTAATAAGGGCCCACGATCCACATATATTGATGACGAGATGATTTCCATGATCAAGACCATCGCCCTGGCCACGCGCAACGGTACTTTCCGTGCGGCCGTGCAAGGGGCCGACGACGCACCGGTATTGTTGCTGAGCAATTCCCTGGGCACGACGCTGGAAATGTGGGAAGGCCAGCTGGCGGCATTCTCGTCCACCCACAGAGTGGTCTGCTACGATACGCGCGGCCATGGCGGCAGCCCCATCACCCCGGGAGCCTATCGCTTCAGCGAGCTGGGAGACGACGCGCTGGCCGTGATGGAGGCGCTGCGCATCGATCGCGCCGTATTCTGCGGAATTTCGATGGGCGGGCATACGGGCTTGTGGCTGGGCGTGCACGCGGCTGAACGCTTCGACGGCATTGCCGTGTGCAACAGTGCCGCAAGAATCGGCACGATCCAGGCCTGGGTGGAGCGAGCGGCATCCGTGCGCAAGGGCGGGAGCGAGGCCATGAAGGCCCTGGCCGCGTCGGCCCCGGAACGCTGGTTCACCCCGGCCTTTGCCCGGGCGCACCCGGATGTGGTGGCCCGGGCCCAGAGCTGGATCGAGCAGACTGATCCCCAGGGCTACGCCGCGTGCTGCGAGGCATTGGCTGGCTCGGACCTGCGCCCGGACCTGGCCCGTATCGCCGTGCCCACCCTGCTGCTTGCCGGCACCGCGGACCCGGTCACCACCGTTGCCGACGCCCAGGCCATGCAGAAAGGCATCCCGGGATCGGCGCTGGTGACGGTGCCGGCATCCCATCTTTCGAATCTCGAAGCGCCGCAGGCCTTCAACCGGGCGCTTGCCGATTTCATCGCCTCGCTGGGCTGAGGGGCGTGGTCAGGCTGGGTGCCAGGCGCCCGGCTTCATTCTTTGTTCAAGGAGTTCCCCCATGCTGTTCCATGTCCATATGATCGTAGACATTCCCGCGACACTTCCCGCCGACGAAGCGGCACGCATCAAGGCAGAAGAAAAACAATATTCGCAGGATCTGCAGCGTTCGGGCAAATGGCGGCATATCTGGCGCATCGTCGGCGAATATGCCAATGTCAGCATCTTCGATGTGGAAAGCAACGACGAACTCCACGATATCCTGAGCAAGCTGCCGCTGTTTCCGTTCATGACCATCAAGGTGACGCCGCTGGCGGCACACCCCTCGGCGATCTGAGTTTTTCGTTCATGAGGGCGGTTGCGCCCTTGCTGCCACAGGAGGCCTGGCGTGTCCGGCATCGATAATCGCAGGCAGGCGGAGAACGCCATTCTTGCCGTGCTACCGGGCCGTAGCCGCGATCTTGCACGGCTGCGAATACTGGCCGAAGGCGGCGAAGCGCCTGTCGTGACCGTAGTCGGCAAGTACAATCACGGCAAGAGCCGCCTGCTGAATGAATTGCTGGGCGCCGATGCCTTTCACGTGGCCGACACGCGTGCCACCGTTGCGCTCGCGGAGCGTATCCATCAGGGGGTGCGCTGGATGGATGCGCCGGGGCTGGATGCCGACGTTGGCAATGAAGACGACCTCCACGCCTTGCGTGCCGCCTGGCTGGAATCCGACATCCGTTTGATGGTTCACGCCGCCAGGGAAGGCGAGCTGGATGCGGACGAACTGGCTTTGCTGCAAGAACTGCATGCCGATGGCGAGCATACCCGGCGTCAGACCATGTTCGTACTGTCGCAGGTCGATCAACTGGAGGATGAGGCCGAACTGGAAAACGTGGGACAAGGCTTGCGCGGGCAATTGCCCGGCATTGCCGTGTATCCGGTTTCTTCCACGCGCCATCGCAAGGGCGCAACGGAAGGCAAGCGTCTGCTGCTGGAAAAAAGCGGCATTCCGGCCCTCAAGCTGGAATTGAAAGCTGCTTTCGGGCGCGTGCCGAGTGCGCGGGCGCATGAGGCAGGCTTGTTGCGGAATGGAATCCGCGTTGAACTGGAACAGCGTCTGGCGGCGCATGCCGGCCGGTTGGTGCAACTGCGCGATCAACATGCCCGGCAGCGTCGCGATTTCGATGAAGGCCTGCGGGATGTGCTTGATACGGTGCAAGCCGACATGCTGGACGTCGTGAATGTGCCGGGGCCGGATCTTGCCCGGTTGCCCGACTCCGCCGAGGACCGTTTCAAGATGACCGCCGGGAAACTTGAACGCTCGCGCTTGCAGGTCGCCTATTCCCGGGCCTGCAGGGCAGTGAACGCTTACCTGATACGGCAAGGGGTCGTCGAACTGCCGACCGCGCAGCAGACCGCCGCCGCCAGTCTGAATACCGTGATCGTGGCGGTCATGGGAATTTCCATAAAATACCGCGATGACTTGCGCAGGATCTTCTGCGAAGCTGACGGACGGAAAAGGCTGCGGCGCGACTTCGCGCACTATTATGAACAGTCGTCCGACCGGGTCGCGCTGGTGGCTGACATGGCCCGGGCGGAATCTGATATTGCCTCGGTCGAGCAGGCGCTCGCGGCCTTGCAGGCCATTGGAACCAAGGGGTAGGCATGCCCGGCAGGCGGGAACAGCGTTTCATTCAGGCCCTGGATGGCGTCGAATTCCTTGATCGCGATCTCGGCCAGGTCACCGCCCGGCTCGAAAGCTGGCTGGCACGGCTGGGCGATGATATCCGTGCCGCGCAATGGGTCGGCGAGGGCCTGGACGACACCCATGCGTTGGCGGGCCGGGCTGGTGCCGTCCAGGCCCACCTGCGGCTGAGCCTGGACATCTGGGCGCGGCAATGGGCCGTGCTCAAGCCCGCCCAGGCCCTGGCCGACTCCTTCGATGACACGGTCGTGCTGCTGGTGTTTGGCAAGTTCAATGCCGGAAAGAGTTCCTTCTGCAACTTTCTAGCGGAACGTTTTGCCCGGCATGGCAAGTCGGTAAGGTATTTTCAGGTCGACGCGGGCCGTCTTGTGGAAAGCACGACGATTTTCAAGGAAGGCTCGACTGAAACCACCGCCCGGTTGCAGGGTGTGGTACTGGGAGAAAAACTGCTCTTGCTGGATACTCCCGGCCTGCATTCGGCCACACCGGAAAACGCCGCGCTCACCCAGCGCTACACCGATAGTGCGGACGGCGTCTTGTGGCTCACCAGTTCCACTTCGCCCGGCCAGGTCCAGGAGCTTGATGAACTGGCGCGTGAACTGCGTCGGAACAAGCCCCTGCTGCCGGTGGTGACGCGCAGCGACTTCATGGAAGAGGATGAAGTCGATGGCGAACTCTGCAAGCAGCTGTGCAACAAGAGTATTGAAAACCGTGAACTGCAGGAGCACGATGTCCATGCACGCGCGGCGGACAAACTCAGGCTGATGGACGTGGATCCCGTATCGTTGCGTCCACCCGTTTCTATTTCCTGCCATGCGGCGCGCACGGCGGAGCAGACCCCCGATGCGCTGCGCGAGGCCGGCTTCGATCGGCTTTACGACGCCTTGTTGGGCATTGTCGGCCCTGCGCTGTGCTATAAGCAGCGGCAGCCCGCCGAGATGTTGCTGCATCACTTCGAGGAAAACGTGCTGGGCGGCCTGTTCGGCGACATCTTGCCGCAGCTGGCCGCCCTGATTCATGCCGTGGAATCGGAACGCGCCATGCTTGAACAGCGCAAGGCCCGGCTTGCCCGAGGCCTGTGGCGCGAGGTGGCGCCGGCCCTGTCTGAACTGCTGCAAATCCATGTGGAAACAGGCGGTGTCCAGGCTATCTGCGATGCCTTGTCGCACGGGTTGAGCCAGGCGTTCGAGCAGCAACTGCCGCAGGCGCTGGCCGGCTATGTTCTGTCAGTCGATTCCGCTGCGTTGCGCGTCACCGCAAGCGATGAAGCCGTCGCTGAAAGCGTCATGCGCGGCCCCATTGCCGGCACAGACCTCGACCGCATCCATGTCCTGCTGGAATCCGCCTTGCATACCCGGCTGGACATCCTGATGGAGGATGTATTCGCGCAATGCGCCGGCCATCTTGATGCGCTCGCGCTCAGCGTCCAGGATCAGCGCGACATGCTCCAGACACACGCCCGGCGCCTCCAGGACATAAAGCGGGAATTGCGCGCCTGAAGGGCATCGAGATGCTGGCTTCGTACATCGTCAACGAAGTGCAGGACGTCTACCGCCTGCAGGGCGCGAAGATCAACGACAAGCACATCGAAGTGATCGTGCGCCATGGCGAATCCTTTCGAGGACCGTCCCGCAGCGCCGGCCGAACCCGCGTCCGACGCTCAATCGGTCGATGCCCATCTTCGTCTGCAGGTCCATGCCGCGAAGGAAGGCGAGCTGCCGTCGGTCGAGGTGGGCTCCGCCCCATGCTTTCTAGGGACGGATTCCTCCCCTATTCAGAACGTTTTTATCCCCTGTTTATTACTGCTTATTGCACAGGCGGTTCAAATTGCAGATCATCCTTCTTCATATGAAAAGAAAAACAGGAATCTGCCGGGACCATGTTCTTCGACATTCTCATCAGCATGAGAACCAGCCTGTATTCAGGCCTGATCGCATCCAAATACATACGCTACGCATATATCGGCGCCAGTCCCTCTGCTGGCCGAATGTGCGAAGCAAGTGCGCGGGCATGACGACAAGAAAAGCGGCCTGCTGACGCACCGCGATTCCAACAGACGGACGCCGGGCGCGTCTGAACACGCCGCTGCATCCATGACCCGTGGATCTCCGCCTTCATGCAACATAGTACCGGATCACTGGCCCCGACCCTCAAAGCATCAGCAAGGATATCGATATGCAAGCTCCATCCGTTTCACGCAGGGATTTCATCAAACTGGCCGGCGCATCGGGCATGGTGGCCGGCCTTCCTGCCAGCGCCTTCGCCGGGCAGTCGACTTTCCCCGACGGTTTCTTGTGGGGCGTGGCTTCGTCGGCGTCTCAGGTGGAAAGCCGCGAGGGCCGCGGCCGCAGCAACTGGGATGTCTTTGCCGATCAGAAAGGGCACATTCTCGATGGCTCGACGAATGCCGTCAATACGGCCTTTGAAAGCCATTACGCCGGGGATTTCGCCATGCTGGCCGCCGCCGGCGTGAACGCGTTCCGGTTCTCCTTCGCCTGGCCGCGCATTCAGCCGGATGGCCCCGGCAAACCCAACGAAGCCGGGCTGGCGCTGTACGACCGCATCATCGACGAGATGCTGCGCCGGGATATGATACCGGCCGCCACGATGTGCCATTGGGATATGCCTGTCTGGGCCGGCGATCTGCGCGACCGAGACATGGCTCAGCGCCTGGCGGACTATGCGGACATCCTTACGCGCCGCTTCGGTGACCGCGTGGGGCTGTGGCTGGCGCTGAACGAGCCGAACACCGTGGCGGCCGCTGGTTACGCCCTGGGTATGCATGCGCCTGGCCTGGCATCGGCCGAGGCGCTTGGCGCGGCAGTGCACCACCAGAATCTGGCCCAGGGTCTGATGCTGGCGGCTGCTCGTGCCAACCTGTCCAAGGATGTCCGGGTTTCCACCACCATCAATGTCCAATCCGCGCGCCCTGCGACCAATTCGCCCGAGGACGTCCAGGCCGCCAGGATGGCTGAAGCCTTCTGGAACGGTGCGTGGCTGGATCCCTTGTTTGGACGCGATTACCCTCAAGAGGTGGGCCCGCTGGTGGAGCCCTTCATCAAGTCCGGCGACATGGCGGTAATCGCGGCGCGGCCGGCCAGCATCGGAGTCAATTACTATGCCCGCGTCTACGCGCGCGCGCAGGCCGGATCACCGCTGGGTTTCTTGCCAGAGATGGAAAACTTCCCCGCGCAACTCATACGCACTCAAATGCTGCCGGTCGAGCCCGACGGCCTCACCGAGGTACTGACGCGTATCCACACGGAATACGGCGCCCCCGATATCTACGTCACAGAAACGGGCTTTGCGCTGGACGATCCGCAGCCCGTCGACGGCGTGGTGCATGATCCCAAGCGCAGCACCTACCTGCAGTCCTATTTGCAGGCGGCGCACCAGGCCGTCGATCAGGGTGTCAAGCTGCGCGGCATTTTCTACTGGGCCGCGACCGACAACTGGGAGTGGGCCATGGGCTTCTCCAAGACCTTCGGGCTGATTCAGGTCGATCGCGCGACACAGAAGCGCACACCCAAATCCAGTCTGGGCTATTACGCGCAATGCATCAAGATCAACGGCGTGGCATGAATGCCGCCGGTGCGGCGCCTGGCCGACCCTGGAAGGGGAAATGGAGCGTGAAGAAAAGGTCATGGATGGGTATGCTGGCCATCAATGCGGCGCTGTCGTTGATGGCTACGCAGGCCGGCGCCTCGGAGAACGGCACCAGCTTCTACCTGCTGGGGTCGAAGGGCCCGATGGCCGGGGTTGTTCCCCCGCCCGGCCTGTATCTGCAGAACGATATCTACTATTACACGGCACGGGCGGATGAGTCCCAGGCCCTGCCTACCGGCGGCCAGGTGGCGGTTGGCCTCAAGGCTCAGGCACTGATCAACTTGCCGACCCTGATCTGGTCCACGCCGTACCGTCTGCTGGGCGGTCGGTTGGCGCTGGGGGCGACCCTGCCTTATGGTCACCAGGAGGTCGATGCCAGCCTTGTTCTGGGCCCTTACGCCGGCCGGACCGGCAACCGCATTACGACCATGGGCGATCCCGTTCTGACCGGCACGCTGGGCTGGGACAACGGGCCCTTCCACTGGAGCCTGATCGGCATGGTCAACGTTCCCGTCGGGCATTACCGCGAGGGTTCGATGGCCAATATCGCCTTCCATCGCTGGGGCGCCGACGTGTCCATGGCGGGTACTTGGTACGACCCCGCCGTGGGCTGGGATGTGTCCGGCGTGGTTGGCGTAACCTTTAACGGCGAGAATCCCAAGACGAAGTACCGCACGGGTACAGAATGGCATCTGGAAGCTGCGGTTTCCCGGGATATCGGCGGCCCGGGCACAACCCTGGGTGCCATTGGCTACTATCATCAGCAAATAACTGATGACAGCGGAGACGGCGCGGTGCTGGGCGGGTTCCGGGGACGTACGGCCGCCCTGGGGCTGACGGCCAGCCATGCGTCCAAGTGGGGCAATACGCCTATCCAGGCCCGCGTGAAAGTGCTGCGCGAATTCGACACCCGCAACCGTGTCCGTGGCACAGCGGCTTACCTGACGCTCTCGCTGCCTTTTCAGTAATCGAAAGTCGCAGGGCGCGGCGGCGCCCACTCGTGTGATCAACAGGTGGGGAAGCGATATGAAAGGCGGTTTCTACATCTCGACCGACATGGTCGAGCAATCGATACGTGACGATTTCTGGCGAGAGACGTCGTCCCTTCTCTATGAGATATCGCCCATACGCGACGAGCGCGGCAACGGCATATCGGGTTCGGTGCGTTCGCGCCTGTTCGGCAGCATGGTGCTGGGTAACACGACGTTCAATCAGCAATACTGCGTGCGCACGCCCAGCCTGATCGCCCAGACCGATCTGGATTTTTACCTGCTTCAATTGATCATCGCCGGAGACTACCGGGGCGATTTCGCCGGCCGGGATCTTCATGTCCGGCCCGGCGACATGTTCATCCTGGATCTGGCGCGCCCGCTGAACAGCCTGAAGGAGGCCGGCGCCCGGATTACCCTTGTCATTCCGCGTCGGGACATCGGCAAGACCTGGGCGATGCGCAACCTGCATGGCATGGTGCTGCGCGGCAATGTGCCCACCAACCGGCTGCTGGCTGATTTCATCGTCTCGCTCGATGGCCTCATTGATCGCATGGAGCCCCACGCCATGCCAGCGGTGCAGGAATCACTGATGATACTCGTGAATGCCGCCTTGAGCGGTCTTGCCCTGACACACGAGCAATGCATGTCGATCACTCTGTCCATGAGACAGCGCATCGTCGAATACATCGACCGCAACCTTACCGATCCAGAACTTGGCCCCAAGGCTCTCATGCGGCATTTCAGGCTGTCGCACTCGCATCTGTACCGGGCGTTCGAGTCTGACAAAGGCGTGGTGCGGCTGATCAGGGACAAGCGGTTGGATCTGGCATACCGCATGATTCTGCAGAAACGGGGTCAGCCGCTGTCGTTGAAGCAACTCGTCTATGAATGCGGCTTTTCAAACCGCTCGCAATTCTCGCGATTCTTTCAGGACAGGTTCGGCATCGCCCCCAAGGAACTGCGCGGCCTGGGGGAATCCTTACCGCGCGGTATGGACTCCTCCACTATCCTGTTTCACCACTACATCGCCGCACGCGTCCCGTCCGGCGACGATATGAACTGAACCAGACGCCCGGGAGAAAAACGCTCCAAATTTGAGACGGATCCGGTCGGGCTCGCCCAATGGAGGGGCAGAGAATTCGTTACAACCACAGGAGTGTATCCGTACCTCTGGGGGTTACGGTTCTTTCCACCTCTTTTCTGAGACGAGCCATATGAATTCTGTATTTCCGATCTCCCGCCGCACCTTTCTCCGGGGGCTGGGCGCCACGGCTGCGACCACGATGCTGCCGCGTTTTGCCCAGGCTGGCAACCCCACGTTCGGTCCAGACTTCCTGTGGGGCGTCGCCACCTCTGCGCCCGAATCGGAAAGCCGGGCGAATCGGGGGCGCAGCAACTGGGATGTCTTCATTGACAACATTGGCGGCTCGGCCGACGGGACGACCAACGTGCGCAACACGGAATTCGATACCCGCTACCTCGACGAGTTCAAGCTGTTGCAGGCTGCGGGCGTCAAGGCATTCCGCTTTTCGTTTGCCTGGCCGCGCATCCAGCCCGAAACTCCCGGCGCGCCCAATGTCCGGGGCCTGGATCACTACGACCGCATGATCGACGCCATGCTGGAGCATGGCCTGGAACCCGTCCCGACCTTGTTCCATTGGGACATCCCGCTGTGGGCCGGCGACTTTCTTGACCGCGACATCAGCCGCAGGATGGAGGACTACGCCGAGATCATGGCGCGCATGGTGGGCGACCGGGCCAAGACCTGGCTGCTGTTCAATGAACCCAGCGTGATTCCGATATTAGGCTATGGAAAAGGTATCTTCGCTCCAGGCTATCGTTCCCGGCGCTACCTGGGCGCGGCCCTCCATCACGTCAACCTCGCCCACGGCAGGGCACTGACGGCCGTTCGGGCGAATACCGCCTCTGGTACACGGATTTCCTCAGCCTTCAATATCATGCCGTTTGAAGCACCCTCGGGCAAGGCTGAGGACGAACAGGCCGCGCGCTTCGTCGACGTTCTGTGGAACGAGGCCGTCCCCGGGCCCGCCTACGGCCGCGACTATCCCTCGCTGGCCCTGCCGCTGGTCGAGCCTTACATTCAGGACGGCGATATGCAGGCCATTGCGGTTCAGCCCGATTTCTTCGGCCTGAACTTCTACTCCCGGGCCTTCGTCAAGGCAGATCCGAGTTCGCCCCTGGGCATCGCGCTGGTAGAACCGCCCGCCGAACTTGAAAGAACCGATGAGCTGCCGTACGACCCGGATACCTACACCAAGGTGCTGCTGAAGGCCCACAAGGACTACAACGCGCCCGACATCATCGCCACGGAATTCGGTTTTCCCGTGGCCGAGGAGGCCCCCAGGGACGGGTGGGTCAACGACCCGCTGCGCATCAAATACATGCGGGGGTATATCCAGGCGGCCCATGCCGCCCATCAGCAAGGCGTCAAGCTCAAGGGGATGTTCTACTGGTCATCGACGGACAACTGGGAATGGGTGCTGGGCCTGCGCAAGCACTTTGGCCTGATACACATAGAGCAGCCTTCGCTCAAGCGCATCCCCAAGCGCAGTCTGGAATACTACGCCAACTGCATCCGGCTCAACGGGCCGGCTTGATCACGGCCTGGCGCATACCGCCGCGTTGCGTCTTCAGTCGCAACGCGGCCGCTATTATTCTGTTTGACCAGAAATCGACCATCATGTTAAGATGGCGAGCTTACTCGAAATATGCGTGCTTGCCACACGTGAAGCGGGTAAGCATGCAAGACCCGCTCTTTTACGTTCACGTGCTAAGGCGGTTTTTGCGTAAACCGCCTTGCGACCGAGTCCTGCTCCATGAGTGCCGGCCGGCCCGGGAGGCGTATTCATTCAATACGTTCATCTGCGTGCCCCAGGTGCGGTGCGTAACGTAAACAACAGGATGCGTAAAGGTCATGCCAACCATTAGTCAGCTCGCGCGCAAGCCGCGCGAAGTCGCACGCGAAAGCAGCAAGAGCCCCGCGCTCGAAAACTGCCCGCAGCGTCGCGGTGTCTGCACTCGTGTATACACCACCACCCCCAAGAAGCCGAACTCCGCCCTGCGCAAGGTCGCCAAGGTGCGTCTCACCAACGGTTACGAAGTCATTTCGTACATCGGCGGCGAAGGCCACAACCTGCAGGAACACTCGGTCGTGCTCGTGCGCGGCGGCCGTGTGAAGGATCTGCCCGGTGTGCGCTATCACATCGTTCGCGGCTCTCTCGACCTCCAGGGCGTCAAGGACCGCAAACAGGCCCGTTCCAAGTACGGCGCCAAGCGTCCCAAGAAATCCTGATCTCCATACCTGGCCGTCAAGGCCGATTCAGTGCGGCGTTGGGCGCGTGTGCCCGGCGCATGTAAGTGGCGCTTTCCGTTATCCATAGAGCGCCGTGGCCGCGGTAGCGGTTCAACTGAACAGTCACAAGGAAGCAAGAAATGCCTCGTCGTCGCGAAGTTCCCAAGCGTGAAATTCTCCCCGATCCCAAGTTTGGCAGCGTAGAGCTGGCCAAATTCATGAACGTTGTTATGTTGTCTGGCAAGAAGGCCGTCGCAGAGCGCATCGTCTACGGCGCGCTTGACCAGATTCAGGCTAAAACTGGCAAAGAGCCTATCGAGGTGTTCAACACCGCCATCAACAACATCAAGCCTGTCGTCGAAGTAAAGAGCCGCCGTGTAGGTGGTGCGAACTATCAAGTGCCGGTCGAAGTGCGCCCCGTGCGCCGCCTGGCCCTTGCCATGCGCTGGCTGCGCGAAGCAGCCAAGAAGCGTGGCGAGAAGTCGATGGATCTGCGCCTGGCCGGTGAGCTCATGGATGCTTCCGAAGGCCGTGGCGGGGCAATGAAGAAGCGCGAAGACACGCACAAGATGGCAGAGGCCAACAAGGCATTCAGCCATTTCCGCTGGTAATCAATAGGACATTATCATCATGGCCCGCAAGACCCCAATCGAGCGCTATCGTAATATCGGCATTTCCGCGCACATCGATGCCGGAAAGACCACAACGACCGAGCGCATTCTGTTCTATACAGGCGTCAACCACAAGCTTGGCGAAACCCATGAAGGCTCCGCCACCATGGACTGGATGGAACAGGAACAGGAGCGCGGCATCACCATTACGTCCGCTGCGACCACGGCGTTCTGGAGTGGCATGGCCGGCAACTATCCCGAACACCGCATCAACATCATCGACACCCCGGGACACGTGGACTTCACCATCGAGGTCGAACGTTCCATGCGCGTGCTCGACGGTGCCTGCATGGTGTACTGCGCCGTGGGCGGTGTGCAGCCCCAGTCGGAAACGGTCTGGCGCCAGGCCAACAAGTACGGCGTGCCCCGCCTGGCCTTCGTGAACAAGATGGATCGCACCGGCGCCAACTTCTTCAAGGTCTACGACCAGCTCAAGCTGCGTCTGAAGGCCAACCCCGTGCCCATCGTGATCCCCATCGGCGCGGAAGACACCTTCAAGGGCGTGGTCGACCTGGTCAAGATGAAGGCCATCATCTGGGACGAAGCCAGCCAGGGCACCAAGTTCGAATACATCGACGTTCCCGCCGAACTGGCCGACGAGGCTGAAGAGTGGCGCGAAAAGCTGGTGGAAAGCGCGGCCGAGGCCAACGAAGAGCTCATGAACAAGTACCTGGAATCGGGCGAGCTCTCCGAAGCCGAGATCAACCTGGGCCTGCGCCTGCGCACCATCGCCGGCGAAATCCAGCCCATGCTGTGCGGCACCGCCTTCAAGAACAAGGGCGTGCAGCGCATGCTGGACGCGGTCATCGACTACCTGCCTTCGCCAGTGGACATTCCTCCCGTCGAAGGCATCGACGACGACGGCAATCCCATCAGCCTGCCGGCCGACGACAGCGCCAAGTTCTCGGCGCTGGCGTTCAAGCTCATGTCCGACCCCTTTGTCGGCCAGCTCACTTTCGTGCGCGTCTATTCGGGCGTTCTGCACGCGGGTGAAACTGTCTACAACCCGGTCAAGAGCAAGAAGGAACGCATTGGCCGCATCCTGCAGATGCACGCCAACAACCGTGCCGAAATCAAGGAAGTTCTGGCGGGCGATATCGCCGCCGTGGTGGGCCTGAAGGACGTCACCACCGGTGAAACGCTGTGCGACGTCGGTCAGCACATCCTGCTCGAACGCATGGAATTCCCCGAGCCGGTGATTTCGCAGGCCGTCGAGCCCAAGTCCAAGCCCGATCAGGAAAAAATGGGCGTCGCGCTGCAGCGCCTGGCGCAGGAAGATCCCTCCTTCCGCGTGTCGTCCGATGAAGAGTCCGGCCAGACCATCATTTCCGGCATGGGCGAACTCCACCTCGAAGTGCTGGTCGACCGCATGCGCCGTGAATTCGGCGTCGAGGCCAACGTCGGCAAGCCGCAGGTGGCCTACCGCGAAACCATCCGCAAGACCTGCGAGGAAATCGAAGGCAAGTTCGTCAAGCAGTCCGGCGGCCGCGGCCAGTACGGCCACGTGGTGCTGAAGCTCGAACCCCTCGAACCGGGCGGCGGCTACGAATTCGTCGACGCCATCAAGGGCGGCGTGGTGCCGCGCGAGTACATCCCGGCGGTCGACAAGGGTATCCAGGAAACCCTGCCCGCGGGCGTGGTGGCCGGCTACCCCGTAGTCGACGTCAAGGTCACGCTGTTCTTCGGTTCGTACCACGACGTGGACTCGAATGAAAACGCGTTCCGCATGGCTGCTTCGATGGCGTTCAAGGATGGCATGCGCAAGGCCAGCCCTGTGCTGCTCGAGCCCATGATGGCTGTTGAAGTTGAAACGCCGGAAGAATACGCCGGCAACGTCATGGGCGATCTGTCGTCCCGCCGTGGCATGGTCCAGGGCATGGACGACATCCCCGGCGGCGGCAAGATCATCAAGGCCGAGGTTCCCCTGGCCGAGATGTTCGGTTATTCGACCAGCCTGCGTTCGCAGACCCAGGGCCGTGCAACGTACTCCATGGAGTTCAAGCAGTACGCTGAAGCTCCCAAGAACGTCGCCGAAGAGGTTATCAGCGCACGCGGCAGCAAGTAATATCGGTCCCGCCCACTGGTGCAGCGTGGGCGGGATGATTCTCTATCGTTTTCAAGAAAATACAGTGGGATAAATCATGGCAAAAGGCAAGTTTGAACGGACCAAACCGCACGTGAACGTGGGTACCATCGGGCACGTCGACCACGGCAAGACGACGCTGACGGCGGCGATCACGACGGTGCTGGCCAAGGCATTCGGCTCT
>JACCES010000024.1 GCA_013416455.1 Alcaligenaceae bacterium | reverse complement strand
GGATGGCAGTACCGGTTTCCGTATCCACCAGGCCGCTGTCCACGCCTGCGCTGCCAACGCTCAGGCTGTATTGCAGCGGCACCGCGCCTTCGCCATCCGCACCATGGTTGATATCGAACAGCCCCGCAAACGCCAGAGAAGCAGGCGTGTTCAGGCTGGCTTCTTCCACGGACAGTTCCGGATCGCCCGTACCAGCCGTGATGACCGGCACATCATCCGTGAACTGGAAGCGGCCACCAATATCGTCAATCGTGCTGGTCGTCGTGTCATCGTCCTTATCGGTCACGCTCAGCCGCAGGCTCAGCGCCGCATCCGTCAGGCTCAGCGTCGTGTCCTCCACCCCGCTGTCACCGTGCTCCAACGCCCGCAGCTGCGTCAGCGTCACCGCACCGCTCTGGTCATCAATAGTGATGGTGAATGCCGACTCACCGGTAGCATCGCCCACATGGCCTGTAATCAGCGTGCCATCGCCATTCGTATCCACCAGGACAATAGCCTGCCCCGTCGCCACATCCTTCAAACCACTGGCGCCGCCATTGACCACCAGCGAATACGCGCGCGACTGCTCACCATCCGCACCCGCCTCATAGCTGAAGGCGTCACCAAACTCGGCAGTCGCCGTGGCGGAGGTCAGATCGCTCTCGTCCACAAGCAGTTCCGGCAACGGATCAGTACTTGGCGTGATGGCCGGCACATCATCCGTGAACTGGAAGCGACCACCAATATCGTCAATCGTGCTGGTCGTCGTGTCATCGTCCTTATCGGTCACGCTCAACCGCAGGCTCAGCGCCGCATCCGTCAGGCTCAGCGTCGTGTCCTCCACCCCGCTGTCACCGTGCTCCAACGCCCGCAGCTGCGTCAGCGTCACCGCACCGCTCTGGTCATCAATGGTGATGGTGAATGCCGACTCACCGGTAGCATCGCCCACATGGCCTGTAATCAGCGTGCCATCGCCATTCGTATCCACCAGGACAATAGCCTGCCCCGTCGCCACATCCTTCAAACCACTGGCGCCGCCATTGACCACCAGCGAATACGCGCGCGACTGCTCACCATCCGCACCCGCCTCATAGCTGAAGGCGTCACCAAACTCGGCAGTCGCCGTGGCGGAGGTCAGATCGCTCTCATCCACAAGCAGCTCCGGCAACGGATCAGTACCTTCCGTAATAACCGGCACGTCGTCGACCACTGCCACGATCAGTTGATCAACACGCGTATCACCGCCATCGTCCACCACGGCCAGCTGAATGTTTTCGCGGACGATGTCGCCGCCCGGATCCTCATGGTCTTCCGTACCTTCGTTGAGCGTATAGGTATAGCTGACAACCCCGGTGCCCGGCTCGTAGCCGGTGATGAACAGCTTGCCGTAGGTGGTTTCAATTTCTATCGGCAAACCGGGTGTTGCCGCGACCAGCTCAGCCAGGGTGATGGAAGTGCCACCCACCAGCGCGCCGTTCTCGACGGAGCCGCCGATGACGATGCGCTCGATGCCGCCTTCCGTCGTCGCCAGGGTGAAGGTGGCCGATACGGATTCCGTCGTGGCATCCGGGTCGGTGCCGTCTTCCAATGCCGACTCATGCACGACGATATGCTCGGGCGCGGATTCACCTGGCGCCTGGTCCTCGATGGTCAAGCCGGCAACCTTGCGCTCAACCGTAGCTGTATTGCCCCACGGGTCGCTGGTGCCCGCCGAGATCGTTGTTTCGTCGATCGCCAGCGGCGCCGGCGGGGTATAGGACCATGTACCGTCCTCTTCCACCGGAACGGATACTTCCGTTCCGTTGATGGTCAGTGTGACTGTCTCAGCCTCGGGGTCGCTGGTGCTGCCGGTGATGACGGGCACCTCGCCATTGACCACAAACAAGGGGTCTATCACCACATCGACGGTCGTATCTTTGTGAATGGTGTCGGTAATGGCGCCGCTGTTGCCCCCGCTGTCCTGTACGTTCAGGGTGACGGTGAGCGTACCGTCTTTCAGGCCGCTGAGATCCGCCGTGGTGCTGAAGCTGCCGTCAGAGTTGATGACGATAGTGGCCGGATCAATGCTGACTTCGATGCCGTCTTCGTCGGTGACGATCAGGCTGGTGATCGTGCCGCCCACCGGCGCCCGGCCAGTAAGGGTGACGTTTTCAAGGTCGTCGATGCTGGCCAGCACGTCGTCGCCCGTTCCGGGCGCTCCCGGGCTGTTGTCGTCGATGATATCGATATCGATGACATTCACCGTTACTGTCGCGGTTTCAGTGACGCCGCCGGAAGTCACCGTATATTCGAAGCGGGTTTCGCCGCTCCAGTCTTCGTTCGGTGTAAAGGTCAGCGTCCCGTTTTCTTCCAGCGTGACGCTGCCATTTTCCACAGTCACAGGCTCGCCCACCGTTATCGGCTGGCCGTCCACATTTGTAATCGTCGGGCTGTCGCCGTCGAAATCGTCGTTCCCCAGGACATCCACCGTGATCGGTGTATTCTTGCTGGTCAGCGCCAGATCGTCGGCAATATCATCTTTGGGTCCGACAGTGACGGTGACGGTGGCCGTTTCGGTGACGCCGTTGCCGGATGTGACCGTGTAGGTGAACGTGGTCGTGCCATTCCAGTCGGGTTCCGGCGTGAACGTGAAATTGCCGTCCGCGTCCCACTCGATGGTGCCGCCTTCCTCCGGTTCTGTGACGCTGGTCACCCGGCGGCCCTCATCTTCAAAATCATCGGGCGTTGCGCCACCCGTGCCGGTCAGCACGTTGAAGCTGACCGGTTCGTCTTCAGGGGTGGTGATTTCATCGTCGGTGATGTCATCCACCGGCGTGATGTTGATCGTGATGGTGTTCGGGGTCGGGTCGGTATCCACACCCTCATTGTCGGTGCCGCCATCGTCCTGCACCTGGAAGGTGAAGTTGGCGTAGTTTTCGCCATTGGCATCGGGGTCGGGCGTGAATACCAGTTCGTCGAGCCGATCCACCGGAATGCTTTGCCCAGGTCCGACCGGCTCGCCGTCAAACGTCAGACTGCCGGTTGTGGGCAGCGTCGTGATGATCACCGCCTTGAATTCGTCGCCTTCGACCGGGTCTTCAAAGCCGAAATCGCCCGGAGTGAACGAGTGGCTGCCATCTTCAAGCAGCGTGATCGTGTTGTCAGTGCCGGCGGGCGGGTCGTTGACCGGATTGACGTTGATGATCAGCGTGGCGGTGTCGGTGCCCCCTTCGCGATCACTGATCGTGTAAGTGACCGTCGGCACCGTGCCGTTCCAGTTCTCGGCGGGCGTGAAGGTATAGCTCCCGTTCTCGTTGAGCACCAGCGTGCCCACACCCTCGATTTCGGCCGTGGCCCCCGCCGTGAACATTTCAGCGCCGCCGTCGCCATTGGTATCGACGGTGAAGCTGGTCACTCTCAGGGGGTCGCCGTCCGGATCGGTATCCGCGATGTCGCCGGCGCCCTCGCCCGTCAGGACGTTACCCGTCAGTGCCGTATCTTCATCGGTGCTGGCCGTATCGTCGTTGGCAATCGGCGCGGGGTTGGTGACCGTCCAGGTGAAGACCTGGGTCGTCGTTGCGCCACGGCCATCTGTGGCGGTAATGACGACTTCATGCCTGCCATTGTCGCCATCCTGGCTGGCTGAACGGTGTATCGTGCCGCTGATGAGACCGGTGTCCGGGTCCAGCGTCAGGCCTTTGGGCAAGCCCGTGGCGGTATAGGTCAGAGTCGCGTCGTCCCGGTCATCGAAGTATTTCGACACGTTCAGGCCGATGCCCTTTTCGGCATCCAAGCTGGCCTGATCGTCGATCGTGCCCACCGGGAAAGGCGCATCGTTCACAGGATTGACATTGATGGTGACCGTGGCCGTTTCCGTTCTGCCGTTGCCCGAGGTGACCGTATAGGTAAAAGTGGTGGTACCGTTCCAATCACTGTCTGGAATGAAAGTAAAGGTACCGTCGGGGTTCCATTCGACAATACCGCCATCTTCAGGCTGGGTGATTGCCGTCACCTTGCGGCCCGGATCTTCGAAGTTGTCGGGCGTCGCACCGTTCGTGCCGGTCAGCACATTGAAGGTGATCGGCGTATCTTCGTCGGTGGTGAGTGTGTCGTCGGTGATGTCCGGTACCGGCGTCACATTGATCGTGATGGTGTTGGGCGTGGGGTCGGTATCGATGCCGCCGTTTTCCGTGCCGCCGCCGTCCCGCACCTGGAAGGTGAAGTTGGCGTAGTTTTCGCCATTGGCGTCGGGATCGGGCGTGAACACCAGCAGATCGAGCTGATCAGCCGGAATGCTCTGTCCCGGCACGACCGGCTGCCCATCAAAGGTCAGGCTGCCCGCCGTTGGCAGCGTCGTGATGATCACGGACTTCAGCGGGTGGCCTTCAACAGGGTCGCTGAACCCGAAATCGGCCGGGCCGAAGGGGTAGCCGCCGTCTTCCGGCAAAGTGATTGTGTTGTCGGCGCCCGCCGGCGGGTCGTTGACCGGGTTGACCGTTACCTGCACCGTGACAGTGGTGCTGCCGCCCCCTTCATCGGTAACCGTTACCGTGAAGCTGTCTTCCCCGTTGTAGTCGGGGTCGGGGGTATAGGTGTATTCGCCGGTGACCGGGTCGATCGTGACAGTACCGTTCTTCGGGTGGCCGGAATCGGGAATCGTATAGGTGGGCGGGTTGCCGCCCTGGCCGGTGCCGGTGATCTTGCCTGTGAAAGGCTCATCTTCGTTTGTCGTGATTGCCGGCGCTTCCACTTCCGGCCTGAACTCGATCGGAATGACGTCGTCGTCGGGGTCGCTGGGGTCGCTGACCTCGCCCGTCTTGGGGTCCCTGACCGTACCGATCACGGTGACCGGCGTGTCTTCCGTGAGTTCGCCCACCGGCACCTCAACCTGCCATGTGCCGTCTTCATCGACATCGGCGGGGTACTCCACCCCATCGATGATTACCGTGACCGTGTCAGGCACCGTGCCTGGAGGCACGGTAATCGTCCCGGTAATAACGGTCATGTCGCCGACCACATCGATGTCTTTGATTTCAACGACCGGCTTCTGAGGCCGCCCGACCGGCCCGCCGCTGGTGCCGCCACCGCCGCTGGCCGCGGCCGCGCCCAGGCCAAGCAAGCCCAGCCCCGCCAGCAGCCACCAAGGGCTGGCGGCCGAGCCTTCCGTTTCAATCTCCGTGAAGTGGAACTCTTGCCATGGCGTTGAATACTGGCCCCACCAAAGCACGCCGGCGGCGTCTTCCAGCACAAGATCATTACGGGTGCCGTCCGGCTCCTGGACGAAGAAGTTGCCGATGACAACGATTTCGCCGGTGGCCAGCACAAGCTTCAGGTCATCGCCATCGCGAACAAAGCTGCGGACTGCTTCGGGGGCGATTTTGAGCCGCACAATGGAAGGCGACTGCAAACTGATGTTATCGGGATCGACGGTCTGAGTATTGCCGGCAATTTTGCTGAAGACATCGATGAGCATGTACGGACCCTATGATTGCAGTAATAGTTACAAGACAGCCCTGTTCACCCAGGAACGGGCAACACTATAGGTATTGATTGATTTTGGCCGGCCGCGCGGACCGTCATTTGGCATCGGACTCATGGCGAAAATCACCCTGAGGCGCCTGGGAACGGAACCCTCCACTGACCATGACAAGCTACCGAAGAATGCGGGCATACCCATTTTTCGGAGGCTCATTGACTACACAGCACGAAAAAACCTGCCATGCGTATGAAATTTCTTGACTAATGATAGGTTTATTTACAAGTACTGAATGTCAAGGATCGTTAAGCCCGCCACGCCCAAACGCCGGTTCGCTGTCGGAAACCGCAGATCCCACAGGCCCGCGCGAGCGACCCAGCCCGCGTGGCGCAGGCCCATTTGCGAGTCGCGGCGCGCCGGGTTCCGTTACAGTGGCGGGTATACTTCCCGATGATGGAGCGCAGGGCCGGCGCTTGGCAAACGGCCATATCCAGGGCTGTTTCATGTCCAAGAACCACAGCAGGTCCCGGCTTTATTTCATCATCGGCCTCATTGCCGTTCTTGCGCTGGCCGCCTATTTCGGCTGGAAAAGCCTGCGGGAAGACGGCCCGGGCCCTGGTTTCGCCAGCGGCAACGGGCGCATCGAAGCCACGGAAGTGGACGTGGCCGCCAAGCTGGCCGGTCGTATCGACGAGATTCTGGTCAAGGAAGGCGATTTCGTGCGTCAGGGCCAGGCGCTGGCACGCATGCAGGTAAGCACGCTGGAAGCGCAGCTGGCCGAAGCGCAGGCCTCCCACCAGGAGGCGGTGCACGCGATTGCGGCGGCCAAGGCGCAGATTGCGCTGCGCCAGAGCGACGTGGCCGCGGCGCAGGCCCTGGTGGTGCAGCGGGTGGCGGAAACGGACGCGGCCAGCCAGCGCCTGCAACGTTCCCGGTCATTGGCCGGCCAGGGAGCCACGTCGCGCCAGCAACTGGATGACGACCGTACGCTATCGCTGGGGGCGGAGGCCGCGCTGACGGCGGCGCGGGCGCAGGTGGTCGCGGCCGAGGCGGCCGTCGAGTCGGCCCAGGCCCAGCACGTGGGCGCGGAATTCCGCGCGCGGGCGGCGGCGGCCACGGTGGCCCGAGTCGAGGCCGATCTTGCCGATTCGGTGCTGCGGGCGCCGCGCAATGGCCGCGTACAGTTCCTGGTGGCGCAGGCGGGCGAGGTGCTCGCGCCCGGCGGCAAGGTGCTCAATCTGGTGGATCTGTCGGACGTCTACATGACCTTCTTCCTGCCGGAAACGCTGGTGGGCCGGCTGGCGCTGGGCGGCGAGGCGCGCATCATTCTGGATGCGGCGCCGGGCTATGTCATTCCGGCCGAGATCAGCTTCGTGGCCAGCACCGCCCAATTCACGCCCAAGACGGTGGAAACAGCGTCCGAACGCCAGAAGCTGATGTTCCGGGTGCGGGCGCGCATCCCCCCGGAACTGCTGGAAAAATACCTTGAGTACGTGAAGACCGGCCTGCCCGGCGTCACCTGGGTGAAGGTGGACGCGGCGGCACAATGGCCGGACGATCTGGTTCCGAACATTGGAGGCTGAGATGCCGGGCTTCGTCGCCGTGCTGCGCGGGGTCGGCCTGCGCTATGGCAAGACGGTGGCGCTGGACGATATCTCTCTGGACGTCCCCGACGGCCGGGTCACCGGCCTGATCGGGCCGGACGGCGTGGGCAAGTCCAGCCTGCTGGCCCTGATCGCCGGGGCGCGCCGCATACAGGAAGGCAGCGTGCGCGTGCTGGACGGCGACATGGGCGACAGGCGCGACCGCAAGCGCAACTGCCCGCGCATCGCCTACATGCCGCAAGGGCTGGGCAAGAATCTCTACCCCACATTGTCGGTGGAAGAAAACCTGCAATTCTTCGGACGCCTGTTCAGCCACGATGCGGCCGAGCGCCGCCGGCGCATCGATGAACTGACCCTCAGCACCGGGCTGCATCCGTTTCTGGAGCGGCCGGCGGGCAAGCTGTCCGGGGGCATGAAGCAGAAGCTCGGCCTGTGCTGCGCGCTCATCCATGACCCGGACCTGCTGATTCTGGACGAACCCACCACCGGGGTCGACCCGCTGGCACGCGCCCAGTTCTGGGACCTGATCGCCCGCATCCGCGAGGACCGGCCCGGCATGAGTGTGTTGGTGGCTACCGCCTATATGGATGAAGCCCAACGTTTCGATCATCTGGTGGCGATGGACGCCGGCCGCATCCTGGCGACCGGCAGCCCAGCCGGAATCCTGGCGCGCAGCGGCAGCGAAACGCTGGAAGCCGCTTTCGTGACACTGCTGCCGGAAGAACGCAGAAAGGGCTATGCGCCAGTGGTGATTCCACCGCTGGAAGAGGGAGCGGGCGGCGACGCCCCGAACGCTGGCGGCCGCAATGGCGACATCGCCATCGAGGCGGAAGGCCTGACCATGCGTTTCGGCGACTTCGTGGCGGTGGATCACGTCAGCTTCCGCATCCGGCGGGGCGAAATCTTCGGCTTCCTGGGTTCGAACGGCTGCGGCAAGTCCACCACCATGAAGATGCTCACCGGCCTGCTGCCCGCCTCCGAGGGCCGGGCCTGGCTGTTCGGCCGGGAAATCGACCCGAAGGACATGGAAACCCGGGCGCGGGTGGGCTATATGTCGCAATCCTTCTCGCTTTACGGCGAACTGACCGTGCATCAGAACCTGCTGCTGCATGCGCGGCTGTTCCATGTACCGGTGGCGGAACGGGCGGCGCGGGTCGACGAAATGCTGGAACGTTTCGAACTGGCCGATGTGCGCGACGCCCTGCCCGCCCGCCTGCCGCTGGGCATCCGGCAGCGTCTGTCGCTGGCCGTGGCCATGGTGCATCGCCCCGAGATCCTGATTCTGGACGAACCCACGTCCGGCGTGGACCCGGTGGCCCGCGACGCGTTCTGGCGCCATCTGATCGAGCTGTCGCGCCGCGACCGGGTCACCATCTTCATATCCACCCACTTCATGAACGAAGCCGAGCGCTGCGACCGCATGTCGATGATGCACGCCGGCAAGGTGCTCGACAGCGACCGCCCCTCCGCCCTGGTGGAAAAGCGCGGCGCCCGCAATCTGGAAGATGCCTTCATCGGCTATCTGCTGGAAGCCGATGGGCAGACCGCGCCGCCGGCCGGCAGCGACGGGCTCGCGGCGGAAGGCGCCGCCCCCGCGACCCCGGACACGCCCGTCCACGGCAATGCCGCGGAACCCCATGGCGCGGCGCCCACTCCGGGCGGCACAGCGGCCGCCGGCAAGACACCTCCGCCAGGTGGGGAGACCGGCGCACCGCCCCGCCCCCGCTCCTTCAGCCTGGACCGCCTGCTGAGCTACTGCTGGCGGGAATCACTGGAACTGCGCCGCGACCCGATCCGCGCCACACTGGCGCTGGCGGGTTCATTGATCCTGATGTTCGTGATCGGTTTCGGCATCAGTCTGGATGTCGAAGACCTGAGCTACGCCGTGCTGGACCGCGACCAGACCACGCTCAGCAACAGCTACACCCTGAGCCTCTCGGGTTCGCGCTACTTCACCGAAAAACCGCCTATCACGGGCTACGAGGATCTGGACCGGCGCATGCGCAGCGGCGAACTGTCGCTGGCCATCGAGATCCCGCCCGGCTTCGGCCGCGACATCAAGCGCGGCACGCCGGCCCAGGTGGGCGCCTGGGTGGACGGCGCCATGCCCACCCGGGCGGAGACCGTGCGGGGCTATGTCGAGGGCATTCACCAGCACTGGCTGTCCCAGGCCTTTCCGGCTGCCGCGGGCGCGGCCACCCTCGGCATCGAAACGCGTTTCCGCTACAACCCCGACGTGCGCAGCCTGCCGGCCATGGTGCCGGCGGTCATCCCGCTGCTGCTGCTGATGCTGCCGTCCATGCTGGCCGCGCTGTCGGTGGTGCGCGAAAAGGAACTCGGCTCCATCATCAATCTGTATGTCACGCCCGTGACGCGCAGCGAGTTCCTGATCGGCAAGCAGCTCCCCTACATCGGGCTGGCCATGGTGAACTTCCTGGCCATGTGCCTGCTGGCCGTCACGCTGTTCGGCGTGCCCATGACCGGCAGCTTCATCGTGCTGACGGCGGCCACACTGATCTATGTGGTGTGCTCCACCGGCCTGGGGCTGCTGTTCTCGGCGCTGACGCGCAGCCAGATCGCCGCCCTGTTCCTGACCATGATAGGCACGCTGCTGCCGGCGGTGCAGTATTCGGGCCTGACCAACCCGGTGTCGGCGCTGGAAGGCGTCGGCCGCTTCATCGGCGAAATCTATCCGGCCACGCATATGTTCGTCATCAGCCGCGGGGTCTTCAACAAGGCGCTGGGCTTGGCCGATCTGGGCGCCTATTTCTGGCCGCTGATCATCGCCGTACCCGTCATCCTGGGGCTGGCGGTGCTGATGCTGAAGAAGCAGGAGGTCTGAGATGCCACGCCCCCCACGCTCCCTGCGTTCGCTGCCCCCCAGGGCCTCCTTCGGGCGGCCGGGCGGAGACTGACATGAGGCGCCATCTTCTGAACATCTGGCGGCTGGGGGTCAAGGAGCTCTGGAGCCTGTGGCGGGAACCCGTCATGCTGGTGCTGATCATCTATGTCTTCACGGTGTCGATCTATACAGCGGCGACCGCCATGCCCGAAACCCTGCACAATTCGGTGATCGCCATCGTCGACGAAGACCGTTCCCCGCTGTCGACCCGCATTGTCTCGGCCTTCTATCCGCCCCACTTCAACCCGCCCGTCCTGATCGACCATCCGGATATCGATCCAGGCATGGATGCCGGGAGGTTCACCTTCGCCCTGGTCATACCCCCGGGCTTCCAGCGCGACATGCTGGCCGGCAAGCGCGCGGAAGTCCAGCTCAATGTGGACGCCACCCGCATGTCGCAGGCCTTTGCCGGCAGCGGCTATGTGCAGCAGATCGTGGCGGCGGAGGTCAATGAATTCCTGGCCCGCCACCGCAATGCGCAGGCGCCGCCGGTGGAACTTGCCCTGCGCATGCGCTTCAACCCGACCCTGGAACTGGCCTGGTTCGGCAGCGTGATGGAAATCGTGAACTCCATCACCCTGCTGTCCATCATCCTGACGGGCGCGGCGCTGATCCGCGAACGCGAGCACGGCACCATCGAGCATCTGCTGGTGATGCCGGTCACGCCCACGGAAATCATGATCGCCAAAGTATGGTCGATGGGCCTGGTGGTGCTGCTGGCCACTGCGCTTTCCATGACGCTGGTGGTGCGCGGGGCCATCGGCGTGCCCATCGAAGGCTCTTTGCTGCTGTTCTTCACCGGTGCGGCGCTGTCGCTGTTCGCCACGACATCGATGGGCATCTTCATGGCCACCATCGCCCGCAGCATGCCGCAGTTCGGCCTGCTGCTGGTACTCACCATCATGCCGCTGCAGATGCTCTCGGGCGGGTCGACCCCGCGCGAAAGCATGCCCGAAATGGTGCAGACCATCATGCTGGCCGCGCCCACCACGCATTTCGTCAGCCTGAGCCAGGCCGTGCTCTATCGCGGCGCCGGCCTGGAGACTGTATGGCCCTCGCTGCTGGCCCTGTTCCTGATCGGCGCGGTGCTGTTCGCGTTTTCTTTGCGGCGCTTCAGGAAGACGCTGGCGAGAATGGCATGACGGGTCAGAACTTGATGTCCATGCCCAGCCAGAAACGGCGGCCGTCTTCCACATAACCGTAGTCGTCGTAAGCGACGTACTTGTCGAATACGTTGTAGACGCCGGCGTGCATGGTGACCGTCTTGTTGAACTTGTACGAGCCGCCGAAATCGACGAGCGTGACCGAGGGGGCGATGCTGCTCGAAGCGGATGCGCCCTGGGTGGGGTCGCTTTCCTTGCCACGGAAGCTCAGCCGGGTCCAGCCGTTGATCTTTTCGGTGGGCTGCCAGTTCATGCTCAGGTTGAACATGTGCTTGGGCAACTGGGTGAGCGGGTTGCCCGCATACTCGCCCGACTTCTGCTCCGAATCGGTGTAAGTGTAGCTGGCCGTGGTGGTCAGCGTGTCGCTCAGCGGCGCGCTCAGGCTGGCCTCCAGGCCGCGCGTCACGGCATCGTCCACGTTCACGTAGGTCGTGGGGCTGCGGCCGAACTGGTTGGGCGGGCCGCACTCGGGGCAAGGCACGCGGGTGATCTTGTCTTCGAATTTATTGTGGAAGACCGTGAAGCCGGCCTGCAGGCCGCCGTCGCCCTGGTAGTACAGGCCGATTTCCTTGGTGAGTGACTTTTCCGGCTGCAGATCCGGGTTGCCGTACATATTGCCGCCCCGGCTCACCGCCCCCCAGTCCGGAATCGTCTGGCGCATGGAGGGCGCCCGGAAGCCGGTGGAGACCCCGCCCTTCACCGTCCAATTGTCAGCCAATTGATATACGCCATAGACACGCGGAGACCAATGCACGCCGGCCGTCTTTTCCTTGTCCATGCGCAGGCCCATGGTCAGCGCGAAGGAATCCGTCATCTGCCATTCGTCTTCCAGGAACAGCGCATACTGCCAGCGATCGACGTCCGAACGGTCGGAAATGGTGTTGGTCGTCGTATCATTCAGTTCGTTGAGTTCGTAATAGAAGCCGGCGGTGGCGAAATGGCTGCCGAATTCCTTGTTCCAGGCGCTGCGGACGGTGGTGTTCGTGATCGTCATCTCGCGCGAGACGTTCTTGGTTTCCTCGCGCTGCACATAGGTTTCGGACATCAGGCCATTGCCCCAGCGGCCATTGTGGGTCAGGGCGTAATGCTCGCGCTCGAACTTGCGGAAAGAGTCGGCGGCGCCGGCTTCCAGTGTCCGGTCGGGGCGGGAAGCATAGTCCTGGCGCGCGGTGCCCGCTTCGAACAGGATATCGTGATCGGCATTCGGCGTCAGCGCGAAACGCGCCGTCACCGCACGGTTCTTGTACTTGTTGTAGCCCTGGTATACGCGGTCTTCGTCGCGATGCGAATACACGCCGAACAGCGTCACGCCGAGCACATCGTCCTTGATGGGGCCGCTCAGGTAGAAGTTGCCCTGGTGCTGGTCGCCCGAGCGCTCGTGCTGCTGCAGCGTGGCTTCTAGCCTGACCGCGCCCATCCATTCCTTGGCCACCTTGCGCGTAATGATGTTCACCACGCCGCCCATGGCGTCGGACCCGTACAGCGAAGACATCGGCCCGCGCACGATCTCGATGCGCTCGATGGCTTCCAGCGGGGGGATCCAGCTCTGGTCGGTACCGGTGCTGCCGTTGGTCTGCGTTTCACGCGTGCTCATGCGCTTGCCGTCGACCAGAATCAGCGTGTATTGCGCGCCCATGCCGCGCAGGCTGATGTCGCGCGAGTTGTTGTCGGAAGGCGTCAGGATCACGCCGGGGACATCGCGCAAGGCATCATGCAGGTCCTTGTAGGAACCCTGCTCCAGCTTTTCACGGGGAACCACCGAAATCGACGCCGGCGCATCGACGATGTTCTGTTCGAAGCCCGAGGCGGTGACGACGACGGTGTCGAGTGTCTTCACCTCCTGCGCAGCAGCCGTCGCGGCCGTGGCGGCCAGGATCGCGGTAAGCAGGGGACGAAGGGCGGAAGGGGGAGGAAGGGATTGAGGTTGGGGCAGGAAGGGTTGCATCTCGGTTTTTTCAACAAAATTATCTGCGAATCATTCGCGTTTGTGATTAAACCTTAAAGCAGACGGTCCTGGCAAACCCGGCGCGCCGGCATCCCGGCCGGATGTTGCATCCTTGCGTCTTCAGCGGAACCCCCGCCTGCTGGCCACCCGGCGCGTGGTTCTTAGAGTGAACAGGCCCTAAGCCGTCAGCACGCGCCGCATGTTGACGTGGTCGATGCCGGCATCCTGAAACACCGGCCCTTCGGCAAGAAAGCCGTGCGCGGCGTAGAAGGCCTGGGCGTGCACCTGCGCCGCCAGCACCACTTCCAGATGGCCACGCCGCCGCGCCTCATCGATGAGGCTGGCCAGCAGCAGCGACCCGACGCCGAGACCGCGCTGCGGTTTTCGCACCGCCATGCGGCCGATGTGGCCGTCGGGCAGCAGGCGCCCGGTACCGACGGCGGCGCCGTCGGGCCCGTAGGCGACGACATGCACACAGGCGACATCGCGTTCGTCCATTTCTTCTTCCAGGGGAACCTGCTGTTCCTGCACGAAGACTTCGTGGCGCACCGCGGCGGCATCCGTGGCACAGGCGGCCCAATCCGCCACCACGATCCGGTAGCCTTCCAATACCTTTGCGCTCATGGTTTCAGACTCCTGTATACGCGTTCCGCCCGAACTGGAAATATACCGCGGCCGCGGCACACCGCCGCGGATGGCGCGGCCCGGCATTGCCACGCCTGGTGCGGACACCCCTGGGCGCCGCCCGCCGGGGCCTTCCCGCCCGCCGGGGAAAACCCCGATTTCGTGGATGAAATCAAAGGTTAAACTGGAATCGCCGTCAAGAGATGGTGGGTGGCTTCAAGCCGCTCCAATCGCACTACTCCGTAGTGTTCACTGCCGTAACGGCAGTAAGGCCCCGTACTCAAGTGACGGGGCCTTTCGCATTGGCGCCGCCGCATCAGCATGTCCTCGCCGTGAACGGCGAGGTGTGAGCTTAGGCGCGTGGTCATGCGGGCGCATCAGCCGGGGGTTCGTCCAGCCGGCGCAGGACACGCGCGGGGTTGCCCGCGACCAGCACATTGGGTGGCACATCGCGTGTGACGACCGCCCCCGCCCCTACCACGCTGTGCGTTCCTATCGTCACGCCAGGCAGCACGATGGCGCCGCCGCCTATCCATGCGTTGTCATCGATGACGATGGGCTTGCCGCCTTCCCAGCCATCGCGCCGCGCCGACGCATCGAGCGGGTGCGTGGGCGCCAGGAGCTGGACATTCGGCCCGATGCGGACGTCCTCGCCTATCGTGATCGGCGCCACGTCCAGCGCCACCAGGCCATAGTTCACGAAACTGCGGGCACCCACACGTATGTTCCAGCCGTAATCCCCGTACAGCGGCGGCCGGATCACCACATCGTTGCCCACGAAGCCGAGCAGTTCATGCAACACCTGTTGCGCCGCTTCGGGGTCGCCCGCATAGAGCGCGGCATAACGGTCCGCCAGCACATGGGCATGCCGCAGTTCCGTCAACAACGCGTCGTCGACGAGATACGCATCCCCGGCCAGCATGCGCTGCTTCTGGCTGCGGACGTCGCCGCCATCGCGGGCATTGTCGCCGGCCCCTGCTCCGCCAGGGCCGTACCGCGGCCCGATGGCGCCCTTCCCTGATCTACCGTACATGATGGTTTGCTCCCGAACGGGCGGGGGCGCGGCCCGCCCCTTGCCCCTGTGCGCGGGGATACCCCCACGCTCAGGCCGGTTCTAACTTAACGCCAGTCGCGGCCCGGCCGCCAATGCCGGGCCGGACGAACCGTCTTCCGGCTCGACGGCGTCTTCTTCCCGGCCGGACCGGACGCTGAAGCGCCGCACCGATTCAAGCTGCCCGGCCGAAGCCTGCTCCAGTGCCAGCACCAACTGTGCCGCGACTTCCAGGTGCCCCAGATTGTCACGGGCGATATCGCTGATCTGCCTGACCGTCTGGCCGATCCCGGAGATCCGCTCCCCCTGCCGCTCGCTGGAATCACGGCTTTCCGAAAGGACGACCGTAAGGCGGGACACACCGTCGAGCAGTTGCTCCATGACCTGGCCGGCCGCCTCGATCCGTTCACGGCCTTCTTCCACCCGCTGGCCGGAAGCGTCGATCAGCGCCCGGATTTCCTTGGCGGCCTGGGCGCTGCGATGCGCCAGGCCGCGCACTTCGCCGGCCACCACGGAAAAACCCTTGCCTTCCGGGCCGGCGCGGGCCGCTTCGACAGCGGCGTTCAGCGCCAGGATATTGGTCTGGAAGGCAATACCGTCGATAACGGCGGTGATATCGGCAATACGGGCCGATGATTCGCTGATGGAGGCCATGGTGGCCATCGACTCCCGCATGACGGTGCTGCCTTCCCCGGCCAGGCGGTACACCTCCTGCGCGTGACCGACCGCGCCCGCCGCCTGGTCCCGTCCCGCCACACTGGCATCGGCGACAGTGTCGACCGCGGCCACCGCTTCCTGCACCATTGCCGCCTGCCGCGAGGCGCCATCGCGCACTTCGGCATTGGTTTCGGTCATGCGGCTCAGCGTTTCGTGCATGGATACCACGGCGCCGCGCACCCGCCGCACGGCCGAGGCCACCATTGCGAGCGATGCCGCAAGCGAGCGCGCCGCGGCGCTGTGGTAGGCCGGCGCCGAGGACTGGAGATCGATGCCGCCGCCCTGCCCGACCGACATGCGTTCGACCAGATGCTGCAATTCCGCTGCCTGGAGCGAGTCACGCTGCAGCCAGACGGCGATATAGCTCAGCACCGCCGTCTCGGCAAGCACGTAGGCGGCGTGCGCCAGCACGCGCCCGAAGCCCGGCTCGACGAAACAGATGGTGTTCCAGCCGAGTGCCTGCAGATGACTGAAAAGCAGGTGGTGCGCGGCGGCCACGAGGGCGGCGATCACGATCACCATCCAGTCGCGGTAGCACAGCAGCACGGCCAGCAGGACGAAAATGCCGAAATGCAGTTCGGTGGTTCCCATGGCCTGATGTATGTGCAGTGCGCAGAACAGCATGAAGGAGAGCGCTACGCTCAGGCGGGTGATACGCGCGCCGGGTCGCAACAGAATCAGGAGGGAGGGAAGGAGGACGAAGGGCAGGCCCAGCGCCCATGCCAGCCCCCAGGTCCCGTACCATGGCGCCAGCCCCAGCGCCATTGCGAAAAGCCCCCAGAGCAGGGGCAGCATGAGTCGATCCGCGCGACGGTAATGGGCGGCCAGGAGGGAAGAAACTGCATCCATTCGCGTATTTCTTGGTCGAAATCAAAAAAATATTTTATTGCACATCTAAACCATTATTTGTTACAGCGCCATCGACGCACCACGACCGGTTCGCCCTGAAAGCCGCCGTGTACGCAAACGGGGGATGCATGGCGCGAAGCGCGGGCCCAAGCTCCGTCGCGGCGGAACGGTTAACATTGGCGGCTCCGCTCCTTCGTGTTCCGGCGGCCATGCCGGCAAGCTCCAATGAACGCCAGCCATTCCACCCCCTATCTGCGCACGCTTTATGTCGGTGCCTTCATCGTCCTGCTCGCCCTGGGCGTACGGGCCACTTTCGGCCTGTTCATGCCGGTCATGGGCGTGGATATGGGCTGGGGCCGCGATGTCTTCTCGCTGGCCTTCGCCATCCAGAACCTGGTGTGGGGCGTGGGTACCATTTTCATGGGCATGCTCGCCGACCGCCACGGGTCGGGCCGCACCATCGCGCTGGGCGCCCTGCTCTATGCCCTGGGCCTGATCGGCATGCGGTTTTCGACTGACGAATTTTCGCTGTACATGACGGCCGGCGTGCTGGTGGGCCTGGGCCAGGCCGGCACCACCTTCCCCGTCATCCTGCCTGTCGTCGCCCGCGCCGTACCCCCCGCCTACCGCAGCACGGCCATGGGCATCGCGGCATCGGGCGGCTCTCTGGGGCAATTCGCCATCGTGCCCACCGGGCAGATGCTGATCTCGGGCCTGGACTGGACCGGCGCGCTATGGGTGCTCTCGCTGTTCGTCGCCGCCGGCATCCCCCTGGCCGCCTTCCTGACCGGGCGCCCGGAAGCCACGCGCAACAGCCACACGCTGGGCAGCGCGATCCGGCAGGCACTGGCCCATAAATCCTTCCATTTCCTGTTCTGGAGCTATGCGGTGTGCGGCTTCCATACCGCCTTCATCACACTGCACTTGCCCGCTTTCCTGATGGATGGCGGCCTGAGCGCGGCGCATGGCGCCACCGCCATCGCGCTCATCGGCCTGTTCAACGTCGCCGGCTGCTATTACGCGGGCAAGCTGGGCGAGCACCGCAGCAAGAAGACGTTGCTGGCCTGGGTGTACTTTCTGAGGGCCTTCGGCATTCTGTTCCTTATCGCCCTGCCGCCCTCGCCCATGGTCGCCTACCTGTTCGCCGCCTGGATGGGCCTGTTCTGGCTGGGAACCGTACCCCTCACACAAGGCCTGATCGGGCAGATCTACGGGCTGAGATACGCGGCCACGCTGTCGGGCATCGCCTTCCTGGGGCACCAGGTCGGCAGCTTCATCGGCGTCTGGCTGGGGGGCTATGCCTATCAGGCGACGGGAAGCTATACACTGGTGTGGTGGGCCGGCATTGTGCTGGCGCTCGTTGCGGCGGCGCTATGCCTGCCCGTGAAGGAACAGCCGCTGGCTCAGCCCGCTTCCGCCTGAGGCCGAATCATGGAAATACCCTCATCGCAATCTTCCCGGCAGCACATGGCGGCCGGCTCCGCCGGCCCGCAGGGCGGCGAACAGGTCAGACGCATCGCCTGGCCATGGCGTGTGGCCGGCATGCTGGCGCTCGCCCTGGTGCTGGGCCTGGCTTTTCTGGGCCATCTGTCTCCCGAGATGAAACTGCAATGGGAAAACCTCATGGCGTTGTGCGGCTTCTGAACCCTCATGCCGCCGGGCCGTCCGGCAGGCCTTTGGGCGGCCGCCCCGTCCAGGCATAGCCATCGCGGCCATCGTTCTTTGCGGCATACATGGCCCGATCGGCCCGCTGGATGAGCTCATCCAGGTCCGAACCATCGGCCGGATACATGCTGATGCCGATGCTCACGGTAACCATCAACGCCTTGCCTTCCACGCTCACCGGCGTCCTGCAGCTTTCGATCAGGCGGATGGCCAGGCGCTCCGCTTCTTCGGGAGCGCCGATGCTGGCCATCAGCACGACGAACTCGTCGCCGCCCTGACGATACATGACGTCGCTCGCCCGCAGCCGCGCCGACAGGCGCCGGGTCACCGCCAGCAACAATTCATCGCCCACCGCATGGCCGTACTCGTCATTGACCTGCTTGAAGCCGTCCAGGTCGAGGTAGAGAATGGCCATGCCGCGGCCTTGGCTGCGCGCGAGAGACAGGGCATCCCGCCCGACGGGTTCGAGCCGGCGGCGGTTGGGCAGACCCGTCAGGGCATCATGCAGGGCGAGATGCGTCATGCGGTTGGCCATCGCCCTTACCTGGCCGACCTCATGAAACACCACCACGGCGCCGGTCAGTTCGCCCTGCCCGTCCAGGATGGGCGAGGCCGAATTCTCGATGTGCACGCGCTCGCCGCCGCGGCTCACCAGCACATGCTCGACCTTGGCCTTCACTGCCCGCCGCGTATCCAGGGCTTCCCGCAAAGGACAGGAGGTGATGGCGCCGCCTTCCGGCGGCTCGACCTTCATGACCTCTTCCATCCGCCGCCCCCTGGCCTCGTCCAGCCTCCATCCGGTCATGGCGCCGGCGGCGGGGTTCAGATAGAGGATGCGGCCTTCCGGGTTCGTCGTGATGACGCCATCCTTGATGGATTCCAGGAGGATACGGAACTGTTCCTTTTCCCGGAAGAGTTCCATCTCGGTGGCCTTGCGCTCGGAAATGTCGGTGACCAGTACGAACAGACCCTTGACGCGGCCGCCATCCCGGTCGGGGATATAGGTCGCCACCAGATCGCGCACGGTTCCGTTCTTGTCGGGCACTGAAAGTTCGAAGGTCTGCGGTTCGCCGGCGAGCGTCGCCTCCATGTAGGGCTTGACGCGCCGGTAGCGTTCTTCGGGCAGCAGCTCGCTGATGTGCCGGCCGACCATTTGTTCCGGCGTCAGGCCGCACCAGTGCCAATGAGCGATGTTGGACATGCGGTTGATGAGCCGGTCGTCCCAGTAGCCCACCAGTACGGGAAGGCTGTCGACCACCATGCGCAGTTCATGCTCGGCCTGCCGCAGGCGCGAGGCAATGCGGCGCTGAGTGTACAGGCGGCGCTCCGCCGCCGCCGCCAGCGCCACGCAGGCGGACATCAGCGCCAGCATCGCCCCCGCCAGCCAGACCGCGTTGCGCTCCCAGCCGCCCAGTATGGCGTGCCTGGACTGCGCCACATTGACGAAGACGGGAAAGCCTTCGAGGCTGCGGAACACATAAAGCCGCTCTACTTTGTCGATGGCCGCCACACCCATGAAACTGCCCTGGCCGTCGCGCAAGGCTCGCTCGAAGTTTTCCGTTCCGCTGAGCGACGAGCCGACGTGCCGGCCCGTGTATGGAAAGCGCACGACGACGTCGCCATTGGACAGAATCACATTGATCCCGCTGTCGGGCCCGAGTTCGAAAGAGGAAAACAGGTCGTGCAGCATGGACAGTTTCAGGGTCTGCACGACGACGCCGCCGAAAGCCCCGTCCGCATGATTCCAGCGACGGCTCATGGCAACGCTGGCCTGCCCGTCGCGGCGCGAAATGAAGGGCGCGCCTATCACGAAACCGGCGTCCGCCCGTTCCTGGTGGACCCTGAAATAATCGCGATCGCTGAAATCCCAGTCGTTTGACGGCAGGGATTCGGACGCCCGCAGGACCCCGCCCCTTTCATCGAGCACCAGCTGGACACCCAACCCCGGCCGGTTGGCGGCGGCGAACAGCAGGGAGTCGTCCAGAGCATCGAGGAACGGCTCGCCGCCGGACCCGTGGGCCGCTTTTTCCATCATCGCCACGGAATGCCGTATGGAATGGTCAACGCCTTCGAGGGTGTGCTGCAGCACCTGGCTGACCGTGAACAGGAGATTGGTATTTGCCGCTTCGGCGCGCAGCCAGATCGCTTTGCGCGATTCATGAAGCTGCCACAGCACAAGCGTGCCGATTCCGAGCGCAATGGCCAAAGACAGCAGAAGCAGCCGCGACTTCGACCACTTTGGAAAATTCATTGGACGGTTCGCACTTGAAAAAAGGTATTTTAATGTAAGCAGTCGCATACCGAGGTTACAGAAGCGCTTTCGTCGTTCTTCCGACACAGGGAAGCGATAAGATGGCCGCATGGACGAAGACAAACTGCGGCGCATCAGTGAAGCAACGCTGGCGCACTACGACGACAATGCCGGGCGCTTCTGGGAAGGGACGCGCGATCACGACGTCAGCCAGAACATCGAGGCCCTGCTTCGCCACATCGACTCGCCGTCCCCCCACACCGTGCTGGATCTGGGATGCGGACCCGGCCGGGATCTCAAGGCCTTTGCCGATCTTGGCCACCGCGCCATCGGCCTGGACGGTTCGGCACGCTTCGTCGACATGGCCCGCCGCCACTCGGGCTGCGAGGTCTGGCATCAGAATTTCCTGGAACTGGAACTGCCGGCCGGGTGTTTCGACGGCATCTTCGCCAATGCCTCGCTCTTTCATGTGCCCGGCGAGGCGCTGCCGCGCGTGCTGGCGGCCCTGCATGGGGCCCTGCGGCCGGGCGGCGTACTGTTCAGCTCCAACCCGCGCGGCGAGAACCAGGAAGGCTGGAGCGGCCCACGCTATGGCGCCTATCACGATCTGGAGAACTGGCGGCGGCTGATGAGCGCCGCCGGCTTCCATGAATTGGAGCACTACTACCGTCCGGCGGGGCTGCCAAGGGAACAGCAGCCCTGGCTGGCCAGCATCTGGCGCCGCCTCCCACGCAGCCGTTCCACCGGCTGAATATCGATCAGTGTTTTCCCTGAATTCCCTCGCTGCCCCGTCTAAGTAGTAACCCCAGGCCCATGCCGGCCTTCCCTCTGGCAGCCCCCTTCTTCCGCCAAGCACATAACCTTTTGGAATACGTTGTTGATTCAAAGGACTTTGACGCATACGTGGACCCCGCCTACGATCCGATCAGCTGCACCCCCCGCAACCCTGCCGCCCCTGAACGAGGAGGAAGACATGAGGAGTTCAATGATGAGAAAAAGGCTGTTGCCCGCCCTGACGCTGATGGCGCTGGGCCTCTGTGCCGCGCCGGGTTCCGCGGCCTTTGCCGCCGAGCGCCCTGTGCTGCGTGTCAGTTCGGGGGCGGCCGACAACGCCACCTTCGACCCGCACCGTGCGACGTCCACCCACGACAAGGGCGTCGTCAGCCAGATGTTCAACGGGCTGGTGCGCTTCCCTCCCGGCAGCGCCGATCCGAACAAGCTCGAAGCCGACCTGGCCGAGCGCTGGGAGGTGTCGGACGACAGCAAGGTCTGGACCTTCCATCTGCGCAAAGGTGTGCCGTTCCACCACGACTACGGCGAAATGAAGGCCGAGGACGTGGTCTATTCGCTGGAACGCGCCGGCGATCCCAAGCGGTCCAGCTTCGCCTCGACTTTCGGGGAAGTGGAAAAGATCGAAGCCGTGGATGAATACACCGTGCGCGTCACGCTCAAGCACCCCGACGCCGCCTTCCTGGGCCGGGTATCCGACTATCATGGCGGCAACATCGTCAGCAAGAAGGCCGCCGAGGAAACGGGCACCAACTTCGGCACGCGGCCGGTGGGAACCGGGCCGTTTGCCTTCGGCGAGCACGTGACCCAGCAGTACGTCCGGCTGAACGCCAACGATCAGTATTTCCGCGGCGAACCCAAAGTGGCCGGCATCATGTACCGGATGATTCCGTCCGACAGCGCCCGCGAGCTGGCCTTCACCTCGGGCGAAGTGGACATCATCCAGGGCAAGCGCGAACAGCGCTGGGTGCAGAACGCCCGCAAGCGCGGCCACAACGTCGATATCTTCGAACCGGCCGAGTTCCGCATCCTGCACCTGAACCGCAACATCGCGCCGCTGGACGACATCAAGGTCCGCCAGGCCATCGCCGCGGCGGTCGACGTCGACCAGATCCTGAAGTACGTCGGCGCCGACGTGGGCTCCAAGGGATGTTCCATTATTCCAGACGGCTATCTGGGCCATGATTGCAGCGCCGGCACCTACGAGCACGATGTCGCGAAAGCCAAGAGCCTGCTGGCCGAGGCCGGCCATGCCAACGGCATAGCCATCAAATCCATCGTTTCCAATATCTCGGCGCAACTGCCCATCATGGAAATCGTCCAGGCACAGCTGGCCGCGGCCGACATCAAGCTGGACATGGAAGTGGTGGATCACGCCACCTACCAGGCGCGCAGCCGCCAGGATCAGAGCGCCATCGTGTTCTACGGCGCGGCGCGCTTCCCGAACGCCGATGCCTATCTGTCGGAATTCTTCGATTCCGCGGTGGCGATCGGCTCGCCGACGGCCATGTCGAATTTTTCGCACTGCTCGGTGGCCGACAAAAGCATCCGCGCGGCCCGTATCGAGCCCGACGCCCAGAAACAGCTCGAACTGTGGAAGGACGCCCAGCGCAAGATCCATGAAGACGTCTGCAGCCTGCCGCTGTTCGGCCTGAAGCAGGTTTGGGTGCACGGCCCCAATGTGGATTACGGCTACCAGCTCGAAGGCGCGCTGAACCTGGCTCCGCCCGTCACGGAAACCACCAGCGTAAAGACAAAGTAGATACGTTCAGTTCAGGTCACACTCCGTGCAGCAGTTCGTCCGATACCTGCCGCGCCACACAACGCGCATCCTCCATGAAAGCCTCGACCAGGCTGGCATTGCGGGATGCGCGGACCCGGCAAAGCAGGAAACTGAATTCGATTTCGGATTCAAGGCGGCGCAAGGCGATGCGGTGCCTGAGACCTTCGGCGAACAACGGATGGACGAGCGAAATGCCCAGGCCCGCGCCGACGAATTCGCATACCGTCGGCGCGGACACGGCATCCAGCACCACGTTCAGGCGGGCGCCGGCGGCGGCGAACAGGCTGCGCACCAGCGTGTCCGTCTGGCTGCCGGGCGCGAACGACACGAATGGCACTCCATCCAGATCGGCGATGCGTATCACACGCTTGCGGGCCAATGGATGATCGAGCGGCATGGCGCAGAACAAGGGCGAGGACACCATGGGTTCACGATCGATGTACGGGTTTTCGATGCGGCTGCCGACCAGGGCGACGTCGACCTGCCGGGCCACCAGCCATTCCGCCAGGAACTGCGAGCTGCGCGTATGGATGGACACATGCACGTCGGGATGCTTTTTGATGAATTCCATGCTGACGCGCCGGACGAAAGAGCCCGACAGGGCCGGCATGACGCCGATGCTCAGCTGGCGCTGCTCGTCGCGCCGGATGGATTCCACGGCTTCTTCGAGCTGGCTGAGGCCGGCAAAGATGCGGTCGACTTCCTCGTACAGGCGCATCCCGTGCGGGGTGGGCGCGAGCTTGCCCCTGACCCGCTCGAACAGCGCCATGCCGGTGTCCTGTTCGAGCTTCAACAGCAGCTTGCTCACCGCGGGCTGGGACACGAACAGGGCTTCGGCCGCCCGGTTGACCGTGCCGAGTTCAATCACGGCCTTGAAGGCCTCGACCTGACGCAGGTTCAAAGTCTTTCGCATGCATCAATCCAGAATCATGGGTGAACAGGATGGAATCTTATGACGTAATCGTAATCGGCGCCGGCATGGTGGGCGCGGCGATTGCGTATGGCCTGGCCGGACAGGAAAAGCGCGTGCTGGTCCTCGACGGATCGGACACAGACTACCGCGCGGCCAAGGCCAATTTCGGCCTGGTATGGGTCCAGGGCAAAGGCTACGGCTTTCCTCCGTATCAGCGCCTGTCGCGGCTGGCTTCGGCGCAATGGCCCGGTTTTGCCGACCAACTCACGCATGAAACCGGCATGGCGCTCGATTACGAACGGCGCGGCGGCCTGCATTTCTGCCTGGGCGAGGACGAATGGAATCAGCGCGACGCCAGGATGCGGGCCTGGCATGCGCAGGCGCCCGATGAGCCTCCCTGTACGGAAATGCTCGATCGCGCCCACCTGGAGTCGCTGCTGCCGGGGGCCGCGCTCGGCCCCGAGGTTGCCGGCGCCTGTCTGGGCGGGCTCGATGGCCACGTCAACCCGCTCAAGCTGCTCGCGGCCCTGCACAAGGGCCTGATGCTGCGCGGCGCCACCTTGCTGAGCGGGCAGGCGGCCACCCGCATCGAACCGCTGGCGGGCGGCGGCTTTGCCGTCACCGCCGGGGGACGGCGCCATGAATCCGCGCGGATCGTGATTGCCGCTGGCCTCGGCTCGGGCGATCTGGGCCGCATGGTGGGCCTGGACGTGCCGCTGCGTCCGCAACGGGGCCAGGTCCTGGTCACCGAACGGCTCGCCCCTCTGCTGCCTCTGCCGGCCAGCGGCGTCCGGCAGACGGCCGAAGGCACTGTGATGATAGGCCTGACCCAGGAGGAGGTCGGATACGACCTGTCCACCACCGCCTCGGCGGCCGCGCGCATGAGCACGAAGGCGCTGCGCGTGCTGCCGGATCTGGCCAGGGCCCGGCTGGTCCGGCACTGGTCCTGTCTGCGCATCATGACGCCCGACGGCTGCCCCGTGTATGCCGAATCCCCCGACCATCCCGGCGCCTTCATCACCCTGTGCCACTCCGGCGTGACCCTGGCCTCCTTCCACGCCGGCTCTCTTGCGACTTCCCTGGGCGGCGCCGCACTCGGCGACGGCCTGGACTCTTTCCACCATAGGCGATTCGATGTTTCGACCATTGCATGATCCTGGCGCGCAGGCGCTGACGATTTACATAGACGGGCAGGCCGTGAAGGCACAGCCGGAAGAGACGGTGGCGGCGGTCATGCTGCGGCAGGCTTCCCCGGTGACGCGCACCACGCCGGTGCACGGCGCGCCGCGCGCGCCCTACTGCATGATGGGGGTCTGTTTCGAATGCCTGGCCATCGTCGACGGCGTTGCCTCGACGCAGACCTGCATGCAGCAGGTGCGCGAAGGCATGAAGGTTGAACGCCAGCACGGCAAGCGGAGCGTGGCATGAAAGAGAATATCGACCTGTTCATCGTCGGTGCCGGCCCCGCCGGCATGCACGCGGCGATCGAAGCCCGCAGCCACGGCCTGAGCGTCGTGGTGGCCGACGACCAGCCCGCGCCGGGCGGCCAGATCTGGCGAGCGGTGGAGCGCCGGGCGGACCAGGACATCGGCGGGATCCTCGGTGAAGACTATCAGTCGGGCGCGCAGACGGTGCGGGCCTTCCGCGCCTGTGGCGCGGACTACCGCCCGCGGACCCAGGTCTGGCAGATCGAACAGGGCTGGCATGTCTATATGACCATGGAAGGCCCCGGGCGGGAACAGCGGGCGGGCATGGTTCAGGCGGCGAACGTGCTGCTGGCCACCGGCGCGCAGGAGCGCCCCGCGCCCTTCCCCGGATGGACCCTGCCCGGCGTCATGACGGTGGGCGCCGCCCAGATCCTTCTCAAGACATCCGGGCAGATACCCGACGAGCCGGTATGGATCGCCGGCAGCGGGCCGCTGGTGCTGGTCTATATCAAACAATTGCTCGAAGCGGGCGGCCGGGTGGCCGGGTGGTTGGATACGGCCCCGGCCGACAGCTGGCGCCGCGGCATGCCTCGGCTGCTGTCCGCCCTGGGCAGCTGGCGCGAACTGCGCAAAGGCTACCGCTGGATGCGAGCCATACGCGCCGCCGGGGTACCGGTGCACAAAGGCGTGACCGGTCTGCATGCCCACGGCGAAGGACGCTTGGCGGAAATCGAATTCCAGGACGGGGGCGGCGCCCGGCAGCGCGTCCCCGCCGGGCTTCTGCTGGTGCATGAAGGCGTCGTGCCCTCCATCCATATGAGCCACGCCCTCGAATGCGGGATGGAATGGCGCGACGACCAGCGCTGCTTCGCGCCGACGGTCGATGAGTGGGGACAGTCCAGCCAGGACGGCGTCTTCGTGGCCGGCGACGGTGCCGGCATTGCGGGCGCGCGCGCCGCCTGCCTGCGCGGCCGGCTTGCCGGCCTGGGCGTGGCCATGCGCGCCGGCCGGATCAGCGCCGCCGAAGCCGGCGAACAGGCCGCCCCGCTGCGCAGGGAACTGGCCCGCGAACTGGCGCTGCGCCCCCTGCTCGATGCCATGTATCCGCCGCGCGCCGGCATCGCCCGCCCCTCGGACGACACCATCGTCTGCCGCTGCGAAGAACTCACCGCCGGCGATATACGCGCCGCCGCGGCGCTGGGCCGGCCCGGGCCGAACCAGATCAAATCCTTCACCCGCGCCGGCATGGGGCCCTGCCAGGGCCGGCAATGCGGCTACACGATCGCCAGCATTCTTTCCGAAGCGCAGCAGCGCCCGGTCGGCGAAGTGGGTTTCTACCGTATCCGGCCGCCTCTGAAGCCGCTCACGCTGGGCGAGCTGGCTTCGCTGGACGACGAGGCGGGCCGGACATGAGCAGGGACATCTACGACGTTGCCGTCATCGGCGGCGGGCTGCACGGCCTGTCCGCCGCGATGCACCTGGCTCGCGCCGGCCAGCGTGTGCTGGTGCTGGAACGCCACTGGGTGGGCCGCCACGCCTCGGGAGCCACGGCGGCCGGCGTACGCACACTGAACCGCGATCGCGGCGAACTCGACCTGTCGCTCGCCGCCATGGCGCTGTGGCCCAGGCTGCGGGATATCGTGGGCGACGACTGCGGCTTCCATGCCGGCGGCCAGATCTGCGTCGCCGAGAACGAAGCATCGCTCGCCCGGCTCGAACAACGGGTCGGGTCCCTGCGCCGCGACGGCTACACACACGAAGAAATCATCGGCCGCGACGAACTGCGGCGCTGGCTGCCCGCCCTCAGCCCCCATTGCCTGGGCGCGTCGCTGGCCCGCGACAATGGGGCGGCCGACCCCCACCGCGCGCTGCGAGCGTTCCGTGCCAGCGCGCAGCAGGCCGGCGTTACCCTGCTCGAACAATGCGGCGTGACCGCCATCGAACGCAGCGGCGATGACTGGACGCTCGCCACCTCCCGCGGCAACTGGACGGTGCCCTTCATCGTCAATGCCGCGGGCGCGTGGTCGGCGCGCATCGCCGCCATGGTCGGCGACCACATCCCGCTGGCGACCAAGTCGTCGATGATGATGGTGAGCGAGCGGGTGGAACCCTTCATCAGGCCGGTCGTCAGCATCATGGGCCGCTCGCTGTCCTTCAAGCAGTCCGACCAGGGCACGCTGGTGATCGGCGGCGGGCTCCAGGGCGTGCCCGACCTCGACAAGGAAACCTCGACGGCGCGGATGCGCGTCCTGGCCAAGGGCGCGAAGGCCGCAACCGACCTGTTCCCGTCGGTGCGGGGCCTGCGCATCGTGCGCGTGTGGGCCGGGCTCGAAGCCAAGACATCCGACCTGCTTCCCATCGTCGGCCCCTCGCCCAATGCGCCGGGCGTCTTCCATGCCTTCGGCTTCTCGGGCCACGGCTTCCAGCTCATCCCCATCGTCGGCGCGGTCATGACCGATCTGATCGTCCGGGGCCGCACTGATCACGCCATCGCCGCGCTGGACGCCCGCCGGCTGATGGAAGCTTCCACAGAGGAGGCCGGCACGCCATGATCCGTTTCGCCATCAAGCGGCTTCTGCTCGCCGTTCCGACACTGCTCGCCATGCTCACCGCCGTGTTCATCCTGGTGCGTCTCGTGCCGGGCGACCCGGCCGCCGTCATGCTGGGAGACCAGGCAAGCGCCGAGGCGCTGCGCGCGCTGCGCACGCAGCTCGGACTCGACCTGCCGCTGTACCAGCAATACCTTTCCTTCCTGGGCAGCGTGCTGTCCGGCGACCTGGGCATCGCCATGTCCTCGGGGCGCCCCGTGCTCACCGAAGTGATGAATGTGCTGCCCTGGACGCTGCAGCTGACCGCCGCCGCCATCATCATCGGCACGCTGATGGGCCTGCCGCTGGGCGTCTGGGCCTCGCTGCGGCGCAATGCCTGGCCTGACTACCTCGGCCGGCTGCTGTCGCTCACCGGCCTGTCCTTCCCGGCCTTCGTATCCGCCATTCTGATGCTGCTGGTGTTCGCCATCCAGCTGGGCTGGTTTCCCGTGATCAGCGCCGCCAGCACCGGCAGCTGGACCGAGCAGCTGCGCAACCTGGCGCTGCCGGCCTTCAATCTGGGCCTGATCATGATGGCCTACGTGATGCGCGTCACCCGCTCATCGATGCTGGGCGTGATGAGCGAAGACTACATCCGCACCGCGCGCGCCAAGGGCATCCGCCCCATGCGCCTGATCCTGAGGCATGGGCTGCGCAATGCCCTGATCCCCATCATCACGGTCGTCGGGCTGTATTTCGGCACGCTGATCGGCAATTCCGTCCTGACCGAGATCGTGTTCAACCGCCCCGGCCTGGGCAAACTGATCCTGGGCGCCCTGAACGTTCGCGACTACACGCTGCTGCAGGGGCTGATGATCGTGTTCGCCTTCTGCGTGATTATCGTCAACCTGCTGACCGACCTCGTCTACGGTCTGGTCGACCCCCGGGTGAAGTACCAATGAGTTCGACAGCCACCTCCACCCTGCCCGCCGCATCCCGCTCGCATGCGCTGTGGGCGGCGCTGAGCCGCAACCGCCTGTCCTGGATAGGACTGGGACTGCTGCTGCTCATCGTCCTGACCGCCCTGTTTGCTCCCTGGATCGCGCCGCACGATCCGCTCAAGCAGCACATCATCGCCCGCCTGGAGCCCCCGTCGGCCGAATTCTGGCTGGGCACCGACAGCTACGGCCGCGACGTCCTTTCGCGCATCATCTACGGCACCCGCGTGTCCCTGCTGGTGGGTTTCGTGGCCATCATGATCGCCATGGCCATAGGCACCACGCTGGGCGTGCTGGCCGGCTACCTGGGCGGCCTGTTCGACCGGCTGGTCATGGGCCTGGTCGACGTCCTGCTGTCCTTTCCCACCCTGGTGCTGGGCCTGATGGTGGCCGCCATGCTGGGCGCCAGTCTGGAAAACCTCATCATCGCCATCGCCATCACCGAAATCGCGCCCTTTGTACGGGTGGCGCGCGCCCCGACCATCGCGCTGCGCAACCGTGACTTCATCGAGGCGGGGCGGGCCCTGGGCTATGGGCCGGCCCGCCTGATGGGTGTGCATATCGTGCCCAACATGATTTCCGATGTCATTGTGCTGGGCTCGCTGTGGATGGCGTCCGCCATCCGCACCGAAGCCTCGCTGAGCTTCATCGGGCTGGGCGTGCCGCCCCCCACCGCGACCTGGGGCAGCATGATACGCGAAGGCTTCGAACACATCCTGGACGCCTGGTGGCTCACCGTATTCCCCAGCCTGGCCATCCTGCTCACCGTGCTCGCGCTCAATCTGCTGGGCGATGCGCTGCGCGATGCGATCGACCCCAAGCTACGTTCGGAGTGAAGATGTCCGCAGAAACCACAGTGCTGGAACTGGACGAACTGGTGACGGAATTCCGCATCGGCGGCGCATGGCATGCCGCCGTGCGCAAGGTCTCGTTCTCGGTCGCCAGAAACGAAACCCTGGCCGTCGTGGGCGAATCGGGCAGCGGCAAAAGCGTGACCGCCCTGTCCATCATGCGCCTGCTGCCCGCCTCGGGGGCGCGCCTTGGCTCCGGCCACGTGCGCTTCGAAGGCAGGGACCTGACGTGCCTGCCCGAAAAGGCGATGGCCGCCATCCGGGGCAACGAGATCGCCATGATCTTCCAGGAACCCATGACGTCGCTGAACCCCACCATGACGGTGGGCGACCAGATTGCCGAGGCCGTCCGCCTGCACCGGCGCGTGAGCTGGTCCGAGGCCCGCAAAGTGGCGCTCGACGTGCTGGAAGAGGTCAAGATCCCGGCCGCCGCCAGGCGCTTCAACGATTACCCGCACCAGTTCTCGGGCGGCATGCGCCAGCGCGTCATGATCGCCATGGCGCTGGCCTGCCGGCCCAAGCTGCTGCTGGCCGACGAGCCCACCACGGCGCTGGACGTGACCATCCAGGCGCAGATCCTGACGCTGCTGGACGATCTGAAGAAGGCCTACGGCATGTCGGTCGTCTTCATCACCCACAATCTCGGGGTCGTCGCCCAGATCGCCGACAGAGTCGCCGTCATGTACGGCGGCGAGATCGTCGAACTGGCCGACGCCGCGGCCCTGTTCGCACAGCCCGCGCACCCCTATACCGAAGCATTGTTGAAAGCCATGCCGCGCGTCGACACCGACACGGAATCGCTCGAAGCCATACCCGGCAACGTCCCGCCCATCACCAGCATCCCGCGCGGCTGTACTTTCGCCGCGCGCTGCCCGCTGCGCGAGGCCCGCTGCGAAACCGAGCATCCCGAACTGAGCCTGCTGCCCGGCGGCCGGCAACAGGTCCGCTGCCACGTACGCGCCCGTCAGGCCGGAGTCCACACATGAATACACTTCTGCAGGTGAAGAACCTGGTCAAGCGCTTTGAAAGCGGCGGAGGCCTGCTGAGCGGCCCCCGGCAGATCGTCCGCGCGGTCAACGACGTATCGTTCGACGTGGCCCGGGGCCAGTCGCTGGGCCTGGTGGGCGAATCCGGCTGCGGCAAATCCACCGTCGCCCGGACCCTGCTGCGTCTGGTCGAACCCGACGAAGGCTCCATCGTCTTCGACGGCATCGATCTGCGCACCGCCGGCGCCGCGCAGATGCGCAGGCTGCGCCAGCGCATCCAGATCGTGTTCCAGGACCCTTTCGCATCGCTCAACCCCCGGCGCACCGTTCGCCAGACATTGTCCGAACCGCTGGTCGTCCACAAGCTCGGCAATGCCTCGGAGATCGAAACGCGCATCCGCCGCACGCTGGATGAAGTCGGGCTGCCGCAGACCGCGCTGGAACGCTATCCGCATGAATTCTCGGGCGGTCAGCGCCAGCGCATCGGCATTGCCAGGGCGCTGGTGCTCGACCCGGAGCTCATCGTCGCCGATGAACCCGTATCGGCGCTGGACGTCTCGGTGCAGGCCCAGATCCTTCAACTGCTGGACCGGCTGAGGGTCGAACGCCAGCTGTCCTTCGTATTCGTATCGCACGACCTGGGGGTGGTGCGGCATTTCTGTGATGAAGTCTGCGTCATGTATCTGGGCCGCATCGTGGAACGCGGCGCCACCAACCGGGTGCTGGACGGCCCGGCCCACCCGTACAGCCGGGTATTGCGCGATTCGTCGCCGGTGCCCGACCCGGCCGCCCGCATCACGCTGGCCCGCATCACCGGCGAAGTGCCGGCACCGACGAATCTGCCGGCGGGCTGCGCCTATCACCCGCGCTGCGCCCGGGTACAGCAGGATTGCAGCCTGAGCGTGCCCGAGCTGGAGGAAGTCTCGCCGGGGCGGCGCGCCGCCTGTTTTCATCCCATCATCTGACGAAGGCCGTGCCCGCACGAGCAGGCACGGCCTTGTACCCATGCAAGCATCATTGAGGCTGGAAGCCCGAGTCCGCCACCACCTTCTTCCACTTTTCGTAGTCGACCCGCGATTGCTTCGCCAGAGCGGCCGGGCCGTCGCCGGCCGCCTCGATGCCCTGGCTGAGCAGGAACTGCTGCATGTCGGGCGCCGCCAGCACCTTGTTCAGTGCGTCGGCGACCTTGGTCTGCAGGGCGTCGGGCATATTGCCCGGCGCGAAGATCGCGAACCAGATGATGGCTTCGAAATCATCCACCCCCAGCACCTCGCGCACCGTGGGGACGTCCGGCAGCAGCGGCGAACGGGCCGCGGATGTGACCGCCAGCGCCCGCAGCCGGCCGGCCTTCACCGGTTCGAGCGAGGTCATGATGACGTCGAGCATCATGTCCACATGGCCCCCCAGCACGTCGATGAGCGCCGGACCGCTGCCCTTGAAAGGAATATGATTGAGCTGGATGCCGGCCTCGGCGGCCAGGTATTCGCTGCCCAGATGGCTGGAGGTGCCCTGCCCGCCCGAAGCGTAGCTGACCACACCGGGGCGGGATTTGGCCAGATCGACGAATTCCTTCAGGTTGGCCGCCTGCACCGACGGATGCACCACGATCAGGTCGGGAATCGTGCCCACCATGGTGATGGGGGTGAAGTCCTCGAAAATGTCGTAGGGCAAGGATTTGTACACACTGGGGTGGATGGCGTGCGTAGACACCGTCCCCATCAACAGGGTGTATCCGTCGGCGGGCTGGCGGACCACATAGCTCGCCCCGATGGTGCCCCCGGCCCCCACCTTGTTTTCCACGATGACTGGCTGCCCGATTTCGTTGCCGAGCGCCTCGCCGATGCGGCGCGACACCAGGTCGGTGGAGCCGCCATTGGCGAAGGGCACGATCAGGCGCACCGGCTTGTCGGGCCAGGCGGCCGCCTGGTCGGCCTGCGCGGCCCCCGCGGCCAGGCCGCCGGCCAGGGCAAGCGCCAGCGCTGCCTTGCTGAACCACCGATTATTCATGATGAATGTCTCCTTTCTGCATGATTGAATATTGCTGAAACCAATAGTAAGTACGCCACCCAAGGCCGTCCACAGGCTGCCGCTTATAGGGATATAGACAGCACTATGCGCCCTTCAGACCTGCATCTGCTGCCGCATTTCGACGCGCTGATTTCTCATCAGAGCGTCTCGAAGGCAGCCGCCCAGATGGGCATCACCCAGCCCGCCATGAGCGCCGCCCTGAGCAAGCTGCGGCATATCTTTGCCGACCCCCTGCTCAAGCGCGAGGGCAACCACTGGCGGCCGACGGAACGCGCCCTGCATCTGCACCGCAGCTTCAGGCCGCTGCTGGAAGCCTGGCTGGCTGAAACCTCGCCCAGCGCCGGTTTCGACCCCGCCACCGCCCACAAGACCTTCAACCTGTACGCCACCGACTACATCCAGTTCGCCATCATGCCGCCGCTGCTGGCCAATCTGCGCCGGGCGGCCCCCCATATCAAGCTGCAGGTGCTGCCGCCGCGCCTGCACGGCGGCCAGGAAATGCTGACGGAAAACCACATCGAACTGCACATCGGCCACTATCCGGACGCCCCCGAAAGCCTGCGCGCGCGCCTGCTGTTCGAGGAATCGGCCTGCTGTGTGGCGCGTGCCGGCCACCCCCTGCTTTCCCGGCCATGGAATCTGGACACCTTCCTCGACTACGAGCACATGGACGCGACCGGCCACATCGGCTACTTCAACTCCCAGCTCAACGCCCTGCTGCTGCAGCAGAACCGCAACCGCCGCACCGGCGTCGTGCTGTCCAGCTACCTGGCTGTCTGTTTCGTGATCGCCTCGTCGGACATGATCGCCACCTTGCCCGCAAGCGTGGGCCGCAAGCTGGCGCCGATGGCCGGCGCCGTGGTCCTGCCCACACCGGTGCCGCTGCCGCCGCTGCGCATCTCGATGTTCTGGCACGAGCGCTACCAGTTCGACCCCGCCCATGCCTGGCTGCGCCGGTACGTCGCCGACGAGATCGAGGCGGCGAAGCTGGACACTTCGCCGGTCTGCTGAAGACGGCTACGATACCGGCTCGGCCTGCCTGGCCAGCGCTTCCAGCTGGGCGGCATAGTGTTCCCGGGCCGCCTGTTCGCTGATGACGCCGTCGGCCAGATCGCGCTCCACATCCCTTGGGGCACGCTCCGCCGGCGCGCCCACGCCCCCGCCGCCCGGTGTTTCCATGCGCACGGCCTGCCCTTTCCGCAGCACGATGCTCGCCGCCTTGGAAGGCAGCGGCTCGATGCTGCCATCGGGATGGCGCAGTTCCAGGCGCGCCCGCCGGCCGGGGCCGGCTCCCAGCGCGCCGCTGGGCTGCCCGACCAGATGGGAGTCGGAGCGGGCCGTGAACACGATTCCCGGCGTCAGCGCGGATATCTGGCGGGCCAGCGCCATGCCGCCGCGGCGGCGGCCGGGGCCGCCGGAATCCGGCACATAGCCGTATTCATCCACCATCAGGGGATATTCGTTTTCCAGGGCCTCCACGGGCAGGTTCGACGAGTTCGTCATGTGGACGTGGATACCGTCCATGCCGTCGGCATCGGCCGTGGCCCCCGAACCGCCGCCCACCGTTTCCAGATACACGAACTCGCCCTTGCGGTGCTGGTGCCTGCCCGAGAACACGATGGCCGGGCACACGTCATTGCCCGCGCCCATGACCTTGTCTTCCGGCAGCACCCCTCGGAACGCGCCGAAAATGGCGCCCGCCACCTTCTGGGCCGTGATCGAGCGCGCACCCACCGCCGCCGGCAGCTCGGGATTCACGATGCTGGCCGGCGGCAGCTTGATCGACAGCGGTTCGAACAGGCCGGCATTGGCCGACAGTTCAGGGTCCAGCAAGGCCTTGACCGCGTAATAGACGCAGGCATGCAAAGCGTTGAGCGGCAGGTTCATGGCGCCGCGGGCCTGCGGCCCCGAACCCGCGAAATCGAATTCGAGTTCATCGGGCCGCACCGTGACCTTCACGCGGATGGACACCGGTTCGCCGTCGCCCAGGCCGTCGTCGTCCAGCCAGTTCTGGAATTCATAGGAGCCCTGCCTGAGTTCGCCGATGCGCTTGAGCAGGCGCCGCCGGGTATAGACAAGAACGTCTTCCACGGCCTGCAGCGTCTTCTCGATTCCCATCTGGCGGATCAGGCCGGAAATGGCGGCGGCCCCGCGCTCGTTGGTGGCGATCTGCACCTTGAGATCAAGGGTGCGCTCTTCCGGATCACGGGTATTGTTGGCGATCAGGTTGAGCAGGTCTTCGTCGAGCACGCCCTGCTTCACGATGCGGATCACCGGCAGGCGCAGCCCTTCCGCGAAGATGGAGCGCAGCCCGCCCGCGATCGACCCGGCCACGACGCCGCCGAAATCCGAGTGATGGCCCACGTTGGCCGTGAAGAACACCAGCCTGCCCTCGTGGAAGACCGGCGTGACGATGTTCACGTCCGGCAGATGGCTGCCCGCCGCCAGATAAGGATCGTTGCAGATATAGGCATCGCCTTCGAGGATGCCTTCCTGGCCATAGCGTTCCAGCACCGAGGCCACGGCGCCGTTGAGCGAACCCAGATGCAACGGTATCTGGGTGCCCTGCGACACCAGCCTGCCCCGGCCGTCGAACAGGGCCACCGAGCAGTCCTTGCGTTCCTTGATGTTGGTCGAGAACGACGAGCGCACCAGCGTGTTGTTCATGTCCTCGGTGATCGACAGCAGCCGATTGACGAAGACTTCCATCTCGATCGGATCGCGCACCATTTCCTGTGTAGTCATATTCTGCTCCCGCGCTCAGGCGATGTTGATGATGAGGTTTCCATAGGCGTCGACTTCGAGCGACTGCCCCGGCCGGATCACCGTGGTCGAACTCATTTCCTCGACGACGGCCGGCCCCGACAGCTTCGCACCCGGCCCCAGATTCACCCGCCGGTACACCTTGCTGGCCATCCAGCCGTGTCCGGCGCCGAAATAGATGTCCCGCTCGGCATCGGGCCGTGATCCGCCGCCCGGTTCGAGTTCGGCCAGGGGAGCCTTGCCGACGGCGCCCACCGCCTTCATGCGGCAGTTGATGATCTCGATCTGGCGGGTGGGCACGTTGTAGCCGTATTCCTTCTTGTGCGCCTCGTGAAAACCGGCTTCGAACAGGGCCAGACTGCCCTCCCCCAGGTCCTCCATGGGCACCTGCACCTCGAAGTTCTGGCCCACGTAGCGCGCGTCGATGAAGCACTGATAGCTGCGGTTTTCAGGAACGACCTCTTCTTCGCTCAGCCACTGGTCCGCCGACCCGCGCAGCTGCTCGAAGCGCCGCTGGATGCGCGACCAGGTGTCGGGCCGCGCCAGAAGGATCTCGCTGCCGACGAAGTCGAAGGAAATATCGGTCAGCAGAATCCCGCGCGCGCACATATTGCCCGGCTCCGGCGGGATGATCACCGTGGGTATCCCGCATTCCCGCGCCACATCCAGGGCGTGCAGGGGCCCCGCGCCGCCGTAGGCGAAAAGGGCGAATTCCGACAGATCGTAGCCGCGCTCGGTCGACACCGAGCGGATGGCCCGGCTCATGTTGGCGTTGGCGATGCGGATGATGCCTTCGGCCGCCGTCTCCAGGTCGAGGCCCAGCGGGTCGGCCACCTGTTTCTTGAGTTCGTGTTTGGCCTCGGGGGCGAAGATGGGCATTTTCCCGTCCAGCACAGCCACAGGGTTGAGCCGGTGCAGAGCGATCTGGGCATCGGTGATGGTCGGCCTGTCGCCGCCCTGCCCGTAGCCGACCGGGCCGGGAACGGCCCCCGCGCTCTGAGGCCCCACCTTGAGCGAACCGGCGTCATCCAGCCAGGCCAGGCTGCCGCCGCCGGCACCGATCACATGGATATCCACCATCGGCGTCTTGACGGGATAGCCCGCCACACTGCGGCTGGAACTGAACATGGCCTCGCCGCCGGCGATCAGGGACACGTCGGTGCTGGTGCCCCCCACGTCGAAGGTGACCAGGTTGGGGCGGCCGATGGCCCGCCCCACCATGGCGGCACCCACCACGCCCGCCGCCGGGCCGGACAGGCAAGTGCGCACGGGGAACCGGCGCACCGCCTCCACCGACATCAGGCCGCCGTTGGAATGGATGGTGAAAGGTTCGTGCACAATGCCGGCCGCCTTGACGCGCTGCAGGAAGCGGCCCAGATAGCCTTCCATGCGCGGCCCCACCTTGGCGTTCAGCATGGTGGTGGAAAAGCGCTCGTACTCGCGGAATTCGGGCAGAACCTCGCTGGACAGGCAGATGTAGGTATCGGGCAGGATTTCCCGCAGGATTTCGCCCACACGGATTTCGTGCGCCGGGTTGCGGTAGGAATGCAGCAGGCAGATCGCCACCGCCTCGACGCCCTCTTCCTTCAGTTCCAGCGCGATGCGGCGCGCCTCTTCTTCATCCAGCGGAACCAGCACATCGCCATTGGCGGCCATGCGTTCGGTCACCCCCTTGCGCCACTTGCGCGGCGCCAGCGCCTCGGGCTTGCGGACGTTGTAATCGAAATTGTGCGGACGGGTCTGGCGGCCGATGTCCAGCACGTCGCGGAACCCGCGGGTCGTGACCAGGGCGCAGCGGGCGCCCTTGCCTTCGATCACCAGATTGGTTGCCACCGTCGTGCCGTGGCCGATGTGCAGGATGTCCGAGGCCTGCAGGCCGTTGTTCCCGATCAGCTCGGAAATGCCACGCGCGATCGCCTCGGAAGGGTCATGCGGGGTCGAGGGGACCTTGTGGAACCGCGTCGTCCCATCCCCGCCGTGAACCAGCACCAGATCCGTAAAAGTACCGCCGACATCCACACCTACTCTATACATAATCGATTTCTCACCATGGCTGCGATTGGATGCGGTCATGGTAGAGAAGTCCGCCGCCGCGGGCCACGGCAACCAGCCTTATGGGGATATTCACCCGGGCTTATATCCCTGTGCACGCCGGGGTTTTCAGGAAGGGCGGCGCGATCGGCACGGGGCGCCGGGATGTCTACGATCGAGGGGACTGCCGCTCCGGAATTCTCGTATCAGTGATACGAGAATCGACAGGCCCGGATAGCGTCGGCAGTGCGGCGGATTCCTGCTGCGTCCCCAGACTGATCGCGCTGGCTTCATGCAGCGTAGCGGGCGAGCACTGCCTTCAACCGCTTCTCGATCAACTCCATTGTCTTGGGGCGGCCCTGCGACAAAAAAAGGCCGGTGTCAAGCTTTTCGCGGGAAGCACGGGGGGCTTGAAACCATATACGGGGCAATAGGTTAGCTCTGCTTCATGCTGCTTGCAGAGGATGCAGCGTTGTGGACTGGGAGCCACATAAGAGCCTGTAGAAAGCAAGCCGCGTCGCGTTGTAGCGATGGAGATTGCCAAGGCCTGGCAGGCTTGTTCAGTCACTTTAGCCCATTCCCTCGCAGCCTATCCAGAACGAAGAACGCGCAGCGTTGGGCTGCGCGTTCGAGGGATGGTCAATCTGGTTCCGGTGCATCTTCAGCTTGGTTTCGGCGGCAAGACCTTGCTGGCGTTTCCTTTCCTGAATCCCCTGTCGCCCGCCATGAAGGCTTCCAGCATGTGCGGGATCAGCGTCATGGCATCGACCGCCTCGCCATACGCCTGCGCGTGCAGCGCGGCGTAGCGGTCGAGGTCGGCTTTCAGGCTGGCCGGGCAGGCAAAGGTCAACTTGACGCTTTCGGTCTTGGGCAGCGGCCCCAGTCGCAGTTTCCTGGTTGTGCTCATCGTGAAGTCCCCTTGTTGAAGAACAGCGGCTGATAAGGTCGCAACACCAGATCGTATGCCGCGTCCGGAACTATGCCGATTCGGCTACCCAAGGAGCAACAAATGGCTATGGCTGCACGGAGCTTTGATGGATCGAGTATCGGCATAGTCTGGCCTCTAGAGTTGGTTGAGG
>JACCES010000023.1 GCA_013416455.1 Alcaligenaceae bacterium | reverse complement strand
ACATCGAACGTTACGTTGAACAGTACAACCAGCACAACCGTCCATTCGTCTGGACGGCAACCGCCGATTCCATCCTCCAGAAAGTGGCTCGGTTATGCAAAGTTATTTCTGGGACGAGACACTAGGGCCTGTTGACGCTAAAAGGAGGCTCTAGGCCCGCGCGGCTTACACCGGCATGCTGGAAATTTCCTGATAGGCCTGCACCAGACGGTTGCGCACCTGGAGCGTTGCCTGGAAGGCGATGCCCGCCTTCTGCATATCGACCATGACATCGTTCAGGGAAACACCCGGTTCACCGGCCTGAAAGGCGACGGCCTGCGCATTGGCCGTGTTCTGCATTTCGGATACGCGCGAAAGCGACCGCGCCAGTTCCGCCGCGAAGCCGCCCTGCGGCGCCACGGCGGCGTCGTTTCGGGCAGGCATGTTGGCCGCGGCCTGCGCGACCTGCCGCATCTGGGACAGCATGTTTTCGATTGCAGTGAGGTTCTGGATGGCCATGGAACGAAGAAAACGGTATCGCGTTGATTGTCCCGTACGAATATAACCAGACGAAACACCATGCAACACGGCTGTCAGCCGTCAATTTCCACGCTTGTTCGACCGATCTCGCCCCGGCCCGCCCACGCCGTCGGCACACCGGGCATACGGGCCCCGAGCCGCGCCGCATCGAGCCGCCCGCCGGGAGACTCGTGTATAGTGCGGCGCAATTCTGCGGAGACTTTTTGTAATGCGTTTCATACGTTGTAAATGACGCCCAAAACGCATGTTTTTCCGCCGATGGTCTTGCAGGCCCCCGGGCCATAATGCAGCCTCACCTCACCCCGTTTCGCAGCATGTACATTTTGCCGATCAACCGCCCGAAGCTTGCCGTGCAGTGCCACGCTTTCCGTCGCCGAGGCCCTAAATGAGCCGAATGGCCGAACTGACGGCTCGTTATCCGGTTCTTCAGAAAGTTGGCAATGTGTCGCGCTCCGTGCAACTGGGGGCGCTTGCGGCCGCCATTGCGCTGCTGGCCGTGGTTGCCCTGTGGTTTCGCGGGCCCGACTACAAGGTATTGTTCTCCAACCTGCAAGACCGCGACGGCGGCGCCATCATCGGCGCGCTGGCGCAGATGAACGTTCCCTACCAGCTCACCGACAACGGCGCGGCCATTCTGGTGCCGTCCGACAAAGTGCACGAAACCCGTCTGCAGCTGGCGCAGCAGGGGCTGCCGCGCAGCGGCGAGGCCGGCTTCGAACTCATCGACCAGACGCGCTTCGGCGCCAGCCAGTTCACCGAACAAGTCAACTTCCAGCGGGCGCTGGAAGGCGAACTGGCCAGCTCGATCCAGGCCCTGAACGCCGTCCAGCATGCGCGCGTGCACCTGGCCCTGCCGCGTGAAACCTTGTTCGTGCGCGATCGCCAGCCGCCCTCCGCGTCGGTGCTGCTCACCCTCTATCCGGGCCGCATGCTGAGCGAATCGCAGGTGGCGGCCATTTCCTGGCTGGTTTCGTCCAGCGTGCCCAATCTCACCGCCGACAACGTATCGGTGGTGGATCAGAACGGCCGCCTGCTCACGGCGCCGGCGGGTTCGGGCAGCGGCGATTCGGTCCGCCGCGACCTGATCGCCGAAATCGAAACCCGCACGGTGCAGCGCATCCTGACCCTGCTCAACCCCATCGTCGGCACGGGCAATGTACGCGCCCAGGTCAGCGCCGACGTCGACTTCGCCCAGCGCGAACAGACTTCCGAAGTCTATCGGCCCAACCAGGTGCCGGGCCAGGCCGCGGTGCGCAGCCAGCAGACAAGCGCTTCCCTCCAGAACGGCGTACCGCCGGCGGAAGGCATCCCCGGGGCACTGACCAACCAGCCGCCGCCCGACCCCGTCGCCCCCATCAACCAGCCCCAGGGTGTGCCCGGCGCTCCGGAAGCGGGGGCGGATGGCCAGCCGATCGACGGCGCCGCACTGCAAGACGCCCTACCCGCTCCGGGGGCGGCGGCACCGGCCGCCGGCACGGGAACGCCGGGCGTGCTCGCGACGGGCACCCAGATCGGTCCCCAGGGCACGGCGCGCAACGACGCCACCATCAATTATGAAGTCGACCGCACCATCAGCCATGTGAAGGACCCGGTCGGCCAGTTGCGCCGCCTGTCGGTCGCGGTGGTGGTGAACTACCGCGACATGGAAAACGGGCCCCAGCCGCTGCCCGACGATGAAATCCAGAAGATAGATGCCCTGGTGAAGCAGGCCATGGGCTACTCGCCCGAGCGCGGCGATTCCGTGAGCGTGGTCAACAGCCTGTTCAGCGATGAAGGCCCTCCAGCGCCGCGCTTCTGGGAAAACCCGGCCTACATGGAACACGCCATCCAGCTGCTGAAGTATCTGATGATCGCGGCGGCCGTCGTCCTGCTGTGGCGCGGCCTGGGCCGGCCCATCATCGATAACATGGCCGAAGCCAAGGAAAAGCTCGAACGGGAAGCCCAGGAAATCGAGGACAACCGCGCCGCGCTCGAAGCCGCCGAACGCCGCGCCAGCGAGATGAGCCGCTACCAGGACAACCTCGCCACCGCGCGCACCATGGCGACCAAGGACCCTCGCGCCGTCGCCATGGTGTTGCGTTCCTGGCTGGAGAAGAAAAATGTCGGTCAATAACGAAGCGCTCAACCGCTGCGCCATTCTCATCATGTCGCTGGGGGAAGACGCCGCCGCCGAAGTCTTCAAGTATCTGTCCGCCCGCGAAGTCCAGCAGATCGGGATGGCCATGGCCTCGCTCAAGCAGATCACTCGCGGCGACGTCGATCAGGTGCTGGAAGAATTCCGCCAGGAAGCCGACCAGTTCATGGCGATCACGCTCGGTTCCGACGACTACATCCGTTCCGTGCTCACCAAGGCACTGGGCACCGATCGCGCCGCGGGCCTGATCGAAGACATTCTCGAAGGCAGCGACAACGCCAGCGGCATCGATGCGCTCAACTGGCTCGATGCCCAGAACGTGGCCGAACTGATCATGGACGAACACCCCCAGATCATCGCCACCATCCTGGTGCACCTCGAACGCGACCGCGCCTCCGACGTGCTGGTCCTGCTGCCCGAACGTCTGCGCAACGACGTCATGCTGCGCATCGCCACTTTCGGCGGCGTGCAGCCCCAGGCCCTGCAGGAACTCACCGAAGTCCTGAACAACGTGCTGTCCGGCCAGGGCGCCAAGCGCAGCAAGATGGGCGGCGTGCGCGCGGCGGCCGAAATCCTGAACTACATGAGCTCGGTGGAAGAAGAATCCGTGGTCGCCACGCTGCGCGAACTGGACGGCGACCTGGCGCAGCGCATCGTCGATGAGATGTTCGTCTTCGATAACCTGATCGACGTAGAGGACACGGCGATCCAGCTCATCCTCAAGGAAATCGACACGTCGCAGCTCACCATCGCACTCAAGGGCGCGCCCGAGGAACTGCGCGAGAAATTCTTCAGCAATATGTCGAACCGGGCCGCGGAAATGCTGCGCGATGATCTCGAAGCCCAGGGCCCCATCCGCATGTCGCGCGTGGAAGAAGAGCAGAAGAACATCCTCGGCACCGCGCGCAGGCTGGCCGAAGCGGGCCAGCTGACGCTGACGCGCTCCGGCAACGACGAATATGTCTGACGAGTTCGATTCCCTTTACGATGCCGGCGGCCGCTGGCGGCGCTGGGAAATGGAATCCTTCGATCCGGCGCCGGCGCCGCCGCCCCCCGCCGCCGGCCCGGCCGCCGAGGCGGTCGCGGCCCTGCCGGACCCCGCCGACGTTCTGGCTGAAATCCAGCGCCTGCGCGAAGCGGCACAGAACCGCGGCCACGCCGAAGGCTACGCCGCCGGCCATGCCCAGGGACACGAGGCCGGGCTGCGGGAAGGCCGCGAGCAAGGCCGGCAGGAAGGCCACGATGCGGGTTACGCCGCCGGCCACGCCGAAGGCCTGGAGATGGCCCGCCAGGAGGCCGAAAGGCTGCATCAGATTACGCAGGCCTGCGCCCAGTCCATCGGCGACATCGAGGCCGCCACGGGCGACGCCCTGGTTTCACTCGCCCTGAGCGTGGCCGAGCAGGTGCTGCGCAGCGCACTGAACACGGAACCCGAGCGCATTCTGGATCTCATCCGCGATGTGGTCCACGTAGATGGCAGCCATCAGGGCCTGCTCAGGCTGCGCCTGAATCCCGCCGATGTGGACATGGTCGAACGCTACCTGCAGCAGGACGCCACCGTGGCCCAGTGGCGGCTGCAGGCCGATCCCGCCATCGAACGCGGCGGCTGCGTCGTCGAAACCGCCCTGGGGAACATCGACGCCACCCTGCAGACCCGATGGCAGCGCGTCGTCTCCACCCTCGGCGGCAAAGCCTGAGACCGTCATGCCCGATCGTCCCCATCTTCTCGAAACCGCCGGCGAACGCTGGTCGGCGCTGCTCGAAGCGGCCGAACGCCGCGTATCGGCGGTGGAGTCCTGGCATGTAAGCGGGCGCATCACGCGAGCCACGGGCATGGTGCTGGAAGCGACCGGGCTGCGCCTCGCGGTGGGCGCGGCCTGCAAGATCGAACTTGCGTCGGGTGGGCGCCACTGGGCGGATGCCGAAGTGGTGGGCTTCCATGGCAACACGCTCTACCTGATGCCGCAGGCCGATATTTCGGGGCTGCCGCCCGGCGCCCGGGTGGTGCCGATCGAACCATCCGTACAAAGCAGGCTGAGCCTGCCACGGCAGCGCATCGACGATCCGGGCCCGCCCCCGGTGCTCTCCAGGCACCTGCCCGTGGGCGCCGGCCTGCTGGGCCGCGTGCTCGATGGCGCCGGCCGGCCGCTGGACGACCTGGGCCAGCTCAGCGACGTCCAGCCGGCCTCGCTGGGCGCGCAGAGCATCAATCCCCTGGCGCGCGCACCCGTCGACAAGGCGCTGGACGTCGGCGTGCGGGCGATCAACGCGCTGCTCACGGTGGGCCGCGGCCAGCGCATGGGCCTGTTCGCCGGTTCCGGCGTGGGCAAGAGCGTGCTGCTGGGCATGATGGCGCGCTATACCTCGGCCGAGGTCATCGTGGTGGCGCTGATCGGCGAGCGCGGCCGCGAGGTCAAGGAATTCATCGAGCACAACCTGGGCCCCGAAGGGCTGCGCAGGGCCGTCGTCGTGGCGGCGCCGGCCGATGTATCGCCGCTGCTGCGCCTGCAGGCTTCCGTCTACGCCACCCGGCTGGCGGAACACTTCCGCGATCAGGGCCGGAACGTGCTGCTCATCATGGATTCCCTCACCCGCTACGCCATGGCCCAGCGCGAGATCGCGCTCGCCATCGGCGAGCCGCCCGCCACCAAGGGCTATCCGCCCTCCGTCTTCGCAAAACTGCCCGCGCTGGTGGAACGGGCGGGCAACGGCGCGCCGGTGGGCGACCGTCCGGCCGGTTCGATCACGGCTTTCTACACCGTGCTGACCGAAGGCGACGACCAGCAGGACCCGATCGCCGATTCCGCGCGCGCCATCCTGGACGGCCATATCGTGCTGTCGCGCAGCCTGGCCGAATCCGGCCACTACCCCGCCATCGACATCGAAGCATCGATTTCCCGGGTCATGGCGGCCATTGTGCCGCCCGAGCATATTTCACTGGTGCACCGCTTCAAGCAGATGGTGTCCCGCTACCGGCGCAACCAGGACCTGATCGCCGTCGGCGCCTACACGGTGGGCAACGACCCCCAGATCGACGAAGCCATTGCCCGCTATCCGCAGCTGGAGGCCTTTTTGCAGCAGGGCATGAATGAGCATGTGAACTACGACCAGGCGATGGCGCATCTCGAAACACTGTTCCACACCCCGCTGAACCGCAACGCTGGCCGCAACCCGCCCGGCATGCCGAAATGAGGTGATGCATCATGTCGAAGACACCCGCACTGAACGTATTGATCGACGTTACCAACGAAGCATTGGACGAAGCCGCCAAATCCATGCGGAAGGCCGCCACCGAGCGGGACAAGGCACAAGAGCAGCTGGACATGCTGCATTCCTACCGCCTTGATTACGCACAACGGCTGCTGGAAAGCGCGGAAGGCGGGGTAACCGCTTCGAACTACCTGAATTTTCGACGATTCCTCACCACATTGGATGAAGCGATTTCACAGCAGAATAATGTGGTCGCGCAGTCCGAGTCCAGGCTCGAAGCCGGGCGCCAGCAGTGGTATGCCGAAAAGCGCCGTCTCAGTGCCTACGAGGCGTTGCATATACGCCAGCGGCAGCAGCATGCCCTGCGCGAAGCACGCCGCGAGCAGCGCGCCAGCGATGAAGTCGCCGCCAATCTTTTCCGCCGCAGCCAAGGCAAACATTGACAGGCCCTGAATGAACACGCCCAAGCTCTCCAGCATTCTTTCCGGCATGATCGGCCATTCCGATCCGGCGCGCGCCGGCAAACCGGCCGATCCTGTTCACGGGCTGGATTTCTCGCAACTGCTGGGCGAACGGCGCAGCCAGGCAGTCCTTGCCTCAAAACCCGGTTCCGGTTCCGGCTCGTCCCCCAATGCCGCCAGCGGCAGCCCGTCACGCCCGGGAACGCCCGACCGCCGCACGCAGGCGCAAGCGGATTCCACCCCGGCGGCCCGCAACACGGCGGCCGGCGACGCGCGCGATTCAGCATCCCGGCCTTCGCCGCCCTCGCGGGGGGGCGCTTCCCCCGCCGGCGGCACGGCCGCCGATGGCGCATCCGCCCGGCCATCAGAGACACAGTCCGAAGCCACGGGCCGGCCCGTGGCCGATTCCAGCCAGACGGTTCACGCCCCGGGAGCCGCGGGCAACGAACATGCCAACCCGCCAGGGGGCGGCGATGCCCGGGCCGGCGGCCCGTTGCCATTGCCCGCCACCGACCTGGCACAACAGGCTGCCGAAACCGGCCTGCCGGCGCTTGCGGCCGGCGCGATCGTCCACATTGCCGCTCCCCAGGGCAGCATGACAGCAGGCAGCGAAGCCGCGGCGTCTCCCTCCGCGGCGCCTCCCTCTGTCGCGCCGCAGGCCGCGGAAACGGCACCCTCCTCCGCCGCGCCAAGGGCCGGCGAAACGGCGCCCTCCGCCACCGCCACGACAGCAGCCGCCCCGTCCCCCCCCCTGGAAGGCATGTCCACTCTCTTTGCCGCCAAGGCGGCCGGCGAGCCCGAGGCGGCCGATAACACTCATCCACCATCGGGGCGGCCGGCCATGGGGGCCGCCGCCCCGGTCGCAGCCACCCAGCGGCCGGCAGACATGCCAGCGGCATCGGTCCGGGCGGGCGCCACCCTGCCCGCCATGGCTTCACAGGTTTCCGATCCGGCGGCCCCCGCAACAAGGCACGCCTTCACCGCCGCCCCGGCCGTCATGGCCGCCACGGCACCCGCCACCGCCTCTTCAGCCATGGCGCCCGGTCTCGTGGCCGACATCGCCGCAACGGCGGCTCAACCGCCCGCAACCGTCTCGCCGGCGACCCTCCCGCCCGCTGAAGAACCGCTCATACCGGCCACGGCCATGCCGGCCGATGGCCCCGGCACCGCGGCGGCTCGCTCCCTGCAAGAGTTCACCGCCATGGTGGAAGCCGCCCGCACCACATCGGGAACCTCGCTGCCCCCGCCGGCGTCCGTCGTCCAGCCGGGCATCGCCGCCGTTTCTCCGGCCGGCCTGGCGCCCGCCGGCCTGTTCACCGGCCAGCCGTTCGCCCCCGCAGCACCGGGCGTCCCCCGCATTGCAGCGCCGCTGGGCAGCCCGCAATGGCCCGCTGAATTCGGGCGCCGGTTCATCCATATCGCCCAGAACGGCGGCGGTCTTGGCCAAGTTGCCGAATTGCGGCTCGATCCGCCTGAACTCGGCCCGTTGCGCATCACCATCAATTTGAACGATAACGTCGCCCATGCGGTGTTCAGCTCCCCGCACGCAACCGTGCGGCAAACGGTGGAAAACGCCCTGCCGCAGCTCCAGCAGATGCTCGAACAGGCGGGCATTTCCCTGGGGCAGGCCAATGTGAACGACCAGCCTCAATCCGGCCAGGCGTTCCAGGGCGAGGCGCGTTCCGGCAACCGGCAGGCGAATGCGTCTGGCGGCTCGGGCGGCCCGCAGGCCGGCGGCGCTCCGGAAGGCCGCGATGGCGGTGCCCGCCCCGCCGACCCGAATGCCCTGGTGGATACCTTCGCCTGAACCTGGCGGTCAGTGGCAAACCCGGAAGCTATCAAGGAATCCCGCGCCTGTTCCGGCACTCTTCCGCCGCCACTTCATGCACAATGTGATACTTGTGAAAAACCTGTTTACCTTCGCGCGACACTTCGGCATTCACGATGGCAACCGCTACCAAACGCTCCCCCGCAGCCACTACCAGTAACCCAGGCTCCGGACGCTTCGGCAAACTGATGCTGGGGCTGCTGCTCGTCGTCCTGATCATCGGCGCCAGCATGGCGGGAACCTATTTCTTCATCCAGCAATCGGGGTTGGCCGTTGCTTCGGCCCCCGGGGAATCCGCGGCCCAGCGTCAGCCCGTCTCGCTGCCGGCCCCCATCTTTGCCCCGCTCGAACCCTTCACCGTCACGTTGCGCGATGAACGCACCACACGGATTCTTTATCTCGCCGTCACGCTGCGGCTGGTTGACGAAGCCTCGCGCGACATGATCAAGGAATACATGCCGGAAGTCCGCGACCGCGTGCTGCGCCTGCTTTCGCTGCAGAACCCCGGCTACATACAGAGCCCGGAAGGCCGTGAACGGCTCGTGCACGACCTCACCCGCGTGCTGCAGGAGCCCTATCTGCCCCAACCGCGCGGGCCGGAAATCTCCGCCGTGCTGTTCACCGCATTCGTGATCCAGTAATGTCCTACCAGAGCCTGCTCTCGCAAGACGAAGTCGATGCGCTGCTGGCCGGTGTCACCGGCGAGGCCGAGCAACCTGAAAAGGCGCCCGAAGAATCGTCCGGCGTACGCGCCTACGATCTCAGTTCGCCAGACCGGGTGGTTCGCCACCGCATGCAGACGCTCGAACTCATCAACGAGCGCTTCGCGCGGCGGCTGCGCGGCGCCATGCTGAGTTTCATGCGCCGCAACGCCGACATCACGGTCGGCAACCTGCGCATCATGAAGTACATCGACTTCGAGCGCAATCTGCCCGTGCCCAGCAATCTGAACATGGTGGCGCTCAAGCCCCTGCGCGGCGCCTCGCTCTTCACCTTCGACCCCAATCTGGTGTTCCTGGTGATCGACAGCATGTTCGGCGGCCATGGGCGCTACAGCACCCGCGTGGAAGGCCGCGACTTCACCACGACGGAACAGCGCATCATCGACCGGCTGCTGGAAATCACGCTGGAAAGCTATCGCTCGGCCTGGGAAAACGTCTATCCCATCGAAACGGAATACATCCGTTCCGAAATGCACACCAAATTCGCCAGCGTGAGCAGCGGCAACGAGATCGTCGTGGTCTCCACGTTCCAGATCGAACTCGGGGCGGCCGGCGGCCAGCTGAACATCTGCCTGCCCTATTCCATGATCGAGCCGCTGCGCGATCTGCTCTCCCGCCCCTTGCAGGAAGGCGGCGCGAACGAGATCGACCAGCGCTGGACTCAGCAACTGTCGCGTGAAGTGCGCGCCGCTCAGGTCGAGCTCGCCGTCGATTTCGCACACATCGACATGACCGTGGGCTCGCTCATGCGCCTGCAGGTCAATGACATCCTTCCGGTCCTAATCCCGGAAACGGTCACCGCCCATGTCGGCGGTGTGCCGGTGCTCGAAGGCCACTATGGCACCTACGACGGCAAGATGGCCCTGCGGGTCCGGAAGATGCTGACCCTGTCTCAAACCAATACGAACACTCGTAGCGAAAAATGACTGATCCCACCCAAGACCCTTCCAAGGACGACGCTTCCTCCGACGACATCGACTGGGCGGCGGCGATGGCCGAACAGGCCGCGGGTACGCATCAGTCGAATCAGGCGGAAGGCCTGGCCGAAGCGGCGGATGACTGGGCTGCGGCCCTGGCGGAACAGACCGCCGCCGAAAATGCCCAGAAGACCGCGGCCGCCCTCGCCGAAAACACGGCCGCGGCGGATGCGGCCGCGGCGGATGCGGCCGCCGCACAGCACGCCGCCGCGCAGCCTGCGGCCGCAACGCGCGCCGCCACCGCCGCCACCGCCGCGCCCGCCACGCCCGCCACCGATCTCTTCCAGCCGCTGGTGGACACCTCCGGCGCGGTGCAGAGCGACATCGACATGATCATGGACATTCCCGTCCAGCTCACTGTCGAGCTCGGGCGCACACGCCTGACCATACGCAATATCCTGCAATTGGGCCAAGGTTCGGTGGTCGAGCTCGATGGCCTGGCGGGCGAACCCATGGACATCTTCGTCAATGGCTACCTCATCGCCCAAGGCGAGGTCGTGGTCGTGGACGACAGGTACGGTATCCGCGTAACCGACATCATCACACCAGCCGACCGCATCAACCGGCTGCGCAGCCGGCGCTGACCCATGAGCGAAGCGGACGTACTGCGCGTCATCGTCAGCCTGATCTTCATCCTGATGGTGATCATGGCCGGCGCATGGTTAGTACGCCGCAGCGGATTCAACCGCGGCAACACCCAGGCATTGCGCGTGGTGGCATCGCAGAATCTGGGCAATCGCGCCTGGGTGACCATCGTCGAGGTCGAAGACGCACGGCTGGTGCTGGGCATCACCGCTCAGCACATCAGCCTGCTGCACACCCTGCCGCCCGGCCCGCCGTCCGCGGAAGGCGCCCGCAATCCGCCCGACGGCGCCGACACGCCCCGTTTCACCGCAGCCCTGGCCCGAGCCCTGAAGCGGCGCTGAAATCCGACATGAAACGCCTGAACCTGTTTCCCGGTCTCCTGCTGGTGCTGCTGCTTGCCCTGCCGGGCCTTGCCGCCGCCCAGGCCACCGTTCCCGCCCTGACGGCAACGCCGGGCCCCGGCGGCAGCCAGACCTGGTCATTCAACATCGAGACGCTGGCCCTGATGACCATGCTCTCGTTCCTGCCGGCCATGCTCCTCATGATGACCGGCTTCACGCGCATCATCATCGTGCTGAGTCTGCTGCGCACGGCCATGGGCACCAACACCTCGCCGCCGAATTCCGTGCTGATCGGCCTGGCGCTGTTCCTGACCTTCTACGCCATGTCGCCCATCTTCGACCAGGTGTACGAAACGGCCTACCGGCCGCTGAGCGATGGCAGCATCGGCTTCCAGCAGGCCCTGGAACTGGGCAGCGGCCCCTTGCGCACCTTCATGCTGGAACAGACGCGCGAAGCCGACCTGCTGATGTTCGCCAACATGGCGGAACTGCCGGCGGTGCAGACGCCCGACGAGCTGCCGATGCGCGTGCTCATCCCCGCCTTCGTCACCAGCGAACTGAAAACGGCCTTCCAGATCGGCTTCACCATCTTCATCCCCTTCCTCATCATCGACCTGGTCGTCGCCAGCGTGCTGATGTCCCTGGGCATGATGATGGTGCCGCCCGTCACCATTTCGCTGCCCTTCAAGCTGATGCTCTTCGTGCTGGCCGACGGCTGGCACCTGCTGCTGGGCGCGCTTGCGCGCAGCTTCTATCTGTAGGAATACGCCATGAACTCCATGACCGTCATGTCCCTGACCTACCAGGCCATGCTGGTGGCGCTGAAGATGGCGGCGCCGCTGCTGTTGGTGGTGCTGACCGTTGGCCTGGTGATCAGTATTTTCCAGGCCGCCACCCAGGTCAACGAAATGACGCTGGCCTTCGTCCCCAAACTGCTGGCCGCCGGCGCCGCGCTGGTGCTTCTGGGCCCCTGGCTGATCACGACCATGGTGGATTACATACAGACCCTGATCGGCATGATTCCGCAACTGGTGCAGTGAGTTGATCTCCGTCACCATCGAACAGCTCTACGCCTGGATCAACGCCTTCATCTGGCCATTCATACGTATTGCCGCCATGGTGGGCACCGCTCCGCTGCTGAGCGAATCCTCGATCCCCGCGCAGGTGAAGGTGGGGTTCGCCGTCCTGCTTGCCCTCATTGTCGCCCCCACCCTGGGGCCGCTGCCCGAACTGGCCAGCGCATCATGGGGCAGCCTGTGGATCGTGCTGCAGCAGATCGGCATCGGTGTGGCGCTGGGGCTCACCATGCGCATCATCTTTGCCGCCGTGCAGACGGCCGGCGAATTCATGGGCCTGCAGATGGGCCTGTCCTTCGCTTCTTTTTTCGACCCCGCCACCGGCAGCAATACCGCCGTGCTGGCGCGGCTGCTGAATACCATCACCATGCTCACCTTTCTTGCCATGAACGGGCATCTGCTGATGATAGGCGGCCTGGTGCGCACTTTCGAAGTGCTGCCCATCACGCAGGCCCCCCTGGATGTGAACGGTTGGGGCGTGCTGCTGGAATGGAGCGAGCAGATCGTGGTATCGGGGCTGCTGCTGGCGCTGCCGGTGATGATCGTGCTGCTGACGATCAACCTGTCGATGGGGATTCTGAACCGGACCGCCCAGCAGCTTTCCGTCTTTGCCGTGGGCTTCCCGATCAGCCTGACAGTGGGGCTGCTGATCCTGGCGGTGGTGCTGCCCCAGATCTCGCCCTTCCTTGAGCGCCTGTTCCAGGACGGCTATGACACCATGGGAAGACTGGTGCAGGCGCTTTCAGGGCGCTGAAGCCTGGATGCCCTGGCCGGCGCCTGCCGGATGAGCCGGCCCCGGGGCAGCCCGCCAAGGGCTGCCCCGGGGGCCTGGATCACACGACCTGCAAGGCGACGTTCGAGGGTGCGGAGACCTGCAACGGCTCTTTCCGCTCGTCGATGATTTCGGATGCATTGATCTTGAAGACCGCCACGGCCTCGGCGAGCCGTTGCGCCTGGTCCTGGAGGGAGCCGGCCGCGACCGCCGCCTGCTCGACCAGCGCGGCGTTCTGCTGCGTGACGCCATCCATTTCCAGCACGGCGCGGTTGACCTGCTCGATACCATCGGACTGCTCATACGAAGCCGAGGAAATTTCGCCCATGATGGTCGTGACACCCGTCACGGATCCGACGACTTCCTGCATGACCTCGCCCGCCTGACGGGCCTGACGCGCCCCCGCCTCGACCTTGGCCTGTGACTGATCGATGAGCAGCTTGATTTCCTTGGCCGCCTGGGCGCTGCGCTGGGCCAGCGAACGCACCTCGCCGGCCACCACGGCGAAACCCTTGCCTTGTTCCCCGGCGCGCGCCGCTTCCACCGCGGCATTCAGCGCCAGGATGTTGGTCTGGAAGGCAATGCCGTCGATCACGCTGACGATGTCCGCCATCTGGCGCGAGCTTTCGGAAATCTCGTTCATGGTATCGACCACGGCGGTGACGGCTTCCCCGCCACGCGCGGCCACGGTCGAAGCGCCCTTGGCCAGCCGGTCGGCTTCCACGGCATTGTCGGTGTTCTGGCGCACCGTACTGGCGAGCTGCTCCATGCTGGCGGCCGTTTCCTGAAGGGCGGCGGCCTGCTGCTCGGTGCGGCGGCTCAGATCGGTGTTGCCGGAGAAAATCTCGCGCGAGCCGATATTGATTTCTTCCACCCCCAGACGCACTTCGCTGACCGTGCGGGTCAGGCTGTCCTGCATGCGGCGCACGGCGGCATACAGCACGCCGATCTCGTTGCGCGACCGGACTTCGATGCGATTGGTCAGATCGCCGTTGGCGATCCGGTCGAAATGCTGGCCGGCCTGCACGAGCTGGCGCACCACCGTGCGGCCGAACACGATGCGGATGGCGATCATCAGCAGGAAGCCGACGAGGATGGCCACACCCATGGCAATGAGCGCACGGTACAGCGCGGTCTGCGCGTTCGCGAAGAAAGTCTCGCTGATCTGCGCCTGCTTGGCGTTGAAATCGTCCACCGCCTTCTGGAAGCCTTCCGCCCGCGACACGCCGAACTCATTGTTGACGAAGTAGAAAGTGACGTAATCGGAGCTTTCGAGGGCCTGCACCATGGGGTCCAGACTATCGTCGATATAGGGCTGGTAGGCGCCGATGATGCGGGTCGCTTCCCGCCGCTCTTCACCCATCTCGGGCAGCGTTTTGCGGAATTCGGCAAAACTGCCGCGGACGACCTCAAGCTTGCCAGTGGCCATCGCCAGCGCGTCGCGCGCGCGCTGACGCAGGGCGGCATTGTTGCCGGCTTCGGCTTCCTGCTCGTAGCGGGCCGCCGACAGCAGGCTGACCCGGACCGACATCATGTCGGAGCCGATGCGCGCGGCAAGCTGCGATCGATAGTCCTGCTTCTGAAGCTGGCGCATCGTTTCCATGTTCTGCCAAAGGAAGAAGCCGCCCAGGCCGCCCACGGCGATCAGCAGCACCATCAGCAGAGCCAGCACCCAGACCAGCAGCGAGCCCACCTTGATATCGGCCATACGGAACCGCTGTCGCTGCTTCGGCTTCCCTCTTCTGCTTTTTTTTACACTGTTCTGATGACTGCGGGAGGCATCGGTCTCGGACGAATGCAATTCGTAATCTGACATGATTGGACTCTATGAGGGCAAAAACAAAGAACGCTGACCTTACTGATTGATGGAGTAGGTAACGGCGGCATGAGGCAGAGAAGGCGCGGTGTGCTGCTGCAAGCCCGCGGCAACCGGCCCCGGGGCCGCAGCCCTGGTCGCTGGCTGGGGAACGGGAACATCCACCCGCCGCCCATCCCGATACAGGTTGGCGTGCGGTACGTTGTTGCTCTTTACGATGCGTTCGAAGCGGCCATGGCTGTCGAAAGCCAGCCAGAGTTCCTGGTTGAAATACACGGCGTCGGTTACCAGAGTGGCCGTATGCGCCCAGCGCGCGATGGCCGCGCCATTGGCCTGCCGATAGACGCCCGCCGGCTCGCCCTGCAGCAGCACGGTGGCTTCGCTCAGGGTGGTTTCACCAGGAACGAGAAAAGACAGATCGGCCGTATCGAAACGATTGCCGGCGGTGCCGCAGCCGGCAATCACAAGCGTGCCCAGCATCAGGACGGCACGGCAAACCCGGGACATGCGGGAAAAAAGCATCGAAATCTCTCATAAGTTACCGCACGAGGACATACGATGCAGGACAGGCCCTGAGGCACCCCCCATGCAACATGCTCCCCCTCGAAACACGCTTGACTGATTTTTGGCGAGGCTGAGGCAAGCGATATGCGTACCCCGCATAATTCTATGCAACACTATACCAAAAATGTCAGAAAGTTGAATACTGGCTTCACCTAATACCGAATTGAAACAAAAGTATTAAATATGTACGGTCGGGTAGGAATCTGAAGCGTGGGGCTAGGGCCTGCTGACGCTAAAAGGAGGCTTGCACTGGCTGGATATCGGGTGGCAGGCTAGGCGTGCAGGGCGCCGCATGGCCGCTCCCTGCAAGGCCTGTGCAACGACGCATGGCGCCCGATATCCAGCCAGCCCGCAGGGTGAGTACGCAAACGCGCGCCTGGCTGCGTTGCGAATGCTCGCCGGGGGGCCGGCCACGACTGCGCTTCGCGCCTTGCCATCCACACGTTTGCGTGCTCATGCGAGCCTCCTTTTAGCGTCAACAGGCCCTAGCGCATCGGATCGCGGTAATGAGCCATATTCCGCGGGCCGGGCAACCCTTTTGGGGTTGAACCGCCAGGGGCTGCGGCGCACTGAAGGACAGCGGCGCCGGCCTGAAGCGGCGGAAAATCACGAGAAACGGCGTGAACTCAAGACCCGGAAAGCGCTACGGGAAACCGGCGGCCGCAAGGATCGGGTACCGGCAGACGGGGCAAAGGGCCGGATAATGCGGGCATGCCCGGCGGCCACCGGGCCGCCCTGAAAATCATCTCAAACTGACACGTAAGCAGCCGGCAGGCGCGCGAAACGCGCCCCGCCGTCTTTACCCGCGCGAATTGAGGTTGAACAGGCTGATGTTCTGGATCTTCTGGAAAGCCATGGCCGCGGCTTCCAGGGCGGTGGTGCGCAGCTGCAGCTGGGTGATGGCCGTGTAGTAGTCCAGGTCTTCCAGCTGCGAGAGCTGGTTCCGGTATTCCAGGATGCGGGTGCCGCCCGCGGAATCCAGCGCGGTGACCTCATTCATGCGCGTGCCCGCCGACGCCCGCACCGACAGCACGTTGTTGTAGACGGCATCGACACGTTGCATGGTCGAACTCAAAGTGTTCTGGAAATGGATGCTCGCCGCCTCGGTGCCGGTGCCCGAGCGCAGCGCCTCGATGATGTCATCCAGCGCACTGAACAGATTCAGCTCATTGCGGCTTTGGGAATCGGGGCCGGAAGTGATGCTGAAGGACTGGCCATCGTCGGGTTCGGAGTCGAAGACGATTTCCACGCCATCGACATCGACGGAAACACGGTTGGTCGCGGGATCGAGTGTGGCGGCATAAGTGGTGCCATCAGCCGAAGTGAACCCCGGAACCAGCGGAAGCGCAGGGTTGTCCGGATCCGGATCAGCGGGATCGGGGATGAGGCCGTACTCCAGATCCAGCGACTGCCCGCCATAACCGGTCACCGAACGCACGGCAGGAGCCGCAGGATCGCTCGCGCCCAGGCTATAGGCGGGCGAATGTAACGGTACCAGCTCGAACCCGTCGCCAATCTGCGGGGTGCCGCTCAGCGTGGCGGTCAGACCCAAGTCGGCATCCATCAGTGTAACGTTGTTGCCAGCCGCCAGGGTTGTGATTTCGTCTGCCGTGAGTTCGACCTCATATTCCAGAGCATTCCCGGCCTCGGTCGGGATGGTCGCTTTATAGGCCAGAGTTCCCGGGTTCGCTGTGCTGTCCACAAACTCGATCCGCACCGCCCTGCCGGCGGCCAGCCCGGTGGCATTGGTGATGTCATACCCCGAGACAGCGGCCGTGCCACTATTGCCTGTATTCGGTATGGTGACATAACCGACGGTGCCGGGAGCCGCCCGGCTGAAAATGTTCGAGCCGATGTCGGCGCTGTCGAGCAGGCGTGTCTGATCGACCTGGATGAGCCGGGGGTCGGCGCTGCCCAGATAAGTACCGTCGGCACCGAATGCGGCCGTCTTGCCCTTGGCCCCGGAAAACAAATACTGCCCGTTGCCATCGGTGCTGTTGGCCAGGTTCAGCAGGCTGTCGCGCGCCGCCTCGAACACTTCGGCCAGCGTCGCCCTGTCGACGTCGGACCAGGTGCCGTTCCCGGCCTCGACCAGCTGGGTCTTGACGCTTTGCAGCTGCGTGACGACGGACGACAGGATGTTGTCCTGCATGCCCAGGTTGCGGCTGGCGACCTGCCGGTTGGTGGCATAGCGTTCGCTCATGGCCAGCGTCTGGCTGACGTTGATGGCCTGCGCGGCGGCCAGCGGGTCGTCGGAAGGGTTCACCATGCGCTGGCCGCTGCCCACCTGCTTGTACAGATGCAGGAGGTCGGCCTGCTGGGCATTGATGGAGTTCAGGCCGGTCTGGAAGAAAAGGTTGGAGCTGATACGCATGGCGCTATTCCTGGATGACTTTCCGGACTACCGAGCTCAACGCAGGTTGAGCAGGGTGTCGAACATATTGTTGCTGACCTCGATCATCCGCGACGCGGCGCGGAACTGTTCCAGGTACTGTTCCAGATTGACGTATTCCTCGTTCAGGTTGACGCCGGAAAGCTGCTGCTGGGCGGCGTAGGTCTGCTCGACGAGGGATTGCTGCGCCTTGCTGGCGGTGGCGTTCTGCTGACTGGCGACGCCCACACGGTTGACGATCTGCGAAAACGCTTCGGTCAGGCTCATGGTGCCGCTGCTCGTGGACGAACCGCCCAGGGTCTTTTCATACTGCAATGCCGCCAGCTTCAGCGCGACATCGCCATTGGATTCGCCCTTGGAAGTGCCGGGTACGGTTTCGCTCTCGCCCGCCGCCGCGATCCGGGAGGGATCGGTGACTTCGACCCGCAGAAGCGCCGCGGCATTGCGCGTGGGCTGCACCAGCCAGTGATCGCCTTGGGCCGGACTGCCCGCCGCGAACGTGAACGTGACGCCTTCGATTTCAACCTCACTACCCGCCGCATGGGTAAAGCTCTGCTTGGTAGTCAGGTTGGTGACCACGTATTCGCCATCGTCGTTCACCGTGACGCGGTAGTCGGCGGTCGTAAGGCTGCTGGCGGTTGTGATCTCGACACTGACATTGCCGGCATGCGCGGGATCGCCCACCGATGGAACGACATTGGGGCCGCCCACCGAAAAGAAAGTGTCGCCGGAAGCGCCATGCAGGTCGTAGCCTTCGGCGTGCACGTCATTGAAAGCGGCCGCCAGGCCCACCGCCAGCCGGCCCAGATCGTTCTGCAGGCCGTCCAGCACTTCCTGGCGGTATTGGAGCAGGCCGCCCAGCTTGCCGCCGCGAATATAGGTTTCGTTGAGCTCGACACCGACGATGGCGCCTGAGCCGTCGCGGGCGGTGAAGGCCACCACCATGCGCTGCGGGTCGTCGGAAGACGGCTGGGCGCGCAGCGGATATACCGTATTGCCGCCCAGCACGGTCTGGCCATTGCCGATCGCCAGATTGAAGTTGCCGTCCTGCTCGAACACGGTGATACCCACCAGTTCGTTCAATTCGGACAGCAGCTGATCGCGCTGGTCGAGCAGGTCGTTGGGTTCATGCTGGCTGACGCTGGCCCTGGCCTTGGTGATCTGCACATTGGCATCGTGGATGCGCTGTACGTAGCTGTTGATCTGATCGACGACGGTCGTGATCTGCGTATTGATATTACCGCGCTGGTTCTGCAGGAAAGCGTTGGTTTCGCGCACCTGTGTGGCCAGATTGTTCGCCTGGCCGAGCATTTCCTCGCGGGCGGCCGGGTCCAGAGGTTCGGAAGCCACGGCGTTCACGCTTTTGAAAAAATTTTCCAAAGCGGGGGAAATACCCACGGTGCGATCGGCGAACAGCGTATCGACCTGGCGGATTTCATTGGAGTAGGACGACAGCGCCGCATTCTGCCCGCGCGCGGCCACCAGTTGCTGGAACAGGAAGTTGTCGTAGGAACGGCTGATCGTCACGGCTTCCACGCCCCGGCCGACATAGCCGCCGCCCATGGCCTGGGCGCCTGCGGTCTGCGTCAGCACCGTCTGGCGGTTGTAGCCTTCGACCGCCGCGTTGTTGACGTTGTGCGCCGCCGTCTTCATCTTGTACTGCGCCGCATTCAGTGCGCCGAGGCCCAATTTCGCAAGATTCATGTGTGTTCCGCTGTTGTGGCGGGCGGCGCGGGCCGCCCGGATACCATGACATATGTCTGTTTACGGCATGACGTCCGGTGACTTTAGTTCCCGGGCATCGGCGGGGTGAACCCCCCGCGCTCAGGCGCGCAGTTTCCGGCCCGTGTCGAAATAGCCCATGATGGCGATCAGTTTGTCCGCATAGGCGGGGTCGGTGGCATAGCCGGCCTTCTGCATGCGCCGTGCGGCGGCTTCCGCCGTGGGAGCTTCGGCCACATCGGCGTAGCGCTTGCTGGTGCCGACCAGCCTGGCGTAATCCGCGAAGGCTTCTTCATACGAACCGTAGGCGCGGAAAGGCTCTTTTACCTTGCGCGGCACGCCGTCCATGTATTCGGTGGTGGTGACGTGCACCACATCCCCCTTCCAGCCCGCGCCCGCCTTGATGCCGAAAACGTTGTAGCTGGTACTGCCGTCTTCACGCAGGATCTCGCGCTTGCCCCAGCCCGATTCCAGGGCGGCCTGGCTCAGTATGAGCCTGGCGTGCACGCCGCTCTGCTCGGAAGCCACCCTGGCCGCCCCGGACATCCGGGATACGAAATCGCGTATGTGGCCGGGCGCCCCATCGATCGCGGAATGGATGCGTTCCGACGCACGCTGCGCCTGGCCCAGCATGCCGATCAGGCCATCGATGGAACCCGCCACCTGGCGGCGGTTTTCCCCCACTGAAGACTGCAGGTGCGCAAGACGAGAACGGGACACCTGTTCCGGCAGCGGCGCGGCCGACAGCGGATCCGGATTGCCCCGCTGGCTGCGTATCATGTCCAGAATGTTCTGTGCCAGGCCCACGCCCGACTGCGCCAGTTCGAGCGATGCCTGCTGGTCGGCCAGACTCTGCACGAATTTGCCGCCGTCCGATTGCAGCATGGTGGACATGGGCGAGCGGCGCGCCTGCTTCAGAACCTGCTGGATGAACAAGGCCTCGAACTGCTGGGCGACCTCGCGCTCGGCATCGGTCACGCCGTTCTTTAGATCGGCCGGATCGGGCTGCCCCCCGCCGCCGACGCTCGTCACGCTGCGCTTGAGGCGCTGCAAGGCATCGAAATCGAAGATCGATACACGCTGCTCGGAAGACCCTGGCCGTGGCGTCGACTGTATGAAAGACATGCCCGAACCCTAGATGATCTCGAGATCGGCGCGCAGGGCGCCGGCGCTCTTGAGGTTCTGCAGGATGGCCAGCAGATCTTGAGGCGTCGCGCCCAGCGCGTTCAGCGCCCTGACCACATCGGACAGATTGGCGCTGGTGTTGATGCGCTGCAACGAGCCCTGGTCGGAGCGGAGTTCAATATCGGTAGTGGGCGTGACCACCGTCTGGCCGCCGCCGAAGGGCGTATTGGGCTGGTTGACGTCCATGCCCTGGCTGATCACCACCGACAGATTGCCATAGGCGATGGCCGCTTCATCGATCGTGACCGTACGGTTCATGACCACGGTGCCCGTGCGGGCATTGACCACCACCTTGGCCCTTGCGGGCGGCAGGCGCACGTCGACGTTCTCGACCTGCGACAGGAAGACGGATTGAGCGGCCGGGTCGAGCGGCGCCCGCAACTGGACCACGCGCCCATCGGTGGCCATGGCGGTGCCGGGGCCGAAACGCCGGTTGAGCGCGGCCACCACGCTCTGCGTGGCGCCGAAATCGGTATGGTTGAGTTCCAGACGGATGGTGCCGTCGCGGGCATAGGTGGTGGGTACGGTGCGTTCCACGACCGCGCCGTTGGAAATGATGCCGCCATTGAGCTGGTTGACCTGCACGCTGGACCCCCCGGCCTCGGCGCCCGCCCCGCCGACCAGGATATTGCCCTGGGCGATGGCGTACACCTGGCCGTTGGCCCCCTTCAAGGGCGTCATGAGCAGCGTGCCGCCGCGCAGGCTCTTGGCATTGCCCATGGCCGACACGACGACGTCCAGGCCCTGGCCCGGCTGGGCAAAAGCGGGAAGCGTGGCGGTAACCATGACCGCCGCCACGTTCTTGACCTGCATGTTGGTGCCCTGCGGAACGGTAACCCCCAATTGCGAAAGCATATTGGTCAGGCTTTGCTGGGTGAAAGGCGTCTGCCGCACCTGATCGCCCGTGCCATCCAGGCCCACCACCAGGCCGTAACCGATGAGCGGATTGGAACGCACGCCCTGTATCGAAGCAAGATCCTTGATGCGCTCGGCCACTGCCGGCGCCGCCAGGCCCGCGCACAGCAGGACGGCCGCGCATCCACGCAACCCCGCCTGCCAGCGATGCCGGAAAGTCGTGTTCATCATCAGCCTCCGCGCGGCCACCCGAAGGAGGCCGAAGCCCCCGCGGGGGGCAGCGAATGTAGGGATCGTGGGGGTCGTCATATCAGCCTCCGCACGGCCGCCCGAAGGAGGCTGAAGCCCCCACGGGGGGCAGCGAACGTAGAGAGCGTGGGGGTCGTCATATCCTAAAATGGGGAAATATTGAGGAAGAAGCGCTGCAGCCAGCCCATGGTCTGGACCTCGTCCATCACGCCCTTGCTGCGGAACTCGATCCTGGCGTCCGCCACCTGGGTGGACGATACGGTATTGTTGCCGGTGATGGAACGCGGATCGACCACACCGGAAAAACGCAGATGCTCGCTGCCGCGGTTGATGGCGATCTGCTTGTCGCCGGCGATCTGCAGATTGCCGTTGGGCAGCACGCCCACGACGGTGGTGGTCAGGGTGCCGGTAAACAGGTTGTTGGCCCGTGTCGAGCCTTCGCCCTCCATGGTGTTGCTGCCGGCGACGTTGAAATCCTGGCCGGGGCTGACATTGCCGGGCAGGATGGACGGCACGGCGCCCCACCCCAGGGTGGCGCCGCTGGTTCTTTCAGTGGACGTCCCCACGCTCTTCTGGGCGTTGGTCCTTTCCTGGATGACGATGGTCACGATATCGCCGATGTTGCGTGGGCGCCTGTCCTCGAACAAAGGGTAGTTGCCATAGGCCGTCGGCTGGTAGATCGAACCATTGGGTTCGGCCGTCGGCATGGCGTAGGCGGCGGGCGGTTCCGCCGTCAGCGGGCCCGTCACGATGGGTTCGGGAGGAATCATGGCGCAGCCGCCGAGAATGGCGGCCGCGGATAAAGCGATGAAACGGCGGAACACAGAAAACATCAGAGCTGAGTCAGGCGATTCAGCATGGCATCGGAGGTTTCGATGGACTTGCTGTTCATCTCATAGGCGCGCTGGGTGGTGATCATGTTCACCAGTTCCTCGGCCACATTGACGTTGGAGGTTTCGATGTATTCCTGCAGGACCGTGCCCGCGCCGTCCAGACCCGGCTGGGCATAATTGACCGGACCGGAGGCATCGGATTCCAGATAGAGGTTTTCACCCATGCTGTGCAGACCGGTGGGGTTGATGAAGGTCGCAAGCTGGATCTGGCCGATTTCCACATTGATGCCCGGCGCCCCCGCCTGTGTGACGGAAACCGTGCCGTCGCGGGCAATGGAAATGGACAGGGCATTGTCGGGCACGTTGAGGGGCGGCTGCACCACGTAGCCGCCGGCCGTCACGATCTGGCCGTCCTGATCCACCTGCAGGCTGCCGTCGCGGGTGTAGCCGAAGGTGCCGTCAGGCAGTTCCACTTCCAGAAAGCCCTTGCCCTGAATCGCAATATCGAGGCTGTTGCCGGTGTTCTGCAGATTGCCCTGGGTATGGATGCGCTCGGTGGCGACGGTGCGCACACCCGAACCGACCTGCAGCCCCGAGGGCAGCTGATTGGCGGCCCCCACCTGGGCGCCCGGCTGGCGGATGGTCTGGTACATCAGGTCTTCGAAGACCGGGCGCGTGCGCTTGAAGCCCGCCGTGCTGACGTTGGCCAGATTGTTTGAAATGACGTCCAGGCTGGTCTGCTGGGTTTCCAGGCCGGTCTTGCCTATCCAGAGGGAGCGAATCATATCCGGTTTCCTATAAGGCCGCGCGGGGCCCGTTCATAGTATGTTTACTGTGCCGACAGGATGCCATTCGCCCGCTCGGCGTTGGTATTGGCTTCCTTGATGACCTGCATCTGCATTTCAAAAAGCCGGGCGTTGGCGATCATGCTCACCATGGCCTCGGCGGGATTCACATTGCTGCGCTCGACGAAGCCGGACACCAGACGCACCTGGGGATCGGGCTCGGCGGCGCCCTGAGCCAGGCGGAACAGGCCGTCGTCGCCACGCACCAATTCCTGGGCCGGCGGGTTGACCAGCTTGACCTGACCGATGTTCTGAATGTCGTTGGGGTTGTCGCCCGCGCCCAGCACCGTGATCTGGCCGTCGTCCGAAAAAGTCAGCGTGCCGCGCTCGGGGATCTCGATGGGCGCGTTGTCGGCCGACAGCACGGGCAGGCCCGACTGGGTGACCAGCATATTGCCCGCATCGATACCGAATTCTCCCGCCCGCGTATAGGCTTCGCCATCGGGCGTCTGGACCGCGAACCAGCCCTCGCCACGGATGGCAAGGTCGAGCGCGTGGCCGGTTTCGGCCATCCCGCCCTGCTGATAACTGCTGGCCGTGCTGGCCGTGGCCGTGCTGACCCGCGTGGGCAGGCTGTTGTGGCCCTGCAGGGGAACGGCGCGATAGACGGCCAGTTCCTCGCGGAAGCCAGCGGTCGTGGCATTCGCCAGGTTGTTGCTGACGATGGCCTGGTGTTCCAGCACCCTGGAAGCGCCACCCGCGGCGGTGTAGACGATGCGATCCATTCAGCGGCCTACCGGATGTTCAGCAGCGTCTGCAGAACTTCGCTCTGGGTGGTGATGGTCTGTGCGTTGGCCTGATACGTGCGCTGCGTAATGATCATGTTCACCAGTTCGGTGCCCATGTCGACGTTGGAATCTTCCAGCGCCTGGCCCCGGAGCAGGGACATGCCGTTGGAGCCCGGCGTACCCAGGATAGGCTGGCCGGATTCCGAGGTTTCACGCCAGGCATTGCCGCCCACCGGCTGCAGGCCCTGCAGGTTGGTGAAGCGGGCCAGGACAAGGTCGCCCATTTGCTGTACTTCGCCATTGGTATAGGCGGCGATGATCTGGCCATTGGGCCCGACGGACATGCTGGAATATTCGCCTGTGGGGAAGCCGTCTTGGTTGAAAGCGTAGGAGAACTGCCCGCCGAACTGCGTGGAGCCGGCATAGTTGAGCTGCATTTCCAGCATCTCGGTGGGCGCCACCGTGTCGGTGAGTGTCAGTTCCAGAACCACAGGGGAGGGAACCGTGCCGGTGAATTCGCCCCGGCTGTTGAACTCGATGGTGGCCTGCGAGGGATTCAGCGTCAGCAGGTCTCCCGCCGCATCGCGTGTCGTGGTGACGTACTGAACTTCCCAGGTGGGATCATCACCGGCGGCCGCACCGGGACGCTTGATGAAATATTGCTCGACCTGGTGCGGGTTGCCCAGCGCATCGTAGACGGTCAGGGGCAGCTTGTGATGGAAGGTGTCCGGATCGAGGGGGTCGAAGACATTCGCTGTGCCATCGATGGGCGCAACATTCGCATCGACGTTCACTTCCGAGGTGATGCGTGTAGTCGCCTGCGGCGCGATATTGCCGGAGGGCACGCGTATGGGTTGCGGCGCGGTGGAACCGGCCGGATAGCCGGTCAGTTGGTAGCCCTGGGCATTGACGATGAAGCCATCTTTATTGGCATGGAATTCGCCGTTGCGCGTGTAAAGCACGTTGCCGTTGGAATCGATGACCCGGAACATGCCGCTACCGCCATCGATGGCCATATCGAACTGGCCGCCAGTGCTGGAAATGACGCCGACGCCGAAGTTCTGGTTCACCGCGGCCACCTGGGTGCCCAGGCCCACACGCGAGGTGGCATAGACGTCGGCGAACGAAACCGAGGATGCCTTGAAGCCGACGGTGCCGGCGTTGGCGATGTTGTTGCCGATGACGTCAAGCTTCTGAGCCTGCGCCTTGAGACCGCTGAGTCCTTGTCCGAAACCCATGATTCAACCTCGTATCTGTGTGATGTTTGTTCATAAGGCCGCGCACTACGCCATGAGGACGCGGCCATGCATTACATGATCTTGCGTACGTCGGCCAGCAGGAAGGAGCCCGCCAGGCCCAGATCGAGCGTGACGCCGTTGGTGGAAGACGCCACGCTGGACACGCGCCCGGAGGTCAGCGCGCCCACCGAAACCGGGGCTTCATGAATGTCGGAGGCCGTGACCTGCACCGAGTAGCGGCCGTCCGGCACGGTTGCGCCGACGGCATCCGTGCCGTCCCATTCGATCGAGTGCACGCCCGCCGCGTAGTCTTTGAGTTCGAGCGTGCGCACGACCTTGCCGGCGTTGTCCATGATATTGACCTTGACGTCGGCCGCATGGGAAAGGAGTTCCATGCCGAAGTGGGTGACTTGCGTGCCCTGCTCGCCCGTGCCCACCGCGATCCGGGTGCCCGGCACCAGGATTTCCTTGCCGATCAGGGATGCGGCCTGCATGGACTGGGAGACATCGAGCTGGCCGGAAAGCGCCAGCAGGGTCTGGTTCAGCTGGTTGATGCCCGTGACCGTGGACAACTGGGCCACCTGCGAGGTGATCTGGTCGTTGTCCATGGGATTGAGCGGATCCTGGTTCTGCAGCTGCGTGATGAGCAGCGTCAGGAAACGTTCCTGGGTATCGGCAAGCAGATCCTGGGTGGCGGCGATGTTCTGGGCCGCCGCCGCGGTGGCGCTCTGGACGGTGGTCATGGAGGGGCTCCGTTCAATAAAGGGTGGCGACTGCCGTTACTGGCCTATCGTCAGCGTGCGGTTCATCAGGGTCTTGGCCGTGTTGATGACTTCCACATTGGCCTGGTATGAACGCGACGCCGATATCATGTTGACGGTTTCCGCCACGACATCGACGTTCGGCTTGACGACATAGCCGTTTTCATCGGCCATGGGATGGCCGGGGTTGTATTCCATGCGATGCGGCGCATTGCTTTCCACCACCCGGTTCACCTTGACGCCGCCCACCGCCTGGGAAAGCCCCTGCCCGGCGACCGGCTGCATCTGGAAGACGACCTGGCGCGCCTTGTAGGGCTGGCCCCCCGGGCCGGCGGCGCTTTCGGCATTGGCCAGGTTGCTGGCGGCTACGTTCATGCGCTGGGACTGCGCGGTGAGCGCCGAACCCGCAATGGAAAAAATGGTGAAATTCGACATATGCGTGTACGCCCGCCTATTGTTCGAAGACCGAACGCAAGGACCGGAGGCGTGCGGAGATGATGGAAAGATCGGCCTGATAGCGCGCGGTGTTGTCGGCGAACTGGACGCGCTCGACGTCCATGTCGACCGTGTTGCCGTCCAGGCTCGGCTGGAAGGGCTGGCGGTACAGGAGCTCGGCCGTGCCCTTGTTTTCCGCCTTGGCGGGAATATGGCGCGCGGAAGTGAGGTTCAGTTCCGTGGCCGGCAGGCTCAGGCTGCCGCCCCCGCCCATGGCTTCCTGCAGGGCCTTGTTAAAATCGAAATCGCGCGCCTTGTAGTGAGGCGTGTCGGCGTTTGCAATGTTCGCGGCCAGCACTTCCTGCCGTTGCTGGCGCAAGGCAAGCGCAGTCTGGTTGAACTGGAAATTTTCGCCAATGCGATCGAACATGAGACTTACCCTGTGAGTGCCCGCCAGGGGTGCCGGTCGGGCCTTTACGGCTTTAGGGATGCCATGAACAACCCTTAACCGCCATTCAGCCAGGATAGTAACCTTGTGTACCGTCTGACAAAGTTGGAAATAGACCGGCATTCTTCATCCAATTCCGTCCTTGTCGGGCCGGCACCATTTATAGAATGCCCCCATGCTCAAACCGAATGAAATGGCAGCAGTGTTCATGGCCACCGCCCTGCTGGTGTGCGCCCGGCCCGCCATTGCGGACACGCTGGAACCGCCGCAGGATCCGGCCGTCGTCGCCGCCGAGGTCGAGGCCTTTCTGCTCACGCAGGCACAGAGCTGGCCCGGCGCGGCCACGGTTACCGTGACGCCCCCGCGCATCGGCCGCCAGCCCGCGTGCGAGCATCTGGATACCTTTCTATCCAACCCTCAGCTGCGCTCACGCATGAACGTGGGCGTGCGCTGTCTGGCCCCCCAGCCCTGGACACTGTACGTGCAGGCCGCTGTCGGCATACAGGGCCAGTATTATGTTGCAAACCGGACGATCAACGTGGGCGAGGCCCTGTCGCTGGACGATCTGACGGCGCGGGATGGCGACCTGCTGCGTCTGGCCCCCGGCGTGGTGGTGGACCCTTCCCTCGTCGTCGGGCACATTGCGCAGCAGCGCATCGCCGCGGGGAGCACGGTCAGGTCCAGCTCGCTGCGCGACCCGGACTCCATCGTGCGGGGCCAGCCGGTCAGGACGGAAGCGCGGGGCATGGGCTTCGTCGCAACCGGGGAAGGCGTGGCCCTGGAAAGCGGCGCGCCGGGCACCATGATCCAGGTGCGCACCGGCTCGGGGCAGGTCGTGACCGGCACTGTGGTCAACAATACGACCGTACGCGTATTGATGTAGGGCCAAACCAATTGTAAAAACCCTAAAGCCGGCACACTTCCTGCCGTTATTGATGGCATGTCAAGCAGTAACATAGCAGCACACACCGGAGACCGCCTTGAAAATCACGTCCAGCACCCTCAAAAGCCAGCTCGCGAGCAGCATTGCCGCCACGCGCGGCAACCGCGCGGCCGGTGGTGAAGCGGCGGCTGCCGGTGGCGGTGACAAGGCGGCGGCAGTCGACCTGAGCGCGGCGGCACGCCATCTGGCCGGCCTGCAGAACGGCGCCAATGACATCGATATGGCCAAAGTCCAGGAATTGCGCGATGCCATTGCATCCGGTAACCTCAAGATCGACACCAGCCGCATCGCCGACAGCCTGATCGCCAGCGCGCGCGAACTGCTGAAATAAAGATCCGCCCGGGCTGGCGCGCCTCGCCCGCCCTGCCACGCCAGCCCTCGACAGCATTGCCCTCCTCCGCATCATGAATCCCTCCGTCTCCGCCCTGCTAGCCTGCCTGGAAAAGGAAATCAGCCTCACGGGCGAATTCCTGGCCATTCTGCGGGATGAAGCCGCCGTGCTGGAAGACGGCGCAACGGAAACCTCATTGGCCGATACCACGGCCCGCAAGAACGCCGCGGCCGACGCCCTTGGCCGGGTCGCCCGCGAACGCAACGCCCTGCTCGATGCTCTGGGCTGCGAGCACGACGGCCCCGGCCTGCAGGCCGCCGCCGACGCCCACCCATCACTTTCCGGCCCCCGCCTCCGCCTGCTCGACATCACCGGCGAAGCACGTACGCTGAACGAGTCCAACGGCCGCATCATCGACGTCTTCCTCGACCACAACCAGCGCACGCTCGACACCCTGCGCCGGCTGGCCGGCGTGGGCGACATCTACGATGCCAGCGGGCGCACCCGGTCCGGCAACAAAGGCTCCGGCCGCAACATCAAAGCCTGATGAAGAAGATAGGCCTCATCGGCGGGCTGAGCTGGGTATCCACGGCCGAATACTACAAAAGAATCAACGAGATCACCCAGGCCCGGCTGGGCGGGGTCGCTTCCGCCAGAATCGTTCTGGAAAGCGTCAACCGGCAAGACTATGTGGACGCCGTCATCGACAGGCGTGACGAGGACGCGGCCCGCCTCCAGATCGCCGACTCCGCCCGCGCACTGCAGCGGGCCGGCGCCGATTTCATCGTCATCACCTGCAATGACGTCCATCGCTTCGTGCCCGCCATCCAGCCGACGGTGGAGATCCCGTTCCTGCACATCGCCGATGTCACCGCGGCCGCGATCCACGCCAGCGGCCTGCGGAACACTGCCATTCTCGGGGTCCGCAAGACCATGGAAAGCGATTTCTATCCATCGGCCCTCGCCCGCCATGGAATCGGGACGGTCGTGCCGAATGAAGTCGAAAAAAGCCATATCCACGACAGCATCTATGACGAGCTGGTCCAGAATCGTTTCCTCGACAGCACTCGCTCGCGCTATATATCCATCATCCGGGACCTGGGCGCCCGGGGAGCGGACAGCGTCGCACTGGCATGCACCGAGATCCCCCTGCTGCTGCCGCCCGAACAATCGCCCCTGCCCGCTTTTTCAACCACCGAACTTCATTGCATCGCCGCGGTGGACCATGCGCTGGGTCCGGGCTGATTCAAGCTCCCCCCGGCACCAGTGAAACACCCGACCGGCAGACATCCGGTCGAACGCAGCCTGGAAGCATGCAGGTCTTTGCGCCCAGTTCCTTCCCGCAGGGGGCGGCTTTCTGACTGGGCCGCCCTGCATTACTCCGGTTGTATACCGATCGACCGCGCAATCCTGGCACCCGTATCGATATCCTGCCTGATTATTTCGCCAAACTCCTGCGGGGTGGTTCGGGAAACCTCCATCGCCATCGACTTGAATTTCTCTTCCACTTCCGGCATCTGAAGCACCTTGTCAAGAGCGGCGGACAATTGCGTGATGACTGCTTCCGGGGTCCCTGCGGGAGCCAATAGGCCAAACCAGGTCGATACATTGAACTCCGGCACATTCAACGCCTCGGCGATTGTCGGCACATCCGGCAGCGCCGATGAACGCACGTCGCTGGTGACCGCCAATGCCCGCAACCGGCCTTCCCGTAGGTGGGGCAGGCTGGGAGTGATGGAGAGAATGGCGTAATTCACATGCCCACCGAGAAGATCGGTCAAGGAGGGAGCGTCTCCTTTGTAGGGAACATGGGTGGCCCGGATCCCCGAAATCTGTTTCAGCCACTCCCCGGCCAGATGGGTCAGCACCCCGGTGCCCGTGGACGCATAGTTGACATTGCCTTCCTTCTTTGTCAGGTCGACCAGTTCGGATAGCGTGACCGCAGGGGAGGAATCCTGGGTAACCACCGCATAGCCGCTCTTGCATACCATGCCGATAGGCTCGAAGTCCTTATCCAGATCGTAGCGCATGGATTTGTGCAGATTGGGAAGCACAGTATGGCCGCCCGCCGCCATGAACAAGGTGTAGCCATCAGGCGATGCGGCGGCGACATATTCAGCGCCGATCATCCCCCCGGCCCCGGCTTTGTTCTCTACCACCACGGATTGCCCCAGCAATCCTCTCATCTGTTCGGCAACCACACGCGCCGCCCCGTCGTTGGTACCCCCGGCTGGAAACCCGACGATGATCCGGATCGATTTTTCAGGATAAGCGGCCGACGCGGACGAAAAAGCCAGTGACACGCCCAGCGCAGCGGCGAACCATTTCAGTAAGCAAGCCATAGGAATCTCCTTTGAGGTGGATGGGGCCACCCGCCCCGCATGCAAGTGGGACAAGGCACCACATATTGTCTTATATAACGGAACACAGAAGATATAGACTCGTAGTAGTGATGTCAATGAAAACCCGATAAGAATGAAATAAACTGAATTTAATCAATTGATATAAAAGTATTTTTCATGAAAAACGCGCTACTGCATGAGGCTTCGTGGGAACATATTGATCGTACACTTCGTTGATGATAGGATTCTTATGTCTTGCTGTACGGAACAACAATATGAGGAAAATATGGATGCCATCGATGAACTGATCGACTTCGGGATCAATACCGCCTATGACGATCTACCGGCGGAAGTCGTGGAACGCACACGTATGGCAATACTGGACACCCTGGGAGCCATGCTTGCGGGCACGCGGGGGGAAGGCATCGACATGCTGTCCGACCTGGTCCACGAATGGGGGGGCAGCGGTCAAGCAACACTGGTGACGACGGGCCAACGCTTGCCGATGCACAACGCCGCTCTTCTGAACGCCACCGCGGCACGCGCCTGGGACCTGGATGATGTGCACGAACAGAACACATGCCATGTTTTCGCCAGCATTGTCCCGGCGCTTCTTGCTGTGGCGGAAGCCCGCGGCCCGGTATCCGGCAAAGATGCACTTGCCTCTGCGGCCATCGCGGCGGAAACCGTATGCCGGCTTTCCTCGGCTCCACGGGCCAGCTTCAGTGAAACCGGCAGTTCCCTCACCTATCAATGCGCCCAGTATGCGGTGGCCCTCATGGCCGCGCGCCTGTTGAAATTGACCAGGACGGAAGCTCGCCACGCCCTGGGTATTGCACATGCGAAGCTGTCCGGCAATCAGCAGGGCTTTCTGGCCGGGGCCATGACAGTACGCCTCATGCAGGGTGTCAGCGCGGAATCAGGGATCGTTTCAGCCCTCATGGCTGAAAAAGGACTGACGGGCTCAGCAGAGATTCTCGAAGGGAAGTTCGGCTACTTCCATGTCCACCATCATGGGCGCTACGAGCGGACCGACATCGTCGACAGCCTGGGGATACGCTGGGAACTGCTCCAGACCTCCATCAAGCCGGCCAGTCCATGTTGCAAATACACCCACGCCCCAATTGCCGCGGCCATCGAAGCGCGTCAGACAGTCGGCGATACAGACTCCGTGGAAAAGCTGTGTATACGTGTCACCAATCGCGAGGTCCATGACCTTGTCTGCCTGCCAAGAGAGCGTAAATGGAATCCCGATACATTGACGACGGCGCAGTTCAGCCTGCCCTTTACAGTGGCTCATGCATTCATTTACGGGCGCGTCGATCTGGCGTCCTTCCAGCCCAAGGCGCGCACGGATCCCGCCGTCAAGGCGTTCATGCGCCGCATCGAAATAAACACCGACTTCCAGCAACAGGGCGACAGCCGTGGCACGTTTCCGATGCCCGGCCACGTCACCGTACATCTGAAAGGCGGAGACGAAAAGACAACGGAAGTGACGTATGTGAAAGGCCATCCAAAAAACCCGATGGCTATGGAGGACGTCGCGGAAAAATTCCATGCCTGCACAGAGTTTGCAGGATTGGCACGAGACCGCTCGGAACAGATCGCTCAGAAAATCATGGAGATGCACACCTTGCCGGACGTTGGGCAACTAATGGTTTTGTGCTCCGGCATGGCGACCGCCGAACACCCCCAGTAATCGATCATCCCACAAGGAAGAAACAGTATGCGCTACACACTTATCGGCGCCGGAAGCATCGGCCGTGCTTTGCTGGCTGATATCCTGAGCGAAGACGAACAAGCCCGATTCTCTGTGTTCGATATCGACGCCGATGCATTGAGCCTCGCCCAAAGCCAGGACGATGCCCGGGTCCAGGTCCATATGATCCCCGACCAGGGCGGCAACGGCTTCACTGCTATGGTCCAAGGTTCGGATCTGGTCATCAATTGCACCGCAGGTACCCAATGCGTGGAAATCCTTCAAGCGGCAATAGCAGCCCGGGTCCCCTATCTGGATGTCCACGGAACCTTGCTGCTGAAAGAACGGCTGGCTCTGAGCGAGGAAGCAAAGAAAGCAGGCATCACCGCCATGATCGGCGTCGGAGTCAGCCCGGGCCTGACAAATATGCTGGGCGCCCACCTGGCCAGGCAGACAGACGCCCCGGTAAGTATCGAATGCGAATATGCAACCATTCGGCCGCTGAACTCCACCCCCGGGTTACTGGAAACCGCCTTGCGGCAAATGCGCAATGGAGTCACCGCCGCCGTCTATGAAGATGGGCATACGACTTACCACCCCCCTTTCAGCGGGGCGTTGAATACACGGTTTCCGGGGTTGGATGAAGACTTTGAACTCGTCTACACACCGCATTCAGAGCCCCTGACGATTCCTCTGTTCGTTCCTAATGCAAGACGTGTGACGGTACGGGGGACATACGACCCACGTATCCAGACATTGATGAAATCCATGTTCGACTTCGGTCTGCTCGATCCCGGCCGCACCGTGCTGGTGGAAGGAAAGCAGGTCGACTTCCAGCCGCTCCTGCGCCAGGCGCTGATGGGGGATGGCTCGCTCAAGCCAGGGAACATCCAGGCACGGTACGTCATGCGGGTGCGCGTTTCGGGCGATGGGTACCAGCGCAGCCTTGCCTTGAGCCACTCGCCTCATTGGGATGCCCTCCCGCAAGGCAGAATGACCGCCCTGCCCGCGGCATATGTGTCTCAGCTCATCGCCAACAAACACCTTCAATATCCTGGCGTATGCAGCCCGGAAGTCATGACGGATGAACAAGTTGCGGCATGCCTGACATACCTCGAACTACGTGGCCTGCAAGTTCACCGGAACGAATGACAGCATTCATGCCCTTCAACATTACGCATTTTGATAATTGGATCGACACATGACTATGCAAGCGCGGAATATGCAGGTCGGCACCGATATTGGCGGGACTTTTACCGACTTTGTCGCAATAGACCCCTCGTCGGGAAGAATCTGGCTGGAAAAGACGCTCACCACACCGGCGGATCCGTCGCAAGGCATCATGAATGGCCTGGACAGCCTGGATACACTGCACAATCTACCGGTGCGGGATTGCTCGACCTTCGTACATGGCACGACGCTCGTCATCAATGCCCTGATCGAACGCAAGGGCCATCGGACCGGCTTGATCACCACGGAAGGCTTCCGCGACGTTCTAGAGATGCGCAACGGTCTGCGCTACGACGTCTACGATCTCCAACTGGAATTTCCAGAGCCCCTGGTGCCCCGGTACCTGCGCAGAGAGATCTCTGAACGGACGCTATCGGACGGCTCGGTCCTCGCTTCCCCCGACAGGGGGCAGCTCGAAGACATCGTCGAATTCTTCCTCAAGGAAGAGGTGACGTCAATCGCGATATGCCTTCTCAACGCCCATGCCAATGATGAGAACGAACGGCATATTGAATGCATGCTCAAGGAACTCGCGCCCGGCTTGTCCGTATCCATCTCCAGCGAGATCCTGCCGCAAATCCGTGAGTATGAACGCACGAGCACAACGACCGCCAATGCTTATGTCAAACCGGTCGTCGGCGCATATCTCGATCGCATCACCCGAGGTTTGGATGATCGCGATTTCACCGGATCCCTGTTCATCATGCAATCCGGCGGCGGTGTAGTCGGCAAGGAATCGGCTTGCCAACACCCTGTACGCATGCTGGAATCGGGGCCGGCGGGTGGCGTCGCAGCCGCCAGATGGTGGGCCGAGCGCACTGGCGAAAACGACCTGCTGTGCTTCGACATGGGCGGCACCACAGCCAAACTATGTACTGTCGTCGACGGAGAAGCGCTCGTAACGGACGAATACGAAGCCGCGAGAATGCATCATTTCAAACGGGGCTCGGGGCTCGCCATCAACGTGCCGGTGCTCGACCTCCTTGAAATAGGTACCGGAGGCGGCAGCATAGGGCACATCGACAGGCTGGGTCTGCTGACGGTGGGGCCGCAAAGCGCAGGCGCTTCACCGGGCCCGGCCTGCTACGGAAAGGGGGGCCGGAAACCGACTGTCACCGACGCCGATGTCATGCTCGGTTATCTGGATCCGAACAATTTCCTGGGCGGCAGCCTGATCCTGGACCGGGATGCCGCAGAAGCCGCCATCCACCGCAATCTCGCCGAGCCCATGAGCATGGCCACATTGGATGCGGCCTATCGCGTCCATGATATTGCAAACGAGGATATGGCGGCGGCGGCCAGGCTGCATCTGGCGGAACGCGGGGAAGACGCCGGCCGCCTGACCATGGTTGCCTACGGTGGCGCCGGCCCGGTTCATGCCTATGGCCTGGCAAGCAAGCTCGGGATCCGCAAGATCATCGTACCGCCCGGCGCGGGGGTCATGTCCGCCTTCGGCATGCTGATCGAAGATCTTGCCGCGAATCAAGTGCGCAGCTATCGCCAATCTCTGGATGAACTCGATACGCCCGCGCTGCTGAAACAAATCCGCAGAATGGAAGAGGAAATCTGCAAAGTGCTCGAAACGGAAGATCACGACATTGTCTCCAAGCCCGGTGTCGATCTGCGCTATCGCGGCCAAGGCTACAACGTGACCGTCGCGCTGCCTTCCTCAGACGAAACCGACCATGGGCTCGATGCCTATTTGCGCGATCAGTTCGAACACATGTATCGCACCCGCTACGGCCGGGTCTACGATGACGTCCCCATCGATATCGTCAATGCTCGCGTCACCATTGCCCGCCGCCGTTCCGACGTTCAGTTCGAACCCCGTTCCTTGCATGCGGCAGGCATAGCGGCAGGCCCGGCCAAATATCGTACGGCTTATTTCGGACCACAGACGGGGACACTGGAATGCGCTGTGTTTGCACGGGACCAGCTTGCCCCCGGCACCCTCCATGTCGGCCCAGCGTTCATCGAAGACCGGGAAACCACGGTTCTCGTCGGGCCTGGCGGCTCCTTCGAATTAAATTCGCACGGAACACTCATCCTCACGGTAGCTTAAGGAAAGATCATGGACAAACCGCAAGACTCCACCGCCCACGATATCGAGCTCATGTGGAGAAGGATGATCAACTCGGTGGACGAAGCCGCGACAACACTGGTGCGGACATCATTTTCCACGGTCATACGCGATTTTCATGACTATGCATGCGCAGTATTCGACCGGAAAGGCCGCATGCTTGCTCAATCGACACAATCGACACCGGGGCTGCTGGGCATCCTGCCCTACACGATCCCCAACTTCCTGACGGACCCGGGATTCTCCAATGCCCGGGAAGGTGATGTCTACATTACCAATGACCCCTGGCTGGCCAGCGGGCACCTGATCGACATCACCGTCGCAGCCCCCGTGTTTCTCCATGGGCGCCTGGTTGCCTACGTACTTGTGGTGGTTCACCACCTCAACATGGGCGGCCGCATTGCCACACTGGAAAGCCGCAATGTCTACGAAGAAGGTCTCAAGATACCGATCACGCCGCTCGTGCGGCAAGGCCGGTTTTGTGAAACGACACTCGGCTTCATACGCGCCAATGTCATGGAGCCCGACAAGATAATTGGCGATCTCCGCGCGCAGGTTTCGGCATGCCATGCGGCTGCGAAGCGTCTGCTGGAAACCATGGAAGAGCTCGATGAAAGCGATCTTGTGCCGGTCGGCAACGAAATCATCGAACGCTCCGGCGCCAGTATGCGCGCGGCAATCGCGGAACTTCCGGACGGAATCTACCAAAGCCGCATGACCTTGAACGACATTGCCGGGCATCCCCATCCATTGATATTGGCATTGTCCATCAACATCGACGGCAGCGACATGCGGCTGGACTTCTCGGGTACATCACCGCAGATCGCCCGGGCGGTCAACGTGACACTGAACATGACCCGCTCTTATTCGGTGTATCCATTGAAATGCCTGCTCGACCCCGCCGTTCCCAACAACGAGGGATGCATTGGGGCCATCTCCATCCAGGCTCCGGAAGGCTCTGTGCTGAATGCCACGTTCCCGGCGCCGACGTGGGGGCGCACCATCATCGCGCACATGCTGCCCGAGCTGATCATGCAATGTCTTGCAAAAGCCGTACCGGAACGCGTTCTGGCGGGCAGCGGCTCGACCCCGCTCTGGTACGGAAACTTCAATGGCCGCCATGCCGATGGAAAAACCTTTTATACCGTCATCACCTTTACAGGCGGGCTGGGTGCGCGCGGACAACGCGACGGAATTTCCTGCGTATCGTATCCGGCGAATGTGGCGCACATTCCGGTCGAAGTCGTCGAAGCGGATTCCCCTCTCATTTTTGAAATGAAGGAGCTTGCAATGGATTCCGCCGGAAGCGGCCAATACAGAGGGGGGCTCGGACAGCGGGTGATCATCAAGGTCCGGGAGGACGCCCAACTGCAAGGGCCCATTATGACAAGCATACGGGGCGGACGTTTCGGCGTTCCAATCTATGGCGTGCTTGGCGGCGAGGAAGGGGCCGAACCTCAAGCAAGCCTGAACGGAAAGGAAATCAAGCTCGGCACGCAATTCGAACTGAACCCCGGAGACCGCCTCTCGCTGGTTCTCCCCGGCGGCGGCGGTTACGGTGATCCGGCTGCACGCAGCGCCCAGGCACACCGGGCCGACATCAAGAATGGCCTGATCACCCAGAACGAAACAGCCACGGCTCTGGGCTGACCGGAAGGAAACATACAGCACTCATGCAGCAAGTCGAAAGCAAGGCATAACCGCCGCCGGCCTGGAACCCTCTCCGAAGCGGCCTCCCGTCGCGCAGGAATGGCTTCTTTGTGGCGTACATGCTTATAAACCATATACAAGGAGACGTCTCATGAAATTGCGTTCGCTATGCCTCACATTCATTCTTCTGACCGGCATCGCAATTCAACCGGGCGCCGCAGCGGCGGCGACATGGCCGGAAAAACCGGTACACATCATCGTCGGCTGGTCCGCGGGCGGCGCCACCGATGTCATCGCCCGGTATTTGGCTCAACAACTGGGAGAAGCCCTCGGCCAGCAGTTCATCGTTGAAAACAGACCCGGCGCGGGGGGCAATATCGCCGCCGAACTGGTGGCGCGAGCCCCGGCGGACGGAAACACGCTGATCTTCCTGACTTCGGCTCATGCAATCAATGCCACTCTGTACAAGTCCCTGCCCTTCGATCCCGTCAAAAGCTTCACGCCTCTCGCCGTCATTGGCAATATGACGCAAATGTTCGTCATTCATCCCTCCCTGCCCTACCACTCGGCGGAGGAACTGATGAACGATGTAAGAAAGAACCCCGACAAACTGAAGTATGCTTCGGCCGGCAACGGCTCTTCCAGCCATCTGGCCGTCGAGCAGCTGCAAGCCAAAGCGGACCTCGAATTGATGCACGTACCCTATAAAGGCACGAGCCAGTATCTTCCTGATCTGATCGCCGGACGTGTAGACATGGCGATAGACAGCGCAACGGCACTGTTGCCGCCGGTGCGCAACAACCAATTGCGGGCGCTCGCAATAAGCAGCCATGCGCGGTCGGACATGTTGCCGGATCTCCCGACCATCGCGGAATCGGGCGTACCGGACTATGGCGTCAACCTCTGGTTCGGGTTCCTCGGGCCATCAGGCATGCCCACTGACCTGACTGAACGGATAAACACCGAGATCCGCAACATAGTGGCGCGACCCGCGGTGATCGAACAACTCAAGGAGTTTGGCCTGACGGTATCTTCCGACTATACAGCTCCCGAATTCCGCGATCTGCTGAACGAGGACATTGAGCAATATGCGGACATCATCAAAGCGAGTGGCGCACAGGTGGAATAATGGGAAGAACAGGGCGCCGCCTGTACAATGGCCAGTTCTCGCCGATCGAATCGCCTGATCAGCCCCCCTTTTTCCGTACCGCCCATCTCGCATGACCAAACCCACACGACAGCCCAGTTACGTCGTCGCCGCTGTTGCCAAGGCCTTGCATACTTTGCGTGCTTTTGTCGACCGACAGGACAGGTGGGGCGTCCGCGAGCTGGGCTCCTCGCTTGGTCTGCCTCCCAGTACTATTCACCGCCTGTTATATACGCTGAAAAGCGAAGGTTTCGTTGCACAGGCTCCCGACGAGCAAGAATACACCATAGGTTTTGAATTCACCCGTCTGGCAGCCGCCGTGATGCAGAGAAACAACCTGAATCAGGTTGCCTCGCCGATCATGCGGGAACTCTCCGAGAATACCGGTGAAAGTGTGTGGCTGGCACTGTACGATGATGACACGCGGCGTGTCGCTTACATTTCGGAAATTGAATCCGCCCACGCATCCCGTTATATAGCACCGCTCGGCCGCGCCGAAACACTTACGGACAGCGCCTGCGGCATCGCCATATTGGCCAGTCTGGCGAATCACCACCGGCAGGAAACCCTTCAGGCGGTCGGCTCGCGCATGACGCCGGACAAACTCCTTGCACTCGATGCGGCCCGGCACTCTGGGTATGCGATTCTGCGTTCCACCGAAGTGGAATCCGCCATGATGGTGGCCGCGATAATCAATGATGCGAGGGGAAATTGCGTAGGCAGTCTAGGCATCGTGGTCCCCTTGCACCGGTTCGGCGATGGCCAGGGAAAACTGTACGGAGAACAGGTCCAGCAAGCCTGCTGGCGCATCTCCGCCAGCCTGGGCGCCCGTTTTCTCGGCGGGTCCAGCTCTGGCACCTGGGGAGACGCAATCGGGTTGATCAATCAGATTCTCCTGCAGCATCTGCCGCGTGTTTCTGTGGCGCCGGCGCTGGGTGGTGGGGCCCGCAACCTGGAAGCGCTCGGAAAAGGTCTGGGCGCCTATGGGCTCACGACGTCATCCAGCCTGTTTGATGCCTACCACGGCCGGGGTCCGTTTGTCAGGCCTTTGAACAATCTGCGTTCCATCATGAGCCTGTCGGAACTGCATCTGCTGCTCATTGCCCGAAAGGGTGCACATCTTCGGTCCATGGCCGATCTCGCGGAGTTGCGTGTTTCACCTGGGGAGCAGGGATTCTCCGCCGCACTGATTTTTGATGATTTGAGTCGCTATCTTCGCCGCACGCACGCCATCCCCGGCAAAGGGCCCAACCTGTTCTTCCTGAGCTATCCAGAAGGAAAACGCCACTTTGAAGCCGGCACGATCGACGCGCTTTGCTGGCTGAGTGGGCTGGAGAACCCCCTGGTGCGGGAACTGGAAGAAGGCGGCGGCGCCCGTCTGCTGACGCTGGAAGACGACACGCTTGATCAATTCGTGGGATTGAACCCCGGCTATCATCGCAGCACGATTGCGCAGTCGGTTCTTCCCCGCTGGCTCGTCAGGGACACCCCCCTGCTCTGCGTGCGGACAGTGCTGGTATGCGCGGCCGACCGCCCAGAGGAAGAAGTGTACGAACTGACACGCGCATTGTTTGAACAGCGGGAAAACCTGGCTCAGATGTCATCCGTCTACCGCCGTCTGGACAAGGATTTCGCCAGTGAGGCTTTAACCGCCCCGCGACACCCGGGCGCCGCCCGCTTCTTCTCGGAACTGGCCGACATCTGATCCAGGATCTGATGTGAAGAACTCCGGCCTGTCGGCCGGAGCTTCTTCGCCACAATGCAGGGGCGCCTGCGGCGCGTCGAGGCTTGCGCTTTGGCGCGTGGTCAAGCCGCCATCATTTCCTTGAGCGTGAAAAGCTTGAGCGCGGCCTGTGTCGCCGTTGCCGCCGAGAGCTCCTTCCTGCCCAGCATGAGAGCCGCCACCTGGCGGCTGCGGGCAGCCAGGGGGCTCTTGCGCAGCTGCCAGGCGGCCAGCCCGGCCTGCGCGGACAGCAGCGCCTTGTGCTGCAGGGCATCCTGGCCGTCACGCGTTGACAGCAGCGCCCAGGCGGCGGCGGCATGCCGCATGGCTTCGCGAGATTCCGTTTTCACGACGAGCCAGGAAGCCAGCCTGTCTATCGGCAGGTCGAGAGAGGGATGCAGCCCGATGGCGCTCTTCACCACCTTGCCGGTGCTTCTATCCACCAGACGCGCGGAGACCATCCGCAACGCGAGGGGCTCCTGGCCCCGGGCCGTGAGGGTGACGGGTGTGCCGGCCACCCACAAGGCCCGATCGGCGGCGGGCGCGCCGGCCACTTCGGCCAGCGCGAAGAGATAGTCCGGGTCGGCGGCGGGGTGATGCGGCAGGGTTTTGGCCAGCGCCTGAGCCGTCGTCGAACCGTCTTCCATGTACACACGCAAGATGGCGGGCACTTGCGCGACCCAATGCAGCTCAGTGGCGGCCAGTTCACGCAGCAACGCCGGGCTGGCGCCCTCGAAGAGATGAACGATGGGAAGATCGGAGGCATGCTGCCGCAGCCAGTCCATCTGGTGCAGCAGGGCGTCGCGCAGCGCCGGCGCGCGGGGCCGCGTCAGGCCGCAGGACGAAAGCCAGCCGCCCTGCAGCGCCAGCTGCTGCATGGGCGAGGAAAGCGGGGTCCCATGTTCGTCCAGGAGCAGCGTCGCGCGCAACGTCGCTGGGGATTCCCCCGCCGCGCGCAACGCCACCTGATCATGAACGGCAAGCAGATGCTTGTGGCCGGAGTCGCTCCATTCGTTCTGCACGATGCGCAGCATGTGGCGCACCCATGATTCCAGCGGCGCGCGATTGCCGTCGGCCGCGGTATGGCTGCGCCATAGATCGTAGGCTTCGGAAGAGCAGACCAGTTCGTCGATGAACTCGCAACCGTCGCGAAGGTCGTCGGCGGTCAGGTCGGCCGCGCCGCCAGCCGCCATGGACAGGAGCCGTGGCAGCATCCGCATATGCTGTCCGCGGGGATCGGCCGCCGCCGGATCGGCGGTTTCCTGCTGGCGCGACATGGCCATGAGCGCCGCGAAGTCGGCTTCCGTCGGTGCATAAAGGGTGCGCGCCGATGGCGCGTGGGTGAGCGCCTGGTCGATCAGCTCAGCCGCCTGCAGGAAAACCAGATGTTCCGGTACCTTCTGGCCGATCGATACATAGTGGATGGGCAGCCGGTAGCGCAATGTGGTGTCCAGAGCGGCGCCCAGCCGCGTGGCTTCATCGACCTTGGTGATGATGCAGCCTCGCAGGGGCGTACCGCCATCCGCGGCATAGCTGCGGGCCACTTCGTCCAGGGTCTCGCCGTGGCTGGCCGCGTTCAGCACCAGCAGGCGCGTCACGTCCCGCCCCGCCGCCGCCAGCAGTGCCGCTTGTTCGCCGATGTAGCGGTCGCGCTGGCTGATGCCGACGTTGTCTATCAGCACGATCTGGTCTGGCCTGATGCCCTGCACGACATTGCGCAGTTCGTCGGCCGTGCGCACCACATGCACGGGCGCGCGCAGCATCTGGCCATAGATCTTGAGCTGCTCATGCGCACCGATGCGGTACGTGTCGGTGGTGATGAGCACGAGCTTGTCGGGACCGAAGCGGCGCACACAACGCGCCGCCAGCTTGGCGATGGTGGTGGTCTTGCCGACGCCGGTGGGCCCCACCAGCGCCAGCACCAGCCCGGGCTTCCATAGCGCGTCTTCGCTGGCGGGCACCGGCAGGTGGGCGATCAGTTCCTGTCGCGCCCACTGGAAGGCGGCCCGGGTGGAAAGCCGCTCTGGAAGCCGCTTGAGCATCGCCCTCAACAAGGCCGTGCTGAAGCCGAAGCCCAGCAGCGTCTGGAACAGAACGGCCGCCTGCGGGGCGCGGCGCAGCTGATTGCCCCACAGCAGTTCATCGATGCGGGTTTCCAGGGCGCCGCGCATGGCGCCGATGGCGTCCATGATGCCGGGCTGCGGCTCCCCGCCCTCTTCCGGCATCGGCGACGGTGCGGGGGGCGGAGCCTGCACTGGCGATTGACCCGGACGCAACGGCGCGCCGGCCTGACGGGCGGGCGTGGCGGCAGGCTGAGCAGGGCCGGCGGGCGTCGCCGGTGGAACCGCCATGGCCGGAGCAACGGGGGCGGGCGGGACCGGGCCCCCGCTGAACGAGGGCCCATAGGCCGCCTGCGCGGCCGCCGCGTAGGCGCCCAGGGGAGACATGGGCGCGGGCATGGGAGGCCGGACCGCCGCGGGCGGCGCCGTGGCGGGGCTCGCC
>JACCES010000022.1 GCA_013416455.1 Alcaligenaceae bacterium | reverse complement strand
CCCGGGGCGCGTGGCGCCACCAGGCCGGGCGCCCCGGCATCGCGTCCGGCCGCTGTGTCCGCACCTTCGGCCGCCACTCGTGCCAGCGATGAAGAGCGCGATAAGGCCCGCAAGGCGGCCGAGGCCGAGGCGGCGGCCCTGCGTGCCATGCTGAACCGTCCGCGCAAAGTGCTGAAGGCGCCCGAGCCCGAGGGCGGTATTTCCGGCACACTGCACAAGCCCGCGGGCAAGGGCAAGAAGGATGCCAAGCCCGTGTCGGCCGACGCAAAGAAAACGGTCAAGGCCCCCGAGGCCGGCGGCTGGACGGAAGAGGGCGCCCGCAAGAAGCCGGCGGCCAAGGAAACGGCGCCGGCCGCACCGGGCCGCGAAGGCTGGCGCGCGGGCGGCAAGTCCAAGGGCGGCGGCGGTGGCCGTGGCGGTCGCAACCGCCAGGCTCAACCGGAGCGCCGCGAACCGCAGGTGCAGGAATTCATCGTGCGTGAAGTCCACGTGCCCGAAACCATTTCGGTGGGAGATCTCGCGCACAAGATGGCGGTCAAGGCGGCCGAGGTCATCAAGCATCTGATGAAGCTCGGCCAGATGGTCACCATCAACCAGGTTCTGGACCAGGAAACGGCCATGATCGTGGTCGAGGAAATGGGCCATACCGCCATTGCCGCCAAGCTGGATGATCCTGAGGCTTTCCTGGACCAGGACGAAGTGGTCGAGGGCGAGGCGCTGCCGCGCGCGCCGGTCGTCACCGTCATGGGCCACGTCGATCACGGCAAGACCTCGCTGCTCGACTATATCCGCCGCACCAAGATTGCATCGGGCGAGGCGGGCGGCATCACGCAGCATATCGGTGCCTACAATGTGAAGACCGATCGCGGTATGGTCACCTTCCTGGATACCCCGGGCCACGAGGCCTTCACTGCCATGCGTGCGCGGGGCGCGAAGGCGACTGACATCGTGATCCTGGTCGTGGCGTCCGATGACGGCGTCATGCCGCAGACACGCGAGGCCATCCATCACGCGCAGGCGGCCAACGTACCGGTGGTCGTGGCCATCACCAAGATCGACAAGCCGGAAGGCAATGCCGAGCGGGTCAAGCAGGCGCTGGTGGCCGAACAGGTAGTACCCGAGGAATACGGCGGCGACGTGCCTTTCGTGGGCGTGTCCGCCAAGACGGGGGAAGGCATCGACGATCTGCTCGAGAACGTTCTGCTGCAGGCTGAAATCCTCGAGCTCACCGCGCCGGTGGAAGCGCCGGCCAAGGGTCTGGTCATCGAGGCGCGCCTCGACAAGGGGCGCGGTTCCGTGGCGACCATCCTGGTTCAGAGCGGCACCCTCAAGCGCGGCGACGCCGTTCTGGTGGGCGCCACCTTCGGCCGCGTTCGCGCCATGCTGAGCGATTCGGGCAAGAGCGTGACCGAAGCCGGTCCCTCCATCCCGGTCGAGATCCAGGGTCTGACCGATGTTCCGCAGGCGGGCGATGAGCTCATCGCCATGGTCGACGAGCGCAAGGCGCGCGAGATCGCGCTGTTCCGCCAGGGCAAGTTCCGCGACGTCAAGCTGGCGCGCCAGCAGGCCGCGAAACTGGAATCCATGTTCGAGAACATGGGCGAAGGCATGCAGACTCTGTCGCTCATCATCAAGACCGACGTGCAGGGTTCGCAGGAAGCGCTGGTGCAGTCGCTGCTCAAGCTGTCCACCGACGAGGTCCGTGTCCAGGTCGTCCATGCGGCGGTCGGCGGCATCTCGGAAAGCGACGTCAATCTGGCGATCGCCTCCAACGCGGTGATCCTGGGCTTCAACGTCCGGGCCGAGCAGAGCGCCAGGAAGCTCGCCGAGAACAACGGCATCGACTTGCGCTACTACAACATCATCTACGATGCCGTGGATGATGTCCGCAACGCCATGTCCGGCATGCTGGCGCCCGAAAAGCGCGAGGAAGTCATCGGCATGGTCGAGATCCGCGAGGTCTACAGCATTTCGCGCATCGGCAACGTGGCGGGCTGCATGGTGGTCGATGGTGTCGTGCGGCGCGATTCGCAGATCCGCCTGTTGCGCAACAACGTCGTCATCTGGACGGGCGCGCTGGAATCCCTGCGCCGCTTCAAGGATGACGTCAAGGAAGTCAAGTCCGGCTTCGATTGCGGCATTACCCTGCGCAACAACAACGATATCGAAGTGGGCGACCAGCTCGAGGTCTTCGAGATCCGCGAGTTCGCCCGCACCCTATAATCAAGCATCATGGCTCGACACAAGACTCGACAGAACGCGGGCCGGAACACCCGGCTCGCCGACCAGATCCAGAAGGATCTGGCCAGCATCATCCAGCGCGAGATCGACGTGTCGCGCGCGGGCCTGATCACGCTCACCAGCGTCGATCTTTCGCCCGACTACGCGCACGCGAAGGTCTATTTCACGGTTCTCGGCGCAGAGCCCGCGGCGGCCGCCGCGGCGCTCAACGAGAAGGCCGGCTGGTTCCATTCCCTGCTGTTCAAGCTTCTGCACATCCATACCGTGCCCACCCTGCGCTTCATCCACGACGAAGGCATCGTGCGCGGGCTTCATCTGTCCCGGCTCATCGACGAAGCCAATCGCAGCGACCGCGGCGACGCTCCGCTTCCCCCCGACGACCCCGACGACCGCTGACGCAGCGGTCCCTCCGCCTTCCCGATCGTCCCGCCACCACCATGGATGGCGGCCCGCCCGACGAACCGGCACTCGAATTTGAATAGACGAACCAACCATGCAGGCCACTAAACGACGCGGGCAATTGCTCGACGGTGTCTTGTTGCTGGATAAACCCGAAGGCTTGTCCAGCAATCATGCGCTGCAACGCGCCAAGCGCGCGCTGGATGCGCGCAAGGCGGGGCATACCGGCACGCTGGATCCTTTCGCCACGGGGCTGCTGGTCTGCTGCTTCGGCCGCGCGACCAAGCTCTGCGGCGTGATGCTGGAGGCCGACAAATGCTACGAAGCCACGCTGCGCTTCGGCGAGGAAACCGACAGCGGCGACCTGACCGGCCATATCGTGGCCCGGGCGCCCGAAGGTTTCGCCGGCGTGACGCGGGCATCGCTGCTCGGCGTACTGCCGTCGTTCCGTGGCGAGATCGAGCAGATACCGCCCATGTATTCCGCCCTGAAGCGCGATGGCAGGCCTTTGTACGAGTATGCGCGGCAGGGAATAGAGCTCGAACGTCCACCGCGCCGAGTGACCATTCACCGGCTCGAACTGCTGGATTTCGGCGGCGGGCCAATGGCCGGAGCCGATGCTTCCGGGCGGGATGCGGACGGGGCGCTCCCGGGCATGCAGGCGCGTCTGCTGGTCGATTGCAGCAAGGGGACCTATATCCGCACGCTGGCGCAGGACATCGGCAGGCAGCTGGGCTGCGGCGCCCATCTGGTCGCGTTGCGGCGCACGCGCGTCGGGCCGTTCGACATCGCCGATTCGACCGGCCTGGAAACCCTCCAGACCATGGAGCAGCCCCAGCGGATGCTTCTTTCACTGACCGAGACTCCTTGCGCGGAACTGTTCCCCCCGAGCGGCGCCGGGCGAAGCGATCTTTTTCCGGGGGCCGAGGCGTCTTCCGGGAGCGGCGGGCAAGCGCCGGCTCCCGGGGCGGGCCTTCCCAACGACATTGGCAGCGGGCCCGATGCCCGCGGCTCTTCCACAGAAGGATGAATTATGAAACGCGCATTGCGTAATGTGGCGATCATCGCACACGTCGATCATGGCAAGACGACGCTGGTCGATCAATTGCTTCGCCAGGCAGGAACCTTCCGCGACAACCAGCAGATCGCCGAGCGGGTCATGGACTCCGGCGATATCGAGAAGGAACGCGGCATTACCATTCTTGCCAAGAACTGTGCGGTGGAATACGAGGGCGTGCACATCAACATCATCGACACGCCGGGACACGCGGACTTCGGCGGCGAGGTCGAGCGGGTGCTGTCCATGGTGGACGGCGTGCTGCTGCTGGTGGACGCCGTCGAAGGGCCGATGCCGCAGACCCGCTTCGTCACGCGCAAGGCGCTGGCGCTGGGGCTCAAGCCCATCGTGGTGGTGAACAAGATCGACCGGCCCGGCGCCCGGCCGGATCACGCCATCAACGCCACGTTCGACCTGTTCGACAAGCTGGGCGCCACCGATGAACAGCTCGATTTCCCCATCATCTACGCATCGGGCCTGTCGGGCTATGCCGGGCTGACCGAAGACGTGCGCAGCGGCGACATGCGGCCCCTGTTCGACACCATTCTCAGCCATGTGCCGCAGCGCGACGATGACGCCGACGGCCCCCTGCAGATGCAGGTCATTTCGCTGGACTACAGCAGCTACGTGGGCAAGATCGGCGTGGGCCGCATCAATCGCGGGCGCTTGCGTCCCGGGCAGGACGTCGCCGTGCAGTTCGGCCCCGAAGGGAAGCCGTTCAAGGGCCGCGTCAATCAGGTGCTGAAGTTCAAGGGCCTGGAACGCGAACTGGTGGACGAGGCCGAAGCCGGCGACATCGTGCTGATTAACGGTATCGAGGATATCGGCATCGGCTGCACCCTAATGGACACCGACAGGCCCGAGCCGCTGCCCATGCTGCGCATCGATGAGCCCACGCTGACCATGAACTTCATGGTGAATACCTCGCCGCTGGCCGGCCGGGAAGGCAAGTTCGTGACCAGCCGGCAGCTGCGCGAACGCCTGGAACTCGAACTCAAGTCGAATGTGGCGCTGCGCGTCAACGATACCGACGACGACACCGTGTTCGAAGTATGCGGCCGAGGGGAACTGCACCTCACCATCCTCATCGAGAACATGCGCCGCGAAGGCTACGAACTGGCCGTTTCGCGTCCCCGGGTCATGTTCAAGGAAATCGACGGTGTGCGCATGGAGCCCTACGAACTGCTTACGGTGGATGTGGAAGACGGCCACCAGGGCGGTGTCATGGAAGAGCTGGGCCGCCGCAAGGGCGAGCTGCTCGACATGGTGGCCGACGGCCGCGGCCGCACCCGCCTGGAATACCGCATTCCGGCGCGGGGCCTGATCGGCTTCCAGACGGATTTCCTGAACCTGACCCGCGGTACGGGCCTGATGAGCCACATCTTCGATGATTACGGCCCCATCAAGGAAGGCAGCCTGGGCGAGCGGCGCAATGGCGTGCTCATCAGCCAGGACGATGGCCAGGCCGTGGCCTATGCCTTATGGAAACTGCAGGATCGGGGCCGTATGTTCGTGTCGCCGCAAGAACCGCTGTACGAAGGCATGATCATCGGCATCCATAGCCGCGACAATGACCTGGTGGTCAATCCGATCCGCGAGAAGAAGCTCACCAACGTGCGCGCCTCCGGCAAGGACGAGCATATCGACCTGGTGCCGCCGGTCGATCTGACCCTGGAATATGCGGTGGAATTCATCGATGACGACGAGCTGGTGGAAGTCACGCCCAGCTCCATCCGCCTGCGCAAGCGCTACCTGCAGGAGCACGAGCGCCGCCGCATGGCGCGCGAGGGCGGCACGGCGGCCTGACGGCACGCCGGCCTGAAGCCGGCGTCGCCGGATTCCCCGCGCGGAGGGTTCGGCCCGCTTAGGCTATTGATGCACGCTGTCGGTGCTGTCTTCCCGTTCGATGGGCAGCGAGGGTTCTTCGTGCCGGGAGAAGCAGTCCGCGCAATAGGTGTGGATATGGGCCATGACGGCGTCCAGATCGTCGGTCACGTAGAACAGATCGAGATCGTTCCCGCCGATCAGGCCGTTGGACAGCAGATGGCTGCGTATCCAGTCGAGCAGGCCCGCCCAGAAATCGGTGCCAATCAGCACGATGGGGGCCTTGGGGGTCTTGCCCGTCTGGACCAGTGTGGTCACTTCGAAGAGTTCATCCAGCGTGCCGAAGCCGCCCGGCAGGGCGATGTAGGCTGCGCTGTGCATGAAGAAGGTTGCCTTGCGCGAATAGAAGTAATCGAACTGCAGGCTGTGTGTCTGATAATGGTTGTTGCTGGTTTCGCGCGGCAATGAAATGTTCAGGCCCACACTGTGGCCGCCCGCTTCGTAGGCGCCCTTGTTGGCCGCTTCCATCAGGCCCGGCCCGCCGCCCGCGATCACGGTGAGGCCGGCCTTGGCCAAACGTTCGCCCAGCGCTTCCGCCAGACGGTAATAAGGGGAGTCCGGCCGGATCCGGGCGCTGCCGAACACGCTGACGCCCCAGCCCATTTCCTGGAGGGTTTCCGCAGCGGCCCTCATCTCTGACATAATCCGGGGGATCTGCTGTGTTGCCGGTAATCGGACGATTTTATTAGACATGAAAAAAACCTTGTTGCTTGTTGATGGGTCCAGCTACCTTTACAGGGCCTATCACGCCATGCCGGATCTGCGCAATGCGAAGGGCGAGCCCACCGGCGCCCTGTATGGGGTCATCTCCATGTTACGGAGACTGATTTCGGAACACAAGGCGGATTTCGCGGCATGTGTGTTCGATGCGCGGGGCAAGACATTCCGCGAGGAACTGTATCCCGACTACAAAGGACACAGGCCTTCGATGCCCGAAGACCTTGCAGCACAAATCGAGCCCATACGGCAGGCCGTGGCCGCGCTGGGATGGAAGGTCATCTCGGTGCCCGGGGTCGAAGCCGACGACATCATCGGCACGCTCGCCTGCCAGGCCACCGCCAGGGATGTGCACACCATCATTTCCACGGGCGACAAGGATCTGGCCCAGCTCGTGAACGAGCATGTGGAACTGGTGAACACCATGAACGGGGAGCGCCTGGACGTGCCCGGCGTGGTGACGAAATTCGGCGTGGCGCCCTCCCGGATCGTTGATTATCTCATGCTTACCGGCGACGTGGTCGACAATGTGCCGGGTGTCCCCAAGGTCGGGCCCAAGACAGCCGTGAAGTGGCTGACGGAATATGGCTCGATAGACGCGCTGGTGGAGCGGGCCGGGGAAATCAAGGGTGTCGCCGGCGAGAATCTGCGCGCCACCATTCCGAATTTTCCTCTGACACGCGAACTCATCACCGTCAAGGTCGATTGCGAGACCGACGTGAACGGCGGCCTGGACGCCCTGGTGCCGGGGCCGGTCGACCGCGACACGCTGATCGATCTGTTCGAGCGTTACGGTTTCCGCAGCTGGCTGCGTGAACTGACCGGCGACGCGAGCCGTGTGCCCGCCCAGGATGCCCGCGTGGCGGTCGATCCGCCGCCCGCGCCGGCGGCGGCGTATGAAACCGTGCTCGATCAGGCGGCGCTGGACCGCTGGGTGGAAGCCCTGCAGGGCAGCGAACTCGTGGCCATGGACACCGAAACCACCTCGCTGGATCCCATGGCCGCCCGCCTGGTCGGCATTTCCCTCTCGATGAAGGGCGGGGAGGCCTGCTACATACCGGTAGCCCACCGCGGCCCGGACGTCGTCCGCCAGCTGTCCAAGGATGCCGTGCTGGCCCGCCTGCGGCCTTGGCTCGAGAATCCGGGTGCCGCCAAACTGCTGCACAATGCCAAGTACGATGCCCACGTCCTGGCGAACGAAGGCATACGCCTGGCCGGGGTCACCGAGGACACCATGCTGCAGGCCTATGTGCTCGAATCGCACCGGCGCGTGAACCTTCAGGAACTCGGCGAGCGCTGGCTCGGCCGCGCCGGGGTTGCCTACGAGGACATCTGCGGCAAGGGCGCCAAGCAGATCTGTTTCGATGAAGTCGAAATCGAGAAGGCGGCGCACTATGCCTGCGAGGATGCCGATTTCACGTGGCAGCTGCACCATGTGCTGCGGCCCCGCGTCGCCGCCGAGCCAGGGCTGGAAACCATCTACCGGCTGGAAATCCGCTGTTCCGACGTGCTCACCACGATCGAGCGCAATGGCGTCAAGATCGACGCCCACGTCCTGGCGATGCAGAGTCACGAACTCGGCCAGCAGATGCTCGACCTCGAACGCAGGGTCTATGAACTGGCGGGCCAGCCCTTCAACCTGAATTCACCCAAGCAACTGGGCGAGATCCTGTTCCAGCGCATGGCGCTGCCGGTGATCCGCAAGACGGCCAGCGGCGCGCCCTCGACCGACGAGGAAGTGCTGAGCCGGCTGGCGCTGGACTACCCTCTGCCGGCCCTCATCCTCGAATACCGTGGGCTGGCCAAGCTGAAGTCGACCTATACCGACAAGCTGCCCAAGATGGTCAATGCGTCGACCGGGCGCATCCATACCCGCTATGCGCAGGCCGCCGTGATCACAGGGCGGCTGGCGTCGTCCGACCCCAATCTGCAGAACATCCCCGTACGCACGGCGGAGGGTCGGCGCGTGCGCACGGCCTTCGTTGCCAGCGACGGGCGGATCGTTTCGGCCGACTATTCGCAGATCGAGCTGCGCGTGATGGCGCACATGTCGGATGACGACAATCTGCGCCGCGCCTTCCAGGACGAACTCGACATTCACCGCGCCACCGCTTCCGAAGTCTTCGGCGTGGCGCTCGACGCGGTGACTTCCGAGCAGCGCCGGGCCGCCAAGGCCATCAACTTCGGCCTCATCTACGGCATGGGGGAATTCGGGCTGGCGTCCAATCTCGGCATCACCCGCGACGCCGCCAAGGCCTACATCGACCGCTACTTCACACGTTATCCCGGTGTGGCCCGCTATATGGAGAACATCCGCGCCCAGGCGGGCGATCAGGGGTATGTCGAAACCGTGTTCGGCCGCCGCATCTGGCTGCCCGATCTGCGCGGGGCCAAGGGCCCGCGCCGCGCCGCCGCGGAACGCGCGGCCATCAACGCGCCGGTGCAGGGCACGGCGGCCGATCTCATAAAGATGGCGATGGTGGCGGTGGACGACTGGCTGCGCGGCGAAGGCCTGGACGCCCGGCTGGTGATGCAGGTGCACGACGAACTGGTGCTCGATGTGCCGACCGACGAAGTCGAAGTCGTCGCCGCCAGCCTGCCCCGCCTCATGTGTTCGGTGGCCGAACTGAGCGTGCCGCTGGCCGCCGAGGTGGGCGTCGGCGCCAACTGGGAGCAGGCGCATTGACCACGCGCCAAAGCGCGAGCCTCACAGGGTATTCCGGTCCGGACCATCTTCATAGCAAGGAGGAAACATGGCATATTCAAAGATTACCGGCAGCGGTGACAGCACCATCCACACCAGTGCCGAAGGCCTGCGCCACGGGATGGCCGAGATCCCGGTGCGGGATGGCACCATGTCGGCCTATTACGCCGCGCCGGCCGCGGTGGAGCGGCCGCCGGTCATTCTGGTCATCCAGGAAATCTTCGGCCTGCATGAACACATCAGGGATATCTGCCGCCGGCTGGCGCATGAAGGCTATATGGCGGTTGCGCTCGAACTCTACCAGCGCCAGGGGGACGCCGGCCAGTATGGTGATATTGCCGAACTGATCCGCGATATCGTCGCCAAGGTGCCCGATGAACAGGTGCTCGGTGATCTTGATTCCGCCGTCGAATGGGCGGCGGGGCAGGGGGCCAATGCCGAACAGCTGGGCGTGACGGGTTTTTGCTGGGGGGGCCGGCTGACCTGGCTGTATGCCGCGCACAACCCCAGGTGCCGGGCGGCGGTGGCCTGGTACGGAAGGCTGACCGTCGGCCATGGGCCTCTGCAAGTGGAAAACCCGATCGATGTGGCCGGCCGTCTGCATGCGCCGGTGCTGGGTCTGTACGGGGGGCAGGATGCCGGCATCCCGCTGGAGGACGTGCGGCGCATGGAAGAAGCCCTGGCCGGGGGCAATGAGGCGGCGCGGGCTTCACGCATCGAAGTCTATCCAGAATCGGACCACGCCTTCTATGCGGATTACCGGCCCAGCTACAACGCCCGCGATGCCAGCGACGCCTGGGGCAAGGCCGTGGGCTGGTTCGACCGGCTTCTGGATTGAGTGTGTGGCGGGGTGGAAGCCCCGCCCTGCGTGAAGGGCGCAGAGCCGCCCCGGTGCCCGCCGGGCCGCGGCCGTGCACGGCGGCCGGGCCGGCGGGAGCGGCCTCTCAGACCCGCTGCAGCGACATCAGGGCGTTGATCCGTGAAGCAATGGGCGGATGCGAAGCGAACAGCGCGCTGATCGCCTTGCCGCTCGAAATACCCGAGGACTCGAAGTTCTTCGGCAGGGCGCCGGGTTCCATGTCGCCCAGGCGCGCCAGGGCGCGGACCATCGGTTCGCGCGAACCCAGCAGGGCGGCGGAGCCGGCATCCGCGCGGTACTCGCGCTGGCGCGAGAACCAGGCAACGATGGTCGATGCCAGTATGCCGAAAATGATTTCACAGATGAACGAAGCGACATAGAAACCGATGCCGACGTCGCGGTCGTTCTTCAGCAGCACACGATCGACGAAGTAGCCGACGATGCGGGACAGGAAAATCACGAATGTGTTCACCACGCCCTGGATCAGCGTCAGCGTGATCATGTCGCCGTTCGCGATGTGAGCCACTTCGTGGCCCAGTACGGCCATCACTTCTTCTTCGCTCATGCTTTGCAGCAGGCCGGTGGAAACGGCCACCAGGGCGTCATTCTTGAAGGCGCCGGTGGCGAAAGCGTTGGGCGCGCCGTCATAGATGGCCACTTCGGGACGGCCGATGCCGGCGCGATCGGCCAGTTGGTGCACCGTGTCGAGCAGCCAGGCCTCGCGGGCATTGGCGGGCGCCTGCGGATCGATGACGCGGGCGCCGGTGCTGGCCTTGGCCATGGGTTTGCTGATCAGCAGTGAAATGATGGAGCCGGTGAAGCCGATGACGGCGGCGAAGACCAGCAACTGGGTGAGATCGAGGCCTTGCGATGTGAGGTAGCGGCCCACCCCCAGGACGTTCATGGTTGCGCTCAGAACGAGCAGTACTGCGAAGTTGGTCATCAAGAAGAGGACGATGCGCTTCATGTTTGGAAGATCTCCGGTTGCGAGCAAGAGTGTCTTTTATTGATATGGGGGCATTGTCGCCCTGGAAAAGGGCTGCGGCGGAGCGGGATTCGTTGGTTTCCCGCAAGCCGCTTGCCTTGGGGCGGCCCGGCGGCAAAAAATACCCCCACGCTGCGCAGGCTCACGCCTGCTTGCTGCCCCCCAAGGGGGCGTTTTTGCCTTGGGGCGGCCCGGCGGCAAAAAATACCTCCGGCTGAGGAGTATAGTATTGGCTTCCTCTCGACGGGTGCCCGTTTTTACTGATTTCGGTTGATTACATGCAGTCTTTATGGATGCTCCTGGCCAGCCTCATGTTCGCGGGCATGGGGGCTTGCGTCAAAATGGCATCCGACCAGCATGCGAGCCTGCCTCAGATCGTGCTGTTTCGCGGCCTGCCGTCGGTTTTCCTGATCTTCTTCTGGGCCGTGTTCACGCGGCGTTCGCTGCGCCCTAAGAGCTGGCGCCTGCACATTGCGCGCAACGTCGCCGGCGTGGGTTCGATGTGGATGGGCTTCTTCGCGATTTCCAGCCTGCCCCTGGCCACGGCCGTCAGCCTGAACTATACGTCGCCGCTGTTCATCGCCGGCTGGATACTCATGCGCGATTGGCGCCAGCGCGACGCCGTGCGTACGGTTGCGGTCGTGCTCGGGTTCCTCGGCGTGGTGGCCATATTGCGCCCCAGCATCGGGCCGGAACAAGTGGTCGGCGCTCTCGTCGGCCTGGCCGCCGGAGCCTGTTCCGCCATGGCCATGATGCAGGTGCGCTCGCTCGGCCGCATCGGCGAGCCGGAATGGCGCACGGTACTGTATTTTTCCTGTTTCGCATCTCTGGCCGGCGCCGTGGCGCTGGCGGTGGAAGGCTGGCCCCCGATCGGGGTCGACGCCTGGCTCGCGCTGATCGGGGTGGGTGTTTTCGGCCTGGTGGGCCAGCTTGCGATGACACGCGCGTTCGGGCTGGGGTCCGCGCTGCTGACCGCCGCATTGCAGTACACGACCATCATTTTTTCCGCTCTGCTTGCCATCTTCATCTGGGGCGATCTGCCCGATTGGGTGGCATGGAGCGGCATGGCGCTCATCGTGGCGTCCGGCATGCTGTCGATCTGGCGCACCTACAGTGAAACCCGGATCATGCAGGGGCAGCCTTCGGCGCCGGTGAGCAAGGGCGGCGAAGAGCAGGAGCGCGCCCGGCGGGTGTAGGCCATCCTTGGCGTGAACAGGACCTGGTGTCCTGTCTGACTAGCCGCCCAGGCTCGTGCCCATCATGCGCCGGTACCATTCATGGAAGTGCTGCATGCCGTCTTCCATGGGCGACTGGTAGGGGCCGGAGTCGTCGGCCCCGCGTTGCATCAGCGCCCGGCGCCCGGCGTCCATGCGTTCCGCGATTTCGTCGTCTTCCACCGCGGTTTCCATATAGGCGGCCTGCTGGGCCTCGACGAATTCGCGTTCGAACGCCGCGATTTCTTCCGGATAATAGAATTCCACCACGTTCACCGTTTCCTGGGGGCCCACCGGATGCAGGGTGGACAGAACCAGGACGTGCGGGTAGACCTCTATCATGTGGGTGGGAAAGTATGTCACCCAGATCGCGCCGAATTCGGGGGCTTCGCCGTTGCGGTATTCCAGCAGGCGGTCGTGCCATGTGCGGTAGACCTCGCTGCCCGGCTGGTTGAACGCCTGGCTGAGGCCGACCCGCTGGGCGCTGTACCAGTCGGAAAACTCCCACCGCAGGTCGTCGCAGGTGACGAAATGGCCCAGGCCCGGGTGAAAGGGCGCCACGTGGTAGTCTTCGAGATAGACCTCGATGAAGGTTTTCCAGTTGTAATTGCAGTGGTGGTGCTCGACGTGATCGAGGACATAGCCCGAGAAGTCGAATTCCGGTGACCCGAACAGGCCGGCCATGTCGGCCGAGGGCTCGCGCGGGCCTTCGAACAGCAGGCCGTGGCAGTGCCTGAGCGGAAAGCGCTGCAGGCTCAGACAGGGTTTTTCAGGAAATTCCGGCGCGCCGAGCAGCGTGCCGTCGGTTTCGTATGTCCAGCGGTGGATCGGGCAGACGATCTTGCCGCCGGTTTCACGCAGGTTGCCCCCGGCAAGCCGGGGGTCGGTGACGTTGCCCGCGCGCCCGCCCAGCATGATGGCCTGCCTGTGGCGGCAGACATTCGAGATCAGCGAGGCGCCCCGTGCGTCGCGCAGCAGCACCCGCCCGGCCCCTTCGTGGGCCAGGGTGCGCCAGTCGCCGGATTCCGGGATCATCTGCTCGTGGCCGACGTATACTGACGAATTCTTGAAGATCAATTCCTTTTCTTTCGCGAAAAGTGCTTCGTCGAAATAGGAATGCACTGGAATTTGGGTCCGCGCTGGTGTGATGTGCGCATGGCGACCGATATCGGTCATGATTCCCCCCGCGGTAGACAACCAGGGGCATGGCCCTGGTGCGAAGAAAAAATACGGACTGGCCGATGAAAGACGGAGGATTGTACCCCACTTTATTTCAGGTCCACGGCCATAAATTACAATGGCGGGCGGGCGACCGGTAAGGCGCCCTTTTTGCCGGTGGGGAAATCCGCCCGTGGGGTGGGTGTTTTCCCGCCTTCGCCAGTTTTCAGGAAAAGCACGCAATCATGGCATCAAATCAATCGGCTCGACCGGGCTGCGAGGATCAGCACGCGGCGGACCTGCCCCAGGATTTCGAGTCGGCGCTGGCCGAGCTGGAAGCGCTGGTCACGAAGATGGAGGACGGCGCCCTGGCGCTCGACGATTCGCTGCGCGCCTATCAGCGCGGCGTCGAACTCGCCCGTATCTGCCAGCAGCGGCTCGATGTCGCCGAAGAGCAGGTCAGGGTGCTGCAGGGCAGCCTGCTCAGATCGCTGGACGAGGCCTCGGGCGAGGGCGGCGCATGAGTCCGCAGGCCGACGTCCAACCCATCGATTTCCAGACTTGGCTCACAAGCCGTGTGCAGCAGGTCGAAGGCATGCTCGAACACACGCTGCCGGGGGGCGATGCCGTGCCGGGCCATCTGCACGAAGCCATGCGCTATGCGGTGCTGGGCGGCGGAAAGCGCGTGCGCGCCGCGCTGGTGTACGCCGCGGGCGAAGCCTCACTGCAGTCCAATGCGGCGGCCGCTTCGCAGCGGATCGCGCTGGACCACGCCGCCGCCGCGGTCGAGCTCGTGCATGCCTATTCACTGGTGCATGATGATCTGCCATGCATGGACGACGACACCTTGCGTCGGGGCAGGCCGACGGTGCATGTCCGGTTCGGCGAGGCCACGGCCATGCTGGCCGGCGATGCGTTGCAGCCGCTCGCGTTCGAATCGCTGGGCATGATGCCCATTGCGCCGGCGCTGGTCGTGCAGGCCATCCAGTTGCTGGCGCGCGCCGTCGGCAGCCAGGGGATGGTGGGCGGCCAGGCCATCGATTGCGAGAATGTCGGCCGGGTGCTGGAAGCGGAATCCCTGCAGCAGATGCACCGTATGAAGACGGGGGCGCTGCTCGAAGCATCCGTTCTGCTGGGCGGCATCGTGGCCGGTGGCGGGTCCATCGTGCGCGATGGCCTGGAAAAATACGCCGCGGCCATCGGCCTGGCCTTCCAGGTGGCCGACGACATCCTGGATGTCACGGCCGATACCGCCACCCTGGGCAAGACGGCCGGCAAGGATGTCCTGGAAAACAAGCCCACTTATGTATCCACGCTGGGGCTCGATGGCTCGCGCGAACTGTTGCGGACACTGCGCGACGAGGCCTGTGCGGCGCTGCTGCCGCTGGGGCCGTCCGCATGCCGCCTCACCAGCATCGCCGATTTCATCGTCAGCCGCGATCGTTAAGGAAGCGCTGAACAACTCGTCGCGCCGCATGCATCCCCGGATTCGCCAGGCATAGAACAGTCCGCAGGGAATATTCTATGTCCGGGCTCATCCCGACCCAGGGCGCCTGCTTACCGCTCGAATGATTCAGAGCTTCCTTAACTTTGTTACTCTTGCTTCTGCAGGGGCCGGGCCCAGCGAATACAATGCCACATTAATATAGATCAATTATGTCAATGAGCAACGTCAGCCTCGAGCAGATTCATTCGCCTGCCGATTTGCGTCGGCTGGATCGCCGTGAACTCAAAGAGCTCGCCGATCAGCTGCGTCAGTTCGTCCTGCAGTCGGTGTCGCGCACGGGGGGCCATCTGTCGTCCAACCTCGGCACGGTCGAACTCACGATCGCCCTGCACCATGTCTTCAACACGCCCGACGACAGGCTGGTGTGGGACGTCGGCCACCAGTCCTATCCGCACAAGATCCTGACCGGCCGCCGCGATGCGATGTCGCGGCTGCGGCAGGCGGGCGGCATTTCGGGCTTTCCCAAACGCAGCGAATCAGAATACGACGCTTTCGGCACCGCGCATTCTTCCACGTCGATTTCGGCGGTGCTGGGCATGGCGGTGGCCTCGCGCAATACCGGCCATGCGCAGCGCCAGCATGTCGCCGTGATCGGCGATGGCGCGATGACGGCGGGCATGGCCTTCGAGGCCTTGAACAACGCCGGCGTCACGCCCGGCGTGAACATGCTGGTGGTGCTGAACGACAACGACATGTCGATATCGCCGCCGGTCGGCGCGCTGAACCATTATCTGGCCCGGCTGATGTCCGGCGGCTTCTATGCGGCCGCCAAGAACGTCGGCAAGGCGGTGCTGCAGCGTGTGCCGCCAGTGCTCGAACTGGCCCGCCGGGTCGAAGGCCATGCCAAGGGCCTGGTGTCGCCCGCGACGCTGTTCGAAGAACTGGGCTTCAATTATGTCGGGCCCATCGACGGCCACGATCTGGACACCCTCATTCCCACGCTCGAAAACCTGCGCGGCCTCGGCGGCCTGCAGTTCCTGCATGTGGTGACCCGGAAGGGGCAGGGCTACAAACTGGCCGAAGCCGACCCCGTGCTGTATCACGGGCCGGGCAAGTTCGACCCCAGCATCGGCATCCAGAAGCCGGCAACCGCTTCGCGCCTCACGTTCACGCAGGTATTCGGCCAATGGCTGTGCGATATGGCGCAGAGCGACACGCGCCTGTACGGCATCACGCCCGCCATGCGCGAGGGCAGCGGGCTGGTGGAGTTCGAACGCCGTTTTCCGAAACGCTATTTCGATGTCGGCATTGCCGAGCAGCACGCGCTGACCTTTGCGGCCGGCCTGGCGTGCGAAGGGCAGAAGCCCGTGGTCGCCATCTATTCCACTTTCCTGCAGCGCGCCTATGATCAGCTCATACACGATGTCGCCCTGCAGGGTCTCGATGTAACGCTGGCCCTGGACCGGGCCGGCATCGTCGGCGCCGATGGCGCCACCCACGCCGGCAACTACGATATCGCCTATCTGCGCTGCGTGCCCGGCATGGTGCTGGCCACGCCGTCCGACGAAAACGAGGCGCGTCTGCTCCTGTCCACCTGTTTCCATCATCCGGGGCCGGCCGCCGTGCGTTATCCGCGCGGGGCGGGGCGCGGCGCGGCGCTCGAGTCCGGCCTGGAAACCGTGCCCGTGGGCAAGGCGGTCGTGCGCCGCCAGGGCAAGGGCCTGGCCATCCTGGCCTTCGGCACGCTGTTGCCGGCCGCTCTGGAAGCGGGCGAAGAACTCGATGCCTCGGTGGTCGACATGCGTTTCGTGAAGCCGCTGGACGAAGCCCTGCTGGCTGAGCTGGCGGCCAGCCATGAAGCCTTCGTCACCATCGAAGAAGGCGCGATCATGGGCGGCGCGGGCAGCGCCGTGCAGGAATGCTTCGGCGCGCGCGGCCTGGTCCTGCCCGTATTGCAACTGGGCCTGCCCGACCGCTATATCGACCATGGCGATCAGGCAGCAATTCTGAGCGGGCTGGGCCTGGACGCGGCCGGCATCGTGGCTTCCGTCAAAGCCCGCTGGGGTAACCGGTTCGGGCAGGGCAAGGTTGTGCGCCTTGCCACACAGAACCGTTGATGAAGCGAGAACGAGGAAATGAATACATTGACTGATCCCGTCGTCGGCATGCCCGACGTGCAGAGCGGCGTGGATACGCGTCACATCGCCATCCAGAGGGTGGGGGTGCGGGGGGTGCGTCATCCCATGATCATTGCCGCCGGCGGCGAGGATCTGCCCACCGTGGCCGACTGGGAGCTCACCGTGGCCCTGCCGGCCCATGAAAAGGGCACGCACATGTCCCGTTTCGTGGCGCTGCTTGAAGCGCATCGCCGCACACCGATGACGCCGGCCGCCTTTTGCGGCATGGCGCGGGAAATGCTGGCTCTGCTTGGCGCCAGCCAGGGGGATATGCTTGCCCGCTTTCCCTACTTCATGAACAAGGTGGCGCCGGTTTCCGAGGTCGGCAGCCTGATGGACTACGAAGTGTCCTGGAAGTGCGTCGCCCGCGGCGACGAGGCGGCGGGCGGAGCCGGGGCCGACTTCGAGCTGACCGTGCTGGTGCCCGTGACCAGCCTGTGCCCTTGCTCCAAGGCCATTTCGGAATACGGCGCCCACAACCAGCGCTCCCATGTCACCGTCACGGCCAGCTTTGCGGACCCTGCCCTGGTTGATATCGAAGCCCTGATCCGCGGCGTCGAGGCGCAGGCCTCGTGCGAGCTGTGGGGCCTGCTCAAGCGCACGGACGAAAAATTCGTCACCGAGCGCGCCTACGAAAACCCCAAGTTCGTCGAAGACCTGGTGCGTGACGTGGCCCGTTGCGTGCGCGAACTGCCGGGCGTGGGCGGCTACCGGATCGAAGCCGAGAACTTCGAATCCATCCACAACCACTCCGCCTATGCCGTGGTGACCAGCTGATCCGTGCCCTTGGGTAATGATCAGCTTTACCTTGTACGGCCATTCGTGCTAGAATTTTCTGTTTCTTTGCTCGACTCTTGGTTTTTGCCGGGGGCGGGCTGAGTCCGTCGGGTCGGTTTGTTGAAGCCGGGCCCGGGAATCATCCACAAGGAGTATTCACCTATGCGCCACTACGAAGTAGTGTTCATCGTGCATCCCGATCAAAGCGAGCAGGTGCCCGCAATGATCGAGCGCTATTCCGCCCAGATCACGGGCGGCGGCGGTGCCATCCACCGCGTCGAAGACTGGGGTCGCCGCCAGCTCGCCTATCCGATCCAGAAGCTGGTCAAGGCCCATTATGTGTGCCTGAACATCGAATGCGGCCAGGCCGTGCTCGATGAACTCGAACACGCCTTCCGCTACAACGACGCCATCCTGCGCCACCTGACCCTCAAGACCAAGAAGGCGCCCGCCAGCGCGTCCGTCATGATGAAGTCGGTGGAACGCGAAGAGGCACGCAAGGCCAGCGCGGAAGCAGCCGCCAGCCAGTCGGAATAAGCGGGCTGTCGGGCTGCCCGGCGTGAACCGGATCCTTCTGACCGCCGCCGTCGTCGAGCTCCAGCCGCTCAGGTACACACCCGCCGGGGTGGCCGCGCTGGAACTGACCCTTGCGCACGAGTCGGAAGTCCATGAAGCGGGGCAGGCGCGGCGCGTCAACTTTCAGGCAAAAGCCATCGCGCTGGGGGATACCGCCCATCTGCTTGCCGACGTTCCCCTGGGGGCGGGGCTGGAGCTGGAAGGGTTTCTCGCAGCGGCCCGCAAGGGTTCGAACCGGCTCATCCTGCATATCCAGAAGGCGACGCGTTCCTATCCCGGCAGTGGCGGCGCCACCGTCTAGCACACACAGACGCTCGAGCAAGAACCGCTCGATGCACGTAGAAACATACCGGGCAAGGCCCGGGAACCAACGAGGCACATCATGGCTTTCTTCAGGAAAGGTAAGGAAAAACGCAAGTTCTCACAACAGAATCCGCTGTTCAAGCGCCGCAAGTTCTGCCGCTTCACCGCTGCCGGCGTCGAAGAGATCGACTACAAAGATCTCGACACACTGCGTGATTTCATCCAGGAAAACGGCAAGATCATCCCGGCCCGCCTGACCGGCACCAAGGCTCATTACCAGCGCCAGCTTGACAGCGCGATCAAGCGCGCCCGCTTCCTGGCCCTGCTGCCTTACACCGATAACCACAATTGAACCGGGGCCTACAGTCATGCAAGTCATTCTGCTCGAAAAAGTCGCTAACCTGGGCAACCTTGGCGATGTCGTGCGTGTGCGCGACGGCTATGCCCGCAACTACCTGATCCCGCAAAGGATGGCCCGCCGCGCCACCGAGTCCGCTCTGCAGGAATTCGAGGCACGCCGCGCCGAACTCGAGAAAGTGCAGGCGGAAAGGCTCGCCGCCGCGCAGAAGGTCGGCGAAAAGCTTTCCGGCTACTCTCTCAACATGCTGGAAAAGGCCGGTGTCGACGGCCGCCTGTTCGGCTCGGTCACCAATATGGATATCGCCGCCGCGCTCGTGAAGGCCGGTTTCGAAGACATCGTCAAGACTCAGGTCCGCCTGCCCGATGGCGCGCTGAAGTCGGTGGGTGAATACCCCGTCACGGTCGTGCTGCATCCGGACGTCGTGGTCGACATCAATGTCGTGGTCCAGGGCGAAATGGTGTAAGCCAGCCCGTTCCCGCGTGGTACATTCCCTTGCTGGGGTGACCACCGAGAATCAGAAAAAAGCCGGCCACCACCGGCTTTTTTCATTTGCAACATCACCCTTCAGCGGAGCCTGCGTTGGACAACGCCATCATGCAAAGCGACCCGCAGCTGGACTATCTGCGGGTTCCACCCCATTCGATCGAGGCCGAACAATCGGTGCTGGGTGGGCTGCTGCTCGATAACGCCGCCTTCGACCGCATCAGCGACGTATTGGCCGAAGACGATTTCTATCGCTACGACCATCGGCTGATCTGGCAGCACATCTCCAGGCTGATCACCTTGTCGCGGCCCGCCGACGTGGTGACCGTGCACGAATCCCTGGCTTCCAGCGGCAAGGCCGAGGAAGTGGGGGGGCTGCCCTACCTGAACGCCCTGGCGCACAATACGCCGTCCGCGGCGAACATCCGCCGCTATGCCGAAATCGTGCGCGAACGCTCCATGCTGCGCAAACTGGTCACGATTGCCGACGAGATCTCCGCCGCCGCCTTCAATCCTCAGGGCAAGGAAGCCAGGCAGCTGCTGGACGAGGCTGAATCCAAGGTGTTCCAGATCGCTCAGGAAGGCGCCAAGGGCACCACAGGCTTTCAGGAGATCCAGCCCCTGCTGGCGCAGGTGGTCGAGCGTATCGATGAGCTCTATCATCGCGAAGGCGATTCCGACGTCACCGGGGTGCCCACCGGCTTTTCCGACCTCGACCGCATGACCTCCGGCCTGCAGGCCGGCGACTTGGTCATCGTCGCCGGCCGTCCGTCGATGGGGAAGACGTCCTTTTCCATGAACATCGGCGAGTTCGTCGCGATTGAACAGGGGCTGCCCGTCGCCGTGTTTTCCATGGAAATGGGGGCGGTGCAACTGGCCATGCGGATGGTCGGCTCGGTGGGGCTGCTCGACCAGCACCGCATGCGCACCGGCAAGCTGACCGCCGAGGACTGGCCGAGGCTGACCCACGCGGTGCAGCGCGTCCAGGAAGCCCAGATATACATTGATGAAACGCCGGCGCTGTCGCCCAACGAGGTGCGCGCCCGGGCCCGCCGCCTGGCCCGCCAGTGCGGCCAGCTCGGCCTGATCATCATCGACTACCTGCAGCTCATGTCGGGCAGCGGTTCAGGCGAGAACCGCGCGACCGAAATTTCCGAAATCAGCCGCTCGCTCAAGGCGCTGGCCAAGGAACTAAACTGCCCGCTGATTGCCCTGTCGCAGTTGAACCGCAGTCTCGAACAGCGCCCCAACAAGCGTCCGGTCATGAGCGACCTGCGCGAATCCGGCGCCATCGAGCAGGACGCCGACGTGATCCTGTTCATCTACCGGGACGAAGTCTACAACCCCGATTCCCCGGACAAAGGTACGGCCGAAATCATCATCGGCAAGCAGCGTAACGGGCCCATCGGCACTGTGCGCCTGACCTTCCAGGGTTCCAGCACGCGATTCCTGAATTTCACTTCGGCGGTGAGCTGACGGGCGCCGGCATCGCCCGCCCGGCGATGCCTTCAGGAACGGGCCGTGGCGCACCCGCAAGGCACCGGCAAGGCGCGGGGCAGCATTCCGGATGCCGGGCGGGTGGCTTCCCAGCCGAGGCAGGCCAGCCAGATGGATCGCGGGATCGGTTTGTGCGCCGTGCGGTAGTAGCTCACCATGCGCCGGCTGATGCCCAGTGCCTCGGCGGCGGTCGTGAGCGACAGCGCGTTTCTTCGCATCCACTCGTCGAACATTGCATGGCTGACTTCGCCGGCCTGTTCCTTGGCCCACGCGTAGACGTTGTCTTCGCCGAGTTCGGCATCGAACCATTCGATGGCGCCGCCCCATTCGGCGAGGTGGGCATGCGCAAAGACGTCGTGGTCGAGAATGGGGGCCAGCGCCGGATTGCGGCGCAGTATCGGGCCGATGTCGACTTCGAGGACTTCGCCCGTGCTCCAGCGAGTGCGCACCCGATGCGGGGCCAGGGCTTCGACGGCGGTCAGTCTGGGAAAGAAATACTCGCTCATGGATTGTTCTTTTGCCATTCGGCGAACAGGTGGCGCCGCTGGACACTTATCCAGACCAGCACTTCGCGGATTTCGTACTTGGCGACCCGGCCGGTGACCTGGAGGCTGTCGAGGTCGACCGTGCATTCGCGCCCGTCTCGTAGCCTGACGTGAACGTGAGGCGGCGGGTGGTCGCCTATGTACATCAACACCCGTGCATCGTGGAAGCGCTGCAGCGTCGGCATTTCGCAAAGTGTAGTGCAATGGTTGCACCATTTCAATGTCGAAGGGGGTGTCCATGATGCCGTTCCTCGCGTCGACGCGCCATGCGGAGAAACCGAGGGCGCCAAAGCGGCGCCGGGCGAGGCCGGCTCGCCGGCGACTTTATCCTGAACCGGCCGGAATATGCGCAGACGCGCATTCTGCTGGCGGGGCCGAACTTCGGCTGCGGTTCCAGCCGGGAACATGCCGTGTGGGGCCTGCAGCAGTCCGGCATCCGGGCCGTCATCGCCCCGAGCTTCGGCGAAATCTTCTATTCCAACGCCATGAACAACCGGCTGCTGCTGGTGATGGTCTCCGAAGCCGACGTCCAGGCCTTGATGGACGACGTGGCGGACCCCGGGCAAGGCCGCATCGCGATAGACCTCGGGACGATGCGCGTGCGCAGCGCCGGCCGGGAAATCCCCTTCACGCTGTCGCGGCGCCACCACGACATGTTCATCCAGGGACAGGACCTGATCGGCGCCTCGCTGGCGCATCGCGAGGCGATAGAAGCGTTCGCCGCCACGCATTGGCAGCGGTATCCGTGGTTGAAGAACGTGGCGGGCCTGACGCGCGAACGGCTCGATTCGTCGGCTTCCGAGCGGCAGGCCGCGCCCGTCTGGCCATCGCCGGGCGCAGGGCTCATTCGAGGGGCGGTTCGCCGCCGCCCGCGTGGGGCGTCATCGCCAGCGCGGTGTCGTAGGCGGCCCGCAGCGACGCGGGGTCGGCGATGCCCTGGCCGGCAATCGGATAGGCGGTGCCGTGATCCACGCTGGTGCGTACGAAGGGCAGGCCCACGGTGATGTTCACGCCTTGTTCCACGCCCAGGTACTTGACCGGGATCAGCCCCTGGTCGTGGTATTGCGCCACCACGATGTCGAATTCGCCCATGCGCGCCCGCATGAAGACGGTATCGCCGGGCCAAGGGCCGCTGACGTCCAGCCCTTCGGCACGGGCGGTTTCGATGGCGGGGGCGATGATGTCGATTTCTTCCCTGCCGAAGCGGCCGTTTTCCCCCGCATGGGGATTCAGGCCGGCGACGGCGATGCGCGGGCGCCGCAGGCCCGCCTGGCGGCAGGCGAGGTCGGCCAGCCGTATGGCGTCGAGCTCGGACTCGATGGTGAGCATACCGCTGACGGCCGCCAGCGGTATGTGGATAGTGACCAGCAGTACCCGCAGCTCGGGGTTGGCCAGCATCATGGCATAACGCTGCGTGCCGCTGCGCTCGGCCAGGATTTCGGTGTGGCCGGGGTAGTCCACGCCGCCCAGCATCATGGCCTTCTTGTTCAGCGGGGCGGTGACGATGGCGCGGATGCGCTGCGCCATGGCGTCGTCGATGGCATGGCACAGGTATTCATAGGCACCGCGGCCGGCTTCCGCATGGACCTGGCCCAGGGCCAGCCCTTCCGGCAGCGCAAGCCAGCGGTTCAGCACGGGAATGACGGCCGGGTCGCCGGAACAGGCCTCGGGCTCGCTGATGATCTCGACGCGCAGATGCGTATCGAGTTCCAGCCGCGAAATCGTGGCCTGGAGGATGCCGGCGTCGCCATAGACGAGCGCCGGCCCGGGCAGGCCGGCGGCGAATACCTTGACGATGATTTCCGGCCCGATGCCGGCGGCGTCGCCCATGGTGAAGCCCATGGGCAGGGAGGGCGGGCCGGCAGCCGGAGTCGCGCTCATGTCGATACCCCCGTTCACAGCGCTTCGCTGGCGTAGTCGGCCAGCCGGGAGCGTTCGCCGCGCTGCAGCGTGATGTGGCCCGCGTGCGGCCAGCCCTTGAAACGGTCGACCACATAGGTCAGGCCCGAGCTGCCCTCGGTGAGGTAGGGCGTGTCGATCTGGGCGATATTGCCCAGGCAGACGATCTTGGTGCCCGGCCCCGCCCGCGTGACCAGCGTCTTCATCTGCTTGGGCGTCAGATTCTGCGCTTCATCGATGATCAGGTACTTGTTGAGGAAAGTGCGCCCGCGCATGAAGTTGAGGGACTTCACCTTGATGCGCGAACGGATCAGTTCCATGGTGGACTGCTTGCCCCAGTCGCCCGGCCCCGAACCGCTTCCCACGTCGCGGTTGCCGGCGCCGAGATGGAGGACTTCCAGGTTGTCTTCGAGCGCGCCCATCCAGGGCAGCATCTTTTCTTCTTCCGTGCCCGGCAGAAAGCCGATGTCGTCGCCGACGGGAACGGTCGCCCGGGTGATGATGATCTCGTTGTAGCGGTTGGTTTCCAGCGTTTGCGCCAGGCCCGCGGCCAGCGCCAGCAGGGTTTTGCCGGTGCCCGCCTGGCCCAGCAGCGACACGAAGTCGCGGTCCGGATTCATGAGCAGATTGAGGGCGAAGTTCTGTTCGCGGTTGCGGGCCGTGACGCCCCAGACGCTGTTGCGGCCGTGACTGTAGTCGCGCAGGGTGGCTAGCACCGCCGACCTGCCGCTGACTTCGCGCACCTGGGCCTGCAGGGGCATTTCGCCGTCCAGGTAGACGAACTGGTTGACGATGAATTCGCCGCACAGCGGCCCCTTGATGCGGTAGAAGGTCGTGCCGCCCTGCTGCCAGGATTCGACATCCTTGCCGTGCTTGAGCCAGAAATTCTCGGGCAGGGGCAGGACGCCGTCGTAGAGCAGGTCGGAATCGTCCAGCACCCGGTCGTTCAGGTAGTCTTCGGCATCCATGCCCAGGGCGCGCGCCTTGAGACGGATGTTGATGTCCTTGGAGACCAGCACCACGCTGCGGCCGGGATGCATGCCCTTGAGCGCGTGCACCACGCCCAGGATCATGTGGTCCGCCTTGCCCAGTGGCAGTTCGATGGGCAGGGAGGTATCGAGGGCGGAGGTCTGCAATACGAGCTGGCCCAGGGCTTCCTGGTTGCCCAGCGCATCGAGGTTCACGCCTTTTTCCAGATCGTCGGCGCCGTTCACCAGCGAATCGAGAAAGCGGCTGACCTGACGGGCATTGCGCGCGACTTCCGACATGCCTTTCTTGTTGTGATCGAGCTCTTCGAGCACGATCATGGGCAGATAGATATCGTGTTCTTCGAACTTGAAGAGAGAGTTCGAGTCGTGCAGCAGGACGTTGGTGTCGAGTACGAACAGCTTGCGGCGCGCGGCGGGAAGCCGCACGCGCTTGCGGGCCTGGCCCGCGCGCGGCGGCGGTGCTTCGGCCCGCGAGTCGCCGGCATGCGGGGCTTGCGCCGGAGGGGGGGAGAAGATGGCGTGCGGTGCTTCTTCCACCAGCGTTTCGGTGGGTGCGGCCACCGACACCGTATCGGAAATGGCCGTGGGGGCGTGGCGGGCGGGGCTTTCCTGCGGCGGCGCTGTCTTGCGATGCGACGCCTTGGTGGCGGCCGGCTTTTTCGCGGCGGCCTGGGCGGCGCTTTTCATGGCGGCTTTAACGGCCTTCCCGGCGGTGGCCGGTTCGGGCTGCGCAGCGGCGGGCGGCGCCGTTTCGACAATGATGTCGCCAGCGTTTTCCTTTTTGATCCTGTCTCCCATGCGGGTGGGCAGTTTCGGTAACGGCATGGCCTTGTGCTCCTAGAGTGTGGTCGGCGGACGGGTCAGCCGCCCTGGCGTACGGCCTGCAGGACGGCTTCGACATGGCCGGGCACGCGCAGACCGCGCCATTCCCGGCGCAGCACGCCGCCAGCGTCGATGAGGAAGGTGCTGCGCTCGATGCCACGCACCTGTTTTCCGTACATGTTCTTCATTTTGATGACGCCGAAGAGCTGGCAGAGCTGCTCGTCGGCGTCGGAAATCAGTGCGAAGGGCAGCACATGCCTGGCGATGAAGTTCTCGTGGGATTTCAGAGAATCGCGCGATACGCCGAGGATGCGGGCGCCGGCGGCCAGGAAGTCGTCGTGGTGATCGCGGAAGCCCTGGGCCTGCGTTGTGCAGCCCGGCGTATTGTCCTTGGGATAGAAGTAAAGCACGGCCTGCCGGCCCTTCAGGGCTTCGAGCGTGATGTTTCCCTGAGTGGACGCAACGCTGAAGGGCGGTACGGGCTCGCCGATGGCGACACTTGGGGTCGTGGTCATTCATTCTCCTGGGTGGGTATCATGGCGGCGACCACGCGCCGGCCTTCCGACATAAGGATGTTGTAGGTGCGGGCGGCGGCCTGGGTGGACATGGCTTCCACGCCGATGCCCATGCGCAGCAGGGGGGCGGCAAGCGAACGTTCCAGCATGAGCTGCCGGGTACCGGTGCCGATGAGCACGATTTCGACGCCGGAGGCCGCCTGGGTGGTTTCGCCGTCCAGGAAGGCCAGCGGATCCGCTTCGGCCTGTTCGATTCCGGCGATTTCCCGCAGTGCGGCAATCGTCAGTTGTCCGGCATGTTCGATGGACCAGGGTTCGACTGGTCCTTCAGGGCTGAAACGCACGGGATGGCGGTAGCGCTCGCCGTTTATTTCGATGTATCCCTCGCCGTAGGCGGTGACGGTATTCAGCCCCGGGCTGGTTTCTTTCTGTAGTAGCAAGAGTGGCTCCCGAAGTGGGTTTCATCATAGCGCATGCCGGGATGGATCGCGGGGCCGGAAGGGGCCGCGGAATCGATTAAACTAGCCCCCATTTGCCGCCGATCCGGTCTTTACGCTAGATTAATGGGTTCGTTGCAATGCAACCGCCCGTAAATCCGCTTTCCCACCCAGGCCTGTTTCCCGTTTTCCATTCTTTCAGCCAAGGATCACCATGAGCACGTTTCCACGCATCGAGCGACTGCCTCCGTATGTTTTCAATATCACGGGCGAGCTGAAGATGGCGGCGCGCCGGCGTGGCGAAGACATCATAGACATGTCGATGGGGAACCCCGATGGCCCCACGCCCAGGCATATCGTCGACAAGCTGATAGAAGCGGTCAACCGGCCCGATACTCACGGCTATTCGGTATCCAAGGGCATCCCGCGCCTGCGCAAGGCGATCTCGGGATGGTACGAGCGCCGCTTCGGCGTGCAGATCGACCCCGATTCCGAGGCCATCGTCACCATCGGCTCCAAGGAAGGCCTGGCCCATCTCATGCTGGCCACGCTCGACCGCGGCGACACGGTGCTGGTGCCCAACCCCAGCTACCCCATCCACATCTATGGCGCGGTGATCGCCGGCGCCAACATCCGTTCGGTGCCCATCGTGCCGGGGCTGGATTTCTTCGAGGAAATCGAACGCGCGGTCCGGGAAACCATTCCCCGGCCCAAGATGATGATCCTGGGCTTCCCCAGCAATCCGACGGCGCAGTGCGTCGACCTCTCCTTTTTCGAGCGCATCATCGCGCTCGCCCGCGAGCACAACATTCTGGTGGTGCATGACCTGGCCTACGCCGACATCACCTTCGACGGCTATGTGGCGCCCTCCATCATGCAGGTCGAAGGCGCGCGCGACGTCGCGGTGGAATTCTTCACCATGAGCAAGAGCTACAACATGGCCGGCTGGCGCGTGGGCTTCATGGTGGGCAACCAGCAGCTGGTCAATGCGCTGGCCCGCATCAAGAGCTATCACGATTACGGCACGTTCACGCCCATCCAGGTGGCGTCGATCGCCGCGCTGGAAGGCCCGCAGGACTGCGTGGCGGAAGTCGTGGCCCAGTACCAGAACCGCCGCGACGTGCTGGCCAAGGGGCTGCATGAAGCGGGTTGGCCGGTCGACATTCCCAAGGCATCGATGTACATCTGGGCGCGCATTCCGGAAGCCTACCGCTCCATCGGTTCGCTGGAATTCTCCAAGCGGCTGCTGGCCGACGCCAAGGTGGCGGTGTCCCCCGGCGTGGGCTTTGGCGAGTACGGCGATGACTACGTGCGTTTCGCAATGATTGAGAACGAACAGCGCACCCGGCAGGCGGTACGCGGCATCAAGGATATGTTCCGTAAGGACGGTGTAGGGAAATGACTGCTTCCATAAAGGTGGGTTTGCTGGGTCTGGGCGTCGTCGGCGGCGGCACGTGGAAAGTATTGCAGAACAATGCGGAAGAAATCGCGCGCCGCGCCGGGCGGCGCATCGAGATCACGGCGGTCGCCGTGCGCGATGTCGAGAAAGCCCGCAAGCTGCTGGGCGACAGCCCCATACGGGTCACCACCGACGGCCTGGAGATCGCGCGCGATCCGCAGATCGACGTCGTGGTGGAGCTGATCGGCGGTGAAACACTGGCGCGTGAATGGGTGATGGAAGCCATCCGCCAGGGCAAGCATGTGGTCACCGCCAACAAGGCATTGCTGGCCAGGCATGGCAACGAAATTTTCGATGCCGCCAGCGACAACGACGTCATGGTCGCCTTCGAGGCCGCCGTGGCCGGCGGGATCCCCATCATCAAGGCGATACGCGAGGGCCTGACCGCCAATCGCATCGAATGGATAGCCGGCATCATCAACGGCACGACCAACTTCATCCTGTCGGAGATGCGTTCGCGCGGGCTGCCGTTCAATACGGTGCTGGCCGAAGCGCAGCGGCTCGGCTATGCCGAAGCCGACCCCACCTTCGACATCGAGGGCGTGGATGCCGCGCACAAGCTCACCTTGCTGGCCTCGCTGGCTTTCGGCATTCCCGTGCAGTTCGACAAGGCCTGCATCGAAGGCATCGCCAAGCTCGAAGCTGAAGACATCCAGCACGCGGCGCGTCTGGGCTACCGCATCAAGCTGCTGGGCATCACGCGCCGCCGCGACGACGGCATCGAGCTGCGGGTGCACCCCACGCTCATTCCCATGAACTGCCTGCTGGCCAACGTGGAAGGGGCCATGAACGCCGTGCTGGTGTATGGCGACATCGTGGGGCCGACGCTGTACTACGGGCAGGGCGCGGGCGAGATGCCGACGGCCTCGGCGGTGGTGGCCGACCTGGTCGATGTGGCCAGGCTCGATTCGGCCGACCCCGAGCACCGCGTTCCGCATCTGGCCTTCCAGCCGGACGCCGTGAAGGACATCCCCATCCTGGAGGCCGACGACATCGAATCGTCCTATTATCTGCGCCTGCGTGTCGAAGACCGCCCGGGCGTGCTGTCGGATATTTCCCGCATCCTCGCCGAAGCCGGGATCTCCATCGGCTCGATGTTCCAGGAGCCGGGCGAGCCCGGCGAGGCCTCCATCATCTTCCTGCTGCATCTCGCCCGCGAAGGTTCGGTCAGCGTCGCCATTGAAAAGATGAGCAAGCTGCCTTTCGTGCGCTCCGAGGTGACCCGCCTGCGCGTCGAGGAACTGATATGAAGTATGTCTCCACCCGTGGCGGCATGGCGCCCCAGGCTTTTTGCGACATCCTGCTGGAAGGCCTGGCCCCCGACGGCGGCCTGGCGATGCCCGAAAGCATTCCGCGGGTCCCGGCGGAGACGCTCGAACAGTGGCGCCACCTGGGCTATGCGGAACTGGCGGCCGAGATCCTCGGCCTGTTCATCGACGACATCCCCCGCGAGGACCTGCTGGAGCTGACGCGGGCGGCCTACGGCCGCGATGCCTTCCCGGGGGATGAAATGGTGCCGCTCAAGCCGCTGGGAGCGGGCCTGAGCCTGCTGGGCCTGTCAGAGGGGCCGACGCTCGCTTTCAAGGACATGGCCATGCAGTTCCTGGGCCAGGTCTTCGAATACGTACTGGAGCACCGGGGCGCCACGCTGAACATTCTGGGGGCCACGTCGGGCGACACCGGTTCCGCGGCTGAATACGCCATGCGCGGCAAGCGCGGCATCACCGTGTTCATGTTGTCGCCCCAGGGCCGCATGAGCGCGTTCCAGCGCGCCCAGATGTATTCCCTGCAGGATGAAAACATTCATAACATCGCTGTGGATGGCGTGTTCGATGACTGTCAGGACATCGTCAAGGCTTTGGCGGGGGATCTGGAATTCAAGAGCGCCTATCGCCTGGGCGCCGTGAATTCCATCAATTGGGCGCGTATCGCGGCCCAGGTGGTCTACTATTTCTGGGGCTGGCTGCGGGCCACCCGCCCCGGGAACGCCCAGCCGGTGTCCTTCTGCGTGCCGTCGGGCAATTTCGGCAACATCCTGGCGGGCCATATCGCGCGCGAGATGGGCCTGCCCGTGCGCCGGCTGGTGCTGGCCACCAACGAAAACAACGTCCTCGAAGAATTCTTCCGCACGGGCATTTACCGTCCGCGGTCCTCCGAGCAGACCCATGCCACGTCCAGCCCTTCCATGGATATTTCCAAGGCGTCGAACTTCGAGCGTTTCGTGTTCGATCTGCTGGGCCGCGATGGGGGTCGCCTGAAGGCGCTCTGGCGGGAGCTTGAACAAACGGGGCAGTTCGATCTCAGCGCGCTGAAGCCGGAGTTCGAAGGGCGCTACGGGTTTGTCTCGGGCACCAGCTCGCACGCCGACCGGCTCGCCACCATCAGGCGGGTGAAGGATGAAACCGGGGTCCTGATCGACCCGCACACGGCCGACGGGGTGAAGGTGGCGGCGGGTTTCGTCGAAGACGGCATTCCCATGCTCGTCCTGGAAACCGCGCTGCCGGCCAAGTTCGCGGAAACCATACTCGAAGCGACGGGCGCGGAACCACCGGTACCGGCGCATCTGGCGGATCTGTCGTCCTTGCCGCAGCGGGTGGTGAACATGGCCTGCGATGCCGGGCAGGTGCGCGACTATATCCGCGAGCATGCGCCGCTGCCGGATTCCGAGGCGCCCTGAGCTTTTGACGGGGCCGCGGCGATGCTGACCTTTTCCAATGCGCTGGCGGTTGCTGTCGGCGCGTCGTTGGGGGCGCTGTGCCGTTGGCTGCTGGGTCAGTGGCTGAACGGGCCGGGCGCGGTCTGGCCCTGGGGGACGCTGGCGGTCAATCTGGGCGGGGGGTATCTCATTGGCTTGCTGCTTGGTGTGCTTGCCGGCCAGCCCGAGGTTCCGATCTGGCTGCGCCTGTTTCTGCTGACGGGGTTTCTGGGCGGGATGACGACTTTTTCGACGTTTTCGGGCGAAACGGTGGCCATGCTGATGCGCGGGGCCTATCTGTCGGCGGGCGGCTATGCGGCCGCCAGTCTGCTGGGCAGTCTGGCGGCGACGGTGCTGGGTTTTTATACGGCGGCGCGGTTGGGATAGCGGGCGGCTGTTTCACGCCAATGCGACGATTTGAGTTCTTTAGCCGGCCGCGTCAGACGTTTGCGCCCCCGGGCTAGCTTCCGGGGTCCGGCTTGCGCCGGACTTTCCTTGTCGTCACCCCGGACGGGGCGGGCGCAAAACTCGCACGACCCGCAGTCCCCCCGGACTGCGGGCTCATGCTCAGACAGTTGCGCCCTTGTTCCCCCGCCCGCCGCGCCGCCCGCGGCCCTCCAGAACCGCCCGGCATCGCAAACGCCCGCCGCGGCCTCACGGCTGGGCGGCCTGTGGTGTTCCAGGCATGAAAGTATCAACTATGTTGATACCTGAGTAGGTCTGCCGAATTTAGCCTGAATCTGGCTGCTGAACAGCATGGCTGTATGGCTGTATGGCTGTCGGCGGTCCGACGGCAACGATAATGCGACAGTCCCTCGCATGCTCCCTTACGAACAATCCCCGACCTCAGGCGCGGGCGGAGCATGGGCGCTACGAGCGACTTCTGAGCCGCCGAGCCGCAGGTGCCGGACAGAGGAACAAGGCCGCTGCTGTCTGAGCCCGAGCTTGCAGTCCGGGGGACTGCAAGTCGGCGAGTTCAGCGGCCGCTCTGTCCGGTGCCGGAGGCGAGAGCAGCCCGAAGGGCCGGCGAGGGGAGCCGTGGCGCCCATGCTTCGCCCGTGCCCTCAAGGACTCAGATAATATCCTCGGCTAACAGACCGCGCCCTCAAGAACTCAGACGACATTCTTGGCCAACAGATCAAGCCCTAAAGAACCGAGACAAAATCCATGGTCGGCGAACTGCGCCCTCAAGAACCCAAAGAAGCCCCTGAAAAAGACGCATGCATCGCCCGCGCCGCATCCCGGCCGCTGCGCACCGCGCCTTCCAGCACCGCCGGGTAGCCCGTGTCCGTCCAGTCGCCCGCCACCCACACCCCCGGCCACGGCGTACGGTTTCCCGGGCGCCTCAGGTCCGGCACGGCCAGGAAAGTCGCGCGTTTCTCCACAATCAGCGCATGCTGCAGAACGGCAGGCATCGCATGACCCCGCAATTGTTCCCGCAGCTGCTCGACCATGCCGGCCACAGCCGAAGATCGCTCCCATTGCAGCAACGCATCCGCATCGCTCACCACCACATGCAGCAGGCGCCGGCCCGCATCCTGACCCTGGAACAGCCACTGACCGAAGTGCCCGCGATGCCGGTCTTCATGAAGCAGCAGCATGGGCGAGGGCAAAACGAATGAACGTTCCAGCTCCAGTGTTAGCGTCGCGATCGGAGCGTGCTCGAAAGCACGCAGATCGTCCAGGAATGCGTCGCCGCCTGGCTGCGCAGGCAAGGTGGCCAACAGCCGGGAGGTCGAAGGCGTGTTGCCGCAGAGCAGCACGGCATCATAGGCTTCCGGCCGGTCGTCCAGAACCAGCCGCTGCGCGCCGGCAGGCATGCCGGCGCAAAGGCCGCCTTCGCCGCCGGTTTCTTCCCGCATCGAAGGCCCGGTGCCCGTATAGCGCAGCCGGCGTATGGTGGTGGAGCGATGGATCTCCAGCGCAGCGGCGGCGGAAGATGCGCCGTGTGGGCCCTGGCCGAACGCCCCCGAACGGGCCAGTTCTTCCACCCGGGCCGGCCACAGTTCCGACAGGGTGGTGCGCGGGATCAGCATATCGCTCACGCCGCGCCGGGAAGCGCCCAGGCTGTCGCGCAGCACATGGGCGAAGAGCTGGGCACAGGCCTGTTCCACCGGCGTATTCAGCGTGGCAATGCACAAGGGCGCCCAGAGCAGGGCCCGCAGGCGTGGCGGTTGCAGGGTCAGAGACAGCCATTCCTGTACTGTTGCGCCCCGGGGTGTTTTCCAGCCACTGCGCCGCAGCACAGTCATGGCGCGCAGCGCCGAGAGCTTCTCCTTCCAGCTCAGCCCCCTGGCCGCCAGCAGCCCTGCCGCGACGTGCAAAGGCGCGGGCAGCCCGGGCGGAGCCCGCAAGTCGAGCGTGCCATCGGCACTACGGACACTGAGCGGCAGGCGGACGAACCGCCGTGCCGGATCCAGGCCCAGATCGCGCATCAATGCCAGTGTGGCCGTATAGGCGCCGAGCAGGATGTGCTGGCCGTTGTCGATGTCTGTTTCCAGCGCCGGCGCATGCACGCTGCGCGCGCGGCCGCCCAGGACGGCGGCTGACTCGAACAGGCGTACATCGTGGCCCAGCCCGACGGCGGTCACGGCGGCGCTCAGGCCCGCCCAGCCGCCGCCCACGACCGCGACCCTCATCGTGACAGACGGCGCACCACCCATGTCCCGCCGCCGACCCAGGTGCGCCATGCCAGCCATAGCTTGCGGATGGGAGTGAGCGAGATGCGCTGATCCAGCACATGCCAGCCGTCGCGTTCGATTTCATCCAGCAAAGTCGCGTAGATGGCGGCCATCATCAGGCCGGGCCGCTGGGCGCGCCGTTCGTGATCGGGCAGTGCCCGCATGGCGGCCTGGTAGTGCTCGCGCGCCCGAGCCGTCTGGAAGCGCATCAGTTCGACGAAGCGCTCGGAATGCGTGCCATCCATTATTTCCGCGCTCGTGACACCGTAGCGGTCCAGATCTTCGCCGGGCAGATAGATGCGGCCCCGCCGGGCATCGTCGCCCACGTCGCGGATGATGTTGGTGAGCTGGAAGGCGGTGCCCAGCCGGCGCGCATATTCGAGCGTTTCGGGCGTCGTTTCCCCGAAGATGCCCACCGACATCTCGCCGACCACGCCGGCGGCGTGCCAGCAGTACTTGCTCAGCGAGGACCAGTCGGGATAGCGCAGCTGGTCGAGGTCCATTTCCATGCCTTCGATCACGGCATAGAGCTGCCGGTCGCTGATGCCGAAAGGTTCGATGTGCGGCGCCAGCGCCTTCATGACGGGGTGTTCCGCCTGGCCGCTGAACAGGGCGTCGACCTGCGTGCGCCACCAGGCCAGCTTCATGCGGGCCACGGACGATTCCCTGCATTCGTCGACCACGTCGTCCACTTCGCGACAGAAGGCGTACAGGGCGGTGATCGCCCGCCGCCGTTCAGGCGGCAGGAACAGAAAGGCGTAATAGAAGCTGGAGCCGCTGCGGGCGGCCTTTTCTTGACAATATTGATCGGGGTTCATTTGAAAAGGGCTCTCAACGCCATGCGCGGCCAATCGATGGACCGCAGGACGGGACGTCGCTCGAAGACGTCATAGTTTAATTGCTCCAGCCGCTCCAGGATCAGCAGGCCGCCCTGGATGACCAGCCGCAGCTCGAGCCCGGCCCGCCAGGGCAGCCGCCTCGTCAGCGGGAGGCCCGAACGCAGCAGCCGGCGCGCCTGCTCCACCTGTTCGCGCATCAATGCGTTCCAGGCCGCGCCGGCGGCCGCATCGGAGCCATCGGCCAGCAGCCGGCCGGCCCGCGCGCAGCGATCCAGCCAGGCTTCCTGGACACCGTGGCGCTCGCGCTTGTCGCGCGGGAGGTAGACGCGGCCCTTGTGCCAGTCCAGGGCGACATCCTGCCAGAAATTGGTGAGCTGCAGGCCTGTGCAGATGGCATCCGCACAGACCAGATTGGCTGCATCACGGCGTTCATAGAGATGCAGCAGAAGGCGTCCGACCGGGTCGGCGGACCGGCGGCAGTAATCGAGCAGCTCGGTATCGTCGTCGTATCTATGCTTGACGACATCCTGTTCGAAGGCCGACAGCAGATCGCGCAGCGGCGCCAGCGGCAGGCCATGGCGTTCGATCGTCGCCCGCAGCGGCAGGAAGATGTGCGGGTGGGGCAGCAGGGCCGGGTCCGCGCTGCCGCCGATGAGATCCAGGGCGCGGCGGTATTCCGCCAGGGCGGCCAGACGCTCGCGAGCGGGCGCATCGCCTTCGTCGGCGATATCGTCGGCCGTGCGCGCATAGCGATAGATATCGCGCACGGCCGAGCGCAGCTTCCGCGGCAGCAGCAGTGAAGCGACAGGAAAGTTTTCGTAGTGGTCGACGGCCATGGCCGTGAGAGTATAAGCCGTCCGGGCATGCTGTCTTAACGAATGTGCCGCAAGTGGTTTAGACTGCGCTATCTGTACGAGGAAGCACATGCCACGTCCCATAACGGCCACCATCTCCATACCGGCCATGCAGCACAATTTGCGGCACGTCACCGAAAGCCTGCACCGGCAGGCCCGTGAATGCGGGCGCGAGCCGCCCCGGGTGTGGGCCGTCATCAAGGCGGGGGCCTACGGCCATGGCATCGACCAGGGGCTCCGGGGCTTCGCGGCCGCCGACGGCCTGGCCATGCTGGACCTGTCCGAGGCCGTTGCCTGCCGCGAGGCGGGCTGGGCGGGGCCCATCATGCTGCTCGAAGGCTGCTTCGATACTTCAGATATAGACATTGTAGATACTTACGGTTTGACCGTCGCCGTTCACTGCGAGGATCAGCTGCGCATGCTGGAACAGGCGGCGCCCCGCGGGCCGGTGGATGTGAAGCTCAAGATCAATACCGGCATGAACCGGCTGGGCTTCGCCGCCGGCGCCGCCGCTGCGGCATGGCGGCGGCTGGCCGCCCTGCGGCGCGGCGGGGTCGTGGGTGAACTGGGAACCATGACACATTTTTCGCGCGCCGACGACGATGCGGACGCGACCCGGGCGCAGTTGTCCGTCTTTCTTGACTGCACGGCCGACATGCCGGGCCCGGCGAGCGTCTGCAATTCGGCCGCCACCCTCACGTCCGGCCTGTGGCTGGGGCTGCCCAGCGCCCGGCCGCAATGGGTGCGCCCTGGCATCTGCCTCTATGGTTCTTCGCCCTTCGAGGAACGCAGTGCCGGTCAGCTCGGCCTGCGTCCGGCCATGACGCTGACGTCGCGCATCATCGCCGTCCAGGAATGTCCCGCCGGGGGCAGCGTGGGATACGGCCACCGGTTCACCGCCTCCGTGCCCACGCGGGTCGGCATCGTCGCCTGCGGCTATGCCGATGGCTACCCCCGGCACGCCGGCACCGGCACGCCCGTGACAGTGGCGGGCCGGCCCACGATACTGCTGGGGCGGATTTCCATGGACATGCTGGCTGTCGATCTCACACAGGTGGAAGGCGCCGGCATCGGCGCGCCGGTGGTCCTGTGGGGTGAGGGCGGGCCATCGGTCGATGCCGTCGCCGAGGCCGCAGGCACGGTGGGCTACGAACTGCTGTGCGCCCTGGCGCCGCGTGTGCCGCGCACGGTCGTTCCCGCCGCCGGGGCCGCGGGCCGAACGTGTGAACCGGAAGAAATGCAATGACGAATGCTCGAGGAGAAAACGGGATGAAGGACAAATGCGTGCTGGTCACCGGCGCCACCAAGGGAATCGGATGGGCCGTCAGCCAGCGCCTGGCCGACATGGGATGCCATGTGGTGGGGCTGGCGCGCCAGACGCACGACATCGATTTTCCCGGCTATCTGTATACCTGCGACCTGTCCAATGCGGGCGAAACCGAGGAAATGCTGCGCGTCATCCGTGAAAAGTATCCTGTCGACGGCATCGTCAACAATGTCGGCTCGCTCGATCATGCGATGCTCGGGGAAATCGAGCTGTCCCAGCTGTACAACGCCTTCGACATCAATGTGCGGGTCGCGGTGCAGGTGACACAGGCTTTTGTCGCGGCCATGAAGGCGCGCCGCGAGGGCAGGGTGATCAATGTGTGCGGCCACCTGGGCCTGGGGTCGTCGGGCCACACCAGCTATGGCGCGGCAAAACTCGGGCTGATCGCCTGTACCCGCACTTGGGCGCTGGAACTGGCTTCCTACAACATCACGGTGAATGCCGTGTCGCCCGGTCCCGTCGAGACGGAAGCCTTTCGTGCCGCCCATCCCGCCGGCAGCCAGGAAGAGCAGCAGTTGCTGGCCGGTGTTCCCATGCGCCGGTTCGCGCAGCCCGAAGAAATCGCGGCGGCCGTCACCTTCCTCCTGGGCAATGAGGCGGGCTTCATCACCGGCCAGGTGCTGGGGGTGGACGGCGGCTACAGCGTGCCCGGGCATCACTGAGGCATAGATGGCCAAGGCACGCAGCACCTATATCTGCTCGGAATGTGGCGGGACGTCGGCGAAATGGCTGGGCAAATGCCCGCATTGCGGCGCCTGGAACGCTTTGACGGAAAGCGCGGCGGCGCCGGCCCATCGGTTCGCGCCGCTGGCGGGCAGCACGCCCGTACAGGATCTGGCCGATATCGAGGCCCGTGAACTGCCGCGCCAGCCCACCGGCATCGGCGAATTCGACCGGGTGCTGGGTGGCGGCCTGGTGCCCGGTTCGGTGGTGCTGATCGGCGGCGATCCCGGCATCGGCAAGTCCACCCTGCTGCTGCAGGCGCTGGTGTCGCTGGCCCGCGTGGTGCCTGTCCTTTACGTGACCGGCGAGGAATCGGCGGAACAGGTGGCATTGCGGGCCAGGCGGCTCGATCTTCCCACCCAGGGCACCAAGCTGCTGGCGGAAATACGCCTGGAAGCGATCATGGACGTCATTGCCGCGCAGAAGCCGGCCGTCGCCGTGATCGACTCCATCCAGACGCTTTATTCGAGCGGGCTGAGCGCCGCACCCGGTTCTGTATCGCAGGTGCGGGAATGCGCGGCCCAGCTCACCCGGCTGGCCAAGCAGACCGGCGTCACGCTGGTTCTCATCGGCCATGTCACCAAGGACGGCACCCTGGCGGGGCCGCGGGTGCTCGAACACATCGTCGACACCGTGCTGTATTTCGAGGGCGATACGCACTCATCGTACCGGCTCATCCGGGCGTTCAAGAACCGCTACGGCGCCGTCAATGAACTGGGTGTGTTCGCCATGACCGACCGTGGGCTGCGCGGCGTGAACAACCCGTCGGCCCTGTTCCTTTCCCAGCACGATCAGAACGTGGCCGGTTCCTGCATCATGGCAACCCAGGAAGGCAGCCGGCCCCTGCTGGTCGAGATCCAGGCATTGGTGGATGCGGCCCATGTGCCGCATCCGCGGCGTTTGACGGTGGGGCTGGAAAGCACCCGTCTGGCGATGTTGCTGGCGGTTCTGCATCGCCATGCCGGTGTGGCCACCTTCGATCAGGACGTCTTCGTCAACGCGGTGGGCGGCGTGAAGATCACGGAACCCGCAGCCGATCTGCCCGTGCTGCTGGCCATCCTGTCTTCGCTGCGCGACCGCCCGCTGCCGCGGGGGCTGGTGGCCTTCGGCGAAGTCGGGCTCGCCGGCGAGATCCGGCCGGCCGTCCGCGGCCAGGAGCGCCTCAAGGAAGCGGCCAAGCTGGGTTTCGGCATGGCGCTGATTCCCAAGGCCAATGCGCCGCGCCAGCCCATCGAAGGCCTGGAAATCGTGCCGGTGGACCGCATCGAGTCCGCCATGGAGCGCCTGCGCTGATGACGCTCCGGCATTGAGTCAAAGAAGCGCGGGCCGGCAGGCCGAAGTTCTTCACATTTGCCTGTATGCTGTGGGGGCTCAAGGTTCTATCGCTTCCGAATCCCGATGACGTCCTTCGCTACGCCTTCCGCCGCTCCTTCCTTTCTGCGCCTCGGTTTCAAGGCATTCCTGCGCGATTGGCGCGCGGGGGAACTGCGCTTGCTGCTGCTGGCGCTGATGATCGCCGTGGCGGCCATCACCAGTGTGGGGTTTCTTGCCGACAGAACAGGTCAGGTGCTGGAACGCGACGCCGCGCAGATGCTGGGCGGCGATCTGGTGCTGCGCTCCGGGCAGCCACTGCCAGAAGCGTTCGCGGCCCAGGCGCGGGGCGGCGGCCTGACGGTCGGGCATATCCTGCAGTTCCCTTCGATGGCCATGCATGGCGATGCCAGCACGCTGGTTTCACTGAAGGCGGTGGACGATGCCTACCCCTTGCGCGGCGCGATGCGGGTTTCATACGCGATGGACGATCCCGGCCGGGCGGTCGAAGGCGGCCCGGCGCCGGGCACGGTCTGGGTCGACGCCCAGCTGCTGGGCGCGCTGGCGGCCGGCCCGGGCGACGCTCTTGAAGTCGGCGACCTGCGGCTCGAAGTGGCCGGCATCATCCGCCATGAGCCCGACCGCGGCACACAGTTCGTGAATCTCGCGCCCCGGCTCATGATGCATCTATCCGACATCCCGGCGGCGGGGCTGCTGGGCCCCGGCAGCCGGGTCCGCCATTATCTGCTCATGGCGGGCGAAGCGGCCGACGTCCGCGCCTACCGGCAGTGGCTGGAACCGCGCTTGGAACGCGGCCAGCGGCTGAGCACCCTGGAAGACAGCCGGCCGGAGGTCACGCGCGTGATCGAGCGCGCTGAAAGCTTCCTGGTTCTGGTGGCGCTGCTGTCGGTGCTGGTGGCCGCCATCGCCATCGGGCTGGCGGCCCGTCAATATACCCGGCGCCATACCGAGGGCATCGCCGTACTGCGCTGCCTGGGCGCGGGCCGGCGCCTCTTGCTGGGCATGCTGTGGGTGGAGTTCGCGCTGGTGGCCCTCGCGGGAGCCACGGCCGGCATCGTGCTGGGCTATCTTGCGCATCACGGGCTGGTGGGCATGCTGGCCGGCTGGCTCGATACGCAATTGCCGCCGCCCACATGGATGCCCGTACTGCAGGGCTGGGCGAGCGGCTGCCTGCTGTTGCTGGGTTTTGCGCTGCCGCCGCTGGCGGCCCTGCGCCACGTTCCCCCCGCGCGGGTCCTGCGCCGCGACGCGGCGGCGGGCCGGGCCCGGCGCTGGCCGGCCTATGCGATGGCATTCGCGGCCTTCCTGATCCTGATCACCTGGACCACCGGCGATCTGCCCACCAGCATGATCGTCGTACTGGGCTTCGCGGCGGCCTTTCTCGTGTTTGCCCTGGCGGGCCTGCTGCTGGTGTGGGCGCTGAACCGCCTGCGCGGTCAGGAAGGCGGCAGCCTGGCCTGGCGTTTTGCCCTTGCGGGGGTTGCCCGGCGGCGTGGCCTGACGCTGGCGCAGCTGTGTTCGCTGGCCCTGGGGCTGACGCTGCTGTTGCTGCTGGGCATCCTGCGCGGCGATCTGCTGCGCAGCTGGCAGCAGAGCCTGCCGCCCGATGCGCCCAATACCTTTCTCATCAATGTGCAGTCCGATCAGGCCGCCAAGGTGGCCGGCATGATACTTGAAACCGGCCTGCCCCAGCCGCGGCTCTATCCCATGATGCGCGCGCGCCTGGTGTCCATCAACGGGCGCGCCGTGCATCCCGACGACTACACCGACGAGAACGCTCAGCGGATGGTCGACCGCGAATTCAACCTGAGCGTGGCCGAACACCTGCCGGACAGTAATGCCATGGTGGCGGGGCGATGGCTCGATCCGCATGCCAGCGAACTGACGCTCGAAGAGGGCATGGCGACGTCGCTGGGGGTGGCGGTGGGCGACACCCTGCGTTTCGATGTGGCGGGCCGCCAGGTCGACGTCGAGGTGAGCGGCCTGCGCACGGTCCGCTGGGATTCCTTCGAGGTGAATTTCTTCGCTCTCCTGAGCCCCGCCGCCCTGGCCGACGCACCCGCCACCTACATCACGTCGCTGCATGTGCCGCCCGTCCACGATGCGCTCAAGCGTGAACTGGTCCAGGCCTATCCCAACATCACCGTGTTCGATGTCGGGGTCATCGTGGCGCAAGTGAGGCAGATGCTGGAACGCACGGCCGTCGCCGTGCAGTTGCTGTTCGCCTTCACGCTGCTTGCCGGCGTTCTGGTGCTTGGGGCGGCGCTGCATGCGACCCGGGACGAACGCATGCATGAAGTGGCCGTGATGCGCGCCCTGGGCGCGCGCGCCGATCTGCTGCGCGACGCCCTGTTCAGGGAACTGCTGCTGTGCGGGTCGATTGCCGGTGTTCTGGCGGCGGCCGCGTCGGTGAGCCTGGCCTGGGTGCTGGCCGATCGTGTCCTGCAGGTGGAACTGGTGTCGGTATGGTGGCCCTGGCCCGCCGGAATTCTGGCGGGCGTGTTGGCGGCGCTGCTGGCCGGGCGCTTTGCACTGTCCGGCGTGTTGCGGGCCTCGCCGCTGTCCACGCTCAGAGAGGTGTCATGAGGGAACTCTTAGCAGTCAAGGAATGTGATTTCGGGACCGCCGCCATGCGCTATGACGCCAAGGTGGTGGCAGATCCCGCTCTGCATCTGTTCGATCCGGCTTTCCCCTCGCTGCGGGCCGAGCCGGTGAGCGAAGGCGGGCGCCAGGCGGCCTGGTATGTGCAATGCGGGACATGGGATGGCGTATTGCGCCGGTATCGTCGCGGCGGATGGGCGGCGCGCGTGTCGGACGACCGGTATCTGTGGGCGGGCGCGCAATCCGTGCGCAGCCTGAATGAATTCGATATTCTGCGCTCGCTGTATGAAGCCGGCCTGCCGGTGCCGCGGCCGTTTGCCGCGGCCTACTGGAAGCGCGGGCTCACCTATCGCGCCGCCATCATCGTCGAGCGGATCCCCGATGTGCGGCCGCTGGCATCCGCCCTCGATGTTGCTGATTGTGAACAGGTTGCGCGTTCCATCTATGCAATGCACGAGCAAGGTGTGTGGCATGCCGACTTGAATGCGTACAATATTTTGCTTGATGAAGAGGGCCGCGCCTGGCTGATCGATTTCGACAAGGCCCGCCGTGTGGTGCTGTCCCTGGAACGGCGCAGCGCCAATCTGCTGCGGCTGCGCCGCTCGCTGGCAAAAGTGGCCGGCGCGCAGGGCATCACATGGTGGGACGAACTCAGCCGCAGCTATGCGGTGCTGACGCGCGCGATCGGCATGTAGGCCTGGCTTCGTTTAACATTCACGACTTTCCACCACGAGCTTCCACGCAGACCCGCCTCGACGAAGCTTTTTTGCCGCAAGGCCACCCCCGGGGCGAGAAGCGTCACGGGCAGCAAGCAGGCGTAGCCTGCGCGGCGTGGGGGTGTTTTTTGTCGCAGGGCCGCTCCCAAGACAAAAAGCGCCCCCTTGGGGGGCAGCAAGCAGGCGTAGCCTGCGCGGCGTGGGGGCATTTTTTTGGAGCCGAAGGCTCACCGAAGGCCGGCGAAGACGCCCCGGCCCTTCGGACCGGAGTCCTTCATTATTGTCCGGGAGACTGGCAAATGAAATTCAGCATGGTTGTGCGATCCGTGCTTGGCCTCGCGCTGGCGTCGGCGGCGGTGTCCGCCGCGGCCCAGAACAAGGAAGTCAATGTCTACAACTGGGCCGAATATACGGCGCCCGATACCTTGTCGGGTTTCGAGGAGGCCAGCGGCATCAAGGTCAACTACAGTGTGTACGACAGCAATGATGCCCTGCAGGCCAGGCTGCTGACCGGCAAGTCGGGTTTCGATGTCGTGGTGCCGTCCACCCATTACGCCGCCCGGCAGATCGAGGGCGGCCTGTTCCAGAAACTGGACAAGTCCAGAATTCCGAACTGGAAATATCTCGACCCGGCCATCATGGAAGTCGTCGCGGCCGTCGATCCGGGCAACGAATATCTTGTTCCGTGGGGCTATGGCACCAACGGCCTGGGCTACAACGTGACCCGGGTGCGCGAGATCATGGGCGCGGATGTCGACCTGGGAAGCTGGGACATGCTGTTCAAGCCCGAGAACACCGGGAAACTGAGGAGCTGCGGGATCTCGATGCTCGATGAAGCGACCCAGGTATTCCCGGCGGTGCTGCATTACCTGGGCAAGGATCCCAACAGCGAAAACCTCGACGACTACCGGCAGGCGCTGGAAGTGCTCAAGGGCATTCGTCCCCATATCCGCCAGTTCAGCTCCTCCGGCTACATCGATGAGCTGGCCGCGGGCGATCTGTGCATGGTCTATGGCTTTTCGGGCGACGTCATGATTTCCGGCGCGCGTGCGCGCGAAGCGGGGCGCAACTACGAGATCGACTATTACATTCCCCATGGCGGCGCCCCGGTATGGTTCGACACCATGGCGATCCCCAAGGACGCCCGCAACGTCGAGGCGGCGCACGCTTTCATCAACTACATCGAGACGCCCGAGGTGCACGCCGCCATCACCAACACCATGTTCTATCCGAACGCCAACAAGGAAGCGCGCAAGCACGTGGTGAAGGAAGTGGCCGACAACCCCATGATCTACCCCGACGAAGAAGTCACCCGCAGCCTGTTCGTGATCAAGCCGCTGCCGCTGCGGCTGCAGCGCGAACTGAGCCGCATGTGGAACGAACTCAAGACGGGGCGCTGACAACCATGATCGAGATTCGCCCGGGGGCTTCCTGGTCGGGAGCCGCAGACGAATTCGTCCGTATCGAAGACATCGTGAAGATCTACGGCGATGTGGTTGCCGTGCAGTCGCTCAGTCTGTCGGTGGGGCGGCACGAGATCTTCGCCCTGCTGGGCAGTTCGGGCTGCGGGAAATCGACGCTGCTGCGCATGCTGGCCGGCTTCGAGGAGGCAACCTCGGGGCGCATCTTCCTCGACAACGAGGACATCACCGCCTTGCCGCCCTACAAACGGCCCGTCAACATGATGTTCCAGTCCTATGCGCTGTTTCCGCACATGACCGTGGAAGCCAACGTAGCCTTCGGCCTCAAGCAGGAAGGTGTGCCCCGCAACGAGATCCATGGGCGCGTCTACGAGGCGCTCGATCTGGTGCAGATGGGCGCTTATGCGCGCCGCAAGCCGTCCCAGCTCTCCGGCGGGCAGCAGCAGCGCGTGGCCCTGGCCCGCAGCCTGGTGAAGCGGCCCAAGCTGCTGCTGCTCGATGAACCGATGTCGGCTCTGGACAAACAGATCCGGCAGAAGACCCAGATCGAACTGGTGAAGATCCTCGACAAGGTGGGGGTCACCTGCATCATGGTGACGCATGACCAGGAAGAGGCCATGACCATGGCGCATCGCCTGGCCGTCATGTCGGAAGGGCAGATCGTGCAGTGCGGCATGCCTCAGGAAGTCTACGACTTCCCGAATTCCCGCTTCGTCGCGGGCTTCATCGGCTCCACCAATCTGTTCAGCGGCACCATCACGGTCGACGAGGCCGACCACGTGCAGATCGAGAGCGAGCAGCTCGGCCGGCCGTTGCGCGTCGATCATGGCGTCAGCGAACCGCTGGGCATGGAAGTCCATGTTTCGATACGGCCGGAACGCATACGCGTGCATCGCGAGCAGCCCGCGGGCGAGGCGAACTGGAGCCATGGCGTGGTCAGCCACATGGCGTGGATGGGCAGTTATGCCCGCTACCAGATACGCCTGGATTCCGGCATGCTGGTAGAAGCTTCCGTGCCCAGCCGGGCCATGCTGCAGAGCGATGCGCCGGCGGTGGATGAGGAAGTCTATATCGACTGGTCCGGCGACAGCGCCACCGTGCTGCCATCATGAAGCCGAGCCTCGCGCGCGCCCCCATCGCCTGGCGGCGTATTCTGACCATAGCGCCACCCTTCATCTGGCTGGTGCTGTTCCTGCTGGTGCCCTTCCTGCTGGTGCTGAAGATCAGTTTTGCCGATCTGCGGTTCGGCATACCGCCCTACACGGCGCTGGCGGAGTTCAAGGATTACACCCTCAGCTTGGTGCTGAACCTGCGCGGCTACGCGCTGCTGTTCAGCGACAGCCTGTACGTGGCCACCTACCTGCACAGCGTCAAGATGGCGGCCATCACCACCTTGTGCTGCATGCTGATCGGCTATCCCATGGCCTATTACATTGCGCGCTCCGAGCCCGCCGTGCGCAATCTGCTGCTGATCGGGGTGATCCTGCCGTTCTGGACTTCGTTGCTGCTGCGCGTCTATGCCTGGATCGGCATCCTGCGCAACGACGGGCTGCTGAACAATCTGCTGATGTGGGCGGGCATGATCGATCAGCCGCTGGAAATCTATCGCACCGACCTGGCCGTGTACATCGGTCTGGTGTACGCCTATCTGCCGTTCTTCATCCTGCCGCTTTACGCCAATCTGGTGAAGCTCGATGTCCGGCTGCTGGAAGCCGCCTACGACCTGGGGGCGAGGCCGTGGCGGGCCTTCGTTTCCGTGGTGCTGCCGCTGTCGATGCCGGGCGTGATCGCCGGGGCGATGCTGGTGTTCATCCCCTCGGTGGGGGAGTTCGTCATTCCCGAGATGCTCGGCGGCGCCGACACCTTGATGATAGGCCGCGTCATGTGGACTGAATTCTTCAACAACAGCGACTGGCCGATGGCCGCCGCGGTGACGTGCGTCATGGTCCTGCTGCTGCTGGTGCCGCTGGTGCTGTTCCAGTATGGGCAGGTCCGCCAGCTGGGCATGCGCGGGGGGCGGCGCAATGGCTAAACCGAGTCCCCGCCTGCGCGCCCTGATCCTGGGGCTGGGATACGCCTTCCTGTACATCCCCATCTTCGTGCTCATGGTGCTGTCGTTCAACGATTCGGCCATGATGACGACCTGGACCGGCTTTTCCCTGCGCTGGTATCACGAACTCTTCAACGACCGCGCCCTGCTGGAGGCCGCCCGGCTGTCGCTGCTGATCGCCGCCTTCACGGCCACGGCGGCGGTGGTGGTCGGTACCTGGGCGGGCTATGTGCTGGCGCGCATGGGGCGATTCCGCGGCTTCGCCCTGTTCGTGGGGCTGGCCAGCGCGCCGCTGGTCATCCCTGAAGTGGTGCTGGGCATTTCCCTGCTGCTGATGTTCGTCGAACTGAGCGACCTGCTGGGCTGGGAAGGCAGCAACGGCGCCTTCACCATCTGGGTGGGCCATGTGATCCTGAGCATGGCCTATGTGTCGGTCATCATCCAGTCGCGGGTGCGCGATCTGGATCGTTCGCTCGAAGAAGCCGCCCTCGACCTCGGGGCCTCGCCGGTCAAGGTGTTCTTCCTGATCGTCCTGCCCCTGATCGCGCCGGCCCTGGTCGCCGCCTGGCTGCTGGCCTTCACTTTGTCGCTCGATGATGTGGTGATCGCGTCCTTCCTGACAGGGCCGGGCTACACCACGCTGCCGCTCGAAGTCTTTTCCCGCGTGCGCCTGGGCCTGAAGCCCGAAATCAATGCGCTCGCCACCATCTTCATGTTGTTGGTCGCCGTGTTCGTGGTGATCGCCAACCATGTACAGAACCGTAAAGGACAGCCATGAATTCCCCGATCGCTCTCTATGGACTCGCCAAATGCAGCACCTGCGTCAAGGCAAGGCAGTGGCTGGCGGAGCAGGGCGCCGACGCCGCCTTCACCGACTACCGTGAACATCCGCTGCCTCCCGACGGGCTGGCGCAATGGAGCCGCGAGCTCGGCGGCTGGGAAAAGCTCGTCAATCGGGCCTCCATGACCTGGCGCAATCTGCCGGCGGAACGCAAGTTGCCCGCCTCGGATGAGGAGTGGCTGGCGTTGATCGCCGAGTTTCCGGCATTGGTGCGCCGGCCCCTGGCGATCTGGCCCGACGGCGCCGTGACCGTCGGCTTCACCGAAAAGAAATACCGTGAACACCTGGGCGTCTGAACTTCACTTCCGCAAGGGAATCCCGCCATGCTGACCCAAGACGAACTCAAGCGCAATGTCGCCGCCGCCGCGGCCGAATACGCACTCACCCGCCTGAAGGCCGATTCCGTGCTGGGCGTGGGAACCGGCTCGACCGTGGACTGCTTCATCGACGCCATCGCCGCGCATCGCCAGCGCTTTCGCGCGGCGGTTTCGAGTTCCGAGCGCAGCACGCGGCGCCTGGCGGACCACGGCATTGCGGTGCTGGACCTCAACGAAGTCGCGGACATGCCCATCTATGTCGACGGCGCGGATGAAATCGACCTGGGCCTTTGCATGATCAAGGGCGGCGGCGGCGCGCTCACCCGCGAAAAAATCGTGGCTTCGGTGGCCCGGCGTTTCATCTGCATCGTGGACGAATCCAAGGTCGTGGAACGCCTGGGCGCCTTCCCGCTGCCGGTGGAAGTGATCCCCATGGCGCGCGAGGCCGTGGCCCGCAAGCTGCGGAGCCTGGGCGGCCGGCCGGCGCTGCGTCAGGGCTTCGTCACGGACAACGGTTGCGAGATCCTCGACGTTTCGGGCCTTGAGATCGCCGAGCCCGCCGGGCTCGAAGCGCGCATCAACGATATTCCGGGCGTCGTCAGTTGCGGGTTGTTCGCCATTTCCGGCGCCGACCTCGCGCTGGTATCATCGCAGAAAGGCGTGCGTCACCTGGAACGGCCCGAAGGCGCCGCCGGCGACATATAACCGTCATAATCGGCTGATACCCTTCAGGTTCGATACCCTTCCAGGCAAAACCCGCCTGGATTCCATCCTCATTCGCGATCGAAGAGCACCATGACCGAGCATACCAACAGGCAGTTTTCCGCCGACCTCGAAGCTGTCCGTTCCCAATTCCTGGAAATGGGCGGCATCGTAGAAACCATGATTCAGGACGCCGTCGAGGCGCTGCAGACCGGCGATCTCGCCCTGGTCGAGCGTGTCCGCGATCACGAGCGCGAAGTCAACCGGCATGAGGTCGAGATCGACGAGCGCATCGGGCTGCTGATCGCCCGCCACCAGCCCACGGCCGTGGATCTGCGCACCCTGCTGTCGGTGTCCAAGATGCTGACCGACATGGAACGCTGCGGCGACGAAGCCGAAAAGATCGCCAAGGTGGCGCGCCGCCTGCATGAAGCCAATTCGCTCTACGAGCCCGTGGTCGAATTGCGGCATATGGGCAAGGGCGTGTCGCTCATGATCCGCGACATGCTCGACAGCTTCGCGCGCCACGACCCGATGCAGGCCGCGGCCGTGGTCCGCAGCGACAGGGAAGTCGACAAGGAATGGAAGGCCGCCCTGCGCCACATGGTGACCTACATGATCGAGGATCCGCGCGGCATTTCCAAATCGATCGAACTGGTCTTCATCGCCCGCGCGCTCGAGCGCATCGGCGACCACGCCAAGAACATGGCCGAACGCGTGATCTACCTGGTGCGCGGCGACGACGTGCGACATACCGGGCTGAAGTACACCGAGCGCGCCGCCCGCGGCGAACTGGCCGAAGAGCCGCTGGGCGGTGGCCTGGGCGTACCCGCGGCTACCGCCGCGCCCGACGCGGCGCCCGAGAACTGAGCTTCGCGCCCCGCAAGGGGGCGCCGCGGCCGCCGACGTGTGGGGTGAACGGGGCCGGCGGCCCCGGCCCTTCCGGAATACATCAGGCCGGGGGCGGGACGTAGCCCTGCGCCTCGATGTCGCGGTCTTCGAACAGATAGCTTTCCATCTGCTGGGCCAGGTATTTGCGCGCCCGCGCATCGGCCAGGTTCAGATGGTTTTCATTGACCAGCCGGGTCTGGATGTCCATCCAGTCGGCCCAGGCCTCTTTCGAGATTTCACGCCATATGCGGACGCCCAGATCGCCGGGGTAGGGGGGGTATTCCAGCCCTTCGGCCTCACGTTTGAGCTTGGCGCATTGGACCATGCGTGTCATGCGGTTCACCTTTGGAAATTGAATACGGATGCGCCATTGTAGCGGGCGGCGGCATCGGGCTTCCGGATCTCAGAGGCGTTTGATGAAGATCAGGCTGTTGCGCGAGCGGTTGTAGTTGAGCTGGCGTTCCTTGGGCAGATCGGTAATGCCGCCCTGCACGAAACCGCGCTTGATGAACCAATGCGACGTGCGGGTGGTCAGGACGAACAGGCGCCGGGCGCCCATGGCGCGGGCGCGCATTTCGGCGTGGCGCAGCAGCATTTCGCCTTCGCCCTCGCCCTGCCATTCCGGATGCACGATCAGGCAGGCCATTTCCGCCATGCCGTCCGCGAGATAGGGAATGACCGCCACACAGCCATAGATCACCCCGTCGTGTTCCAGCACGGTGAACTTTTCGACGTCGCGTTCGATGGTGGAGCGGCCGCGCGGCACCAGCGTGCCGTCGGCTTCCAGCGGCTCGATGAGCTGCACGATGGCGCCGATGTCATCGACCACGGCGGGGCGCAGATCGTCCAGCGTGTCTTCGACCACCATGGTCCCGACGCCGTCGTGAGTGAAGATTTCCAGCAGTACGGCGCCATCCAGGGTGTAGGGCAGCAGATGGGCGCGGGCCACGCCGCGCTTGACGGCCCGCGAGGCATGGGCCAGGAAGGCCGACGTGTCTTCATCGAGTACGCTGCCGGCAAGCAGGCGGTCGGCTTCTTCGCGGGCGAGCTCGGTCATCGTGTCGCCTTGCCCGTCCTTGATGAAACGGTCCTGGGTGAGAAAGATAAGCTTTTCCGCCCGCAGCGCCACGGCGGCGCTGGTGGCGAGGTCTTCCATGGCCAGATTGAAGGCATCGCCGGTGGGCGAGAAGCCCAGCGGCGAGAGCAGGACGATGGCGCCCTGATTGATGACGGCCTTGATGGCGTCGACGTCGATCTTGCGCACGGCGCCGGTATGCTGGTGGTCCACCCCGTCGATGATGCCTATCGGGCGCGCCGTGACGAAATTCCCGGAAATGACGCGTATCTTGGCATGCGACATGGGCGTGTTGGGCAGGCCCTGGCTGAAGGCGGCTTCGATGTCCAGGCGGATTTCCCCGGCGGCTTCCTTGGCGCATTCCAGCGCGGCGGGGCTGGTGGGTTCGGTGCCCCGCCCGAACTGGGTATCGTAGCCCTTGAGGCGCAGCTGTTCGTTCACCTGCGGCCGCGAGCCGTGCACCAGGATCAGCTTCACGCCCAGGGCGGACAGCAGCGAGAGATCCTGGATGAGCGCGTTCAGGGCGCCATCGAGCACCAGCTCGCCCCCGAAAGCGATCACGAAAGTCTTGCCGCGGAAGTCGTGCACATAGGGCGCGACTTCACGAAACCACCTCACGAACTGGGCTGGCGCGAATTCGGCGGCATCGTGTGCGGAATAGGTTTCGTTTTCGGCAGTGCTCATACGTGTTGCATCCGGTGAAGCAGGAAGGTAAAGAGGAAAATTATAATGATGGGTTCTTACGACCCACCCGGTTTCATGCAAAAGACTGTTCCATTGTCAGAAAACCCACACAAATCCCCGCGCGGGCGCCGCGCAGCGCCGGCCCGCCGCCCGGGGGGCGGCGACGCGCCCCCGG
>JACCES010000021.1 GCA_013416455.1 Alcaligenaceae bacterium | reverse complement strand
GGCCAAGGTGCTGGACCCCTTCCCCGTGGTGCCGCTCTATACCGAACTGTCGCCGGCCTCCGCCATGACGAATTGGCTGATCAGCGACGAACCGCCCGCCAACTTCAGCATCGATCAGGACACCGAACTGCGGTCCACCAATGAAAGCCGCGCCGCCATCCGGTACGTGCGCCAATATGTCGAGAACGAAGAGGCACGCAAGCACGTCGAAGCGGGCAAGCAATGCACGCGGCTGGCCCTGACATGGGCGGACCGGATCTCGTTCGTGCTGGCCGACGGCTTGGAGGTCAAGCGCGTCACGCCACTGGACGTGCTGCAGGAAGGCCGCACGCCGGCAGCCGATGAGTCCGAACAGTTCGATTCCGATTTCGCCCTGATGAGCGGCGAGCTGTCCCGCCTCATCGAAGACCTGGTTTACGCCCTGGGCGGCGAAAAGCAGTAATCCCTCCTCTTCACTCTCCCGACAAGGAACCCTATGGACGCCATTCAGTTCGAAATGGGCGGAGCATCGATTGCCCTGCCTCCCGATATCGTCGCTCGAAACCTCATCGAGCACCTACAGCGATCCTCGAAAGCCGTGGCGGCTGGTCGGCCGCGCCCCATCATTAGCGAGTACCTCACTGGCGAAGGCGGTGTGTTTGCCGGCGACATTCGCGGCGACGATGGCGTTACCTACGGCCTGATCATCGCGCAACCCGAAGATGTTGGCCGTGCCGCATGGGGGCCTGACGGTTCTCACGATCTCAGTCAATGGGACGGCCTGATCAATACCGCCTCGCTGGATAGCGAGGGTTTCCCTGCCGCGCGGCTGGCGCGCGCCTATGAAGCTGACGGACATGTGGATTTCTACCTGCCGGCGCGCCGCGAACTGCTGATCGCTGCGGCGAACGTGCCTCATCTGTTCGGCAAGGATTCTTGGTATTGGACCAGTACGCCCTACGGCAGCCGCCACGCCTGGGCAGTCGATTTCGAGAACGGCCGCGTCCGCGTCGGCCGCCGGACCAGCGAGTTCCGGGTCCGCCCTTTCCGCAGACTCATCTATTGATTCCTTCACCCCTTTTTGCGGGAGCAGCCCGCAGGAGACCTCGCATGAGCGAAACCGCTACCCTCGTCCAAATCCCCGCGCCCGGCCAGCCCTGGCCGGAACAAGGCGGGATCTACGTCGGCGCACGCGTCATTGATGGCGTCGTGCACCATCGAATCATCCCGGGCGGCACTGATCAAGATATTGTCGCCAGTCACAACAATGCCGCAGAGCGCATCGCCGCGACGGGCGAGATCAACGGGTTTTCAGATTGGACGCATGGCGACCAGCGTGACCTGATGCTGGCCTACATCAACGCGCCGGACCTGTTCCACCGGGGGGGCATCGAGAGTGTGCAGATCACTTCCACGCCCTACGGCAGCTTCATCGCCTGGGCAGTCGATTTCGAGAGCGGCAGCGTCAGCATCTTCACCCGGGACGGCGAGTTCCGGGTCCGCCCTTTCCGCAGCTTCATCCCTTAATCCATTCATCTATTTTGCGGGCATAGCCCGCCTCTGACATGGCATTGCACACAGACCTCCCCGTATACGCGTCCGCTCGCGACTTGTCGAAACTCATCTCCAAGGTAGTGGCCAACATGCAGCGCGACTATAAATTCACGCTCGGGAGGCGTCTGGATCAGCAATGCTTTGACCTTGTGATGGACGTGTTCCGGGCGAATACCGCACAGGAGAAGGCGCCCATCATCCGCCAGATGCGCGAGAACGTGGTGGCCATCGAGCTATCCATGCGCCTCGCCGAGGATCTGAAGCGGATGCCACGCAAGGATTACGCCAGCGCAATCCAGCTGACAGCCAGCATCGGCAAGCAATTGACCGGCTGGCTGAGACATTCCGAAACGCGCCAGCAGGCCATCCGCCACGGCGGTCGGTCCAGTGCGCATAGATGATCTGGTCGCACCGCTGGGCCACAAGCCCACCGCCAGGCGCATCAGCGGATATCGTCGGCAGAAGCCGGAATGATCCCGCGCAGTTTCCCCGGCGAATCCCTCAAGGCCTCGCCGGGGCGACGTGAATAGTGTGACGGGCGCCCTACGGCAGCAACAACGCCTGGGCAGTCGATTTCGAGAACGGCAACGTCAACATCAACAACCGGAACAACGAGTTCCGGGTCCGCCCTTTCCGCAAATCATCACGGATGCTCAGATGGATACTGGCTATTCGGTCGAACTGCTGGTGCAGGCATATTTTGACTGCCGGCGGCTCAAGCGCAATACCGACAGCGCACTTGCGTTCGAGCAAGGCCTTGAGCGCAACCTGCTGTCCTTGCATGAAGAACTGACGAGCGGGTCGTATCGGCCTGGCCGGTCGATCTGCTTTGTCATCACTCGCCCACGCCCGCGGGAGGTGTGGGCGGCGGACTTCCGGGATCGGATCGTCCACCACCTGCTGTACAACCAGATCGCCGATCGCTTCCATCGGCGCTTCATCGCTGACAGTTGCGCCTGTATTCCGGGCCGAGGCACGCTCTACGCTGGCCAGCGCCTTGAAGCGAAGATTCGTAGCCAGACGCAGAACTGGACCCACGACGCCTTTTATCTGAAATGCGATCTGGCCAACTTCTTCGTTTCGATCGACAAGCGTGTGCTCTGGCCGCTGTTGGCCAAACGCATTCCGGGGCGCTGGTGGCGCATGTTGGCGAAGCTGGTGCTTTTCCATGATCCACGCACCGATGTCGAGGTCCGCGGCGAACGCGCCCTGCTCCGGCTGGTGCCGCCACACAAACGGCTGATGGAGGCACCCCGCCACCACGGGCTGCCCATCGGCAATCTGAGTAGCCAGTTTTTCGCAAATATCCTGCTCAACGAGCTGGACCAGCACGTCAAACACACCATCCGCGCGCGGCACTACATCAGGTATGTGGATGACTTCGTCATCCTGCACCAATCAGCGGTGTGGCTCAACAACGCGCACGATCAGATCAACGACTTTCTGCCCAGCCTGGGCCTGGCGATCAATCCGCGCAAGACGATCCTCCAGCCCGTCGCGCGCGGCGTCGACTTCGCCGGGCATGTCATCAAGCCGCATCGCCGACAGGCGCGGCGCCGAACCGTCCACACCGGCCTGGCTAGGATCGAACGCCTACCCGCCAGCGACACGCTGGCCACCATCAACAGCTACTTAGGCCTGCTGCGGCACACAGATGGCCACCGCGACCGCGGGCGGGTCGCCAATGCGGCCCGAAAACGCGGGCATTGCGTCGATGGCGCGCTGACCAAGGCGTATCGGCGTGGCATTCACATGGAAAACGCATGATTCAGAAGAAACTCACCCACTTTCACTTGTTCCCGGGCTCTGGCGGCGGCAAGAAGGGCTTCCAGCGCGCCCGCCCCGCCATCCCCGGTATGCAGGGCGAATTCGTCTACGTCGGCGGCATGGACATCGATGCAGTCGCCGTGCGCGACTGCGACAAGCTTGGCGGGTACCCCACCACCGTGCGCGACCTGGCCAGCCGGGAACAGTACGTCGCCATCAACGGCCGCGAGCCGCCTCCCGGGTGGCAGGAGGTCACGCCCGCCGACGTGCGCGACGCCGCCCACGGCCACCGGCCCAACATCGTGTTCCTGTCGGCGCCGTGCAAAGGCTTCTCGGGCCTACTGGCCAAATCGCATGCCGCGTCCGAGAAATACCGCGCCATGAACGGCCTGACGCTGCGCGCCGTCTGGCTCACCCTGGAAGCCTGGAAGGACGACCCACCCGAATTTTTCTTGTTTGAAAACGTGCCGCTCATCATGACGCGCGGCCGACACTTCCTCGACCAGATTACCGGCCTGTTCCAGGCATACGGCTACATCGTGCGCGAAACCGTCCACGACTGCGGCGAGATCGGCGGCCTGGCGCAGAGCCGCCGGCGATTCCTGCTGGTGGCACGACACGCGGAGAAGATGCCCATGGCCGTGTATGAGCCGCCGCGCCGGCCGCTACGTTCGGTCGGCGAAGTGCTGGGCCGCATGCACCTGCCTGGTGATCTGGCGGCTGGGCCCATGCACCGGGTACCGAGACTGGCGTGGAAAACATGGGTGCGGCTCGCCTTCGTGGAGGCCAGCAAGGACTGGCGCAGCCTGAACCGGCTGGCCGTCGAGAACGGGCACCTGCGAGATTACCTGATCGTGCCCGAGGGTCATGCCGGCTACCTGGGCGTACGCGAATGGGGAAAGCCGGCTGGCACGGTCACCAGCCGGGCATTGCCCACGAACGGGGCGTTCTCGATAGCCGACCCGCGTGCGAAGGCGTTCGCGGCCGGCTACGGCGTCAACGCCTGGGATTCTTCTGCCGGAACCGTGGCCGGCGAATCTCTGCCGAGCAACGGGCGGTTCGCGGTTGCGGATCCTCGGCCGCCCGTCGGCGCCGCCCAGTACCAGCAGTATGGTGTCGTGCCCTGGGACAGGAGCACCGGGGCGGTGATCGGGGTCAAGAGTCCGGGCCAGGGTACGTTCAGCGTCGCCGACCCGCGCCACCAGGGGCCGGCCAAACACAACAACGAGTTCCGAATCGTACCGTTCGATCAGGCATCCGGCGCAGTCACCAGCGCGCACAGCACCGGGCAACGTATCGCGGACCCGCGCGGCGGGCGCGGCGTGACCGGCTTTGAGCAGCACGCCAACGTAGTGATCGGTGGCAGCACCAGCGGAGAAGGCGCCTTTGCCGTGGCCGACCCTCGGCCGGGCATGCGCCGTGGGCGCGGCGACAACTACCTGACCGGCGGCCATTACGGCGTCGTGGACTGGAACGAGGCCAGCGGCGCAGTATCGGCGTCGGCATGCCACGACAACGGTCGCTGGTCGGTCGCCGATCCCCGGAATAATTCTGCGAATAATTTGTCGTCGGAAATGTCGCTGCCCGCGCCCAACGACAAGCTGGTGTGCCGCATCCAGAGCCTGGACGGCACATGGCACCGGCCTTTCACGACGCTGGAACTTGCGGCGCTGCAGTCCTACTACGACCCCGACGATTTTGCCGAACACGGGCCGCTGGTCATGGAGGGCACGTCGGATCAGGTCTGGCGAGAGCATGTTGGCAACATGGTCCCACCGGCAGCGGCCCAAGCTATGGCCGAAGAAATCGGCAGGGCCATCCTGCTGTCCTGGGCGGGCGAGACCTTCCAGCTATCCGCCACCCCCATCTGGGTGCGACCGCTGGCAATTGCAATCGCTGTGCGCCACGAGCACCAGAGAGACCGCCCGGACGGCTGACATCATTGAACTGCTGGAGGCAATCTGGCACGCAATTTTTGATTGAGGAAACACCAATGGAAATTCGTCCGCTGAAAGACCTGACGCGCGATGAGCTCATCGCTCATATTTACCAGCTGCAGCTCGAAGCCACACAGAAAGACACCCTGATAGCGGAAATGGCCGCCGAATCAGTGCCCATTGCCGACCTCACTATTGTGGATGACCCCGACGCAGAGCCAATCCTGGAGCCGCGGATCGAGGTCCTGCGGCTGGATCCCGGCAGATACCCATTGTGTATAGATCGGAGGACGCCGCAGTGACAAAGAGTGCAAAGCCTCCGGCTCTGCCTGCCGCGCTCACGCGCGCCTTGCGCTCGTATGGATCAATGTGCCTGGTTGCCGGCGCCGATGCAGAGAAGGCCGAGAGCGCCGGGCTTGTGGGGTTGCTCGCTGATATCCGCGTTGCAGCCGGCGATGCGGAGGGCCGGCTCATGCAGGACGAGCTGCTCGACCGGATCCGGCAGCAGGCCGGCCCAACGGCGCCGTTGGACGCTGAGCGAGCGAAGGGGGTTGCCCAGATGCTCCTACCTCGGCCCCGAAAGCTGTGGGGCGTGGCAACCGACATTGATGGAGCCCCCGCGCTGTATACGGAATCCGACGTCCTGCAATGTCTTGCGCATGCATATCAGCGCGGCCGGCTCGATGGGCGGCGAGATGATGTCCAGGCGATGCGCGCCGCGGACGCGCAAAAGATCCACGAAGAAGAAGCCGCGTGGGCGGATCATCGGCGCGGTATGGGCCCGAAACCAGAAACCAACTGAGCTGGAGATACATCATGACGAAAAAACGCCCCCTTGGCGAACGCGCCGTCGAGCATGTGCGCTCGAACCCCGGCGCGACCGCGGCTGAGGTCGCCAGTGCACTGGGTGCTGCACACGGAACCGTCGCCGTTATCTTGCGGCGGCAAGAGAGTCGCGGTGCTATTGATTCCGTGCTGGGCTGCGTCGGCGACACCCGCACCCGGATACGTCGGTATTACCCGGCCACCCAGCATGGCGAAGCTGGCGCAGTGATCCTCCGGGCGCGAGAATTCGGCGGGCCGTTTGGGATCCTGGCCGCACAGGTGATGGCATGAGCAATACCAAACCCACCGCGCCACAGTACGCCCAGCTATCGTGCGACGTCTTGCCGGAATGCGTATGTCCCGAGGAAGCCCCCGTGATAGACCGCGTCGCTGAAGTGCTGGCCACGACGGTCAGAAGTTGGAACCTTGCCGCCCCATGTGGGCGGTAGTTTTTTGGAGGCGAAATGCTATCTGTGATTGAGGCGGCCAAGCGACTGGGCGTATCGCCACGCACCGTATACGATCTCGCTGCGCCATCTGGTCCTATCCCTTGCCATCGGATAGGCCGCAGAATCGTATTCTCCACTGAGGATTTGACGGAGTACCTACATCAATGTCGATATACCGAGATAAAGAGAGAGGTTGCTACGTTTTTGAGTTCGACCGTATCGTTGAGGGCAAGCGGCTCAGGGCTCGAAAACTACTTCCGAAAACGTGGACGCGAGCCCAAGCTGACGCCTACGACCGCCAAGAATCGGCGCGACTCTACGCCGTTGCAACTCGTGTCGAACGGCAAGAATACGGGATAGAGGATGCTGTTGCCATCTACCTGAAGGAGCGTGTGCCGAAGCTAAAGTCGAGAGACAACATTGTCGGTGAGCTTGCTCAGATGTTTTGGGCATACCAGGACCGCGCTCTGACCGACCTGCCGGAGGTGTGCAAGGAGTACGCATCCAAGGGTCGCAAAGAGGATGGAGAGCCACTTTCCGCCGCCACCATACGCAACCGCATCAGATACCTGACTAGTGCGTGCCGCTACGCGTGGAAGCATCATGGAATGTGTGAACACGACCCAGCGGCAAGGGTGATCGTGCCAACCGTTCGCAACGAGCGCCGGTTTTTCATCGACCGGCGCCAGATGCTTGAGGTCGCCCGCGCATGTCGATGCCGCTCCACCAGGGCCGCAATCCGCATTGCGTTCTACAGCGGCATGCGCCTCGGTGAGATCATCAAGGCTCGAAGAACTGAGGAGGCGTTCCTGCTCGATGATACGAAAAACGGCGAGCCGCGCCATGTGCCCGTGCACCCTCGTCTTCGCGCTTGCCTCAAGGTTAGGATGCGCGAGCAAAGCAAGATGAGCAAGTATTTCAGGGAGGCGCGAAAAGCCGTCGGCATGGATTGGCTGCACTTCCATGACCTGCGCCACAGCGCCGCATCGGAAATGATCAACGCCGGTGTTGATCTGTACACGGTGGGCGCGGTGCTTGGCCACAAGTCGGCAACAAGCACGAAGCGGTACAGCCACCTTGCGACAGACTCACTCAGGACTGCACTCGCCAAGATAGGAAGGCGAGCCGCGTGATGAGGTATGTCAATATTTCCCCCATCAACAAAAATGCCACCCCGGTCTGAGGTGGCGTAAGTGCTTGATATTCTTGGTGGGCTGTGAGTGGCTCGAACACTCGACCTACGGATTAAGAGTCCGCTGCTCTACCAACTGAGCTAACAGCCCGGAACTGCTTGAAAGACCGCTATTCTATACCCGGAAAATTCTGCCCGTCAAGCGGTTTTCGTAAATTATTTCTTCACCCGGAAAGCGTCATGACAGGCCTTGCAGGACTGCCCGACCTTGCCGAACGCCACCCGGAAAGCATCGAAGTCGCCCGCCTGCGCGGCATCATCGAGCTGCCGGACGGCGGCCTGGAAACCTTCGGTGGCCTTGCGGAAGCCATCGCGGTTCGTCCAGACGTCGCCGCGGGCTTCGCCGCCTTCGTAACCCGGGGCATACGCGGCCCATGGCAGATCGGCCAGCATCTTGACCACATCCACATTGGCCTGCACGGCGGCCTGTTCGAACGGGGCTTCCTTCCTGGCCACGGGTGCAAGACGGCCGAAATGAGCGCCCAGCAGAACCATGGTGGACGCACGGTATTTCACGGCGGCCTGTGGGTCCCTGAATTGGGCGTGCCCGGGCAGGCTCAGGCCGGCCAGCAATGCGCCGGCAAGCGCCAGCGTTCCAAACTTCCTCATCCTGCTGCTCCTTGTGTCGGCATTTACACTTTGGCGGCCAGTTCCGCCGCCAGCCCCACATAGCTGCGCGGGGTCATGGCCAGCAGGCGCGCCTTGGGCTCGGGGGGCAGGTCCAGGCCCTGGATGAATCCGGACAGCGCCTGCTGCGTGATCCCCTTGCCCCGGGTCAGTTCCTTGAGCTGCTCGTAGGGCTGCGGCAGGCCATAGCGGCGCATCACCGTCTGGACCGGCTCGGCCAGGACTTCCCAGCAGGCGTCGATATCGGCATCGATCGCGGCGGCGTTGAGTTCCAGCTTGCCCAGGCCGCGCTGGCAGGCGTCGTAGGCCACGACACAATAGCCCAGCGCCACGCCCAGATTGCGCAATACGGTGGAATCCGTCAGGTCTCGCTGGAAACGCGACACCGGCAGCTTTTCCGACAGATGACGCAGCATGGCGTTGGCCAGGCCCAGATTGCCTTCCGAATTCTCGAAATCGATGGGATTGACCTTGTGAGGCATGGTGGACGAGCCCACCTCGCCTTCCTTGAGCCGCTGCTTGAAGTAGCCCAGGGAAATGTAGCCCCATATGTCGCGGTCGAGATCCAGCAGAATGGTGTTGGCCCGCGCCACGGCATCGAACAGGGCCGCCATCCAGTCGTGCGGTTCGATCTGGATGGTGTGCTCGTTCTGCGTGAGCCCCAGGCGCCCCAGCACGCCCTTGCTGAAAACCGGCCAGTCGATTTCCGGATACGCGCTGGTGTGTGCGTTGTAGTTGCCGGTGGCGCCATTGAGCTTGGCCAGCGGCACCACGGCGGCGATATCGCCGATGGCGCGCTCCAGGCGGGCGGCCACGTTCCCGAATTCTTTGCCCAGGGTGGTGGGGCTCGCCGGCTGCCCATGGGTGCGCGACAGCATGGGCTGCCCGGCGAACTGGCGGGCATACCCTTTGAGCGTGTCGCACAGTTGCCCGAGCTGCGGCAGGATGGCCTGCTCGCGGGCGCGGGTGAGCATCAGGGCATGCGAGGTATTGTTGATGTCTTCCGATGTGCAGGCAAAGTGGATGAATTCCGCCGCCCGGGAAAGCTCGGGGTGGCCGTCCACCTGCTCCTTCAGCCAGTATTCGACCGCCTTCACATCATGATTGGTCGTCTTCTCGATTTCCTTGATGCGAGCCGCATCCTGTTCCGAAAACTCGCTGACGATCTGTTCCAGCCGTACCCTCGCCTCATCGGAAAACCGCGGCAGTTCGGGCAGACCGGCTTCGGCAAGGCCGATCAGCCAGGCCACTTCGACTTCCACGCGATGCGCCATGAAGGCCGCTTCTGAAAGCAGGCCGCGCAAAATATCGGCCTTGCGCGCATAACGGCCGTCGAGCGGCGACAGCGCATTCAAGGGCGTGTATTCTGAAGAAACATGCATAGGGGGACCGTAAGGCAATGATGGGATCCGGCGCCGGATCGGGAACAGGCGATTCTACCATCCCCCCATGCCGGCCCGAGGACACCCGCCGGGCCTGCGACCGCCGCCGCGGCCAGCGCCGGCCTCCGCCCCAAATCGTTGTTTTTACGCATCAGGCAGGCATGCCATCCTGCTATACTCTGCCCGCCCCCAACCCTCGAACGCTGCCATGAAACTGATTGGTTCGCTGACAAGTCCATACGTTCGCAAAACGCGCGTCGTTCTGGCAGAAAAGAAGCTGGAATACGAGTTCGTTCTGGAAGATGTCTGGGCGCAAGACACCGCCATCCAGCAATACAACCCATTGGGAAAGGTTCCCTGTCTGATCATGGACGATGGCGGCGCCCTGTTCGATTCACGCGTCATCGTCGAATATCTCGACACGCTTTCCCCCGTCGGCCGCCTGCTGCCCCAGCCTGGGCGCGAACGGGCGGCCACCAAGTGCTGGGAAGCCATCGCCGATGGCGTGCTGGACGCCGCGGTGGCCATCACGATCGAAAACCATCGCCGCGACCCGCAGTTCCGCAGCCAGGCCTGGGTAGACCGCCAGTACGGCAAGATCACCGCCGCGCTCGACCACATGAACCGTTCGCTGGAAGAGCAGTCCGCCTTCTGCACCGGCGTGAACTTCAGCCTGGCCGACATCGCCGTGGGCTGCGCCCTGGCCTATCTGGATTTCCGCTGCGAAGAACTGGCCTGGCGCCAGCAATACCCGCAGCTGCAAAGGCTGGAAGAAAAACTGCGCACCCGCCCCTCCTTTATCAGCACGGCGCCGCCGCGCAACTGAGCGCGGGGCGGCCCGCCGCCCCCCCTGTCGTGGTGCCGACACCCGCCGCCCGCGCCCTTGCCGGCATTGCGGTGCCGGCCGTCAGGCTCAGGCGCCGAAAGCCACCCCCGCCCTGTAAAGCATGTAAAGCGCCAGCGCGAACAGCAGTATGGCGAACACGCGCTTGAGGGTCGCGACCGGCAGGCTGTGGGCGCATCGCGCGCCCAGCGGCGCCGTCAGCATGCTGGCGACCACGATGCCCAGCAAGGTCGGCACGTGTATGTAGCCGACCATCCCCGGGACTCCGGTCCCCTCCGACAGGCCCGAGACGATATAGCCCGCGCTGTTGGCCAGGGCGATGAAGAAGCCCAGGGCGGCCGAGGTCGCGACGGCGTTGTGGATGGCGACATTGCTGCGCACCATGAAAGGCACCGATAGAAAACCGCCGCCCGCGCCGACCAGCCCCGATACGAAGCCGATGCCCGCCCCCACGCCGGCGGTGACCGCCTTGCCGGGCATGCCGCGGCCGGCCGCCGGCGGCCGGCCCCACATCATGCGGCTGGCCGAATAGGCCACGAAGACCGCGAAGACCAGCGACAGCCAGGCCGGATCGATGTAGGCAAAGACGGCGCCGCCCGACAGCAGGCCGCCCAGGATGATGCCCGGCGCCAGCACGGCCACGATGTCCCAGCGGATCGCCCCCCGTTTATGGTGGGCCCGCATGCTGGATATCGAAGTGAACAGAATGGTGCCCATCGATGTGGCAATCGCCGCATGCACCATATAGACCTCGGGCATGCCCACCATGGGAAACAGCATGATCATGAACGGCACCAGAATCATGCCGCCCCCGATACCGAGCAGACCCGCGGCAAAGCCGCCGAACGCGCCCAAGAGCAACAGACTGGCCAAGAAGTAGAGATCCATGCTTTCGCTTCAAAGAAAAGAATCGGGAATCAGGGAAGGAGTCCGGAGACGCATGCGGCGCGGTGTCCGTTCGGCGCCCTAGCACTAGACAATGATGCCGCCCCCCAGGCAGACATCGCCCTCGTACAGTACGGCCGATTGCCCCGGCGTCACCGCCCACTGGGCCTCGGAAAAACGCAAGTCGAACGTGGCGCCCTCGGCCCGCGCCAGCACACAGGCGGCATCCGCCTGCCTGTAGCGGGTCTTGGCCGCGTAGGCGGACGGCGGCGGCGGATGACCCGCCACCCAGCTGGCATCGGTGGCGCTGAGTTCGTGCGACAGCAGCCAGGGATGATCATGCCCCTGCACGACATAAAGCGTATTGGCGGCCATGTCCTTGCGGGCGGCATACCAGGCGTCGGCCGTGCCATCGTCGCGCTGCCGCCCTTTCACGCCGCCGATGCCCAGCCCCTTGCGCTGCCCCAGTGTATGGAAGGCCAGGCCCTGGTGCCGGCCAACCACCTGCCCTTCGGGCGTCTTGATGGGGCCGGGCCGGGTGGGCAGGTAGCGGTTCAGGAACTCGCGAAACGGCCGCTCGCCGATGAAACAGATGCCGGTCGAGTCCTTCTTGGCGGCATTGGGCAGCCCCAGATCGGCGGCAATGCGGCGCACCTCGTCCTTGGTCAGTTCGCCCAGCGGGAAAAGCGTGCGCGACAACTGCGCCTGGTTCAGGCGATGCAGGAAATAGCTCTGGTCCTTGCCGGCATCGACCGCCTTCAGCAACTGGTACCGGCGCCCCCCATCGGCCCCGGCTTCCCGCACACGGGCATAATGCCCCGTGGCGATCCGTTCCGCCCCCAGGGACATGGCGTGGTCCAGGAAAGCCTTGAACTTGATTTCGGCGTTGCACAATACATCGGGGTTGGGCGTGCGCCCCGCCGAATATTCGCGCAGGAATTCCGCGAACACCCGGTCTTTGTAGTCGGCGGCGAAATTGACCGCCTCGATGTCGACACCGATGACATCGGCCACGCTGGCCGCGTCCAGCCAGTCCTGGCGGCTGGAACAATACTCGCTGTCGTCATCGTCTTCCCAGTTCTTCATGAACAGGCCAAGGACGTCGTAGCCCTGCTGCTTGAGCAGCCAGGCCGTCACGGAAGAGTCGACACCGCCGGACATGCCCACGACGATGCGCCCTTTTTTCGCATTTGATACCACGTTAAGCGGCCCGATTGCCGGGCTTTCGGTTGTGCATGCGACAGTTTAACCGGTATGCGGGCCCGGCAGCATGGCGGCCAACACGGCCCGCGCCGCTTCAGCCCGCCGCCAGCGCATCGTCGACGAGCTCTATCCAGTGGCGCACCGGGACCGGCGCCCCGCTCTGCAGCTGGGTGATGCAGCCCATGTTCGATGAAACGATGGAATCGGGCCCGGCCGCCTGGATATGGCCCAGTTTGCGGTCGCGCAGCCGCAGGGACAATTCCTTCTGTGTGATCGAATAAGTGCCCGCGGAGCCGCAGCACAAATGGGATTCTGCAAAGGGAAGCAGCTCGAAGCCGAGATCCGCCAGGACTTTTTCGGTGGTGCCGCGCAGACGCTGCCAATGCTGCAGCGTGCAGGGCGGATGGAAGGCATGGCGGCCCGTGATGCCGCCGATGCGCTCTCCCAGCCCGGCCGCGTGCGGCGCCAGCACTTCCGACACGTCGCGCACGGCGGCGGACAGGTCCTCGGCCTTGCGGGCGTATGCCGGGTCGCTGCGCAGATGATGCGCATACTCGCGCAGCATGGCGCCGCAGCCGGACGCATTGGCGACAATGCATTCCGCCGCGCCGCTATCGAGCAGGGGCCACCACACATCGATATTGGCGCGCATCTGCTCCAGTGCCCGCTCGTGGGCGTCGAGATGCAGGTTGATGGCGCCGCAGCAGCCGGCGCCCGGCACGACGCGGGTACCGATGCCCACGGCATCGAGCACGCGTATGGTCGCTTCATCGATGGCCGGCATCATGGCCGGCTGCACACAGCCTTGCAGCATGATCACCTGCCTTGCGTGGCGGGCGGTATCGGCCGGCAGCGCGCGCGCCGGCTGCAATGGCGGCACCTTGCTGCGCAACGCCTCGGGCAGCATGGGCCGCAGCAGGCGCCCCACCGCCATGGCCGGCCCGAACAGCGGAGAATTGAGCCCATGGCGCAGGACGGCGCGCAGCAGGCGTTCCGAAGCCGGACGCTCGACTTTTTCCGCCACGACCGCGCGGCCGATGTCCACCAGCTTGCCGTACTCGACCCCGGATGGACAGGTGGTTTCGCAGTTGCGGCAGGTCAGGCAGCGGTCCAGGTGCAGCTGTGTGGACGCCGTGGGCTGTTCCCCTTCCAGTACCTGCTTGATCAGATAGATGCGGCCCCGGGGGCTGTCGAGCTCGTCGCCCAGTTCCTGGTACGTCGGACAGGTCGCCTGACAGAATCCGCAATGCACGCAACGCCGCAGGATTTCTTCGGCCGTCTCGCCATCGGGCGTGTCACGTATCCAGGATGCAAGAGTGGTCTGCATGATGTTCTCAGAATTCGCGGAAAAGCCTGCCGGGATTGAACATGCCGGTGGGGTCGAGTTCCTGCTTCAGGCGCTGGCTGATGGCGCGCACACCGGCGGCCACGGGATGGAATACCGGTACGGCCGCCGCGTTGTCGTGGCGGAACAGGGTTGCATGGCCCCCATGGCGCGAGGCGGCCATGCGCACGATGTCCGCCTCGGTTTCTTCGGTCAGCCACCGCTGCCCGCCGTTCCATTCGATGAGGGTGTCGCCCAGCCCCAGCGCGGGCGCTGCCGGCGGCAGGGCCAGCCGCCACAGCGGCCGCGCCTGGAAGAAGGGATGGGTCTGGTCGCGCAGGCTGTCCCAGTGCGCGGCGGCCTGGGCGGCCCCGGCGCGTTCACCGCCCACCTTGCGGCGCGCGCTTTCCAGCGCGGGCTGACTGCCCGACATCCTGACCCTGAGCAGGCCGATGCCGCCGTCCGATTGCCAAGAGGAGGCCGAGATGGGCAGGGGCTGGCTGCGCCAGGCATTGAAACGCCGCAGGGCTTCAGCCTCGTCGAGTTCAAGCACCCAGGTTTCTTCCGCCAGCGGCATGGGGGCGACCTTGAGCGAGATTTCGAGCAGGGGCCCGAAAATACCCATGGAACCGGCCAGCAGGCGCGAAATGTCGTAGCCCGCCACATTCTTCATGACTTCGCCGCCGAAACGCAGAAGCGTGCCGCTGGCGTCCAGCAGCGTGGTGCCGAGGACGAAATCCCGCAGGGCGCCGGCCAGCATGCGCCGCGGCCCCGACAGGCCCGCCGCCACGCAGCCGCCTATGGTGGAGGCCGGGCCGAAGCGCGGCGGTTCGAAGGCCAGCATCTGGCGATTGGAAGCCAGCAGGGCTTCGATTTCCGCCAGCGGCGTGCCGGCTCGGGCCGTCACCACCAGTTCGGAAGGCTGGTAGTTCACCACCCCGCGAAACGCCGACACATCCAGAAGCGCGCCGTTGGACGCGCCCGGGGGCGATTCGCCATAGAACCGCTTGGTGCCGCCGCCCTGTATGTACACCGGGCGCTGGCTGGCCCGGGCGGTCATGACCTGGTCGACCATTTCGGAAAGAACGAAATCCATCCAACATCCTCAGAAACGGGGAATATCCGGGAACCGCAATTCGCCCGCGTGAACATGCATGCGCCCGTATTCGGCGCAACGGACAAGCGTTGGAATCAGCTTCTCGGGGTTCAGCAAGCCATGCGGATCGAACCCCCTCTTGAAAGCCAGGAAGAAATCGAGTTCCTGGCGCGAAAACTGCACGCACATCTGGTTGATTTTCTCGATGCCCACGCCGTGCTCGCCCGTGATGGTACCGCCGACTTCGACGCAGAGTTCCAGGATGGCCGCGCCGAATTTCTCGGCGCGTTCGATCTCATCGGGCACATTGGCGTCGAACAGGATCAGCGGATGCAGATTGCCGTCGCCCGCGTGGAAAACGTTGGCGCAGCGCAGGCCGTATTCCTCTTCCATGTCGGCAATGGCATTGAGCACGCGTGCGAGATGGCGCCGTGGAATCGTTCCGTCCATGCAGTAATAGTCGGGCGACACCCGCCCGGCGGCCGGAAAGGCATTCTTGCGGCCGGCCCAGAAGCGCATGCGTTCTTCCTCGCTGCCCGAGACCTGCAGGCGCGTCGCGCCCGCCGCCGAGAACACCGCGTTCATGCGCGCGATCTCGTCTTCCACCTCTTCCTGTGTGCCATCGGACTCGCACAGCAGAATGGCCTCGGCATCGAGATCGTAGCCGGCCTTCACGAAGGGCTCGACCATATGGGTTGCCCGCTTGTCCATCATTTCCAGGCCGGCGGGCACGATGCCGGTGGCAATGACATTGGCCACGGCATCGCCGGCGGCTTCGACGGTGGGAAAACTGGCCATGATGACGCGTGCGCAGGCCGGCGAGGGTATGAGCTTGACCGTGGCCTGCGTGACGATGCCCAGCATGCCTTCGGAGCCGATGAAGGCCGCCAGCAGATCCAGCCCGGGGCTGTCGGGCGCTTCGGAACCGAGTTCGACGATTTCGCCGTCCATGGTGACGACGCGCACCCGCAGGATGTTGTGCACCGTCAGGCCGTACTTGAGGCAATGCACGCCGCCAGAGTTTTCGGCGATGTTGCCGCCGATGGAACAGGCGATCTGGCTGGAAGGATCGGGCGCATAGTACAGGCCCGCCGAAGCCGCGGCTTCGGATATGGCCAGGTTGCGCACACCGGGCTCGACCACCGCGGTGGCGGATTCGGGGTCGATGTTCAGTATGCGATTGAGCTTGGATACGCCCAGCAGCACACCGAGCGGATGCGGCATGGCGCCGCCCGACAGGCCGGTGCCCGCGCCACGCGGAACGATGGGAATATCGAAGGCCTTGCAGGCCTGCACCACGGCCACGACCTGCTCTTCGTCTTCCGGGAGTATCACCACGGGCGGCAGGCTGCGGTACAGCGAGAGCCCGTCGCATTCGTAGGGGCGTGTATCCTCGGCCCGCGTCAGGATGCAATGGGCCGGGATCCGGCCCTTCAGCCGGGCCAGCAAGCCGTCGAAATCCGCTGCGGTCAGCGGGGCGGGGTTGATTGCATTGGCGCTCATGGTTGTGTCATACAGGCAGTTGCGCCGCCTGTTGCGGAATCAGGCGGCAAGACGAAGAATGCCGGCGCGGCGGCCGGAAGCCCCTGGCCGCTATTCAGAAAAGCCCCCGGCTTTGGCATGCCCCGCGGCCGGGATGATCTTCCCGGGGTTCAGAATGTCCCGCGGGTCGAAAGCCTGTTTCATGGCGGCCATGAGATCGAGCGCATCGCGCCCGTGTTCCGCTTCCATGAAAGCTATCTTGTGCAGGCCGACGCCATGCTCGCCGGTGCATGTGCCTTCCATGCCCAGGGCGCGCTCGACCAGACGCCGGTTGAGCGCCTCGGATTCCTGGAATTCGGCCGGATCGTCGGGATCGAGCAGCATGAGCACATGGAAGTTGCCGTCCCCGACATGGCCGAGAATGGTATAGGGAAAGCTGGCATTGTCGAGGTCGGAGGCGGTTTCCGTGACGCATTCGGCCAGGCGCGATATGGGCACGCAGACATCGGTGGTGCTTGAGCGGCAGCCCGGGCGCAATTGCAGGCCGGCGAAATAGGCGTTGTGCCGGGCCGTCCAGAGGCGGTTGCGGTCTTCCGGGCGCTCGGCCCAGGAAAAATCCTCGCCGCCATGGGAGCGCGTGATTTCCTGAACGGTTTCCGCCTGCTCGCGCACGCCCGCGGGGCTGCCGTGGAATTCGAACAGCAGCAGCGGCGATTCCTTGAGTTCGAGCTTGCTGTAGGCATTGGTGGCCCGCACCGCGGCCGCATCCATGAACTCGACCCTGGCCACCGGGACCCCCATCTGGATGATCTCGATCACACTGCGCACTGCGGCGCCGAGATCGGAAAAATTGCAGACGGCGGCGGAAATGGCCTCGGGCTGCGGATACAGCCGCACGGTGACCTCGGTGATGATGCCCAGCGTGCCTTCGCTGCCCACGAACACGCGGGTCAGGTCGTAGCCTGCCGACGATTTGCGCGCCCGGCCGGCGGTATTGATGATGCGGCCATCGGCCGTGACCACCTTGAGCGACACCACGTTTTCGCGCATGGTGCCATAACGCACGGCATTGGTGCCCGACGCGCGGGTGGCCGCCATGCCGCCCAGGCTGGCATCGGCGCCGGGGTCGATGGGAAAGAACAGGCCGGTGTCGCGGATTTCATCGTTCAGCTGCTTGCGCGTCACCCCGGCCTGCACCGTGACGGTGAAATCTTCAGGGTGCAAGGCCACGATATGGTTCATGCGCGACAGATCGAGCGACACGCCGCCCCGCACGGCCAGCAGATGGCCTTCCAGCGAAGAACCCGCGCCATAGGGAATCAGGGGAACGCGGTGGGCGTTGCAATGCGCGGCGACCCAGGCGACGTCTTCGGTGCTGAGGGCATATACCACGGCATCGGGCGGCATGGCTGGATAAGGGGATTCATCGCGGCCATGATGCTCGCGCACGGCCGCGGCCGTGGAAACGCGTTCGCCGAAGCGTTCGCGCAATGCGTCGATGAATCCCGCAGGAATGGCCCTGCCCTGATCTTGCGCCGGATGAATGGCATTCACGCTGATAGGCTCCTTTGTGGTGCTCGCGCGCCCCGGCATCGGCCATCGCGCCCCGCCCCGCCGGAAAGCGGCAAGGGGTGAGGCGATACTACCCGTTTCAGGCCGCGCTGCCGATCAGGGCATTTGCTGATTGCGAGGCGGCAAGCTCGCGGCGGACGCGCACCGCCGTGGCCAGGCGCTCGAGAACCGCGACCGACTCATTCCAGTCTATACACCCGTCGGTGATGCTCTGGCCATAGGTGAGTTCCTGACCCGCGACGAGATCCTGGCGGCCGGCCACCAGGTTGCTTTCCACCATGACGCCGAAAATGCGGGCATCGCCCCGCTCGATCTGGGCGGAGACGTCGTCGATCACCAGCGGCTGCCTGCTGTAGTCCTTGGAGCTGTTCGCATGGCTGGCGTCGACCATGAGGCGCGGCAGCACCCCGGCCTTGGCGATCGTCTGGGCGGCCGCATCCACGCTTTGCGCATCGAAGTTGGGCGTCTTGCCGCCGCGCAGGATGACGTGACAGTCTTTATTGCCGACCGTCGAGACGATGGCCGAGTGCCCGCCCTTGGTCACGGACAGGAAATGGTGGGGCTGGGAAGCGGCCAGCATGGCGTCGACGGCGATCTTGATGTCGCCGCCCGTGCCGTTCTTGAAGCCGACCGGGCAGGACAGGCCGGATGCCAGTTCGCGGTGGACCTGGCTTTCGGTCGTGCGCGCGCCGATGGCGCCCCAGGAAACCAGATCGGCGATGTACTGCGGCGTGATCATGTCCAGGAATTCGCAGCCGGCGGGCAGGCCCATTTCATTCACCTGGATGAGCAGTTCGCGGGCCGTGCGCAGGCCCTTGTTGATGTTGAAGCTGCCATCGAGGGCCGGATCGTTGATCAGCCCCTTCCAGCCCACCGTGGTGCGCGGCTTCTCGAAGTACACGCGCATGATGATCACGAGTTCGCCCGAAAAGCGGTCGCGCTGCTCGCTGAGGCGCTTCGCGTAATCCAGCGCGGCGGCGGGGTTATGGATGGAACATGGCCCGATCACCACCACGACCCGGTCGTCCTTGCCGTTCAGGACATTGTGCACCGCCCGGCGCGCATCGTAGACCACAGAGGAAATGTCCGGCGTGCAGGGGAACTCGCGCATAACGTGCGAGGGCGGGGACAGTTCCTTGATCTCCCGGATTCGTAAATCATCAGTATTGTGCGACACGGTATGCTCCATTTGATTGACCAGCTGACCAGGCAACATAAAAAAAGCCGCCTAGCTTTCACGCTGGCGGCTTTTCGGGAATTTGGCTTTTTTTCAGTGCGTACGACGTTTCCCTTCCTCCACCAGCGGCTTAGGAAAAGCATAAAAGTAAAAGAAGAAAAACTGGCAAACGTTACGCATAGAAAGCATCCTAGCATGCGGAAGGCCCGGATGCCAAGCGGTATCAGCGGGTTTTGCATCCAAGCCACACTGTCGCGGATCCCGCAAGCCCCGGGGCTCGCAAGAAACTGATTTGGGCACTAATAATCATTCAGTGTATTATTTTTTGCAGAATGATTTCTGCCAGACACAGTACTATCGTATGCAACGGCGGAGGCTTCCCTCCGGCGGCGGACGATACACAGAAACAGGAGCCCGAACATGACCATGAATCCAGGCGCAAGCCCCATCCAGCCGCAGCATGAGCCCGGTCGCAAGCGGCCGTCCCGCCTCGCCATGGCCCTCGCCCTGGGAATAGCGATGTGCGTTCCGCTGGCGGGCGCGCAGGCCGCCACGCTGGCGGACATCAAAGAGCGCGGCCAGATCCGCATTGCGGTGGCCAACGAAATTCCCTACGGCTATGTCGACCTGAACGGGGAAGCCAAGGGCGCCGGCCCCGACGTCGCCCGGCATATCATGAAGCAGCTGGGCATAGAGAACATCCAGTGGATCACCACCAGCTTCAGCTCGCTGATTCCGGGCTTGCGGGCCGACCACTTCGACATGGTCGCGGCGGAAATGGCCATCCTGCCGGAACGCTGCAAGCAGGTGCTGTTCTCCGAACCGAACACGTCCTATGGCGAAGGCCTGCTCGTAGCCAACGGCAACCCGCAGGACCTGCACAGCTACCAGGATTTCGCGGATTCCGACCACAAGGTCGCCATCATGGCCGGCGCCGACCAGCTCGAAATGCTGCAGGCGCTGGGCGTGCCTTCCGGACGCATGGTCACCATTTCGAACAATGCGGACGCGATCTCCACCGTATCCACCGGCAGGGCCGCCGCCTATGCCGCCACCAGCCTGACGGTCAGCGAACTGGCCAAGCAGAGCAACCGGGTCGAGGCTGCCGCCAACTTTACCGATCCCGTCATCGACGGCACCCCGGTGCGCAGCTGGGGCGGTTTCACCTTCAGCCAGAATTCCGAGGACCTGCGCGGCGCCGTCAGCAACGAGCTGGCCAAGTTCAAGCAGACCAATGAATGGAAGGAAATCCTGAACACCTACGGGTTCAGCGACACGGACGCCACCGAATCCACCCATCGCACCACTGAGCAGCTGTGCGCCGGCTGAGTCCGTAATGCACTGGCTGTCCTACCTCCCGCCCTTGCTGGAGGGGGCCTGGGTCACGGCCCAGCTCACCTTCTATTCGACGCTGTTGGGCGGGTTCTTTGCATTTGCCTTCGGCCTGGGCAGGATATCCGGCAACTGGCTGCTCAAAGGCTTCTCGGTCGCCATGATCGAGATCTTCCGGGGCACCTCGCTGCTGGTCCAGCTCTTCTGGCTCTACTTCGCCCTGCCCCTGGTCGGACAGATGCTGGGGATGGACTGGCGCCTGCCGCCGCTGGTGGCCGGCACCCTGGCCCTCAGTCTGAACATCGGCGCCTATGGCGCCGAAGTCGTGCGCGGCGCCATCCAGGCCGTGCCGCCCAGCCAGCATGAAGCCGCCAAGGCGCTCGATTTCACGCCCCGCCAGACTCTGTGGCGCATCGCCCTGCCGCAATCCATACCGGAAATGCTGCCCAGCTTCGGCAACCTCGCCGTACAGAACCTGAAGGACACGGCGCTGGTTTCTCTGATCAGCCTGGGCGACATGGCGTTCCGCGCAGAACAGATACGCAATTTCACCCAGGACAGCACGACTGTATATACATTGTTGCTCTTTATGTACTTTGGCATGGCGCTCGTGCTCACGGCGCTGATGACGCTCCTGGAACGCTCGGTCGGGCGCTGGCGCGCGGGGAGATCCTGATATGACCCTACCCCCACGCTCTCTACGTTCGCTGCCCTCCTTCGGGCGGCCGGGCGGAGGCTGACATGAAACGACCCCCACGCTCTCTGCGTTCGCTGCCCCCCATGGGGGCTTCAGCCTCCTTCGGGCGGCCGGGCGGAGGCTGACATGCTATTCGACATCGCCTGGGATACGTCCAGCCAATGGGCCTTCGCGGTTTCCATTCTGCCGATTCTGCTCAAGGGCCTGGTCGTGACGATACAGGCCACCGTCGTGGGCTTCGTCATCGCCATTCTGCTGGGCCTGATCCTGGCGGCGCTCAAGGCTTCGCCGCTGAAGCTGATCTCGTGGCCGGCGCGGCTGTTCACCGAATTCGTCCGCGACACACCGCTGCTGGTCCAGTTGTTCTTCCTGTACTACGTTCTGCCGGAATACGGGATCGTGCTGCCGGCCTTCATGACGGGCGCCCTGGCGCTGGGCCTGCAATACAGCGCCTACACCTCGGAAGTCTACCGGGCCGGCCTGGAATCCGTGCCCCTGGGCCAGTACGAAGCGGCCCGCGCGCTCGACCTTTCGCCGCGCCGGACATTCGCCGTCATCATCCTGCCGCAGGCCGTGCCCCGCATCATTCCGGCCCTGGGCAATTACCTGGTGTCCATCATGAAGGACGTGCCGCTGCTTTCGGTGGTGGCGGTGCTGGAAATGCTCAATGTCGCCAAGATCATCGGGGACCGCACGTTCAACTATCTGATCCCGCTTTCCATGGTCGGCCTGATCTATCTGATTCTCACCCTGGTCGCGGCGGCCGCCATCCGCTATCTGGACACGCGCCTGCCCAAACGAGGAATTCCGCTGAAATGAACGACCACACAACGAACGGCGGCGCGGCGCCCCCGACGCCGGAAGCCATCATCCATTTCGACCGCGTCGTCAAGCGCTTCGGCCCGGTCACGGTGCTGGATTCGCTGGATTTCGAGGTGCGCAAGGGCGAGAAAGTCACCATCATCGGGCCTTCGGGCTCGGGCAAGTCGACGGTGCTGCGCATACTCATGACCCTGGAGACCATCGACGACGGCATCATCCACGTGGCGGGCCGCCCCCTTTGGCACGAGCGCCGCAATGGCGGGCTCGTTCCCGCAAGCGAGAACCACTTGCGCGATATGCGCAAGGAAATGGGCATGGTGTTCCAGCAGTTCAACCTGTTCCCCCACATGACGGTGCGCCGCAACGTGACGGAAGCGCCCGTCCACGTGCTGGGGCTGTCGCGCCAGGAAGCCAATCAGCGCGCCGAGGAATACCTGGAACTCGTCGGCCTGAGCGACCAGGTCGACAAATTCCCCAGCCAGCTCTCCGGGGGCCAGCAGCAGCGCGTGGCCATTGCCCGCGCCCTGGCCATGCGGCCCAACATCATGCTGTTCGATGAACCCACGTCGGCGCTCGACCCCGAGCTGGTGGGCGAAGTGCTGAACGTGATCCAGCGGCTGGCCGAAGAACACGACCTGACCATGCTGCTGGTGACGCACGAAATGCAGTTCGCCAAGCGGGTGTCGGACCGCGTCTGTTTCTTCGACAAGGGCCGCATCGTCGAACAGGGCCCGCCCGAACAGGTTTTCGGGGCGCCGCGTGAAGAACGCACCCGCGACTTCCTGAAGAACTTCCTGAACACCGCCTGAGCGCGGCATCAATACCGGTGAAAGGCTTGCCCGGCCCCGCGCGGCCTGTTCAGCGGCTTTCCAGGACTTCGGCCACCGACCTGTCCAGCACTTCCAGGCCCTGGACCAGCAGGTCTTCGTCGATGGTGAGCGCCGGCAATATCTTCAGCACTTCATCATGCATGCCCGTGGTGAGCGTGACCAGGCCGCAGCCCAGCGCCTTGCCGGCGATTTCCGTGGCGATGCCCATGGGCGCCGGCGTGACCAGCCCCTGGATCAGGCCCCTGCCCCGGACGCCCAGCCCGAGATGGGCATAGCCCTGGGCCAGGTTTTCCAGCCAATCGCGCAACAGGCGTTCCTTGCGGCGCACATGCACGGCAAAACTGTCGTCGGCCCAATAGGCTTCAAGAACCTGCTCGGCGGTGAGCAGCGCAAGCCCCGCGTTCTCGTCGGCGACCGGCGCGTGATATTGCACGATGGGCAGATCGGGCCGGCTCAACAGCAGGGAAACGGGCAGGCCGAACCCTGAAAGCGAACGCGAAAGCGCGATCATGTCGGCACGCACGCCCGAAGCCTCGAAGCTGAAGAAACGCCCCGTGCGGCCACAGCCGACTATGGTTTCATCCATGATCAGCAGCATGCCGTGGCGGCGGCACAGCGCTTCCAGGTCGCGCAGCCACCGCCAGCTCAGCACGTCGATGCCGCCTTCGCCAAGCACGGTTTCCACGACGACGGCCGCCGGCCTTTCACTGTGCCGCCACTGTGTGTCGAGCTGCCGTTCGAGATAAGCCATGGTGTCCACATCGGGACCGAAGCTGCCGTCGTACGGCATGAACAGCGTATTCCCCACGCCGGTGCGGGCCGCCCAGACGGCCTGTCGGGGCGCGCCTTCGCAGGTGGACGGGCCGCGCCGGGCGACGGCATCGCAGCGGGTGAAGGAAACCACATTCTGGCGGCCGGTGGCGCGCCGGGCGACCTTCAGCGCCGCCTCGACCGAGGCGGCGGCCGTGGTACCCGTATAGTGGATCTGGTATTCCCACCCGCGGGGGCGGAACAGATAGCTGGTGATGGCGTCGCGGAAGCGGTCCAGCGCCCTGGCCGCGTCGGACGATGAGCCCTGCTCGCGCAGCTGGCGCCGGAGCATCTGCATGAGCAGAGGGTTGTCATGCCCGTAATTGAGGGCGCCCGCCGCACTGCTGAAATCGATGTATTGGCGCCCGCAGGCATCGGCCAGCATCGAGCCCTGGGCCCGGGTGAAAAGGCTGGCACCGGCGGCGCGGGCATAATCCCTGACATGAGATTGCACCCGTTCCAGTATTCTTGGTTCGATCACGGTCTACTCCCCTGGCAGGCACGGCCTGTAGTTCGAGTCGCCGTACCCCTCAAACCGCTATACCCGATTCCGGCTGCGTGCCGTCTTCCAAGGGAACATCGAGCAAGGGCGATGCCGCTTCGGGCGGCACCGATACAACGGGATGACTGGACTCCATGAGCGCCACGATGCGCTCGAGTGAAAGCGTGATGGTGGCCTGTTCGAGTTCGGGCAGGGCCTTGAGGGCTTCGGCCAGTTTCTGCTGCAGCGGCGAAGGCGTGTCACGCACCAGATTGCGGCCGGCTTCGGTTGCGGAAACCATGACGATGCGTCGGTCTTCGCGGCTGCGTTCACGCAATACCCAGCCTTTGTCTTCCAGGCGGTCGAGAATGCCGACCACGGTGCTGGGGCTTACATGGATTTCGCGGCTGATGGCCGTGGTCGTGAGAGGCCCGTTCTCGACGACCGCCCGCAGGCAGACCAGCTGTGGAGCCGTGATGTTGCTGTAGGCGGCCAGCTGGCGTGAATGAAGGGCGATTGCGCGTGTAATACGCCGCAAGGCCCGCAATATGCGCAAATCGTATTGGGGCGCGGCATCCATGGAAACCATCATCTACCCGAAAGAATGGAACTGTATACGTTTCAATAATAATGGTATTAGCGGCCGGCTCGGGGTGTCAACCGCGGGCGGACACAAGCCGGGCGTACCGTGGGTATTGAGCCACGGTACGCCGCCACGCGGGACGGTCAGGCCGTTCCGCCCACCGTCAGGCCTTCCATGCGCAGCGTCGGCATGCCAACGCCGACCGGCACGCTCTGCCCTTCTTTGCCGCAAGTGCCCACGCCGGAATCCAGCCGCATGTCGTTGCCTATCATGCTGACCCGCGTCATCGCCTCGGGGCCGTTGCCGATGAGGGTGGCGCCCTTGACGGGCGCGGTGACCTTGCCGTTCTCGATCAGATAGGCTTCCGATGCCGAAAAAACGAATTTCCCGCTGGTGATGTCGACCTGCCCGCCGCCGAAATTGACTGCATAAAGCCCCTTGCCGACCGAAGCGATGATTTCTTCGGGCGGCTTGTCGCCGGCCAGCATATAAGTATTGGTCATGCGCGGCATGGGCAGGTGCGCGTAGGATTCACGCCGGCCGTTGCCGGTGGGGGCCTGCTTCATCAAGCGCGCGTTCATGGTGTCCTGCATGTAGCCGCGCAGGATGCCGTCCTCGATCAGCACATTGGAACGGCTGGACGTGCCTTCGTCGTCGATGTTGAGCGAACCGCGCCGCCCGGCCAGCGTGCCGTCGTCGACCACGGTCACGCCCGGCGCGGCGACCCGTTCGCCGATGCGGCCCGAAAAGACGCTGGAGCCCTTCCGGTTGAAATCGCCTTCCAGGCCATGGCCCACAGCTTCGTGCAGCAGGATGCCGGGCCAGCCCGCGCCCAGCACGACCGTCATCTCGCCCGCCGGCGCGGGCCGCGCCTGAAGGTTGGTCAGGGCTTCGTGAACCGCCCGTTCGGCGTAGCCGCGCAGCACCTCGTCGGTGAAGTATTCCAGCCCGCTGCGGCCGCCGCCGCCGCCATGGCCCATCTCGCGCCGGCCCGCGTGTTCGGCGATGACGGTCAGCGACAAACGCACCAGGGGGCGCACATCGGCCGCCAGCCGCCCGTCGCTGCCGGCCACCAGCACCACGTCGTATTCGGCGCCGAGGCTGGCCATGACCTGGATGATGCGCGGGTCGATGGCGCGCGCCATGGCTTCGACTCGTTCCAGCATGCTGACCTTGTCGGCCGAACCGAGAGTGGCCACCGGATCGATGGCGGGATAAAGCGCATGAACCGGCCCCGCCGGCGGCGCCTGGACCTTGCGGCGGCCGGCGCCGCGCCGCGCAATGCTGCGCACCGCCCTGGCCGAGGAAAGCAGCGCGTCACGCGACAGGGAATCGGAATAGGCAAAAGCGGTTTTCTCGCCGCTCACGGCGCGCACGCCCACCCCCTGTTCGATCGAGAAACTGCCCGTCTTGACGATGCCTTCTTCCAGGCTCCAGCCTTCACTGCGGGTGTACTGGAAATAAAGGTCGGCATAATCGACGCGGTGCGCGAAGATTTCACCCAGGGCGGCGGACATGTCGGCCTCGGTGAGGCCCCACGGATCGAGCAATACGGATCGGGCGGTCGCCAGGGAATCGGATCCGGGACCGGCGCTCTTGAATTCGTGCTCAGCGGATTTCATCTTGGATACAGACTCTTTCTATATAAAGTGTTTTGCGGCCGGCGGTAAAGGCCGGTTCACATCGTGCGGTGCCCGAGCGCCGGCAACGAAAGCCGCACGTCTTCGAGACGGCCCGGTTCGATGAACCCGCCGACGTGGCCCTCGCCTTCCGGAAGGCGGGAAAGCACTTCGCCCCAGGGATCGACCAGCATGGAATGGCCCCAAGTGCGGCGGCCGTTTTCATGCTTGCCCCCCTGCGCCGAAGCAAGCACATAACACTGGTTTTCGATGGCGCGGGCACGCAGCAGGATTTCCCAATGCGCCGAGCCCGTCGTATAGGTGAACGCGGCCGGTACGACAATGAGGCTGACGTTTCCCATGGCTCTGTACAACTCCGGAAAACGCAGATCGTAGCAGACGGACAGGCCCGTCCGCCCGAAAGGCGCATCGAATACCCGCGCATTATTGGCGCCCGGCCGGATCGTTGCGGCTTCATCGAAGGCTTCTTCGCCTTTCCGGAAACCGAAAAGATGGATTTTGTCGTAGCGCGCGACCTGCTTCCCGTCGGGGTCGAAGACCAGCATGGAATTGTAGATGCGGTCGGTATCTTCGCTTATCAAGGGTAACGTGCCGCCAAGCAGCCATATACCGTGGCGCCGGGCCGTGCTGGAAAGAAAATCCTGAATGGGGCCACCGCCCGGGGATTCACGCAAGGCCAGCTTATCAGTATCGCGCCGGCCCATGAAACAGAAATACTCGGGCAGGAGAATCAGGCGCGCGCCATTTCCGGCAGCCTCGGCGACGAGCCGATCCGCGCGGGCCAGATTCGCGTCGACGGACGTCCCTGAAACCATCTGGATTGCGGCAAGCTGAAACGAGTTATTGCTCGACATGGCGATCCGGTATGAAAAATTATTGAGAATGTCGCAAAAACCTTGAAAAGGCTATTCACGAAGTTAATGACATAACGTTAGAATAGAGGCGTTTTTTTCCGAGCCCCCGCTTTCGGATCGGGGCAGAACTCTGTAAGTCAAAAAACGGGAACCACATGACACGAGCCAATTACGCCTCACAGCGCCGCAAACTTGAAAAAGAAATCGTCCGTCTCCAGAAACAGGCCTCTGCGCTGGAACAAAAAGAACGCGTGCCCGTCATCAGCGGCCTCATCCGCACAATGCGTGAATACGATATCACGCCCGAAGAGATCGATACCGCGTTCAACCGCAAGGGTAGCGGCCGCGCCCCAAGAAAGAGCGCGGCAACCAAAAGCGCCCCCCCCGCAACGGTACGCACTCCCGTTCCGCCCAAATACCGAAACGTTGAAACCGGCGCCACATGGTCGGGCCGCGGCAAGCCGCCGCGCTGGATCACCGAAGCCGAAGCCGAAGGCAAGAGCCGCGACAGCTTCCTGATCAACCCCTGACGCGCGCAGGCACGGGCATCCCCCTTCAAGGCGGGCCCGGTTCTGCCCAGCCATCGCAGGGCCGGCGCCGATGCCCCGGGGCCATCGCAAGATTTTGCGGTGGCCCTTTTTCATGGCCGGGCCTTCAACGCGGCAGTTCGTAGCGCACTTCGCGAACCTGGCCATTATTATCCGGGAAATGGTCGAATATCGCCTGCATCAGATAAGGCATGACGCTGTCCAGATTATCGGCCTCGCTGCTGTGCACCGCGGTCGCCCGATATACTTCGCGGCCGCCGCTTTCCTGATCGCGTATGGTGATGGTGAGGGTATTGCGGTACAGGTCCACCGGCACATTGACCACCGAGGGCGTGACGAATATGCCGCCCCCCCAGCGGCCCCAGCCGCCGTAATATCCGCCGAAGGCCGGGCCCATCCAGCCGTCATACAAATAGGCATCGTTATAGCGCTGCACCCAGACCTGCTTTACGGGATTCCCGTATTCCATGCTGATTTCGAAGCGCGCCTTGGCCTCGCCCGTGGCTTCTCGCAGGCCGACCGGGCCGATGGCGGCGCGCAGCATGTCTGAGAAAGCCGCGAACTGCAGGTTGCCGGATTGCGCGGCGACAGGCACGATACGGTAGTATTCGCCCTGAGTGCCGATGGGCCACTGCTGATAGGTGGTAACGCGCGCCGACAGTGTGGATGCGCATCCGCCCAATGCGATCAGCGCCGCCGCCAGCCAGACTCCCCATATGCGGCGCAAGCTGTTGAATGCTGCATGGCTGTTCATTTCATTCTCCTGCGCCCCACGGGCGCAACTTCCAGAACACTACAATACCTGTACTGCGATTCCGGCTCATTATCCATCATGCGAACTGAAACCTCCCCCACCATTTCCCGCCAGGATTATCGACCATTCCCCTACCGTCTGCCCGCGGTATCGCTGTGCCTGGAACTGGATGACGCCCTGACGCGGGTCACCTCCACCATGGAGTTTGAGCGGCTGGCGTCCGAATCGGTTCCCCTCGTCCTGAACGGGCAAAATCTGGGCCTGGAATCCGTATCCATCGACGGGCGCCGCCTGGCCGAAAGCGAATACCGCCTGCGGGACGAAACCCTGCTGCTCGAACCCGCGGGCGAGCGCTTCACCGTGGAAATCGTCAGCACCTGCCGGCCCGAAAGCAATTCCACCCTGATGGGGCTCTACGTATCGGGCGACCATCTCTTCACGCAATGCGAAGCGGAAGGGTTCCGCCGCATCACCTGGTTTCCGGACCGCCCCGACGTCATGTCCCGCTATCGCGTGACGCTGCGGGCCGACAAGGCGCGGTATCCGCTGCTGCTGTCGAACGGCAATCTGCTGAGCGAGCGCGACCTCGGCGGCGGCCGCCACGAGGCCGTCTGGGAAGATCCGCATCCCAAGCCCAGCTATCTGTTCGCCGTGGTGGCCGGCGACTTCGCCTGCCGCGAGCAGCGCATCGCCACGCGCAGCGGCCGCGACGCGCTGCTGCAGGTATACAGCGACCACGGCGCCGAAGACAGAACGGAATGGGCCCTGGACAGCCTGATCCGCTCGGTGCGCTGGGACGAACGGCGCTACGGGCTGGAACTCGACCTCGACCGCTTCATGATCGTGGCCGCCCGCGATTTCAACATGGGCGCCATGGAAAACAAGGGGCTGAACGTCTTCAACTCGGCCTATGTGCTGGCGGACCCTTCCACGGCCACCGACACGTCATACCGCGCCATCGAAGCCGTCATCGGCCATGAATATTTTCATAACTGGACGGGCAATCGCGTCACCTGCCGCGACTGGTTCCAGCTGTCGCTCAAGGAAGGCCTGACCGTCTTCCGCGACCAGGAGTTTTCCGCGGACATGCTCGCCAGCGGCCTCGATGGGCCGGCGGCCGCCAGCGCCCGGGCCGTAAAACGTATAGACGATGTATCTACCTTGAGGATCGCCCAGTTCCCCGAGGACGCCGGGCCCATGGCCCACCCCATCCGGCCGGAAAGCTATCAGGAAATCGCCAATTTCTATACAGCCACCATCTACGAGAAAGGCGCCGAAGTCATCCGCATGCAGCAGACGCTGCTGGGGCGCGAAGGCTTCCGGGAAGGGCTGGAGGAATACTTCCGCCGCCATGACGGGCAGGCGGTCACCTGCGACGACTTCATCGCCGCAATGGAATCCGTATACAAGGCGCGCAACCCCGGCCGCGATCTGCGGGTCTTCCGGCACTGGTACGGCCAGGCCGGCACCCCGCGCGTCAGTGTGCGCCTGGAATATGACGCGGCGGCCCGCAGCTGCACCCTCACCCTGTCGCAATCCAATCCGCCCGCGGGCATCGAACTGCTGCAGGATCCCCCCGCCGCGAAGCCGCCGCTGCACATTCCGGTGGCCGTGGGCCTGCTTACCCCCGATGGCGAACCCATCATCCCGGAAGGCGCCGCGCAGCATCCGGCGGCGGCGCCCGGCACCCTGCTGCTGGAACTCCTGGACGCGAGCCAGTCATGGACCTTCCACGGCGTGGCGCAACGGCCGGTGCTGTCGCTGCTGCGCGACTTTTCCGCCCCCGTGGTGATCGATCATGAACGGCCGGACGCCGAACTGGCCCTGCTGGCGCGCCTCGACCCCGACCCCTTCGCCCGCTGGGAAGCCGGCCAGGAACTGGCCCGCGGGCTGCTGCTGGCCCGCACGCGGGCCGTGCTGGATGGCGCCCCGCCGCCTTCCAGCGATGTGCTGTGCGGCGTGTGGACGGCGCTGCTGGAGGACGACAGCCTCTCGCCCGCGTATCTGGCGCGCGTACTGTCCCTGCCTTCGCAGAAGGAACTGATCGAAAGAACCCGCCCGATGGAACCACAGGCCGTCGTGCAGGCGTATCGCGGGCTGGCTTCCGAACTCGGCCGCCGGCTGGCCGCGCTGTGGGTGCTTCGCCACGAAGCCACCGCCGACCCGGCCACGCCCTATTCCCCCGATGCCGAATCCATGGGCAGGCGGGCGCTGCACGCCCTGTCTCTCGGCTACCTGCTCGCCGGCGAACACCCCGGCGCCACCGAGACCGCGATGCGGGAATACGAAAGCGCCCGCAACATGACCGATTGCATGGCCGCCCTGTCGGCACTGGCCAACTGGGGCGGCGGCGACGCTCGCAATGCGGTGTACCGCCATTTCTATGACACCTGGCAGCATGACCCCCTGGTGGTCGACCGCTGGTTCGCCGTGCAGGCGGCCTCGCCATTCACCACCGTGGAAGAAATCCAGGCATTGATGCTGCATCCGGCCTTCTCGCTGCGCAATCCCAACCGCGCGCGCTCCGTCGTCTTCCAGTTCTGCATGAACAATCCGCGCAACGCCCATAGCGAAGCCGGCTACGGCTTCTGGGCCGACCAGGTGCTGGCGCTCGACGCCCTGAACCCCGAAGTCGCGGCACGCCTGGCGCGCGCCTTCGACAACTGGTCCCGGTTCACGCCGTCCCTGCGCGAACCGGCGCGCGCCGCGCTGGAGCGCATCCGGCAACACCCTGTTCTCTCGCGCAATGTCGCGGAAATCGTCAATAAAGCCTTGAGCATCCATCAGGAGCACTGATCAATGAAGCATAAATCCCTGACCCAGTATCTGGTCGAGCAGCAGCGCTGCGAACAGGCCATGTCGGCCGAACTGCGCCTGCTCATCGAAACCGTCGCCCGCGCCTGCAAGGCCATCGGCCACGCGGTAGGCAAAGGCGCGCTTGGCGGCGTGCTGGGCAGCCTGGAATCGGAAAACGTCCAGGGCGAGGTCCAGAAGAAGCTGGACGTGCTCTCCAACGAGATTCTGCTGGATGCCAATGAATGGGGGGGGCACCTGGCGGCCATGGCTTCCGAGGAAATGGAAACCATCCACCTCATCCCGAACCGCTATCCCAAGGGCGAATACCTGTTGCTGTTCGACCCGCTGGACGGTTCCTCGAACATCGACGTGAACGTGTCGATCGGCACCATATTCTCGGTGCTGCACGCCCCCGCCGAGGCCTCGGGCCGCGAAGTGGAAGAACGCGACTTCCTTCAGGCCGGCAGCCGTCAGGTGGCGGCGGGCTACGCGGTGTACGGCCCGCAGACGATGCTGGTGCTGACCGTGGGCAATGGCGTCGTGGGTTTCACGCTGGACAGGGAAACCGGTGCCTGGCGCCTGACCCAGGACGACATCCGCATTCCGGAACAGACCGCCGAATTCGCCATCAACATGTCCAATATGCGGCACTGGGAAGCACCCGTCCGGCGCTATATCGACGAATGCCTGGCGGGCAAGGAAGGGCCGCTGGGCAAGAACTACAACATGCGCTGGGTCGCATCGATGGTGGCCGACGTGCACCGCATCCTGAGCCGTGGCGGCATCTTCATGTATCCGCGCGATGAGCGGCCCAGCGGCAAGGCGGGCAAGCTGCGCCTGATGTACGAAGCCAATCCCATGGGCTTCCTCATCGAACAGGCGGGCGGCGCGGCGGTGGACGGCGGGCAACGCATCCTGGACATCGAGCCGGCCGCGCTGCACCAGCGCGTCGGCGTCATCCTGGGTTCGCGTGAAGAAGTCGAGCGCGTGCGGCGCTACCACCAGGAAGCCTGACCCATTGCCGCGGGCCGATGGCCGCGGCGGGGGTCATCGATGGCTTCAGTCTATGGTGAAGATGGTGGCGCCGGTCGTCTTGCGCGCCGCCAGGGCTTCTTGCGCCTGGGCGGCTTCCGCCAGCGGGAAGCGCTGCCCGATCGCCACCTTGATGCTGCCGTCGACGATCAGGCCGAAAAGCTCGTCGGCGGCGGCCTGCATGGTTTCCTGCGTGGGGACGTAGTCGCCGAGCTTGGGGCGGGTGACGTACAGCGAACCCTTGGCGTTCAGCAGCCCCAGATTGACGCCTTCGACCGGCCCCGACGCGTTGCCGAAGCTGACCATCAGGCCGCGCGGGCGCAGGCAGTCCAGCGAAGTCATCCAGGTGTCCTTGCCGACGCCGTCATAGACGACCGGCACCTTGGCGCCGCCCGTGAGTTCCTTCACGCGCTCCGCGACGTTCTCGCGGCTGTAGTCGATCACTTCCCAGGCGCCGTGCTCTTTGGCGAGCGCGCATTTTTCGGGGCTGGAGGCCGTGCCGATCAGTTTGACCCCCAGGGCGCGCGCCCATTGGCAGGCAAGCAGGCCGACCCCGCCCGCCGCGGCGTGGAACAGGACGGTTTCACCTTCCTGCAGGCGATAGCACTGGCGGAACAGGTACTGGGTGGTCAGGCCCTTGAGCATGATCGCCGCGGCATCTTCATAGCCGATGGCGTCGGGGAGCTTCACCACCTGGCTGGCCGGCACATTGCGCAGATCGGCATAAGCGCCCAGCGGGCTCTGGCCGTAGGCAACCCGGTCGCCGGCCTTGAGATGCGAAACACCCTCGCCGACCGCCACCACGTCGCCCGCGGCTTCGAACCCCAGCCCGTGCGGCAAGGGGTGCGGATACAGGCCCGTGCGGAAATAGATATCGATGAAATTCAGGCCCGCCGCCTTCTGGCGTATAGTCACTTCGCCCGCCGCGGGCGCCGGAACATCGACGGTGGCAAGTTTCAATACTTCCGGTCCGCCGTGATTGTCGATACGTACTGCTTTAGCCTGGTTGGTCAAATCCGCCTCCATTTGCTCGGATAAAGGTGAGGAAGCTAGTGTAATCGCAATCGTTCCACCAAAACCCAGGCCCCTTCCGCACCGCATCGACATGAACCGCCAGCGCGCACTCCTCGCCATCCACATCGCCGCCGTGCTTTTCGGCCTGACCGGCATTTTCGGGGAACTGATCCGCGCCGATGCCATGGTCATCACCATGGGGCGGGCGGGCTTCGCCGTGGCCGCCCTGTTCGCCTTCATGCGCTGGCAGGGGCTGCCGATACGGGCGGGCATCGACAGGCGCAGCGCGCTGGCGCTGGGCTGCGCGGGCATCATGCTCGCCATCCACTGGGTCACCTTCTTCATCGCCGTGAAGGTGGGCGGGGTCGCCATCGCCACCCTGGGTTTTGCAAGCTTCCCGGCCTTCATCACGCTGTGCGAATGGCTGGTGCTGCGCGAACGCATCAGCCGTGGCGAATGGGCCATCCTGGCGCTGGTCAGTTTCGGGCTGATCCTGGTGACGCCTTCATTCGATTTCCGCGACCAGGCGACCGAAGGCCTGGCCTGGGCGCTCGTCTCGGGTTTCTCATTCGCCCTGTTCACGCTCATCAACCGGAAGGCCGCCGGCCGGGTCCCCGCCTACCAGGTGGCCTGCTGGGAAAACCTGGTCGTCGTCGTGGCGACCCTGCCGTTCAGCCTGGGCGGCATCGGCGCCGTGACGCCGCTGGACTGGTTCTGGCTGGCGCTGCTGGGCGTGTTCTGCACGGCGCTCTCGCACTATCTGCTGGTATCGAGCCTGATGACGCTGAAGGCCCGCAGCGCCGGCATCGTGATCGCGCTGGAACCCATCTATGCCATTTTCTTCGCCGCCGTTCTGTTTGCGCAGTATCCGGGCATGCGCGCGCTGATCGGCGGAGCAATCATGATCGGCGCCATTGTGTGGTCGGGCACGCGCAGACCCGAGCGGCCGGCGGCCCCACGGGGGGGCGGGCGCCGGCCACGGCGGCGTCAATAGCCGGTATCGCGGCCCACCACGCCTTCGACGGGTTCGCCCCGTTCCAGGCGCCGTATGCGCTCGCCGATCTGCTCGACAGCATGGGTTTCCAGCGTCGTCGCCGCCACATGCGGCGTGATCCGCACCCGCGGATGCGACCAGTAAGGGTGGCCGGACGGCAGGGGTTCCTCGTTGAAGACGTCGAGCACCGCCGTCTGGACCCGGCCCGCATCGAGGGCGGCCAGCAGGTCTTCGTCGACGACATGGCCGCCGCGCGCAATATTGATGACGACGGCGTCCGGAAGCAGCCCCGCCAGCAGCCCGCGGTCGATGATGCCCGTGGTCTGCGGCGTCAGGGGCAGCAGGTTGACCAGCACACGGGTGTGGCCCAGGAAGTCCTGCAGCTGCTCCGCCCCGTGGAAGGCCCGGACGCCCTCGATCCGGCGCGGGCCGCGCGCCCAGCCGGCCACCGGATAGCCCAGGCCGGACACCGCCCGCGCGACATGCGCCCCGAGCTTGCCCAGCCCCATGACGCCCACCGGCCAGTCAGCGTGGCGCATCACGGGCAGCGGCGCCCAGCGGCGCCGGGCCTGCTGCAGCGCATAAGCGTCGAAGCCGCGCGACAGCGCGGCCAGGCTGTGTATGACGTATTCCGCCATCTGCGCCGCCATGCCGGCGTCTTCCAGCCGCAGCACGGGGATGTCGGGCAGGCTGGGCAGGCCCATGAGGTGATCGACGCCCGCGCCGAGATTGAACACGGCCTGCAGGCCCGTCTCGCGCCGGAACAGCGCATCCGGCGGCATCCAGACGACGGCATAGCGGGCGCCGGACGCTTCGGCGCCGGCATCCCAGGCCACAACCTCGAATTCAGGCAGCCCCCGCCGCATGACTTCGCACCATTTGCGTGTGCTGCCGGGATCCCCCGTCGCCACAATGACCTTCACCACATCCGCTCCATAAAAAAATACCCCCACGTCTCGTGGACCGCGGCGGACCGCCGCCCGGGCTTATCTGCGCCCGGTCAGCGACCCCAGCACCCCGCGCACAAGCTGGTTGGCCGCCCGGCGCACCATGCTCTTGGCCACCGACTGCACAACACCGTCGCGGCGCCCGCCGCGCGGCCCCGTGGAGCCGAACAGGAAATCGTTCACCGCGCCCAGCAGGCCGTTGTCCCCCGCCCGGGCCGCGCCCTGCGGCGCGCCCGCTTCCTGTTTGGGCATCTGCTCGGCGCGCGCGAGCAGGATCTCGTAGGCCGATTCACGATCGACGGCCTGCTGGTACTTGCCGCCCATGAGCGAAGCGGCCACGAGCTGCTGGCGCTCGGCTCCGGTCGCCGGGCCGATGCGGCTGCCGGGGGCGGCCACCCAGGCCCGCTCGGTGGGCGACGGCCGCCCGCCCGCATCGAGCATGGAGACCAGCGCTTCGCCCACGCCCAGCTCGGTGATGGCGGCGACGATGTCCAGGCCGGGATTGGGGCGCATGGTCTGCGCCGCCGTGCGCACCGCTTTCTGATCGCGCGGCGTGAAGGCCCGCAGGGCATGCTGCACGCGGTTGCCCAGCTGGCCGAGCACGGCGTCGGGAATGTCCAGCGGATTCTGGGTGACGAAGTACACCCCCACGCCCTTGGAACGGATCAGCCGCACGACCTGCTCGACCTTGTCGACGAAAGCCTTGGGCGCATCATCGAACAGCAGGTGGGCCTCGTCGAAGAAGAAAACGAATTTCGGTTTGTCCAGATCGCCGACCTCGGGCAGGTTCTCGTACAGTTCGGCCAGCAGCCACAGCAGGAAGACGGCATAGAGGCGGGGCGACTGCATGAGCCGGTCGGCCGCCAGGATGTTGACGATGCCGCGGCCGGAAGGGTCCGTCCGGATCAGGTCGAAGATCTGCAGCATGGGCTCGCCGAAGAAATGATCGGCGCCCTGCGATTCCAGCCGCAGCAGCGCGCGCTGGATCGCCCCCACCGAAGCCGGTGAAATATTGCCGTAGCGGGTGCGCAGTTCGGACGCCCGGCCGCTCACGGCCTGCAGCATGGCGCGCAGATCCTTGAGGTCGAGCAGCAACAGGCCCTCGTCATCGGCCACCCGGAACACGATGTTCAGAATGCCTTCCTGCGTATCGTTGAGTTCCAGCATGCGCGCCAGCAGCAGCGGGCCCATGTCGGAAATCGTGGCGCGCACCGGATGGCCCTGCTCGCCGAAGATGTCCCAGCATTCGACGGGCGCCGCGCCCCAGGCAGGCTCGGCGATGCCCAGGCGCTCCAGCCTTTCCCGGAGCTTGGGCGCGGGCACGCCGGCCTGCGAAATGCCGGAAAGATCGCCCTTGATGTCGGAAACGAAGACCGGCGTGCCGAGACGGCTGAACGCCTCGGCCAGCACCTGCAGCGTCACGGTCTTGCCCGTGCCCGTCGCCCCCGTGATGCAGCCGTGCCGGTTCGCGAACTGCGGCAGCAAGACGACCGGACCGCCGGGCCCCTGCGCCACGATGATAGGTTCAGCCATCTGTCTTTGACCCCCGCGTCTAAATTGGACACAATGGCCGGAGTGTACATTCATTCATGACCTACCCCCTCAAGGGGTAAAATCACGCTTTTCAAGCGTTCATACCGAGAAATATGGCCGGACACAGCAAATGGGCAAACATCCAGCACCGCAAGGGGCGGCAGGACGCCAAGCGCGGCAAGCTCTGGACAAAAATCATCCGTGAGATCACCGTTGCGGCGCGGGCCGGCGGCCCCGATCCCGATGCCAATCCCCGCCTGCGCATGGCCTGGGACAAGGCCACCGCCGCCAACATGCCCAAGGACAACATCCAGCGCGCCATCCAGCGCGGCGCCGGCGGCGCCGATGGCGCCAGTTACGAGGAAGTGCGCTACGAAGGCTACGGCCCGGGCGGCGCGGCCGTGCTCATCGACTGCATGACGGACAACCGCACCCGCACCGTGGCCGAAGTCCGCCACGCGCTCACCAAGAATGGCGGCAATCTGGGGCAGGACGGCTCGGTCACCTTCATGTTCAAGCATTGCGGCCAGTTCCTGTTCGCCCCGGGCGCATCCGAAGAAGCCGTCATGGAGGTGGCGCTGGAAGCCGGCGCGGAAGACGTGGACGTCGACGAGGACGGCATGATCGAGGTCGTGTGCGAACCGTCCGCCTATTCCGGCGTCAAGGCGGCGTTCGAAGCCGCCGGCCTGGTGCCGGAAGTGCAGGACGTCATCATGAAGGCCCTGAACGAAACCGAACTGGCCGGCGAGGACGCCGAACGCACACAGAAGCTGCTCGACATGCTCGAATCCCTGGACGACGTACAACAGGTCTACACCACCGCCGTCTTCGACGAGTCCGTTCAATCTTCCTGATTCCAAACCCGTGCCCGGATCTCCGGGCATGCCACTTCCTCATACGCAAAATGAAACTACTCGTCATCGGCGGCGGCGGCAGGGAGCACGCCCTGGCCTGGCGGCTCGCCCAATCGCCCCGGGTGCAGACCGTCTACGTCGCCCCGGGCAACGGCGGCACCGCCCGTTCCCGCCAGATCCAGAATGTCGCGCTGACCGACATCGGCGATCTCATCGAATTCGCCCGCAAGGAAAAGATCGCCTATTCCGTGGTCGGCCCGGAAGCGCCGCTGGCCGCGGGCATCGTCGATGCCTTCCAGGCCGATGGTCTGAAGATCTTCGGTCCGATCCGCGAAGCCGCCCGGCTGGAAAGTTCCAAGGACTACGCCAAGGCCTTCATGATGCGGCACGGCATCCCCACGGCCGCCTACCAGACCTTCACCGACCCCGCGGCCGCGCACCGCTACATCGACGAACAGGGCGCGCCCATCGTGATCAAAGCCGACGGGCTGGCCGCCGGCAAGGGGGTCGTGGTCGCCGGCACACTCGAAGAAGCCCATGCGGCGGTCGACCACATGCTGGGGGATGGCGGCTTCGGGGCGGCCGGCGCCCAGGTGGTGATCGAAGAATGCCTGGAAGGCGAGGAAGCCAGCTTCATCGTCATGTGCGACGGGCACAACGTCCTGCCTCTGGCCACCAGCCAGGACCACAAACGTCTGCTCGATGGCGATCATGGCCCCAACACGGGCGGCATGGGCGCCTATTCCCCGGCACCGGTCATCACGCCGGCCCTGCACAACCGCGTCATGCGGGAAGTCATCCACCCCACGATCGCAGGCATGGCCCGCGACGGTGTGCCCTATTCCGGCTTCCTGTACGCCGGGCTCATGATCGGCCCCGGCCCCGATGCCACGCGCTCCCTCAAGGTTCTGGAATTCAACTGCCGCATGGGCGACCCTGAAACCCAGCCCATCATGATGCGCATCAAGAGCGATTTCAGCGAAGCCCTGGAACTGGCGATCGACGGCCGCCTGAACGACGCCCAGATCGACTGGGATCGCCGGACCGCGCTCGGCGTGGTGCTGGCCGCGGCCAACTACCCGGCCACGCCGCGCACCGGCGATCCGATCACGCGGCTGGCCAAGGATACCGACGACTGCGTGGTCTTCCATGCCGGCACGCAACTGGAAGACCAGGTGCTGAAGACATCCGGCGGGCGTGTGCTGTGCGTCACGGCGCTGGGCGATTCGCTCAAGCGTGCCCAGGCGGCCGCCTACGACGCCATCACCCGTACGCATTTCGACGGGCAGCAGTACCGCCGCGACATCGGCTGGCGCGCATTGCACCAGGCCGGCGCCGCCAGCAACGAAACCGGCCAGGCATGAGCATCCGCGAAGACAGCACCCGCGACTGGCTGACCGGCCTGCAGGCGCGCATCGTCGAAGCGCTGGAAGGCATTGGCGAAGCGCCGTTCGCCAGCGACAGCTGGATCCGGGACGAAGGCGGCGGCGGCCTGAGCCGCTACCTGGAAGGCGGCCCGGTGTTCGAGCGCGCCGCCGTGCTGTTCAGTCATGTACAGGGCACCAGGCTGCCGCCGTCGGCCAGCGCCCATCGCCCGCATCTGGCGGGGCGGCCGTGGCAGGCCATGGGCGTATCCCTGGTCCTGCATCCGCGCAACCCCTTCGTCCCCACGGCGCACATGAACGTGCGCTGCTTCGTCGCCCGGGCGAACGCGGCCGCGGAAGAAGACGTCTTCTGGTTCGGCGGCGGGCTGGATCTCACCCCCTGCTATCCTTTCGAGGAAGACGTCCGGCATTTCCATCGCGTCTGCCACGATGCGCTGCAACCCTTCGGCCCCGACAAATACCCCGCCTACAAGAAAGCCTGCGATGAATACTTCTACCTGAAACATCGCGGCGAGACCCGGGGGGTGGGCGGCCTGTTCTTCGATGACCTGAACGAAGGCGGCTTCGATCCCAGTTTCGCCCTGACCCGAGCGGTGGGCGAATGCTTCCTGCCCGCCTATCTGCCCATCGTCGAACAGCGCAAGGGCATGGCCTACGGCGACAACCACCGCGATTTCCAGGCCTACCGGCGCGGCCGCTATGTGGAATTCAACCTGGTGTTCGACCGCGGCACGCTGTTCGGCCTGCAATCCGGGGGGCGCACGGAATCCATCCTGCTTTCCATGCCGCCCATGGCCGCCTGGAAGTACGACTGGCGCCCCCGGCCCGGCACACCCGAGGCCGCCCTGCACGATTACCTGCGTCCCCGGGAGTGGGTTTGAACAGAGGCGGCGCAGCGGGCGCACCGCGCCCCATCCGGCAGGGCCTGCTGGGCGGCAGCTTCGATCCCGTCCATGTGGCGCATATCGCGCTGGCCCGCGATGCCCGCCGGCACCTGGCGCTGGACATCGTCACCCTGATTCCCGCCGCCAGGCCCTGGCAGCGCGACGCATTGGGCGCCGACGCCCGGCAGCGCCTCGACATGCTGCGCCTGGCCATCGACGGTGAAGCGGGCCTGGAAGTCAGCAGCGTTGAAATCGAGCGCGGCGGCCCCACCTACACCATCGACACGCTGCGCGGTCTGCCGGCGGGCCGCGACTACTTCTGGATTCTGGGTGCCGACCAGCTCGAAAACTTCTGCACCTGGAATGAATGGGAAGACATCGTGGCGCGGGTGCACCTTGCCGTGGCGGCGCGCCCCGGCTCCGGGCTGGCCACGCCGGCCGCCCTGCATTCCCGGCTGCGAGCGCTGGGGCGTGAGCTCCACATCCTTCCCATGCCGCCCGTCGACCTGTCCGCCACCGCCGTGCGCGAACGCATCGCCGCCGGCCTGGATACGGAAGGCATGCTGCACCCCGGCGTGGCACAATACATTCAACGACACGGACTCTATCGAACCCCCGCTGCATGACGCTGCGGAAATCGCCCCTTTATGGACATACAAAAACTGCAACGCCTGGTCATCGACGCACTCGAAGACGTCAAGGCACAAGACATCAAGGTCTTCAATACCTCGCATATCACCAGCCTGTTCGACCGCGTCGTCATTGCCAGTGGCACCTCGAACCGCCAGACGCGTTCGCTGGCCTCCAGCGTGGCCGATGCCGCCCGCGAGCACAATCTGCCCATACTCGCCTACGAAGGCGAAGATACGGGCGAATGGGTCCTGGTCGATCTGGGCGATATCGTGGTTCACTGCATGCAGCCCGCCATCCGCCAGTACTACAACCTGGAAGAAATCTGGGGCGGCAAGCCCGTGCGGGTGAAGCTGCTGCCGCAATCCACCCTGCCGGCGGTTCCGGGAACCTACGATTTCGACGACGACGACGAACCTTCCGCATGAAGCTGATCGTCGCCGCGGTCGGCGCCCGCATGCCGGGCTGGGTCGACGAAGCCTGGAAGGATTACGCCAGGCGCATGCCCGCCGACTGCGCCCTGGAACTGCGCGAAATCAAGCCCGAACCCCGCAGTTCCGGGAAGACCGCCGCCCAGCTCATGGCGGCCGAAGCCAGGCGCATCGACACGGCCGTGCCGCCTGGCTGCCACCGGGTCGCCCTCGATGAACGCGGCCGGGATCTCACCACCGTCCAGCTTGCCTCCCGCCTGGAACACTGGCGCGGCATGGGATGCGACGTCGCCTTCCTGATCGGCGGCCCCGACGGCCTGGACCCGGATCTGAAACGGCAATGCCCGGAAATGCTGCGCCTCTCCGCCCTGACCCTGCCCCATCCCATGGTGCGCGTCCTGCTGGGCGAACAGCTGTACCGCGCCTGGGCTATCATGACGGGTCACCCGTACCATCGGGCCTGACTCACACAGCCACAAGGACAGCGCGGCCCATGAAGAAAAGGCGCACCAAGATCGTTGCGACACTCGGTCCGGCAAGCTCCAGCCCCGAAAGCATCGAACAATTGCTGCTGGCCGGCCTGGACGTCGCCCGCCTGAATTTTTCCCACGGGACCGCCGACGAGCACCGCCAGCGGGTGCGCATGCTGCGCGAGATCTCGGCCCGCCTGGGCAGCCACATCGCCATCATGGGCGACCTGCAGGGGCCCAAGATCCGCATCGCCCGCTTCCGCGACGTCCAGGTCATACTGCACAGGGGGCAGGCTTTCACGCTGTCCAACACCCACCCGGCCAATGATGGCGACGAACACATCGTCGGCATCGATTACCCCAGCCTGGTCCGCGATTGCCACCCCGGCGACGAACTGCTGCTGGACGACGGCCGGGTCGTGCTCGAAGTCGAGAGCGTGGAAGAGCACGCCGTGCACACCCGGGTGATCGTGGGCGGGCCGCTCTCGAACAACAAGGGCATCAACCGCCGGGGCGGCGGGATTTCCGCCCCCAGCCTCACCGACAAAGACCGCGACGACATACGGCTGGCCGCTGAACTCGAAGTCGATTACGTGGCCGTCTCCTTCCCGCGCTACGGCCGGGACATCGAACAGGCCCGCCGCCTGGTCAGGGAAGCCGGCAGCCCGGCATGGATCATCGCCAAGATCGAACGCGCGGAAGCGGTGGCCGACGATGCCGCGCTCGACGCCCTGATCCAGGCCAGCGACGGCGTCATGGTCGCGCGCGGCGACCTTGGCGTGGAAGTCGGCGACGCGCGGCTGGTGGGCATACAGAAGCGCATCATCCAGCACGCCCGGCACCAGAACAAACTGGTGATCACCGCCACCCAGATGATGGAATCCATGATCGCCAGCCCCCTGCCCACCCGGGCCGAGGTCTCCGACGTCGCCAACGCGGTGCTCGATTACACCGACGCCGTCATGCTGTCCGGCGAGACGGCATCGGGCAAATATCCCGTGGAAGCGGTTGCCGCCATGGCCCGCATTGCCCAGGGCGCGGAACAGGAACCCATGACGACGCAGTCCCACCACCGGGTCGGGCTGTCGTTCTCGCGCTGCGACGAAACCATCGCCCTGGCGTCCATGTATGCCGCCAACCATTTCCAGGGCGTCAAGGCCATCGTCAGCCTGACGGAAACCGGCAACACCCCGCTGATCATGTCCCGCATCCGTTCCGGGATTCCGATCTTCTGCTTCACGCCGCATCCCACCACCCAGCGGCGCGCGGCCATGTTCCGGGGCGTCTATTCCATCCCTTTCGATCCCACCCTCTACGAACCGGCGGCGGTCAGCACCGAAGCCATTGCCCGCCTGAAGGCCAGCGGCGTGGTGCAGCGGGGCGACTGGGTCATTCTGACCAAGGGCGATTCCTACCACAGCACGGGCGGCACCAACACACTCAAGATCCTGACGGTCGATTGACCACGCGCCCAATGAAGTTTCCACCCATCTACCTGGCATCGGCCAGCCCTCGCCGCCACGAAATCCTGACGCAGATGGGCATTGCCCACGAAGTGCTCAGGCTGCCGCCCGCCGCCGGCGAGGACGAGCCACGGCTGCCCGGCGAACACCCGGCCGCCTACGTCGAGCGCACGGCCCGCGAGAAGGCCGCGCGGGCGCTGGATTACCTGGCGGGGCACGCGGCCGGCCGGCTGCTGCCGCCCCGCCCCGTGCTGGCGGCGGACACGACAGTGATACTGGGCGGCGAGATCCTCGGCAAGCCCGCCGATCTCGACGAAGCGCGCCGCATGCTGGCGCGGCTCTCGGGCACTGAACACGAAGTGCGCACCGCCGTCGTGGTGGCCACGCCCGCGCGCCTGCTGGAAGCCGTTTCCATCACCGCCGTGCGCTTTGCCGAACTGAGCCGCGAAGACATCGACGCCTACTGCGCTTCGGGCGAACCCATGGGCAAGGCCGGCGCCTACGGCATACAGGGCCTCGCGGGCCTGTTCGTCGAGCACATTGCCGGCAGCCATACCGGCGTGGTGGGCCTGCCGGTGTACGAAACAGGGCAACTGCTGCGCCGCCTGGAGCGGGAAGACTGAATCCCCGCGCGGGCCCGGGCGGTCCGGGGCGCCCCGCGCCGCGGGCTCACAAGGACTCGATGTATTCGATCATGCGCCGGCGCACGGCCTGGTCGGGCAGGCGGCCCGTCGCCGCACCCAGGTTGTCGATCACGTGGCGGGCCCGGCTGGTGGCCGGCGTGGCCACGGTGACCGCCGGATGCGAAACCACGAACTTCAGGAAGAACTGGCCCCACGAGGCGATGTCGTGCTCGGCGGCCCAGTCGGGCAGCGCATGGCCTTCCACCTTCTGCCACAGCCGCGTGCGGCCAAAAGGCTGATAGGCCAGTACCCCGATGCCGCGATCCTCCGCCAGCGGGAAGATGCGCTCCTCCATGACGCGGTGGTCGATGGCGTAGTCGACACCGATGAAATCGAGCGGCTCGTCGCGCATGATGCGTTCGAGTTCCCCATACTGGCCCGGGAAGGTGGTCGTCACACCGATGTAGCGCACCCGCCCCGCCTTTCTGTATTCCTTGAGCAGGCCCAGCTGGGTGGGCACGTCGCCCAGGTTGTGCACCTGGATGAGATCGATTGCCTGCTTGCCCAGCCAATCGAAGGACTGTTCGATCTGCGCGCGGGCGGCGGCCGGATCGGCGGACCCGCCCCCGCGCCCCGCGACGTTCACCTTGGTGGCCCAGAACAGCTTGTCCTTCAGGCCGGTGTCGCGCGCGATCTTCGCCGCGACCTCTTCGGCCGCGCCATAGCTGGGCGCGGTGTCGAACACGGTGCCGCCTTGTTCGACCAGCGCCTCAAGGACTTCACGCACGCCCGCGGTGTCGCCTTGCCCGGCCAGCCGCGAAAACGACGCGGAACTGCCCAGCCCGACCACCGGCAAGGCCTCGCTGGTGCCCGGAATCATTCTCGTGATCAAGGCCCGCGGGCCATCGGCGGCCAGCAGGCGGCCGGGGTGGGCGGCCAGCGCCACGCCGGCGGCGGCGCATAGCCTCAGATACTCTCGTCGGGTCATCATGATGGAGCTCCTTGTATAAGGTTTGATCCGGAGGCGCCTACGGCGCCGCATTGATCCCGCCCCGCCCGGCCCCGCCGTGGACGACGAAGCCGGCGCGCGGGCGCGTCGTCATTCCGAAGAATGGGGAAATGGGCGTTCAGCGGCAAAACGCTGCTGCGCACGGCCAAGCCAGAATCCCAGCGCCGCCCAGGCCAGGGCCAGCGGAATGGCGACACTGGCCAGGCCGGCCAGGCCCATGCCCAGCCTTCCAAGCACGCCTTCGAGCTGCGCACCGAGCACATCGCCGCCACGGTAGCCGAAGGTATCGATGAAAGCCTTGGACTTGTATTTGTCCTCGCGGCTGACCACCGTGTACAGGGTTTCGCGCGCCGGCCGGGTCAACGCCCGCTGGATGGCGCGGAATGCCGCTTCGAATACGATCAGCGCCGCCAGCGTGCCGACGATGGCCAGGCCGATGAAGCCCAGCACGACCGTGAGCGGCAGCAGCATCAGGGTGACGTGCACCCCGAAACGCTTCATCACGCGCCCCGCGATGACCGCCTGCAGCACCAGCGTGGCGAGCTGGGTGATCAGATCGATGCGCGCAAATACCGTGGTGCGCAGGTCGGTGTCGTCCCCCAGCGCGGCCACCATCTGCAGCCGGGTGAAGTACAGCAGCGTGGCCACGATCGTCATGGCGATCACGTACCCGGCAATCCCCAGCAGATAGGACGAGCGAAACACCGCCTTGAGCCCCTGCCACGCGCTGCCGCCGATGACCGCCCGCGTCTCAGGCGCCAAGCCGCCATGCCCGGCCGCTTCGGGCTGGCCGCCCGCCGGGGGGGCCGGCTGGCCGCGCGCAACCGCCCAGGCCGCGACGAGCGCCGCCACCAGGAACCCCGCCGAAACCAGCAATAGCGCCGGCGTGCCCAGCGGCCGCGCGAGCACCGACGCCAGCCATGGGCCGAAGATGGCGCCCAGGGTTCCGCCCACGGCGATCAGCGCAAAGAAGCGCTTGCCCTGCTCAAGCGTGAAGCGGTCCGCCATCAAGGCCCAGAACAGCATGGTGGCGAACAGATTGAAGACACTGAACCAGACATAGAACACCTGCCCGCTGGTCACCCCGATGGCTGCGGGCGCGAACGCCAGCAGCAGGTAGAAACCCGCCAGGCTCGCGGCGAAGAACAGATAGGTGGCGGCAATGAACTGCAGGCGCCGGAAACGGCTCACCAGCCAGCCGAACACCGGGTTGACCGCCAGTGTGACCAGCGCGGTGCCCACGAACAGCCAGCGCACGGCCTCGATGCCGCGCTGCATCCCCAGCGCATCGCGCGCCGGACGCAGCACCATCAGCGCGGTCAGGACGCAGAAGAAGAAAAAGACGGCCAGCAGCACCGGCACGGCTTCGTCGCGGCGGACATTGAACAGCTTGCCCAAACGGTGCTGCGGCGGGATATGGCTCGTCATATTTGGCTCGTGGTCGATGGCACATTCAGGGCGGCCGGCGCTGGCGCACGCGGGCATCCGGCGGCGGCCGGGCGCGCAATCCCGCGTTCAGGCCGTGTCGGGCGTTTCGAAGCGTTCCAGCCGGCCGCTCTGCACATCCAGCTGCGACCAGTCGTCAACGTCGAAATCGATCACCGCCAGGCCCGCCACGACGAATTCCCGCTGCAGGCGGGAAAGCGCCGTCGGGTCTCCGCCCCCGGTCAGCCAGGCCGCCAGGCGCTCCATGCCCGGATTGTGGCCCACCAGCATGATGCTGCGACGGCCCGCGTCCTGGTTCCTGATGACTTCGAGCAGGTCGCCGGCGCCGGATTCGTATACGCGGGGCTCATCGAGCTTTTCGACGGTGATCCCCCCGGCGGAGGCGGCCTCGCCCCAGGTTTCCCGCGTACGCCTTGACGTAGATACAATGACTATATCTGGCAGCAGTGCCGAGCTTGCAATGTACCCGCCCATGCGCCCGGCCTGTTCACGACCCTCGTCCGACAGGGGGCGTTCATGATCGACGACATCGGCGGGACGGGAGGCATGAGCATGACGAAACAGCATGAGTCGCAGCATGGGAAGAATCCTGTAGTGGCGGCCGTTGCATGCTTCCATGCCGCGGAACCGGACGGAACGATGGTTTCAGGAAGCGCTGAATAATTCGAACGGGAGGTTGTTCAGAGGTTCCTTCAGGCGTTTTTTTCCCCGATTATCGCCGGTTTTCCGTGTGATGCCCATGCCGCATGCCTGCGGGCCGTTCACGTGTCCACCCTTAGGGCCTGTTGACACTAAAACTTCACCATGTTGATCAGCCCGCCATCGACGGGCAGAACCGTTCCATTCACATACCTGGAGTCGTCGGATGCGAAGAACAGGCTTGCGCTTGCGACGTCCCACACCTCCCCCTGCCTGCCCGTGGGGGACATGGCATCGCGCTTCTTCCACATCTCGCCGAGGTCGCCGCCATAAAGACCGGTATTGTTCTGTTCGACGATGGGGGACTTGATCAAACCGACGAGCACGACATTGCTGCGGATGCCCAGAGGCGCATACTGGATCGCTATTTCACGCGACATGGCGATCATCGCGCCTTTGGAAGCGGCATAGGCAAACTTCGGAAAGGGGATTGCCCGGGCCCCGTTGATCGAGCCGATGTTCACGATCGAACCGGCACGCTGCCGCTCCATGTGCGGCAACGCGAATTTCGCGGTGAGGAACATGCTCTTTGCGTTCACCGCCATCATGCGGTCCCATTGGTCCTCGCCGTATTCCACGGGGCCGCCGGAATTGGTGATGCCGACATTATTGTGCAACACATCAAGCCGGCCGTAATGTCCGATGCAGGCTTCCACCATTGCTTCGCAATCCCTGGCCTGGGCGACGTCGGCCCGGTATGGAATGCACTCGCCGCCTTCACTGCGGATCAGATCCGCGGTCGATCGCGCCAGTTCCTCATCGATATCCGCCACCAGCACGCGCGCGCCCTCGCGAGCGTAGACGAGCGCGCATGCCTTGCCATTGCCGATACCCCCGCCGCGCGTGCCCGCGCCTGTCACAAGGGCGACCTTGCCCCGCAGCTTTCCCATATGATTCACCCTATACGCCGCTGTACGCCTTCCCAGAATCCGTCACGGATCTCCCGCTTGAGCACCTTCCCATTCGGGCTTCGAGGCAGGTTCACGACAAAGTCCACGGTTTTGGGAGCATGCACCGACCCCAGCCGGTTTTTCACCAGACGAATGATCTCGTCCTCCGTAGCGTGCATGGAAGGCTTCAGCTGAATGACCGCCTTCACGGCCTCCCCCCACTTCTCGTCCGGCACGCCAACCACGGCACAATCCTCGACGGCGGGATGGGCCGCTATGACATGCTCCACTTCGGCGCTGAACACGTTGAACCCGCCAGTGACGATCATGTCCTTCTTCCGGTCGACGATATGGATGAAGCCATGGTCGTCCTTGAAACCGATATCCCCCGTATGGTGCCAACCGAAGCCGGAGACCTCGTCGGTCGCGGCGGAATTGTTGTAATAGCCGCCGAAAACCAGGTCGCCCCGAGCGACGATCTCGCCGCGTTCCCCCGGGCCCAGCAATACCCCGTCATCCCCCATGATTTCCACTCGCTGCCCCATCGTTGCACGGCCACAGCTGGACCACCTGTCGTTCCCTTCGGGAACCCCCAGCAGGTCGCGTGTCGCAAGAAACGTCAAGAACATGGGTGCTTCGGCCTGACCGAATGATTGACACACCACCGGCCCGAATACATCCATTGCCTCTTTGAACTTGGCGGCCGCCACCGGCGATGCCGCGAGCACGATCGCGCGCAGTGATGAGTAGTCGAATTCGCGTACCCGCGGATGCGCCAGCATGTTGTAAAGAACCGTTGGGGGGATGTAGAAGTGCGTCACCTTGTGCCGTCGAATCGCTTCGAGGATACCCAGCGCATCGGCCGACGGCAGCACCACGTTCGTGGCGCCTTCGGCCATCATCATCAGCGCAACGACACCCGCGCCATGCGTCATCGGCGCCGCGACGAGATGAACGGCGGGCCGGTCCGTCGGCAGGCAGGTCCAGAACGCCTTGATCGCGGAATCCCAGGTTCGCTGCGTCCATATCGCGGCCTTCGAAAGCCCCGTCGTTCCCCCGGTGGGGAAGATGGTCTCGATGCGCAGGGGATCGTCCGGCGGCTGGGGCGCGGCCCCCTTCGCCCGCGCCGTGAAGTTTTCGAGCCCCATCCCCACACTCTCATCGATCGGTGCATCGATGCACACCAGATGGCGCAAAGTGCGCACGGACTCCCGCAGCTCTTTGACCTGAGCCGCGAGCGAAGAATGAAAGAACAGCACCGAGCAATTCGTGGTCTGCAGGAAGGCGGCATTGACCGCCACAGGATTGCGCATGTTGATCGGCACCCAGCGCGCGCCCGCGCGGAAGATACCGATCATTGCGCAAAATGCCTTGGGGTCATTGGGGCTGAATACGGCGATGTTCGCGCATGACGCATCCACGGCATGAAGGCCGGCGGCGATTTTCCCGGACAGCTCATTGACCTGGGCATACGTGTAGGCCCCCCCGCCGACATCCAGAAATGCCGTGCGTTCCGGTGCGCTTCTCAGCCCGCGCCAAAAGTAGTCTATGACTCTCATTCCAATCGCCCAATTTAATACAGTTAAATTGTAGTTTACAAACAAATTTCATAATGATCGGTTCGGGATACTACTAGTACAACAACATTGTTGTATATGTTGGAATTCGGCCATCGGAGGAGAGAGAACCATGAAACGACGTTCCGTCTTGGCACTGCCCCTGCTGGCAGCCACCTTACCCTTGATCAGCCGCGCGCAAGAAACATGGCCCGCCAAGCCGATCAGACTCGTTGTCCCTTTTGCGCCAGGCACGGCGCTGGATATCGTCGGGCGATTAGCGGCCGCGGGTGCGTCCGATGAATTGAACGTCCCCATCGTCGTGGAGAACAAAATCGGCGCATCGGGCACGATCGGCACCGATATCGTCGCCAAGGCCGCGCCGGATGGTTACACAGCGCTGTTCACCGCGCCCGCCCATTACATCAACCAGTTCGTCTATGCGTCGCTGCCTTATCATGCCGTCCAGGATTTCAAGCCCGTCACCAAAATCAGCAACGCGCAACTGGTCCTCGTCGTAGGCAAGGATTCACCTTTCACCAGTCTGCGGCAAATCATCGAGTTTGCCAAAGCCAACCCGAACAAGCTGCGCTATTCATCAAGTGGCCTGGGCGGGACCATCCATCTCGCTTTTTCGCTGCTGAATCAAATGGCGGATACTCAGATCGAGCACGTACCGTACACAAGTGGCGGTCAAGCGCTCACAGACGTCATCGCCGGTCATGTGGACGTCACGTTCACAGCCGTCGCCACCGCGCTTTCTCATGGCAAGGCCGGAACCCTCAAGCTCCTGGGAGTAAGCGGCCTTCAGCGCTCACGGTCCATGCCCGACGTGCCGACCGTTGCCGAAGCGGCCCTGCCGGGTTTCGAGCTGACGTCCTGGGGAGGGGCTCTCGTGCGGAAAGACGTCCCCGATGCCATCGTGAAAAAGCTGAATGCGGCATTCGTCAAAGTGGCGCAGAGCCCGGAGTTCCAGGCACGGCTCGTCGCCGTTGGCGTGGAGCCCGATCTGCTGCCCACCGCGGCATTCGCCCGCCAGATTGAAGCGGAAGTCCCCAAATGGCAGCACATTATCGAACTGACTGGCGCCGCCCAGACTCAGAAATCATAAGCTCCGCCACTCATCAAAAGGTATGAGATGAATAAAACTCTTGCTACGCTGCTGGCGGGTCTGTGCTTCACTTTCAGCCCGCTCGCCCTGGCACAGGATGACTTTCCGGCCCGGCCCGTAAAAATGATCGTCCCCTATCCGGCTGGCGGCGGCGGAGACATCCTGGCCCGCTCCATCGCCGATGTCTTCCACAGGATGACCGGGCAGGCCATGATCGTGGAAAACCGTTCCGGCGCCAATGGAATCATCGGGGCTTCGGCTTGCAAGAATGCACCCGCGGACGGCTATACGTATTGCCTGCCGGTGTCCGATGTCATGGCGATCAATCCACATATCTACAAAAAGGTGCCTTACGATCCGGAAAAGGATTTCGCGGTCGTCGCATCCATTGCCACGGTCGTGCTGGTGTTCGTCTCCAACAGTTCGGTACCCGTCGACAGCCTGAAGGCGCTCGCCTCGTGGTCGCGGGCCAATGAACACACCGCCAATTTCGCAACCTGGGGAGTCGGCAGCGCCGCCCACCTGGTGCTGGAGCAGTTCAACCAATCGATGAAAGGCAGCCTGACCAATGTGCCCTACCCAGGCGTACCCCAGATGCTGCAGGCCGCTCTGTCGGGCGATGCTTCCGCCACGCTGCTGTTCTATGGGCCGATTGCGCCGCATATCAACGAAGGCAAACTCCAGCCCCTGGCCGTGCTGGGCAACGAACGCTATCATGCGCTGCCCGACGTGCCGACGGTGAGCGAGGCGGAATTCAGCTTCACGCCCACGGTGTATTACGGCGTTTATGCTCCCACGGGCACTCCGCCGGCGATTATCGCCCGCATGAATCAACTGCTTACGGCCGCGGCGGCCGATCCCTCGGTTCTCAAGACAATGAATGCGGCGGGCTTCGCACCGCTGAACGAGTCCCCTCAGGCTTTCTCGAATCGTGTCGCACGCGATCGAGCCGCCTGGGGCCAGATCGCCCGGTCCCTCAATCTCGCATTGGAGTGATTGCTTTGCAGTAAAATGCCGGCCATGGCAAGCAAGCTCAAGTCATACACCGCCCTGGAAACTGCGCCGGCGGCATCCCCGCAATCATCCAAGCGCCTTATCCATAAAGGCCTGGTGCTGCACTTTCTGGTGCAGCTCAGCCTGGGGGAAGACGCCGATGCCCGCCTCGCGCTGCGGTCCATGGGCCGGGTACATCATCGCATCCTCTATTTTGCGCATTTCGCGCCGGGGATCACGGTCAGCGAACTGCTTGAAGTGCTCGGGGTAAAACATCAGAACATCCAGGCTCCCATGCGGCAGCTGATCAAAGAAGGTTATATCCTTAGCCGCTCCTCCCAGCAGGATGGCCGCGTGAAACAGCTGTATTGTTCCCGCAAGGGAAGCAAGCTGCTTGAATTCATTTCCACCGGGCAGCGCGAGCGGATCCAGCGCGGCTACGATAGCGTCACTCGCGAGGAAATGGAAATCTACTTCAAGGTCATGACGGCCATGCTCGGACCCGACCGGCGCGAATGGGTGAGCCGTCTTACCGCGCTCGACGACCCCAGCGAATCAGTATGAACCGGCTGCCCTTCGTTCCCGAAAACCCGGACGACCCCCGTGTGAAAGCGGTCTTCGATCAGCTTCAAGAACGCTGGAAAGATGCGCCGATCCTGCATCTCTACCGCTTGATCGGGTGGGCTCCAGGGCTGCTCGCGCCCTGGATGGGCTTTGCGCATGCCATACGCTTCAAAACCGTCGTTCCCGCCGCATTGCGCGAAATAATGGTCGTGCGCTCAGGCATGCTGCTGGGGGCCGAGTACGAATGGAAGCATCATTGGGTTGCCGCGCTGGAAGAAGGGGTACCCGAAGAAAAACTGCTTGCATTGAATGAATGGCGCAACAGCTCTCTGTACAGCGATGCCGAACGCGCCGTGCTTGCTCTGGCGGACGACACCGCTCACGGAACGGGCGCCTCGCAAGAAACCATGGACGCACTGAAGGCGCTGCTTACCACCGAACAATTGACCGAACTGGTGATAATGGCCGGCTTCTATTCCGGCGTGGCTCGCGTCATCAATTCGCTGGGCGTCCCGCTCGAAGCCGGCTACGAGTCGATGATGCCGCAAGACGAAACGAAGTAGCGATGCTTCTTGAAGAACTCCGGCCCGCCGGCCGGAGTTCTTCACCACAATGCGGGGGCGCGTGGTCAGGCGCGCCCGTAGATTGCCACCGCGCACAGGGCTTCTTCCAGGCCGATGATGCCGCCACCGTTCTGCTGCAGACCGATATGCGCATTGGCCACCTGCCGCTCGCCCGCTTCGCCGCGAAGCTGCGTCACCAGTTCATAGCACATCGACAGGCCCGTCGCCCCGATTGGATGCCCCTTCGAAACCAGCCCGCCGGAGGGGTTGACGGCAATCCTGCCGTCAATGGCCGTCGCGCCGGACGCCGCAAACTCACCTCCTCGTCCGTCGGGGCAGAAACGCATCATCTCGGTCTGATAGATCTCGCAGAATGATGTCGCATCATGGACTTCGGCAACGTCCACCTGTTCCGGGGACAGGCCGGCCATGCTATATGCCCGATCCGCCGCCGCGCGGGACAACCCCGCTTCCCGCTCGCCCCGATATTTTCCGCCGGAAAGCGCCAATGCGCGGATTCGGATCGCGCGCCCGGATACGCGCGCCGGCAGCCTGGCCAGATGCCGCTCCGAACACAGCACCACCGCGGCGGCACCGTCGCCCACGGGCGCGCACATGGCACGTGTGAGCGGGTCCGACACCAGCCTGTCATCCAGCACCTGCTGTGGCGTCATTGCAAACCGGTATTGCGCAAGCGGGTTGAGGCTGCCGTTGGTATGACTCTTCGCACATGCCGCCGCAATTTGCGCTCGTGTCGTACCGTACTGTGTCATGTGCAATCTGGCCTGCATTGCATAAGTGTCCATGGCGACGGAGCGCCCGGGTTCCGGTTCGAACACGCTGCCCAGGCGTTCGCCGATTTTTCTGTAGTGCTCGATCCATTCCTGGGGATCGAGCTGATCCGCGCCCTTGCCGAACTCCGGCAATATTGCGGAAGGGTCGGCCGCGTCATAGAGTTTCTCCACGCCCACGGCCACGGTAAGGTCGGCATCTCCCGCCCGGATCTCTTTATACGCCCCCGACAGGGCCAGACTGCCGGTGGCGCACGCACCCTCAACATTGATGATCGGCGCACGCTCTCGGAACAAACCCTCGCGCACCAGCGGAATGAAGGAAACATTGCCGCGCACAAGCGGCTGCCCCCAGTAATGCATTACGCAATTGCCGAACCACGCCGCTTCGATGGCTTGCGGATCCTCCAGCCCGGCATCCTGCACGGCGCCAAGATATGCTTCGCGCGTCAACTCTTTGAAACTCTTGTCCGGCCAGCGCCGAAAAGGTGTCGAGAATGCTCCGATGATGTAGACCGATTCGACCATGCGCGCTCCAAATTTAATACAGTTAGGTTGTATAATACATATTTATTGTGTAAATTGGCAGAATCCACATATATAAAAAACCGCCATGAAATTCTGCACTTTCACGCTCGCGACCCCGCTGGGGGCCATACGGCGCGTCGGTATTGCACATAACGACATGATTGTGGATGCCGCGGCAGCACGCACGGCATGCCTGGAACACAGCATGACCCCGCAAGCCGCAATGCGGGTAGGCGAGGCCCAGGTCCCCTCTGAAATGCTGTCCCTGATCGGCTCAGGTCCTCTTGCGCTCGAATGGGCAAGGGAAGCGCTGGACCACATCGCCACCACAGGACAGGAAACCACGAGCCTGGGCACGGCGATTCTGCATAAGGCAAGCGGCGCGCAGCTGCTGGCGCCCATCCCGCGTCCGCCGGGCATCGCCTGTTTCATCACTTGGTCGGCCCATATTGAAGCCAGCCGGGACAACGGCTTCGCAATGCTGAATTTTCCGGACAGCAACAGCGACATGCGGGCGTACTACAAGGCGAACCCCGATGCCGTCGAAGGTCCCGGCACAACCATCCCGCCCCCCGCTTACGCCAGCGAGACGGATGTCGAATGCGAAATGGCCGCGGTGATCGGTGTGGGTGGGCGCGACTTTACGATCGAGCAGGCACGATCCGCAATCGTTGGCTACACGATCTTCAACGACGTGAGCTATCGCGATATCCAGAGCAGGGAAATGGCCTTTGGCCTGGGCCCGGCGAAGGGCAAGGACGCCGATCACAGCAACGTACTGGGACCATGGCTGGTCACCGCCGACGAAGTCGGCGACCCTCAAGCACTCAAAATGGCGTTCATCGTCAATGGCGCAACCATCAATCAGTACGATACATCCCGAATGACCTGGGGCTTCGCCGATCTCGTCGCTTATCTATCCCGCGCCCAGACACTCGCCCCAGGCCACATCGTCACCAGCGGCGCCTTTCCGGGCGGTTGCGGGCTCGATGCCGGCATCGCCCTGAAAAGCGGCGATGTCGTCGAGATGCGTATCGAAAAACTTGGCTCGCTGGTCAGCACGATCGGTTGAACAGGCCCCAGGGCCTGTTGATACTAAAAGGAGGCTCGCATGAGTACGCAAACGTGTGGATGGCAAGACGCGAAGCGCAGTCGTGGCGGCCCCCCGGCGAGCATTCGCAACGCAGCCAGGCGCGCGTTTGCGTATTCACCCTGCGGGCTGGCTGGATATCGGGCGCCATGCGTCGTTGCGCAGGCCTTGCAGGGAGCGGCCATGCGGCGCCCTGCACGCCTAGCCTGCCACCCGATATCCAGCCAGTGCGAGCCTCCTTTTAGTATCAACAGGCCCTAGCCGCCTTGCCAGTATCGGGCCTTATCGACGACGAAGTCGATCAAGCTGCGGGCCGCCAGCGTCTGATAGCGCCCGGGCATGCGAAGCAGATACATGCGCGTCCCGAAAACACTGAGGCGCCATTCCGTCAGCACGGTCACTGCGCGCCCCGCCTCGACATCCTGCGCGATGACATAATCGGGAACGAGACCGACACCCAGCCCGCCCAGTACGGCCTCGCGCAGGAACTGGAAGTTTTCCGAAGCCAGGGTGGGATGCAGGGTGAGCAGCACCGGCGCCTGGCCCGCATCGTCTTCGATTCCTGATTCCCGGTGGGCCGACACCCTCAAGTCCCGGCCAATCACGGCCGAAGTGACGACGGGCACCGACGCCAATTCTTCCAGCCGCGCCGGCATGCGCTGCGCGCGCGCATAATCGGCCGATGCGCAAACGACGTAACGGACTTCCGCCAATTCGACGGCAACCAGTTGCTGGGGCGGTTCGGACATGACCCTGATCGCAATATCCACTTCGTCGCGCAGCAGATCATCCACCCGGTTCTCGAACAGCAGGTTCAGGGAAATCTCGGGATACAGCCGTTTGAATTCGATCAGCCAGCCGGACATCACCAGGTTTCCGAACCCCGTCGGCATGCTCATCCGGACCGTCCCGTGCAGGCCTTTCCCAAGCGAGGCGACGGATTCCCTGGCGGCCATCAGTTCATCGCGGATGGCGCAGCCATGCTGATACAGGCGAAAGCCGACCTCGGTGGGCTCCAGCCGGCGCGTCGTGCGGCGCAGCAGCTGCTGGCCCAGGGTCTTTTCCAGCCGCGCAAGGTGATAGCTGATATTGGCCCGGCTCATCTTCAGACGCCGAGCCGCCAGGCTCAGGTTGCCCGCTTCAACGATGTCGGCCAGAAGGACCAGGGACTGCGCATCCATAGGGATTGATCGATTTATTTTGACAGAATATCAAAAATTATAGCCATTGTTGAAAATGATCGACGCATCCATAATTGCCGTGAACCTCATTATTGGATGGAACCATGTCCCTCGACCAGGAAACCTTTCTTCTTCTCAAAGCCAGCGTCCAGCGTTTCGTGCAGGAACGTCTCGTCCCCGCAGAAGATCACGTGGAAGAACACGATGACATCCCCGAGGACATCGTCAATGATATGAAGGAACTGGGCCTGTTCGGGATATCGATCCCCGAAGAATACGGCGGCATCGGCTTGAGCATGGCGCAGGAATGCGAAGTCGCCTATGAGCTGGGCCAGACCGCGCTGGCATTCCGTTCCCTGGCCGGCACCAACATCGGCATCGGCTCCCAGGGCATTCTGATGGACGGCACACCGGAACAGAAAGCTTCGTACCTGCCGCGCATCGCCAGCGGCGAACTGATCATCTCTTTTGCCCTGACCGAACCGGACGCCGGCTCGGATGCCGCCGCGCTCAGGACCCGCGCGGTGGCGGACGGTGGCGACTACCTCATCAGCGGCAGCAAGCGCTTCATCACCAACGCCCCCCGCGCGGGCGCATTCACCCTGATGGCGCGCACCGGCGGCCCGGGAGCCGGCGGCATCTCGGCGTTCATCGTGCCCGCCGGCCTGCCCGGCCTGACACTGGGCCGGCCCGACCGCAAGATGGGCCAGCGCGGCACCAAGACCTGCGACGTCAACCTGGACAACGTACGCGTCCCGGCCGCCAACATCATAGGCGGCGAGCCCGGCAAGGGGTTCAAGACAGCCATGAAGGTGCTTGACCGGGGCCGGCTGCATGTTTCCGCCGTCGCCTGCGGCATGGCCAGCCGCATTCTCCGCGAAAGCATCGCCTATGCCCGGGAGCGCAGGCAGTTCGGCCAGCGCATCGGCGATTTCCAGCTCATCCAGGCCATGCTGGCCGACAGCCAGGCCGAACTGCTGGCGGGATGGTCGCTGGTGCGGTCGGTGGCCCGGCTCTACGACGCCAAGCCATTGGGCGCCCACGATCCCGAAGTCAGCATGCAGGCCTCCTGCTCGAAGATGTTCACCACCGAAATGGTGGGCCGCGTGGCCGACCGCGGCGTACAGATCCATGGCGGCTCGGGCTACATCAATGAATACAAGGTGGAACGCTTCTACCGCGACGTGCGCCTGCTGCGCCTGTACGAAGGCACGACGCAGATCCAGCAGATGGTCATCGGCAAGCAATTGATGAAGGAATGATCAAAGGCTGCGGCTCCGCGCCACGATGTCATCGGGCGCCTTCGCCCGAAAAAGCCGGGGCCGGCCGCATATTGCCGATGTATTCTCACCCCCGCACGGTCTTCGCCAGCCGCCGCTTTGCGATCTCCGCGAAATAGCGTGCGCCCACGGCAAGGCTGCCGTCGTTGAAATCGTATTCGGCATTGTGCAATGGAGGGGATTCGAGGCCATTGCCGATGAAGGCGAAGCAGCCGGGAACGTGTTCCAGAAAACGCGCGAAATCCTCTGATGCCGTCATGGGCTCGGCCGCCACCCGCACTTCCGCCGGATCGCATACCCCGCGAGCCACCGACAGCGCTTCCTCCACCAGGGCGGCATCATTGACCAGCGGCACGAACACGCGCGAGTATCCGACCTCGACGTCGAGATTGAAGGCCGCGGCGGTTCCTTGCGCGATGGCGCGCATCTGCCGCTCGATGAGAGCACTGGTTTCCGGACGAAAACTGCGGCAGTCGCCCAGTATCCGCGCCTTGCCCGGCAGGACATTGCGCGTTCCGTCGGTCAGAAGCTCTGTGACTGAAACCACCGCGATATCCGTGGGGTCGATTCGACGCGAGACGATGGTCTGAAGATTCGTTACCAGGGAGCAGGCCCCCACCATCACTTCGTTGCCCCAATGCGGCCGGGCGGCATGCCCGCCTTTGCCGGCAAGAACGATTTCGAAATTGTCCTCCGCCGACATCAGCGGCCCCGGCCGAGTCTCGAATCGGCCAACGGGCAGGCCGGGCATGTTGTGCAGGCCGTAGATTTCGCCGAACGGAAACCGTTCCAGCAGGCCATCGTCGATCATGGCCTGCGCGCCCTGGCCCCATTCCTCGGCGGGCTGGAATATGAACCGCAGCGTACCGTCGAAATCCGGTTCCGCCGCCAGCAGGCGGGCCGCCCCCAGCAACATGGCCGTGTGCCCATCGTGGCCACAGGCATGCATCAACCCAGGCGTACGGGAAACGTAAGAATGCCCGCCCCGTTCATGGATACGCAATGCGTCCATGTCGGCGCGCAACGCGATGGTTCTCGGAGAACCTCCCCGCCGCAGCGTCGCCACAATACCCGTTCCCCCTACGCCCTCGACGACCTCGTCCAGACCGGATTCCCTCAGCACACCCGCGACATAGGCCGATGTGCCCGTCTCTTCAAAACCGAATTCCGGATGGCTGTGCAGATGCCGGCGCCATGTTTTCATCTCTTCCCCGAGCTTGTCCGGAACCAGCGCACTCAGGCAAGGCGGCAGGGTGGAAAGGCTTGCGCTTGGCCCATGGTCATTCATTGTGCTCTTCCTCCCTGGCATGAGCGTTGCGGTTCCCGTCCCGCACCGCTTCCGGGCTCAAGCCGACCAGTTCCCGGAAGCGCCCGGGATCGGTCGCCCCTTCCGTATTGATGATCAGTATGCGCGCGCCCGCATCCAACCCCAACCGGCGCCGCAGCCCTTCGTCGCCGACAGCCTGAATGAAACCCGCCATGCCCGCCGCACCGCTTTCCCCCGCGACGACGGGAACGTCGCCATCGGCCGGACGGGCCAGAAGGTTCATTGCCTGTGCGGCCTCTTCATCGGCCACCGTCATGAAACCGTCCGCCGCCCGGGACAGGATGCGCCAGGCAATCATCGACGGCTCGTAGCATTCCAGCATGGACATGATTGTTGGCGCGGATGCAACGGCTTTCACCGCACGCCCCTTTTGCGCCGACTCGAACAGGCAGGCGGCCCCTTGCGGTTCCACGACCACCACGGCCGGGCGGGCGTTCCCGTACCGTTCAAGCATGTACGCCGCAACGGCCGCGGCAATGCCGCCCACCCCGGCCTGGACGAACACATGGGTCGGCGCTTGCGGCATTTGCCGCAGCGCTTCGCGCAACAGAATGGTATAGCCCTGCATCACCAGCGTGGGAATGTACTCATAGCCCGGCCATGAGGTATCGGACACAACGACCCAGCCCCGCTCATCGGCCAGACGATTGGCTTCCGACACAGAATCATCATAATTGCCGGCGACCCGGACGATACGCGCACCCAGATCGGCGATGGCCTGCACGCGCGCATCACTGACGCCCTCATGCAGAAGAACGACCGCCCGCGCACCCATTTGTCGGGCCCCGAGCGCAACGGATTTCCCGTGGTTACCGTCCGTGGCGCACACCACCGTCATCCCCGCGGCAATGTTTCTGACTTCGGTTGCGGCCAGATCGGACAGGCCCACAGGCCTTCCCAGCTGTCGTTCAGCCTGGTCCATGACCAGGCGCACCACCGCGTAGGCTCCGCCCAGCGCCTTGAAGCTTCCCAGACCCAGCCTGCGGCCTTCATCCTTGACATAGACTTCGTCGACGCAATGAGCCATGGCCAGCCGCTTCAGGCGATGAAGCGGCGTTTCGGCATGATGGGAGCGCGTTTCAAGGAAAGCGGCCGCGGCATCCGCCCCGGCTGGGCCCAGCGCCTTGGCATCGGCGGGCGACAGCGGCTGTTTATAAACGTCGAGATCATTGGATATGTACATGAATCACCTCCTTCCTGCACAACTATAGTGCTCTCGACCCGAGGAAATGACTGTATTATGAATGATCAAACGCAATTTTTTCTCATATCCGCCGCTTGAGCCAATGTCCCGCCCCACCGCTTCCCTGGATCGTTTCGATCTGGCCATCCTCGACATCCTGCAGCGCGACAATCTGACGCCGCAGCGGGTGATCGGCGAATCGGTCGGCCTGTCCACGCCCGCCGTTCAACGGCGGATCAAGCGCATGCAGCGGGACGGAGTCATCCAGCACAACGCGGCCATACTCAACCCCGAGTCCGTGGGGCAGGCCATCACCCTTTTTGTCGAAGTGGAATTCATCAGCGAGACGGGCGACCTCATCGACGCCGCGAAACGCCAGTTCACGGCATCGCCCCACGTGCAGCAATGCTATTACGTAACAGGGGAGGCCGACTTCATCCTGGTCATCGTCGTGCCGGACATGGCCGCCTACGAGCGGCTCACGCGCGAGCTCTTCTTCCGCAACAACAACGTCCGCCGCTTCCGTACTTTCGTGACCATGGATCGCGTCAAAACCGGCATGACCGTGAACCTGGCGGCGGCCCCTTCCGCCGCCCCCCTTACTGACCCCGACGGGCCGGCCTGAAGACGCCGCCGACTTCAACAGATGCAACGCCCCGCCCGGGCACGCCGCCCGCCGCATTGATCTCGTCCATGGCCAGCTGTTCGGCATCCCCTTGCGCCACTTCGAGAACCGCGAAAATACCGGTCAGGGTTACGGCAGGCCCAGCCGCACTGAATCGCTGGTTACGCCCTTCATGCTCTGAGCCATGCGCCTGCCGGGCACCCTGCCCGCCGCGATAAGCGAGCCACGCGCCCCGGGTTGCGCTCCTGCGCTTCCCGTCAGCCGTTGCTGCGGCTTCCCCGGGTTTTTCTTGTCGCGACACGGCGTCCAGGGGCAGCTGAAAACTTAATACGGAAATGTTAAAAATTAGTTGCATTTATAGATTTTTTGATACACATTATGGAAACTTCCGCCAGATATTTCTACAGTTGACCGCTGCCCGCTTCCTGCGCCCTTGACGACGAAGCCGCATGAGCGCGTGTCAAGTCCGGCAATATCAATGCGGTGCCAAAGGAATCCCTGCATACAGCCTGATAGAACGAAACCCTTCCCATTGTCCGCCTGCGTTCACTATCGTCATGCCCTTTCCGACGCCCGCCTGGTATTGGTTCAAAAGGTTCCTGTCATTCAAAACCCTGCGCAGGAAATTCATACTGGGGTTCATCATTGCCAGCATGCTCGCGGCCGGCAATATTCTGGTCGTCCAGTCTCTGCTGCGGGAATCCGATACCTTCGCCGCAACGATCAATATTGCCGGCAAGATGCGTATGCTGAGCCAGCGTATCGGGTTGATGCAGCTGGCGACACAAGACCGGAAGAATCAGAGCCCGGGTTCTGCCTTCCAGGAGCTCGAAGCCGACTTTGAAAGTGCCCTGGAAGTGTTGCGTTACGGGGGGCAGGCTTTTGAACTGACGATACCTGCCGTTCCCGCCGCACTGCAACAGCAACTGGATGAAATAGAAAGATCGTGGGTATCCTATCACCACGCGCTGACAACCCTGCGCGCCGGGCTCTTCGATCTCGACATGCCGCATGACGAGGTCATCTTTGAGTCAAACGCCGCCTTTGAAATGATAGCGTCGAACGAATGGCTGTTGAACAACACTGAAACCCTGATCAACAGCCTGGTCGGCCACGCACAAGCCATGCAGGAACATGTCATGCATAGAATGTATGGCTTGTTCTTTATCAACGTCTTGATGCTGCTGCTGGCATGGATGATCATTTTTTCCAAGATACTGAAACCCATCAACCAGTTGATGCATCATAGCAATGAATTGGCAGCCGGCAACTACAGTATTCGCTTGCGCCTGGATTCCGATGATGAATTCGGCGCCTTGAGCAGGGTCATGAATAAAACGTCCAGTCACATTGAGAACCTGCTGTGCGATCTGGAAATCAAGCAAGCCAATCTGAAACAGGCCGAAGTGAAATTGCGGCGCGCGGCCCTGGTGTATCAGCATATCAGCGAGGGCATCGTCATCACTGACGCCGGCGGCCATGTGCAGGACGTCAACCCGGCCTTCAGCAAGATAACGGGATACGATGCCGACGAGATGATAGGCAGCCGCATGAACAAACTCGGCGCGGGGCGTCACCCGCCTGATTTCTTCCGTGAGCTGTGGAACGAGCTGCAGGATACAGGCCACTGGCATGGTGATATATGGAACAAACACAAATCGGGAAGGGAATTCGTCAGCCATCTGATGATCAGCAGCTGCTTCAACGACGATGGCACAGTGAACTGCCGCATCGGGCTATTTTCGGACGTCACTGAAAAGCGCAGACAAGAGGCTGTGATCTGGCGACAGGCACGTTTTGATCACTTGACTCAATTGCCCAACCGCCAGATGTTTCACGAAAACCTGCAGAAAAGCATTGAACAATCGCGCCGCAGCGGTCTGCCATTCGCCCTTATATTTCTGGATCTGGACCTCTTCAAGGAAGTCAATGACACTTTCGGGCACGACCAGGGCGATGTACTTCTGCAACAGGTGGCTCAACGCATCAGCAATTGCTGCCGGCGTTCAGACCAGGTGGCGCGTCTGGGTGGCGATGAATTCATCATGATCCTGCAGGACTTGAGAAAGCCCGAAGACGTCTACCCCATATGCGACAAGATACTACGTTCAATTTCGCATCCGTACAGCCTGAGCATAAGCGAGGCACGCATTTCTTGCAGCGTGGGGGTCGCGTTCTACCCTCACCATGCAGATAACGCCACCGAATTGTTGAAGTACGCAGACCTGGCCATGTATGCCGCCAAAGACAGGGGCCGCAACCAGTACTGCGTGTTTTCCAGCGCAATGCGTGATTCGGTGCAATTGCGCCATGATCTGCTGCGCGACTTGCAGTTTGCCCTGGACACCCGGCAATTCATACTGCACTATCAGCCGATCATTCACCTGCGTTCAGGGCACGTCGCCAAGGCCGAAGCGCTGGTGCGCTGGGTGCACCCTGTTCACGGCCTGGTCAGCCCCGCCGACTTCATTCCTTTGGCCGAAGATTCCGGTCTGATCGTACCGCTCGGCGAGAGCGTATTTCATCAGGCCACGCAACAGCTGTCATTATGGCGCCGCGATTTAAACGAGGCTCTGACGGTCAGCATCAACGTATCGCCGGCGCAGTTTCAGCTCGACGGCCTGAACTCGGATTCCTGGATATGCGCATTGCAGGAACTGGATTTGCCGGGTTCGGCAATAACAATAGAAATCACCGAAAGACTGTTGATGGAAAGCAAGGAAGACACGTATGAAAGACTGCAGGAATTCCGTCGTGCGGGGATCCGGATCGCGCTGGACGATTTCGGTACAGGCTACTCGTCCTTGTCCTACTTGAGGCGCTTCAACATCGACATCATCAAGATCGATCAGAGCTTCGTGCGCAACCTGGCCGAAAATTCAGAAAACATGGCGCTCTGCAGGGCCATTATCACCATGTCCCACCAGCTGGGCCTGAGAGTCGTCGCCGAAGGCATTGAATGTGCACGGCAGCATGAACTGCTGCTTGCGGCAGGGTGCGACTACGGCCAGGGATATCTGTATTCAAAGCCGGTGAGCGCGGATCAGTTCACCGATTGGCTGATGAAGCATGCCGCGTAGGTTTGCGCCACCCCGCCGCAGCGCTGGCAGCCCCTGGCAGGGTAATTAACGACGTTAACCCTGCGGCGACGGCATCAAGACGAGGTTCGCCGGATGCTAACCCGGATGGATCCTGCCGCCCCTGGCCTTGCCGTGACCGACAGGGCTTGTGCTGCCGTGAACGACGGGGATTGCGCACACAGGCCGCGCCAATAGCAAAACCCCACCAGCGTATTGGCTGATGGGGTTCTGGGGTATAAGTGCCTGACGATGACCTACTTTCACAGACGTACGTCCACTATCATCGGCGCGAAGGCGTTTCACGATCCTGTTCGGGATGGGAAGGAGTGGGTCCACCTTGCTATGGTCGTCAAGCGTAACGG
>JACCES010000020.1 GCA_013416455.1 Alcaligenaceae bacterium | reverse complement strand
GCTGGAATCGATCGGCGACATCCCGCCGGCAGAAGCCGAAGAAAGGTATTATCGTCAACTTGCAGCACCCGCTGCGGAACCTGTTTTACTTTAATCAAACAGCCTCCGCAATTCCCGGTTCGATTCATTGGCTCCTGGAACGAAAATCGGTGCTTTCGTTACAAGTGCCTGAAATCCTTCAAACCCTTATCTCATGCGGCTTGGCGGGCATCGGGCTCATGTTGTATATAGGTAGAAGTCCCTATTTTTGAGTCCCCCGACCATCCCGCACGCCCCCCACCATCACCCCCGCTTCAGCACGCCAGCATCGACAACCCTCCTCCTTCCCCCCAGACCCGCGTGGTAACATCGACCGGCCTCTTCGCCCTACCAGGCACGAAGCCGCCATCGCCCTCTTGCAGAATCCCAGGCGGGACAGCCGCCGCCCATCTCCATGCCGAACATCCGTACACTGACCCTCATGCTCGCAGGCCTTGCGATGCTGGGGCCTTTCGCCATTGACACCTATCTTCCCGCCTTCGACCGGATAGCGGGGGAGTTCGGTGTGGAAGACGTCCTGATGCAGCATACGCTCAGCATATATCTGCTGAGTTTTGCTTTCATGAGTTTGTTCTGGGGGACGCTGTCCGATTCCTTTGGCCGCCGTCCCGTGATCATTGCGTCGCTGATCCTGTTCGGTGTCGGGTCGGTGGGCTCGGCAATCGCGCCTTCCTATGGCTGGCTGCTGTTCTTCCGTGCGCTGCAGGGCTGTTCCGCCGGGGCGGGCCGCGTCGTGGGCCAGGCGCTGGTGAGGGACCGCTACCACGGCCCCGAAGCGCAGCGGCTGTTTGCGAACATTTCCATGGTGTTCAGCCTGGCGCCGGCGATCGCGCCCATCATCGGCGGGTATCTGAGCACCCATGTGGGCTGGCGGTCGATCTTCGTCATGCTCAGCCTGTTCACCGTCACGCTTATCGCGGCAAGCTGGCGGTCGCTGCCGGAGACGCTGCCGGCCAAGGCGCGCCAGCCCATGAAGCTGGGCGCCATTCTGCGCAACTACCTGCGGGCGGTCCGCAATGTGCAGTTCCTGTTCGCGATCATGGCGGTGGGCTTCGCGTTCTCGGGGTTCGGCCTTTATATCGCTTCGGCCGCGAAGTTCGTGATGGGGATTCTGAAGCTGCCCGAAACCGCCTTCGGCTGGCTGTTCCTGCCTTTCATCGGGGGCATGGTGAGCGGTTCGATGATCAGTTCCAGATCGGCCAGCAGGGTGGACCCGGCCAGGCTGATCCGCATCGGCTTGAGCATCATGGCCACGGGCGCGCTTTTCAATGTGGGGTACAACCTGTTCTTCGTGGCCGCCGTGCCCTGGGCGGTGGTACCCATCTTCATCTACGGGCTGGGCATGTCCATGGCACTGCCCGGCATGACCGTCGTCACATTGAACACGTTTCCCAGCATGCGGGGGCTTGCCTCTTCGGTACAGAGCACCATGCAGATGCTGATCTTCGCCTTCGTGTCGGGGGTCGTCGCACCGCTGCTGTTCGACAGCGCCCTGCTGCTCGGAATGGGGACGGTGGGCAGCGCGGCGCTGTGCGCGGGATGCTGGGTGGCGAGCAGGCGCCTGGCGGCGCGGGCCGCCCCGGAGGCCGCCGCGCGGGAATGAGGCTTGCTTGGGCGGGCTTGCGGATCGCGGCCGGGAGCCCCCATGCATATCAAGCGCTTTTACACACTGGCAAGAAAATCGGTACAGACATGGCTGGATGACTATGCATCCAGCATGGGCGCCGCGATCGCCTTCTATACCGTGTTTTCCTTGGCGCCGCTGGTGGTGATCGTGATCGGCATCGCCGGTTTCTTCTGGGGGGAAGAGGCGGTCCGTGGCGAATTGCTGCGGCAGATCGGCAGTGTGGTGGGCGACAATGGCGCCGCGGCGATCCAGGGCGTGGTCAGCAGCGGGGCCGAAGAAGCCGGGCAGGGCATTGCGGCGACGGTGCTGAGCGTCGGGTTTCTCGTGGTGGGCGCCACAACCGTATTCGCCGAGTTGCAGAGCGCGCTGGACCGGATATGGAAGGTGCCGGCGCGCGACAGGAAGACCGGCATCTGGAACCTGCTCCGTTCCCGCCTGCTGTCGTTCGGGCTGGTGCTGTCGCTCGCCTTCCTGCTGCTGGTGTCGCTGGTCGTCAGTTCCATGCTGTCCGCCCTGGGCGGCTGGCTGGGCGGGCTGATGCCGGGGTGGGAGCTGATTCTGCAGCTCGTGAACATCCTCATTTCCTTCGGCATCCTGGTGGTGCTGTTCGCCATGATCTACAAGTTCATGCCGCAGGCGGAAGTCGCCTGGCGGGATGTCTGGACGGGCGCATTCGCGACGGCGCTGCTGTTCGAGGCCGGCAAGCTGCTGATCAGTCTGTATGTCGGCAAGAGCGCTGTCGCATCGTCCTATGCGGCGGCCGGTTCGCTGGTCGCCGTGCTGATCTGGGTGTATTACGCCGCCCAGGTCTTTCTGCTGGGGGCGGAATTCACCTGGGTGTATGCCAACGAGCATGGGTCGCGCTCGGGCCGCGGCGCGGGCCCGGATGGCGGGGGGGCGTCAGGCGCGGTTCCATTGGCGGGCGATGTGGCCCGTGACCGCCAGGAGTAGCTGGGCGCATTCGGACAGGGTTTTCTCCATGCGGTGCTGCGGCCCGGCGATGGCGATGGCCAGGGTTTCGGCATTGATGTTCAGGAAGGCGGACACCGCCCACACATCCGCCACGTTCTCGCCCCGCGTCAGGAAATAGCCCCGATGCCGGCTTTCCAGCAGGTCGGCCACCAGATCGTCCTCGTCCGTCCGGGTGTTGACGGTGACGCGGGGCAGTTCCAGCGCCGTCACGGCGGCCCGCATGTCCGCTTCCTTCTGGCTGCCCAGCAGCGCCTTGCCGATCGAGCTCGAATGCAGGGGCTTGAATTCGCCCGGCCGGGCCGAATAGCGGATGGGGTTTTCGCTTTCGACGACCTGAAGATAGATGACGCGGTCGTCCTGCCGCTTGCCGAGTATCACCGTTTCGCGGGAAGTATCCCTGAGCCGTTCGAGCAGCGGGGTGATGCGGGCCACGTAGGGATCGTTTTCGTGGACTTCGCGCGCGACATCATAGAGGCGGCGGGTGGGATAGAGCCCGCGCGGCTTGCCGAGACTGTACAGATAGCCGCGCCGCAACAAGGTGGTGGTGATGGCGTGGCAGCTGCTTTTGGGGATTTCGGCCAGTTCCGCAAGCTCCGTCAGGGACAGAGGCGTCTTCCGGTGCTGGAAAAGCTCAAGGATGTCGAGCACCCGTTCGACGGCGGAAACAGCGACTCCGGACATGGGGGACCTCCGATGGGTTTGTGATTCCTGTTCGGTATGCTGAACAAATTGTCCCGCATACAGGCATTCTATCCTTCTTCGTCCTTATTTGTTCGGCATGCTGAACAAAGTGTCTTTCATGTCGAATAAATCGGGAATAGGATGAATGCACTTTCATTGCAGGCAAGAGCGGCACATGGACACTCATTCACCTTCGGCTCCACAAGAAGATCTGCTTATCGAACAGCGGGAAGGGGGGGCGGTATGGATCACCCTCAACCGGCCCGCGAAACACAACGCCCTGGCGCGCCATGTACTGGCCGGCCTGCGCGATGCCATTCTGCGGGCGCAGGCCGACGAACAGCTGCGCTGCATCGTGCTGCGCGGGGCGGGCGACCGCTACTTCGCGGCGGGCGGCGACCTCGTCGACCTGGCTTCCGTCAGGGACAACGACGCCGTCGTCGACATGAGCGAGCAGGCCTGCGCGGCGCTGCAGGCGGTGCGCGACTGTCCCGTGCCGGTGATCGCCTGCCTGAATGGCGATGCCATCGGCGGCGGGGCGGAACTCGCCATGGCCGCCGACATGCGCCTGATGGCCGCGCATGCCCGCATCGGTTATATCCAGGCCCGGCTGGCGATCACATCGGCGTGGGGCGGCGGGCCCGACCTGTTCCGGGCGGTCGGCCCCGGCAGGGCGATGCGGATGATGACACGCAGCGAAATGATCGACGCCGGGCTGGCCCTGCAATGGGGCATCGCCGACGGCATTCTGAACGACGGCCCGGACGGCGAGGATCTGGCGGCATTCCTCAAACCCGTTCTGGCCACCCGGCCACAGGTGCTGCGCGGTATCAAGGCGCAGGCCATCGCCCACCGCCGCGGCGGAGACTGGCAGGAATGCCGCCGCGTGGAACGTCAACACCTGGTATCGACATGGCTGCATGATGATCACTGGGCAGCCGCCGAGAAAATTCTGTCTAAAGGCGCCAAATGAACGCACCCGACCCCAAACTGCATGCCCGCAGGCCGGAGCCCGCGCAGGGCACCATCAGCCGCAGCGGCATCCCCGTTCCGACCAGTGTGTCGGCCGATGCCGTCAAGCCGGAAAACATCGGCCAGCCCGGCGAATACCCCTTTACCCGAGGCATCTTCCCCGACGGCTACCAGGGCAGGCTCTGGACGATCCGCCAGTATTCGGGCTTCGGCACGGCCGAAGAATCGAACGAGCGCTACAAGTTCCTGTTCGATCAGGGCCAGACCGGCCTGTCGGTCGCGCTGGATCTGCCGACGCAATGCGGATACGACCCGGTCCATCCCATGGCCCGCCCCGAGATCGGCAAGGTGGGGGTATCGCTCTCGAACCTGAGCGAGGCGGAAATCCTCTTCCAGGACCTGGACTTGTCCCGCATTTCCACTTCCTTCACCATCAATGGCACGGCCGCGATCATCTACGCCATGTACCTGGCAGTGGCGGACAAGCAGGGCGTGCCGCGCAGCAAGCTCACGGGCACCATACAGAACGACATCCTCAAGGAATACGTCGCGCGCGGCACCTGGATCTTCCCCGTGCGGCCATCGATGCGGCTGGTGGCGGATTCCATCCTGTATTCGAACGACGTGTCGCCGCGCTTCAACCCCATCAGCATCGCCGGCGCCCACGTGCGCGACGCCGGCGCGACGGCGGCCGAGGAAATGGCCTATACGCTGGCTAATGGGCTGGCCTATGTGGAAGAGCTCCGCAGGCGCGGCGGCGATGTCGAAAAATTCGCCAAGCGGCTTTCCTTCTTCTTCTACGTGCACATGGATTTCTTCGATGAAGTGGCCAAGTTCCGCGCCGGCCGCCGCATCTGGGCCCGCCTGATGAAGGAACGCTACGGCGCGCAGGATCCGAAGGCGCAGCACTTCCGCTTCGGCGTGGTCTGCGGGGGCTCGTCGCTGGTGGCCCCGCAGCCCTACAACAACGTGGTCCGCGTGGCGGTGGAAACCATGGCCGCGGTCATGGGCGGCGCACAATCCATCTTCACCTGCGCACTGGACGAGGCCTTCCAGATCCCCACCGAGTTTTCGGCCGAACTGGCCTTGCGCACGCAGCAGATCATCGCTTACGAAAGCGGCATCGGCCGCAGCGTGGACCCGCTGGGCGGCAGCTACCTCGTCGAGCATCACACTGACCGCATGGAAGAAATGATCCTGAAGGTCATGGCGGAAATCGATGAATACGGCGGCGTCATTCCCGCCATCGAGGACGGCTGGATCCAGCTGCGGCTGGCTGAGCGCGGCCTGGAACGCAAGCTCGATACCGATTCCGGCAAGAACGCCATCATCGGGCAGAACTTCTTCGGCAAGCCCGACGAAGAGATCGGCGTCGGCGAGGTCTTCTCGCTCGACCCCGCGATCGCCGACCGGGTGATGGACAAGTTCGAGAAGGTCATGGACACCCGCAATCAATCCGAGGTCGACGCGGCCCTGGCCAGGCTGTCAGACGCGGCGAAAAAGGACAACGAAAACATCATGCCGTATCTGGTGGAATGCTGCCACGCCTACGCCACAGTGGGCGAAATGGTGGACCGCCTGAAAGAACAATGGGGTGAATTCAAGGAACCGGTGAACTTATGAATCAGACTATCATTGACAGGCCCCTGGCGGGCAAGCGCATCCTGGTGGGCAAGCCGGGTCTGGACGGCCACGACATCGGCGCCAAGATCGTCGCGCTTACCCTGCGCAATGCCGGGGCGGAGGTCATCTACACCGGTTTGCGCCGCACGCCCGAGCAGATCGCCCGCGTGGCCGTCGACGAAGGCGTCGACGCGGTGGGCCTGAGCATCCTGTCCGGCAGCCACAAGGAACTCGTGGCGGATGTCATTGCGCAGCTCAAGGCGATGCGCGCCGATGCGGTAAGGGTTTTCGTGGGGGGCACCATTCCCAGGGAAGACCAGCCGCAGCTGCATGAACTGGGGGTATCGGCCATCTTCACCGCCGACATGCCGCTGGAAGACGTGATTGCGGAACTCGCAAGGAAGCTGGCATGAACGGGCCGCTGGCGGGGATACGCATCATCGAGGTCGGCCATATGCTGGCCGGGCCTTATTGCGGCCTGCTGCTGGCCGACATGGGCGCCGAGATCATCAAGATCGAACCGCCCGAAGGCGATATCGGCCGCAAGGTGAGCCCGCATTTCATCGGGCCGCACAATGCCTATTTCGCCAGCCTGAACCGCAACAAGAAGAGCGTGGTGATCGACCTGGCGTCGGCCGAAGGGCGCGCCAGCCTGGAACGCATCGCGTCGACATCGCATGCGCTTTTCACCAATCTGAGGCCGTCGGCCATCAAGAAGCTGGGGCTGACGTACGAGAGCCTGCGCGCCTGCAATCCCAAGCTGGTGTGCGTTGCGCTCACCGGATACGGCCTTGAGGGTCCCTATGCCGAAAGCCCGGCCTACGACTATGTCATACAGGCGCTGACGGGCGTCATGGCGCTGACGGGAGACCCCGCCGCGCCGCCCACCAAGGCGGGGTTTTCCGCGGTGGACAATTCGGCCGGCATGGCCGCGGCGCTCGGGCTGCTGGCAAAGATCGTCCAGGGCGAGGGCGGTCAGGTGGATGTCGCCATGTACGACGTGATGCTGTCCCAGCTCAATTATCTGGCCGCCGGCGCGCTCAACGCGGGCGAACACCTGGAGCGCCTGGCGAACTCATCGCACCCTTATCTCGTGCCGGCCCAGATATTCCCGACCGGCGACGGCTGGCTGACCCTGTTCATCACTCACGAAAAATTCTGGCGGAAATTCTGCACGGAAGTCGGCCGGCCGGAATGGGTGGACGACCCGGTGTATGCGACGATGGAAAGCCGGCGCCGCAACCGTTCAGTCGTCCTGGAAGGTATCGAGGCCGTGCTCAAGACCGCCACCGCCGCTGAATGGGTGCGCAGGCTGCAGCCGCTGGGGGTGGTGGCTTCCGAGGTGGGCACACTGAACGAGGCGCTGGAAAGCGATCTCGCCGCTTCGCGTGGCATGGTCGTTCCGCTGGGCGGCGCTGATTCGGGGCTGCGCGCCGTGGCATCGGCGGTGAAGTTCGATGGCTACCAGCCCCGCTACGATCTTCCGCCGCTGCTGGACCAGCATCATGCCGAAGTCCTGGCGGCGGCCGAGTCGCCATGAAGCAGGAACTCGACCGGTTTGCGCTGGGGCAGCTGCTGTCCCGTCTGGCGAATGCGGGCCCGGGCGAGGCCATGAGTCTGGTGCCGCCGCTGCGGCCCGGCATGCACGGCCGCCGCATCGGCATGACGGGCGCCCCGGGCGCCGGCAAAAGTACATTGACGGGCCATCTCGCGCTGCTGCGCGCCGCCGACCGGCGCCTCGGTGTGCTGGCGGTCGACCCCAGCAGCCCGCATACGGGCGGCGCCATCCTGGGCGACCGCATCCGCATGGACGATCTGCGGGGCATCGAAGATCTCTACATCCGTTCGATCGGGTCGCGCAGCGCGTCCGACGGCCTGTCCGACAACCTGCCCGAAATGCTCGATGTCATGGATGCCTTCGGCTTCGACGAGGTGATCCTGGAAACGGTGGGCGTGGGCCAGGCCGAGGTCGCCGCCCGCAGCCAGGTCGATACCCTCGTCCTGGTCCTGCTGCCCGAAAGCGGCGACGTCGTGCAGGCCATGAAGGCGGGCATCATGGAAATGGCCGACATCTATGTCGTGAACAAGGCCGACCTGCCCGGGGCGCACCGGATGGCCACGGACATCAAGCGCATTGCCGCCCTGAGCCGCTACCCGGAAGGCGCCTGGCGCCCCAAGGTGCTGCTGACGTCCGCGGAACAGCCCGAGAGCATTCAGGTTCTGTCCGATACAATTGATTTGCATCAAGAATGGCTGGCCACCAGCCAGGATCAGCGCACCCGCGAAATGAACCGGGCGCGCTACAGGCTGCGCCGCCTCATCGAAAGGCGGGCGACGCAGGTGATTTCACAGCTGGACCATTCGGTGCTCGACATGCCCATCGATGCCCAGCTGCAGCATGTACTGAAGGAGATTCTCGACCAGGAAGCCGGGGCCATCCCCTCATCGAACAGACTATAAACAGGAGACATCCATGACCTTTCGTATTCTGAAGCTGGCGGCGTGTGCGACGCTGGCATTGGCCGCCGCCACGGCACAGGCGGCAACCTTCCCTGAAAAAACGGTCCAGCTCGTCGTGCCGCAGACGCCGGGCGGCGCATCGGACACGCTCGCCCGCATCATGGGCCAGGAGCTCGGCACGAAGTGGGGCCAGCCCGTGGTGGTGGAAAACCGCGCCGGCGCCGGCGGCAACATTGGCATGGAGGCCGTGGCAAGAGCGCCGGCCGATGGCTATACGCTGCTGATGAGCTATGTGGGCACGCATGCCATCAATGGCTCGCTGTACAAGACCCTGCCCTTCGATCCGGAAAAGGATTTCGCGCCCGTGGCGACGCTGGCCACCCTTCCGTTCGTGGTCGTGACGCGCACGGATGCCAAGTTCTCCACGGTGCCCGAACTCGTCGAGCTGGCGAAGAAAGGCGAGCTGACCTATGGGTCGGCGGGCAATGGCTCGGTCAATCACCTGCTTGGTGAAATGTTCAACGCCGCGACGGGCGTGAAGCTGGTCCATATCCCGTATCGCGGCGCCGCGCCGGCGCTCACCGACCTGATGGGCGGGCAGATCGACCTGGTCTTCACCAGCCTGCCGTCGGTGGCCGGCCACATCAACACCGGCAAGCTCAAGGCCGTGGCGCTGACCAGCGACAAGCGGGTCAAGGGCTTCGACAGCATCCCGACGATTGCCGAGGGCGGCTACCCTGACTTCAACGTCAATCCCTGGTTCGGCCTCTTCGCGCCCGCCGGGACGCCCGCCGATGTCATCAGCAAGATGAACGCCGACATCAATGAAACGCTCGGCCGGCCCGAGGTCAGGGAACGCTTCGCCGCCACCGGCGCCGAGCCCTATGTGACGTCGCCCGCCGAATTCGGTGATATCCTCCGGGCCGACATTGAAAAATGGAGCAAGGTGGTGGAGGATTCGGGCGCGCAGGTGAATTAACGCGCTGCCTACACTCCGGCCGGCGGGCCGGAGTGCTTCACCTCACTGAAAAGGGGGGCCTGGCGCCGCCACCGCCCGGGTACACAAACACAGCAGGCGCATGACGCATGAACGCAGCAACAACGCCGGCAGGCAATACGTGGCAGGTCCTGACGGTGACAATGGCGATCCAGGCCATGGTGGCGATGGCCTCCCTGACCATCCCCGCCGTGGCGCCGGCCTTTGCGGGCCGCCTCGGTGCATCGGTGTCGCTGCTGGGCTTCTATGTGGCGCTGGTCTATGTCGGGGCCATACTCAGCAGTCTGATGTCGGGGCAGGCCGTGCGCCGTTACGGCGCCATACGGGTCAGCCAGGCGGGCCTGCTGTTCTGTACCCTGGGTTTGCTGGCGGCTTTGCTGCCTTCGCTCTGGGCGGTGGGCGTGGGCGCCGTGCTGATCGGGATGGGCTACGGGCCGATCACGCCGGCCAGCTCCCATCTGCTGATCGCCAGCACGCCGCCGCATCGCGCCAGCCTGGTGTTTTCCATCAAGCAGACCGGCGTGCCGCTGGGCGGCATGCTGGCCGGGGTCGTCGCGCCGCCGCTGACGCAGCAGGCCGGCCCGGCGGCGGCCATTCTCGTCGTGGCCGCGCTGTGCCTGGTGTGCGCGCTGGTTTCCCAGCCCATGCGTTCGGGCCATGACGCCGACCGCGTCCCGGCCGCGCCCCTGCGGGTGGGTGGGCTGCTGGGGCCGCTCAAGCTGGTGCTGTCGCAACACAATCTGCGGCGCCTCGCCAGCGCATCCTTCTTTTTCGCGGGCGCGCAGCTTTGCCTGGCGGGCTATCTCGTCACCTATCTTCACATCGAACTCGGCTACAGTCTCGTCACCGCGGGCATCGCGCTGTCGGTGGCGCAGCTCGGCGGTGTCCTGGGGCGCATCATCTGGGGCTATATTTCCGACCGCTACCTGGGCGCCAGCCGCACGCTTGCGGCGCTGTCCCTCGTCCTGGCGGCCACCTCGATCGCGACGGGCCTGCTGAACGAGCAGGTGCCGCTGGCTCTGACGCTGATCCTGGTGACGCTCTTCGGCGCGTCGGCCACCGGCTGGAACGGGGTCTATCTGGCGGCGGTCGCGCGGCTCGCGCCCTCCGGCATGGCGGGCACGGCAACGGGCGGCGCCCTGTCCATCACCTTTTTCGGCGTGGTGGTCGTGCCGGCGGTCTTCGGGCTGCTCAGCGACGCGGTCGGGGGCTTCGGGGTCGGCTATATGCTGATCGCCATTCCCATACTCATCTGCGGCGGCGCGCTGCTGCGGAGCGCGCCGCCCAGGGCCTGAGCCGCCCGCCTTCCCGGGCCGCGGCGGGGCTATCGCCGGCAAAACATGTCGGGCACACTATGTGCTTTCCAATGAACGATCCGCCGCGGACAGCGGCCGCCCTGCCTTTCCAACGGAGAAAACACCTTGCGCCACTTCGTCCTGGCTTCGGTCTTCGGAGCGCTTTCCTGCTTTGCGGCGGCGGGGCCGTCGTTCGCCCAGACACCCTTCGCCGATCATGAACCCGGCCTGTGGGAACTGCGTCTGGTGGATGGTTCCCATCTTGCCTCGATCGCCCTCGGTGTGCAGGACCTGTTCAGGAATCTGCCCGAAGCGCAGCGCAAGCAGATGGAGAAGCTCATGGGGAACTCCGGCCTGAACCTGGGCATCCCCACCGTCACGCAGACCTGCCTGACGCCCGAGATGGCGCGCCGGGACGTCAAGTCCGTGCTGGCCGAGCATGATCTCGATTGTTCCGAACTCGATTGGCGGGAGTCGGGCGACACGGCGCGCTTTTCCTTTACCTGCAGCAATCCCCAGGGCGACTGGACCGGTTCGGGCCGGATCTGGGATTCGACGGCCAGGCGCTTCCTGAGCGAAGCGAATGTGCAGGGCAAGTACAAGGGGCAGATGGTCTCCCTGGACATGAAGCACGAGGCCCGGTGGCTGGGCGCCGACTGCAAGGGCGTGCAGCCGCCGCGCTGATTGGCGGCGGGGGGATGCCGGAAACGGGCCGGGCCCGAAGCGGCTACGGCGGGAAACCGGGTGTCTTCACGCCTTTCTCTTGCCGAAGAAACGGAGGATGTCCGCTTCGATGGCGGCGGCGGCGGCGCGCATGTCGGCGAGGATGGCCTCGATGAACTGTGGCGAGAACCGGTTCTGCGCGTTGGTGAGCGTCAGGGCGCCGAAAGCGCCGCCATTCTCGTCACGCAACCCGACCGCAATGGCGTCGACGTTCTTGATGACGTCGCCCAGGTTCAATGCGTAGTCCAGGTTCGCGCTGCGTTTGCGCATGCCTTCGAACGCGGCCCGCCGGCGTGCAACCTGGGAAGGGTTTTCCATGGCCAGGTTCTGCGCGATGATGCGTTCCATTTCCCTGCCGTCGAGCATCTTGAGTATGGCCACCCCGCCCACCATGTTGATGAGGGGGCGGCGGGTTCCCACCCGGAGTATCATGGCCGGCAGTTCGATCTGGCCGCGCTTCTGAAACACGCATACCACTTCATTGCCGCTTTTCAGGCTCAGGCTGACGATGCAGTTGGTCTTGTGGCAAAGGCGTTCCAGGCGGGGTTCGACGGCTTCGCCGAAGCCGGAATATTGCGGCAGCGCCATGCCCATTTCGAAGAGCATCTGCCCCGGGTAGTACTTGACGTCGTTCGGGTAGCGCGCCGCGAAGTTTTCCTTTACCAGGCAGGCGAGAATGCGGTGACAGGTGCCGCGATCCAGGCCCACCTGTTCCGCCAGATCGCTCAATCGCCACCCGAACTCGCCACGGCTGCTGAGTTCCTTCAGGATGCGCAGCGTGCGCTCCACGCTGCGGGTGCCGGTGCTGGCGGCCGTACTGTTGAGCATATCGGCAAGATGGCGCAGACGGTGCTTGATGAGCTTAGTTTCAAGGTATGAAATTATTATAGCACCGGCGGCAGGGCGGCGGACATCATCGCCTGCCAGCCCCGCCCGTTTTCGGCGGCCCCGCGCTCAATCGCCGTGATAGGTGACGAATTCTTCCAGGGCCATTCTGTCGGGCTGGAATTCGTTGACGCGCTCGCGGGTGTCCGCATAGCCGATGGAGATGCCGCAGACGATGATCTGGTCGTCGCCGATGCCCAGGTGCCGCTTGATGATGTGGGGATAGTTGGCCAGCGCGGCCTGGGGGCAGGTGTGCAGGCCGCAGCCTCTGGCCGCCACCATGATGTTCTGCAGGAACATGCCGTAGTCCAGCCAGCTTCCCATTTCCAGGTCGCGGTCTATCGTGAACATCAGCACGACCGGCGCGTCGAAGAGTTCATAGTTGCGCCCGTGCTGGCGCAGCGAGGCTTCATGGTCGCCCTTCTGGATGTTCAGCGTGCCGTACAGGCCCCAGCCCGTCGCCCGCCGGCGTTCGATGTAGGGGCTGCGCCACTTTACCGGATAGTATTGATATTCGCGCGCTTCGGGTTCCCTGGCCTGGTGCGCCGCGAGCAGATCGGCGGCGAGCCGGTCGCGGGCGGGCCCGGATATGACGTGCACTTTCCAGGGCTGGACATTGCTGCCGCTGGGGGCGGTTCCCGCGATCCGCAGCACTTCTTCGAGAAGCTGAGGGTCGATGGGGGTGGGCAGGAAGGCACGGATGCTTCTGCGCGACGTGATGGCGTCCTTGACCGCCTGGAAACCGGAAGGCAGATCGCGGTTGTCTCTTGCTGTGTCTTTCATTCGGCTCTGTCCGATGGTGTCGAAAGGAAGGCGGAAGACCCCGCCTCACCTCGTCATGAATGAATGCGCCTGCATTCGCCGAGTTGTGTGCGTGGGCCCTCGGTTAGCATACTTCAGTTTGCCGCGCAGGGAGTGCCCGCCGCGGCGCCGGGCCCGGCGGCGTCACCCGGCAGCGAGGCGCTCCTGCGTATCCAGTCTATGGCTTTGCAGGCCAGTTCCGACAGACCCGATTCATGGCGGGTGATGACGCCGATGGTGCGTTCGGGCGCTCCTTCGAGCGGAACGATGTAGAGGCCTTCATCCAGAACCAGCTCGGCGGCCGACAACGGCAGTAGCGCCACGCCGCAGCCCTTCTGCACGAATTTGCCTATGGTGGACAGCCCCTGGATTTCCAGGAAGGGGCGGAACCGCATGCCCTGCTTCATGAAGGCCAGGTCGATATACATGCGTGTGCCCGTGCCCTTGGGCATGGAAATCACCGGCAGGGTTTCCAGTTCCGTTTCCGACCAGACGGTGCCTTTCAGCTCGATGGGAAAGGTGTGCGACGCCAGCAGCACGAAGGCTTCCCGCATGATGCCGGTATAGGACAGATCGCGATGCACGACATCGAGGCCGGACAGGGCGAAATCGACCTTGCGCGTGCGCAGCAGGTCGAGCGCGGCATCGTTGATCACGTCGTGGATCTTGATGATCGAGTGCGGCAGTTCCTTCTTGAGGTCGGAGACCAGCGCGGGCAGCAGGGTGGCGGCCAGCGACGGCAGCGCGGCGATGGAAAGGCGCTGCGAACGCCGGCGCGCGACTTCCGCCAGTTCGGTCAGCCCGGCCTCGTAGTCTTCGACGATGCGGGAAGCCACTTTCAGCAGGTCTCGGCCTTCCGCCGTGAGCACGACGTTGCGCGTCGTGCGCTCGAACAGCCTCACGCCCAGTTTGTCTTCGATGTTGCGGACCATCTTGCTCATGGTGGGCTGCGTCACGAAAAAACGCTCGGCGGTCTGGCCGAAGTTCAGGGAGTTGGCCAGGGACAGAAAGATGCGCAATTCTCGCGGAGTCAGATTCATTCCAATTTCCCATCAATTGCATCAAAAATAGAATTTCCCATGGGGGAGCGCTCGTCCTACCATGATTCATCGACCACACGCCCCGGCGCAAGCTTCGTGTTTCACGACGAGCGCGCGCGGGGCCATATCAATGCGGCGCCCCAGGCGCCCCTGCATTGTGGCGAAGAAGCTCCGGCCAACAGCGCGGGGTTTTTCACAAGAGCCACACGGAGAACGAAGAATGCTCAGGTTGGACGACAAGGTTGCATTGGTCACCGGCTGCGGTTCCACCGGAGACGGCTGGGGCAACGGCCAGGCGATCTCGGTGCTGCTGGCAAGGCAGGGCGCACGCATTTTCGGCGTGGACCTCAGCCTGGAAGCCGCGGGAAACACAGCAAACATCATCCGCGAAGAAGGCGGCGATGTCGAGGTGATGTCCTGCGACGCCACGGTATCGGAAGACGTCCAGGCCATGGTCGACGCCTGCATGCGCCGCTATGGCCGCATCGACATCCTCATCAACAACGTGGGCCGGTCGGAACCCGGCGGCCCCGTCGAAATGAGTGAAAGCACATGGGACGACCAGATGGACGTCAACGTGAAATCCGCCTATCTGTCATGCAAGCATGTGCTGCCCATCATGGAGCGCCAGGGCGCGGGCGTCGTGGTGAACGTATCTTCCATCGCCGGCTTGCGCTATGTGGGCAAGCCGCAGGTGGCCTATGCGGCGGGCAAGGCGGCGCTGATGCAGTTCACCCGCACCACGGCCGTCATCTATGCGCCCAAGGGCGTGCGCCTGAACTGCGTGGTGCCGGGGCTGGTCTTCACGCCGCTGGTGCGGCGTCTGGCCGACAAATACGCGCAAGGGGATTTCGACGGCTTTGTCGCCCATCGCCACAATCAGGTGCCGATGGGCCACATGGGAGACGCCTGGGACGTCGCCCATGCGGCGCTCTTCCTGGCCAGCGACGAAAGCAGATACATCACCGCGCAGGAAATCGTGGTCGACGGCGGCATTACGGCGGCCACGCGTTGACCGGCCGGGAAATCACGCCGCACGGCCGTGCCAGGCGGCGCGCCGGCGGCATTCACATCAGATAAAAGGGGACGGGGATGGGAAACAGGCTGGAAGGCAAGATCGCCATTGTGACCGGCGCGGGTTGCGTCGGGCCGGGCTGGGGCAATGGCCGCGCCATTGCCTATCGTTTCGCGCAAGAGGGCGCGCATGTGTTCGCGGTGGATAGAAGCGCCGACGCATTGGCTGAAACCCTGGAAAAAGTGGCGTCTTTCGGCGGCGCCATCACGCCCTACGAATGCGATGTCACCGATACCGCCCAGGTGCGGGGCATGGTCGAGGCCTGCCTGCGAGCCTGCGGCAGGGTCGATATCCTCGTCAACAATGTGGGCGCTCCCCGGGCGGGGGGCGCCGCCGCACTGAGCGAAGAAGACTGGGATCAGCAGATCGACATCAATCTGAAGACGGTCTTCATCGTCGGCAAGCAGGTCATCCCCATCATGAAGGAACAGGGGGGCGGCGCCATCGTCAATATCGCCTCGACGTCCGGCATACGCTGGACGGGCGCCGCCCAGGTCGGCTACGCGACGGCCAAGGCCGGCGTGATCCAGTACGGCCGGGTGGCCGCGGTGGAACTCGCCAAGGACGGCATACGGGTCAATTCCGTGGTGCCGGGGCAGGTGCATACCCCCCTGGTCGATGCCGTGCTGGCAAAGGCGCAGGCGCAAGGCGACATCGCCGGCCTGCTCGAACGCCGGCAGAAGCGCATTCCGCTGCCCTTCATGGGCGATGGCATCGATACCGCCAATGCCGTCCTGTTCCTTGCCTCCGACGAGGCCCGTTTCATCACGGGAACCGAACTGGTGGTCGACGGCGGAATGAGCGCACGCTGCGACTGAGCCGGCTCGGCAGCGGCTTTGTTTTACCCGGATTCAGACAGGCTCTGGGTCCGGATCTTTTCCAAAAAAACAGGAGACAGACATGAGCTTCAAATGGATCGCGGCGCTGGGCGCCGCCGCCATGACTTCCATCGCGGTTTCGGGCGCGCATGCCGCCGGGGCCTTCCCCGACCGGCCCCTGCAGGTCGTCATTCCGTTCCAGCCCGGCGACACCGACAACATGCTGCGCCCCTTTCTCGAGCGCATGAATGAATTCCTGAAGCAGCCGGTCGTCCTCAACTACCGGCCGGGCGCGGGCGGCGGCATCGGCGCGGGTTCAGTGGCCACCAGCGCGCCCGACGGCTACACCCTGGTGGGGACGTCTCCCGGCTCCATCGTGGTCGTGCCGCTGGCCAACGCCGACATCAAGTATTCGCCGGACGATTTCGCGCCGGTGGCCTCGCTGGCCGAAGGCGGGCTGATGCTGGTGGCGCCGGCCACTTCCCGCTGGAAGACGCTCACCGAGCTGGTGGACTATTCCAAAGAGAACCCCGACAAGGTCACCTTCACGAGTTCCGGGGCCATGGGCATCACCCACCTGCTGGCCGAAGCCTTTGCCCATACGGTTGGCGTGCAGTGGCGGCACATTCCCTACAAGGGCAGCGCGCCGGCCATCACGGCGCTGCTTGGCGGGCATGTGGACATGGCGTCGACCGCCATCGCCCCCGCCCAGGCGCATATCCAGGCGGGCACGCTGGTGCCGCTGGCCGTGTTCGGCGAAACCCGCCTCAAGGCCTATCCCGACGTTCCGACCCTGAAGGAGCTTGGCTACGATATCGGCAGCCCCACCTATTACGGCATTTCGGCCCCCGCCGGCACGCCGCCCGAGATCGTGAATGCCATTTATGATGCGGCAGAGAAAGTCGTCGACAAATATGGGGACGACATCGCCAAGAACCTGGCTGTGTTCGGGGCCCAGATCAAGCTGCTGAATCCGCAGGATTACAAGGCCTATCTCGATGATCAGCGCAGGCTGTTCTCCGAGGCGATCAAGAGCCTGAACTAAAAAGGCGCCGGGCTGTTCATTGCGCCGCCCGCATCCGGGCAATCAGCCGCGCCGCCGTCCCGGCGGCGCGGCACCGTCATCAAGGGATTTTTTCATGGCAGCACAACGCAAAGTCATCATCACCTGCGCGGTAACCGGCGCCATCCACACGCCCACCATGTCGCCGCACCTGCCCGTGACGGCGCAGGAAATCATCGACGACTCGATCGCGGCGGCCGAGGCGGGCGCCGCCGTCCTGCATCTGCATGCGCGCGACCCTCGCGACGGGCGGCCGTCACAAGACCCGGAAATGTTCCGGCCCTTTCTGCCGGCCATCCGCAATGCCTGCGATGCCGTCATCAACATCACCACCGGCGGCAGCCCGCACATGACGGTGGAAGAACGCATGCGGCCGGCGATGGTCTTCGAGCCGGAACTGGCCTCGCTCAACATGGGTTCCATGAACTTCGGCCTCTTCCCCATGCTGAAGCGCTTTCCCGAACTGCGGCACGAGTGGGAAAGACAGCACCTGGAAAACAGCCGCGACCTGGTCTTCAAGAATACCTACAAGGATATCGAAGCCATACTGACGAACGGCGCCCGCAACGGCACGCGCTTCGAATTCGAATGCTACGACACCAGCCACTTGTACAACCTGGCGCATTTCGTCGAGCGCGGCCTGGTGGCGGGCAGGCCCTTCATTCAGACCGTGTTCGGCATTCTGGGCGGCATCGGCCCGCATGTGGAAGACCTGATGCACATGCGACGCACGGCTGACAGGCTGTTCGGCGACAGCTACGAGTGGTCGGTGCTGGGAGCCGGCCGCAATCAGATCCCCCTGGCCACCATCGGCCTGGCGTCCGGCTCGCACGCGCGCGTGGGGCTGGAGGATTCGCTATGGATAGGGCCGGGCCAGCTGGCAACCTCGAATGCCGAGCAGGTCAGGCGCATACGGCAGGTGGCCGAGGCGCTCGGCCTGCAGGTCGCCACGCCGGACGAGGCCCGCGAGATCCTGGGCCTGAAGGGGGCGGACAAGGTCGCCTTCTGAACGAAAGCGGGCCCGCCGAAGGGCCGCCGGCCGCGCCATGCGGGCGGGCCGCGGCCGGCGGGCCGGGGCGGGTCAGCGCGCGTCGTCGCTGTGGATGCCGAACGCTTCCAGGAAGCGCGACACCATGTTGTAAGCGCCCACGGTGGCGACCAGCTCGACGAGCTCCTGGTTGCTGAAGTCGGCCTTCAGGTCGTCGATCAGCTGCTTGTCGACCTGCACATTGCGCGTCATCCCGTCGGTGAGCGCCAGCACCCTCTGTTCCTTCTGGCTGAAGCTTGCCGAGTTCCGCCAGTCTTCCAGCTCATCGACCTGTTGCTGGCTCATGCCTTCCTTCAGGGCGATGGGAATGTGCTGATCGGCTTCGTACTGCGCGCCGTTGATCTGCGCCACCCGCACGATCACCATTTCCCTGATCGCGCCGTTCAGGGTGGATTTCTGCCGTACCGCCGTCAGATAGTTCAGCCAGCCTTCGGCGATGGGGGGACTGTGCAACAGCATTTGATACAGATGCAGGACACTGCCGCGCTCTTTGACGATGCGGTCGACCAGCGGGCGCGTCGATTCGGTATTCATATCCGCGTAGGGAATTCTCGCCACAACTTTGCTCCTGTTCTTTTGGGGATGGACGAGCCCCACTTTACCCGTCTTGTGGAAAGGGGTGAAGTTCCCGGATTCGCGCGGCTCATTCATGAAGGGAATGAATGGGCCTTCCGCACAGGGGCGCCGGCGCGTTGCGCGCATGGCGCTGCGCTTCCGGGCAAGCCCCTCGGGAAGGCGCCGGTCGGTTCCCGGTGCGCGCGGCGGGGGCCGCCCGCCGCGCATGCGGGAATCAGCCGATGGCCGCCTGATGGCGTCTCGCCACTTCCGGCCAGTTGATGACGTTGAAGAAGGCGGCAATGTACTCGGGGCGCCGGTTCTGGTATTTCAGGTAATAGGCGTGTTCCCAGACATCCAGGCCGAGTATGGGCGTATTGCCCGTCATCAGCGGGCTGTCCTGGTTGCCGGTGCTTTCGACGACCAGTTTCTTCTGCGGCGTGACGCTCAGCCAGGCCCAGCCGCTGCCGAAGCGCGTCAGTGCGGCTTTGGTGAAGGCTTCCTTGAACTTCTCCAGGCCGCCCAGATCGGCGTCGATGGCCGAGGCCAGCGCGCCCTCGGGCTGGCCCCCGCCATCGGGCGACATCACCGTCCAGAACAGGCTGTGGTTGGCATGGCCGCCGCCGTTGTTGCGCACCGCGCCGCGCACACTCTCGGGCAGGCTGTCGATATCCTTCACCAGCTCTTCGACCGGCGGAAAGTCGAGCTTCGCTTCTTCCAGCGCGGCATTCACATTGTTGATGTAGGTCTGGTGATGCTTGGTGTAGTGGATCTCCATGGTCTGCGCGTCGATGTGCGGTTCGAGCGCGTCATAGGCATAGGGAAGGGGGGGCAATGTGTAAGGCATGAACGACTCCGGTTGGATGTCAGGTGGACAAAAGAAAAAAGGAATTCCGCAAGCCGCATGCGGCGTGCCTGAAGCCCGCCGCCCGATGCGCCTGCCAGTGCGGGGCGTCTTTTAGTGTCAACAGTCCCTAATGCAGTGGCGGGGCCGACGGCGGGCCCGCCACGTCGAGCGCCAGCGCGGCCAGGGCGCGGCGGTGCTTCGGGTGGCGGCCCGCATAACGCGCTAGTTCGGCATAGGTGCGCCGGCTGTGACGATAGGCCGCTTGTCGCCACGGCTCGTCCAGGCAGGGGTCGCCCATGGCCCGGTAGAGCCGCTCGTGCACCGTGCACAGTTGACAGCCTTGCTGCCCGGGCAGGCGCAGATTCTCGCAGGCATCGGCCAGGTTGTGATGGGCGATCACCAGGGCCGCCACGCCTGAATCGGCATCGCCCGCGCGCCCGAAAAAGGTATCGGCAATGGTGCAGGCGTAGCGGTAATGATGGATGGCACAGACGTAATCCCCTTGTCCGAATGCCCGGTTGCCGCGCTGGATGGCGACCCGCCATTGCGTATGGCCCTCCGCGGCCAGGGGCGGCCATGGCCCGGTATGCATCGTGGTTTGCATGTTTCCCCTCCGGCAACCGTGGTTTCACTTCCTTGAAAAATAAATAAAATGATAAGCATTTCCATTATTTAATTCAAATGATGGATTTTTTACCATGAAGGAAATCTCCGGATTAGAATTACCGTGTCCGGATCAGCCTGGATTTCTCATCCCGCCATCCATCGCCGCATAAATAAAAAAAAGGACAAGCCATGAAGGATTGCTGCAACGACAGATCCGCGCAGAATCCCGCCAGGCGGCATTGGCTGGCCGCCGCGGCGGGCGCCGGCGGGGCCATGGCGGCCGGGCTGGCCCTGCTTCCGGGCAACGCGGCCGCGGCCTCCCTTTCGCAGCAGGAGCGCGATGCGATGACGCCCGACCAGGTCGTCGACATGCTGCGCGAAGGCAATGCCCGCTTCCGCAGCGGCGCCATGCATTCCCATGATTTCCTGGCCCAGAAAAGAGCGACCGTTTCCGGACAGTACCCCGCCGCGGTCATACTGAGCTGCATCGATTCCCGTGCTCCGGCCGAGATCATCTTCGATGCGGGCATCGGCGATATCTTCGGCGCCCGGATCGCGGGCAACGTCTCCACGCCCGATCTGCTGGGCAGCATGGAATTCGCCTGCGCCGTTGCCGGGGCCAGGCTGGTGCTGGTCATGGGCCACACCGGTTGCGGGGCCATCGCCGGGGCGATCAATGGCGTGCAGCTGGGCAATCTGACCGGCCTCCTCGGCCGCATCGAACCGGCCGTCGCCGCCGCCGAGCATGCCGGCGAGCGCAGCAGCCACAGCCCGGAATTCGTCGATGCGGTGGCGCAAGCGAATGTGCTCCACACCATCGCAACGATACGCCGGGACAGCCCCCTGCTCGCCGAACTGGAGCAGCAGGGCAAGATCCGGATCGCCGGCGCCATGTACGACCTGGGCAACGGGCTGGTCACCTTCCTGGGCTGAGCGGTACGCGCATTCCCGGGCGGCCTGCGCCGGCCCGGCGCGGCGGCGATGTCCATGCCGCCGCCGAATCAGGCATGAGGTTTGCATGTGCCCACCGAATCCTTCAACCGGAGGGCAAGCATGCAAAGGGGATCGCTATCGTCAGCGAACATGCGTCCCCGCTGGCACAACTGGGTGGCGTGGACAGCGGGGGCCAGAATGTCTATGTGGCCAATGTGGCGCGCGAACTGGCGCGCCAGGGCCACTGCGTGGATGTCTTTACCCGGCTGGACAACCCCTGCCTGTCCGACCAGATGGACTGGGACAACAATGTGCGCGTGATTCATGTCCGGGCGGGGCCGGCCTGCCCCCTGCCCAAGGAATGCCTGCTGCCCTACATGAAGCAGTTCGGCGAATACATGCAGGATTACGTGCGCGAGCACGGTATGCAATACGACGTCATTCACGCGAATTTCTTCATGTCGGCGCTGGCGGCCATGCCGCTGGCCAGGGAAACCCGCACGCCGCTTGCAGTCACCTTCCACGCCCTGGGCAAAGTACGCCGCCTGCATCAGGCCCAGAACGACCGTTTTTCCGACCACCGTTTTTCCATCGAAGAAGACATCGTGCGGGATGCGGATTGCATCATTGCCGAATGCCCGCAGGACCGGCGGGACCTCATGGAGCTCTATGATGCCGACCCCCGCCGCATCAGCATGGTTCCATGCGGCTATGACCCCTGCGAACTCGCGCCCATCGATATGCGCGCCGCGCGCGAAATGCTGGGGTGGGATCCCGACACCTTCCACCTTCTGCAGCTCGGCCGCATGGTGCCCCGCAAGGGCATAGACAATGTCATCAGGGCGCTGGCGCGCCTGCGCGGCTTTCATGGCGTGAATGCCCGCCTGTGCGTGGTGGGCGGGGATCTGTCGGGCGGCTGCGCCAGCGACCTGGGCGAACTGGACCGCCTGATGCGGCTCGCGGAAGACGAGGAGGTGGCGGATTTCGTCCAGTTCACCGGCTGCCGTCAACGCGGCGTATTGAGCCGCTACTACAGCGCCGCCGATGTGTTCGTGACGACACCCTGGTATGAATCTTTCGGCATCACGTCGATCGAGGCGATGGCCTGCCGGCGCCCGGTCATTGGTTCCGACACCGGCGGCATCAAATACACCGTGGTGGATGGCGAGACCGGTTATCTGGTGCCCCCCAAGGATGCCGACGCACTGGCCGCGAAGCTTGCCATCCTCGCCAACAACCGCCAGTTGGCGGCCCGGATGGGCCGGGCCGGCGCAATGCGGGCGCGCAATCTGTTCACCTGGCGCCGCGTCGGCACGGAACTGTCCGCCCTCTTTCAGGCGTTGTGCCGTCCGGAGGGGAGGGCACGGCGGATGCCTGCCCACAATATCCGGCCGCCGGCCACGGGCTTGGGGGCAAGTCCGGCCCTGCGGGACCAGCCCGCGCATGCGGCGGAGCCGCACGCTCCCGCTTCCGGCGGCGTTCTCCTTTGATCGTTCAGCCACTTCTCGATGCGGTCGCCGGTGCCGACGGGAGCCGGGGACTGCATGATGACGATGCAATCATCGAATACGGTCTCCGCCAGTTCGTGGGCGCAGCGCAGTGGATTGTCGAGATTGACCGTGCCGGCCGCGCGGCGCTTGCGTGCCTAAACGCGTGTATCGCGTCCGGCCCAGTAGCGTTCGCGGATATCGCGCTTGAGGACCTTGCCGACGGCGCTGCGCGGCAGCTGTTCCCATACTTCGATCGTCTTCGGGGCCTTCATGCCGCCGAGCCGCTCGCGGCAGTAGGCCATGGCAAGCGCTTCGTCCCACTGCGCGCCCGGCTTGAGCTCCACCACGGCCTTGACGGCCTCGCCCCAATGGTCGTCGGGGACGCCGATGACGGCGCAATCGTTCACCGCCGGATGGGCCCACAGGACTTGTTCCACTTCGCTGGGGGAAATATTGAATCCGCCGGAGACGATCAGGTCTTTCATGCGGTCGACGATGTACAGATAGCCGTCGGCATCCTGATACCCGACGTCGCCCGTGTGCAGCCACCCCTGCTTGAATGTTTCGGCGGTTCTGGCGGGATCCTGGTAGTACCCTTTGGCAACGAGATCGCCCTGGACCACGATCTCGCCGCGCTCGCCCGGCGGCAGCAGGCGGCCCTGAAGGTCCATGACGCCCCGGCGCACGAGCGGCGACGGCCATCCCGCCTTCAGCTGCCGCTCTATACGGCTGGGCGGGAATCCGGGAAATTTTCCCTGTCCGCCATATTATGTTTCGAGGGTGAAAATAACAACGATATGCGCCGCCCGCGGACGTCAGCGTGCTTCGTGCCGCCAAACCCGTTCGATCAGCGAGCTGGTGCCGGGCTGAAGGACACGTCTTTTCCGCAGAACCGCGGCCATGCCCCGCAGTGTGTCGCCAATGACCCGCCATCGCAGATTGCGGCAGGGCAGTTGGTTCAGGGACAGGCGGGTCTGCCGCCACGCCATGCGCCATGGCAGCCGCAGCCAGGCCGTCCAGATGGCGTTGCGGGCGATCAGCCTGTTGCGCAGCGCACTGTCCCGCAGCTGCGAAGGCCAATGGTGGACCCGCAGGGCCGGCGCATAGACGATCCGCCAGCCCGCGTCCAGAATGTCCATCGCCAGCAGGGCTTCTTCCCCGCCGATGAAGAAGGCGCGCCAGTATCCGCCCGCTTCCCTGAAGACGCTCGTGCGCATGGCCACCGCGCCGGCCATGAAGCCGGTCAGCATGGGGCCCACACCCGCCACCCGATCGAGGGGGCTTTCCGCCATCGCCATGCAGGCGGGGTCGGCCTGGGCGCCCGGCCCCACGGCGATGCGTGCATTCAGCACGGCGATGCGCGGGTGTCCGTCGAGCAGATCGGCCGCTTTTTGCAGGGCGCCGGGCGCCCACCAGGTGTCATCGTCACTGAATGCGACATACGGGGTGCGCACATGCCCCACGCCCAGGTTGCGGCCGGCGGCGCCCAGATTCGATTCGGCCCTGACCAGCTTCACCTGCGGAAATCTGGCATTGACGCGGCCCGCCGTGCCATCGGTACTGCCGTTGTCCACCACGATGACGGGTGGCGGTTCCGGCTGTGCGAGCAGCTGTTCCAGGCTGCGGCAGAGTTCCGCGCTGCGATTGTGGGTCAGCACGACGACGGTAATGCGGTTCCGTCCGGCGAAATGCGGGGGGGTCACAGCAGGCCTTCTATGGGAAGCAGGGACAGGAAGCGCACATAGCCGCGCTTCCACCACGGCGCCGAAGGTTCAGTGGTCAGCACTTTCGTGTCGCCGCCGGCGCGTTCGACCCAGTAAAGGCCGCCGTCTTCGTTCAGGCCCAGCTCATAGGACTGCCGGGGGATCTCGATGTCGAAAGAGCGGGATGCCGACCGGGCAATCTCGACGCTTTCTATGACGAAACCCAATTCGGTGTTCAGGCGGGCCGAGCGGGGATCGAAATTGAACGATCCGACGAATACACGTTTGCCGTCCACGGAAAAGGTCTTTGCATGCAGGCTGGAGCCCGAGCTGCCGAAGGGGCCGGCCTTTTCCCGGAATTCTTCCTGCCCCGCCTGGCGCCGCATTTCGTAGAGCGCAACGCCTTCCTTCAGCAGCGGCTTGCGGTACTTTGCATAGCCGGCATGCACCGCCGTCACGTCGGTGGCTTCCAGCGCGTTGGTCAGGATGCGCAGCCGCACGCCTTTCTTCGCCCAGGCGGCGAATGCCTCCATGCCCTTTTCCGTGGGCACAAAATAGGGGGAGATCAGGTCCACCGATTTTTCAGGGCTGTCCAGTATCTGTTCCAGACGGGCCAGCAGCATGGTTTCGGGAGCAGCCCGGTTCAGGACCTTGTCCGGATCGTCGCTGACCATGCGGACCGGCACCCATTGGAAGTCCAGCAGGCCGGCGCGCAGATTCTCGGCGAAGCGGGATTCGGTCACCGCCCTGGTGTAGGTCTGTGCGCGGGGGGAGCGGGCGATGTCCCGCGCCGCTTCCTTCAGCTGCCGCGCCCGCTGCTCGCTCGGCGGGGTGACCAGTTCTTCCAGTGGATAGGCCGGTTCGCTGTTCCAGTAACGGTCGAAGTCCTTCGATACTTCGTCGATGACGGCGCCGGCCGCCATGACGTCCAGATCGGCAAAGGCGACCCCCTGCGTGGCGCCGAAATACTCGTCGCCGATGTTTCTGCCGCCGACCACCGTCACCTGGCCGTCGGCTGTGAATGATTTGTTGTGCATGCGCCGGTTCAATCGCCCGAACTCGGTCAGGAAGCCCAGCGGCTTGAACAGGCGGAAAGGAAACGGATTGAACAGTCTGACCTCGATGTTGGGTTCGGCGTTCAACAAAGACAGCTTTTCATCCAGGCCCGAGACGCCGTTGTCGTCCAGCAGGATCCGTACCCGCACGCCTCTTGCGGCGGCATCGAGCAAGGCCTGCAGCAGCAGATTGCCGGTGATGTCGTCCCGCCAGATGTAGTACTGGACATCGAGCGTCCGCTGCGCGGCGCTGATCAGGCTCATGCGGGCGGCGAAGGCGTCCAGGGAATTCGACAAGGACGCCACGCCCGACAAGCCTGGATGCGCCCGCAGCTGCGGAAGCAGGCCCTTTCCCAGAATCGTCTGTTCGCTGTCGCCGGACAGCAGGGCGTGGGATGCGCGCCGTTCTTTCGGGGCGGGCAGGCTGCATGCCGCCAGCAGGGCGATCAGAGTGAATGTCAGGCCGCGCTTGAGCCTTCCCCAGGTTGTCAGGCCTGCAGCGCCTTGCGTTCCCATATCGGAGTGATGGTTGCCGGTCAGTGTGGCCATCTACTATAGAACATGCGGCGGCGTCCCGGGGGCCGGCAGCCATCGCCTCCGCGTCAGTACATGTGCATGCCGCCGTTGATGGCGACGTTGGCGCCTGTGATGTAGCCGGCATCCTCGCTGCACAGGAAGGCGACCAGGGCGGCCACTTCCCCGGGCCTGCCCAGGCGGCCCATCGGGATCTGCGAAATGATCTGCTTTTCAAGGATTTCGGGGTTCACGGCCTCGACCATGGCGGTGGCCACATAGCCGGGCGATACGGCATTGACCGTGACCCCCTTGCGGGCGACTTCCTGCGCCAGCGCCTTGGTGAAGCCCTGGATGCCGGCCTTGGCCGCCGAATAGTTGGTCTGGCCGAACTGGCCCTTGGTGCCGTTGACCGATGAAATGTTCACGATGCGGCCCCAGCCGCGGGCGGCCATGCCTTCCACATAAGAGGTGGTCACGTTGTACATGGAATCCAGGTTGGTGCGCAGCACGGCATCCCATTTTTCCTTGGCCAGCTTGCGGAAGGTTCCGTCGCGCGTGATGCCGGCATTGTTCACCAGGATGTCGACCTGGAAGCCGTCGGCTTCGATGTTGCGGCCCAGCTCCTGGCAGGAATCGTAGTCGGCGACGTCCACTTCATAGACTTTGAACTGATAGCCCTCCTGGGCCTGTTTTTCGAGCCATTCGGCGGCGCCGGCGCTGCCGGCCATGTGGGTGACGAGCACGGTGCAGCCGGCGTCGTGGAGTTTGCGGGCGATGGCTTCGCCCAGGCCGGTGGTGCCGCCGGTGATCAATGCGCAACGTTGAGTCATGAAATCATCCTGCTTACGGGTTCGGAATTGAAGAACGGGCTGGGGGCCGGAAGGCGTGCCCGAGGCGGCCGGTGGCGCTATTTCTCGTGCACATAGCGCCCGGGAGCGTCATCCAGCGGTTTATAGCCCTTGCGGGGCGCGCCCATGGGCGGCGGCGCGACGAGGGCGCCGGAGCGCGTCCGCAGCCATGCCAGCCATTCGGGCCACCACGAGCCTTCGTGCCGCGGCGCTGTGGACAGCCATTCGTCGGGCGCCAGCACATTGCCGTCGGTTTCACGGACGGCCACCTGGTAGTGGCGGCGCGGGCGGCCGGGTTCGCTGATGATACCGGCATTGTGGCCGCCGCTGGTCAGCACGAAGGTGAGTTCGGCCGGGCTCAGGCTGTGCAGCTTGTAGACCGAGCGCCAGGGCGCAACGTGGTCGGTCACCGTGCCTACGCAGAAGGTGGGCAGCGTCAGGTTCAGCAGGCTGACGGAGCGGCCCTTCACCGGGTAGCGGCCCGCAGCCAGGTCGTTGTTCAGAAACAGACGGCGCAGATATTGCGCATGCATGCGCGCGGGCATGCGGGTGGCGTCGGCGTTCCAGGCCATGAGATCGTTCATGGAACGCCGCTCGCCCATGAGGTATTCCTGCACCATTTTTGACCACAGCAGGTCATAGGAACGGAGCATCTGGAAGGCGCCCGCCATCTGGTCGGCGCGCAGATAGCCGGCCTGTTCCATTTCGGCTTCGAGCATGCTGACTTGGCTTTCATCGATGAACAGGCTGATTTCCCCAGGTTCGCTGAAATCGGTCTGGGCGGCGAGCAGGGTCATGGACGCCAGTCTGTCCTGCCGGCCGTCGCGGGCAAGCGCCGCGACAGCGATGGCCAGCAATGTGCCGCCCAGGCAATAGCCGGCGGCGTGCACCTTCCGTTTGGGCACAATGGCTTCCATGGCGTCGAGCGCGGCGCAAAAGCCTTGCTCCAGGTAGTCGTCCATGTCGAGGTTGCGGCCGGCGCTGCCGGGGTTCTTCCAGGAAATGCAGAACACCGTGTAGCCGTTCTCGACCAGGTAGCGCACCAGCGAGTTGTGCGGCGACAGATCAAGAATGTAGTACTTCATGATCCATGCCGGAATGATCAGAATGGGTTCCGGGTGCACCTGTCCGGTCAGCGGGGTGTACTGGATCAGTTCCATTACCGGGGTGCGCAGCACGACCTTGCCCTGGCTCACCGCGACGTCGCGGCCGACCTGGAACTCTTCCGTGCCCGCCGGCGCATGGCCGCCCCGCATGCGCTGCAGGTCTTCGAAGAAATTCTGCAGCCCGCGCACCAGATTGGCGCCGTTTTCCTCTATGGTGAGATTCAGGGCGACGGGGTTGGTGAGCAGTTGGTTGCCGGGCGAGAAAATGTCGATGAGCTGGCGGGCGATGAAGTTCACGACCTCGGCATGGTGGGGGTCGACACCCCGGACATTGCGCGTTGCGGTGTCCCACCAATGCTGGTTCATCAGAAAGGCCTGCTGCAGCACGCTGTAGGGAAACTGCTGCCATTGCGGCGCCTGGAAGCGGCGATCCTGAATGGGAGGTTCGGGGGGCTCCGCCCCCTCGGCGGCCGCGAGGCCGAAGAGGGTTTTGCCTTTGCGGGGCCGCAGGCCTTCCGGGTAGGCGGCCGCGAGGCTCCGGCCGATGTAGCCGCTCAGGGTGGCGGACTGCTCCAGGGCGAGATGGACGAGCTCCGCCTGCTTGCCCGGCGAGCCGGCCAGATGCGATGCCCAGTCCAGCCAGGCCAGCGCGATCGATTGCGGCGACAGCGACCCCGACATGCGGGCCAGCATGGCCTGAGCCTGGATATCCAGTTCAGCGATGGGAATCTTGTGCGGGGCGGGGGTCTTCATATGCGCTTCCGGAACATGCGGGGCATTCTTCACCGCGGCCCGCATGATGAAAAGTTGACAGGTTCGTCTCTTGAAGGCTTTCCCCTTCATGATACAAGACCTGTCTTCCGGTTTTGTGACGATGCTTCGTCTGGGCGCCGGCCTCGTCGTTCACGGCGAGGTCAAGCGAGGCGAAATCAATGTGGCGCCGCAGGCGCCCGCGCCCGCTTGTGAGGGCGGCCGCCGTGAGAGCGCCGGGCTTCAGGAAGCCGGCTGGCGGATGATGGTTTTCAGCCAGCCCATCGTGGTGTAGGCGATGACCGCCGTACCGATGGCGCCCGAGGCGAAGACCAGCGCGATCAGGATCCAGTCGGCCGGGCCGGCGGCGTCGCTGTAGCCGGATGCCGAGACCTCCGCCATCACGACCAGCGCCATCACGCCGCCGAACAGCCCGACCGCTTCCGACCACATCAACCGCCGCGAGATGATCTTGCGTTCGCGCAGCAGCAGCCCGACGAAGGCCAGGGTGCTCAGCACGACGATGGCCAGCAGGAACCAGAGCAGGGGGCCGAGCATTTCCTGAAAGACGGCTAGAAGAATGAAGGGATCGAGTTCTTTCATGTCGGTGTCCTTGCGAGGCGGGTTTTCAGGCGCGGCCGCGCAGCATGCTGATGTAGGTGGGTTTGAGCGCCATGGTCTTCATGACCCAGCTCACCCAGAGTTCTTCAAGTGGAGCAATGACGCCCGGGAAGGACGGCACGAGATTGTTTTCGTAGTCGAATTCCACCAGCATGGCCCGGCCGAGCCGGGTGATGAGAGGGCACGATGTATAGCCATCGTAGATTTGCTCGCTGCGCGACCCGGCGATATCGGCCACCAGATGGTCGACCATGACCGGCACCTGCCACTTGACGCTGGCCGCCGTCTTGCCTTTGGGCACCCCGGCAATGTCGCCCACGCCGAAGACTTCAGGGTAGCGAACGTGGCGCAGCGTGCCGCGGTCGACTTCCATCCAGCCTTCGCCGGCCCAGTTCCCGCTTTGCCAGGGGAGGGGGCTGTTGCGCACGGCCGCGGGAGCCCGCATGGGCGGAATCACGTGTATGAAATCATAGGACTGTTCTTCGCTGCCTTCGGGCGTGCGGAAGGTGGCGATGCGGCGCCCCGGATCGATTGCCGTGAGCACGCGTTCATAGGTGGCCGGGATATTGCGTTCGCGAAACAACATGCGTACCTTTTCGGAGACGATGGGCACGCTGAACAGCACCTTGTTGTTCGAAAAGTAGTGGATTTCGGTTTTCCCCCGATTGCCGCGCCGCGTTGCGTGGTCTTCGGCCAGGAATGTGTACTTGAGCGGGGCGCCCGCGCACTTCATTTCGGTGGCCGGGCGGGTGAACAGGCCGCGACCGCCGCGGTCAACGAAGCCGGACAAGGCCTGCCAGCTGGCCTGGGCCGCTTCGGGGCCGTTATAGATGCTGGCGATGCCTTCCTTCCCGATCAGGGCCGGTTCCATGCCTTCGATTTCTTCGTAGTGCAGAGACAGGCCGGTGGCCACGACCAGGTAGTCGTAAGGGATGGAGCGCCCCCCGGAAGTGACGACCTTCTTGCCTTCCGGGTCGATCTCGGCCACGGTTTCGGGAACCCAGTCGACGCCGGAAGGAACGTATTCGGCGGTGGCGGACACGACGTAATGGGCCGGCTTGATACCCGCGCCCACCAGCGTGAAGCCGGGCTGGTAGTAGTGCTGGATGCGGGCGTCGATGAGCGTGATACGGGCGCCATCGAGGGCGGCGGAAAGGCGGGATGCGGCTGCCAGCCCCGCAGCGCCCGCGCCGGCGATGACGATGCGCGCCGATGTTTTGGGGCGGGCCCTGGTTTGTGACGCGTGGGCGGGCAGCGCGGCCCCCAGGGTGCCGGCGGCCGCCAGCGCCAGCATGCGGCGGCGGCCGGCATCGGTGATACCGGCGGACACCGGCTGTTCAGAGAATGTTTTCACCTGAATGTCCTTTCAAGACGGGCCAAGGATGTTTCCTTGTTGTTACATCCATTATATTAGTAAAAACTAAAATATGGATAGCCCGCCCCGCCGATTGTCTTACCGGTTTTTCTGGGTCAGGGGGATTTTCAGGTAGCGGACGCCGTTGTCTTCGGGGGCCGGCAGTTTCCCGGCGCGTATGTTGACCTGCACGGACGGCAGCAGCAGGTGGGGGGCGGCCAGGGTGGCGTCGCGTTCCCGGCGCATGGAAACGAATTCATCCTCCGATACGCCTTGGTGGACATGGACATTGTGTTCAAGCTGTTCGGCCACCGTGGTTTCCCACGCATAATGATCGCGGCCCGGCGCCTTGTAGTCGTGGCACAGGAACAAGCGCGTCGCAGGAGGCAGGGAGAGCAGGCGATGGATGGAATGGTACAGCCGGCGGGCGTCGCCCCCCGGGAAATCGGCGCGGGCGGTCCCGTAATCCGGCATGAACAGGGTGTCGCCGACGAATACGGCGTCGCCTATGCGGTAACTTACGCAAGCGGGCGTATGGCCCGGTGTGTGCATGACCGAAACCTTGAGGCTGCCGAGCGGAAAGGTTTCACCGTCGCGCACCAGCTTGTCGAACTCCGTGCCGTCGCAGGAAACGTCATCGAGATTGAAAACCTTGCTGAAAATGCGCTGGACTTCGGTAATGTGCTCGCCGATCACCACGTGGGCGCCGGTCTTGCTGCGGAAGAAAGGCGCCGCGCTCAGGTGGTCGGCATGGGCATGGGTTTCCAGTACCCATTGCAGCGTGAGCCCCGCTTCCCTGACCGCCTTCAGTATGTGTTCCGCCGAGGCGGTGGAGATTTCGCCGCTTTGATGGTCGTAATCCAGCACGGGATCGACGATGGCCGCCGCCCGGGTGGAAGGGTCGGACACCAGATAGGATACGGTATTGGTGGGTTCGTCGAAGAAGGCCTGGATCTTGGGCGACTGGGGCATGCGCGGCTCCTTGAATGATGATTCTTTTGTTGCAGCGAATCTATATATTAGATTAAACTAAATTAGATGTGAGTGAAATAATGGCAGAATCGGCTTTCAGCGAGAAAGATCGCGAATTCCTGCAGGAGGGCGCCGCCAGGGCGGCGGCACTGCTGAAGGCAATCGGCAACGAGAATCGCCTGTTGGTACTTTGTCTGCTGATTCAAATGGGTGAGCTGTCCGTGGGTGCCATGCTCGAACATATCCCATTGAGCCAGTCCGCGCTGTCGCAACACCTTGGCCGCATGCGCGACGAAGGCCTGGTTGCGTACCGGCGTGAATCGCAGACGCTGTACTACCGTATCGCGAATCCCGATGTCGGGAAAATCATCGCCACGCTGAAGGAAATCTACTGCCCCTGACATTCGAGAAGGCGGCACGCAAGAACAGGTCCGCGAATACATTCCGGCGGACGGCATGCGCCCCTGGAAACACCCGGGGCAAATGGCTTGCCATGGTGCGCCGGCCCGGCTTCCGCGGTTCGGCGCGCCTGCTCATGAAGGCTTCCTGGAATCGCCGCAGCGCACTGGTTTCAACACACTTGAAGGAATCGACATGAAACGCAATATCGGAACCATCGACAGGATGCTGCGCATTCTGGTGGGAGTCATCCTCATCGCCATGGCGGCGACGGGCACCGTGGGCTGGTGGGGCTGGCTGGGCTTCATACCGCTGCTGACGGGCCTGGTCAGCAGCTGCCCGGCCTATTCGATCCTGGGCGTGAGCACCTGCCCCTTGAAGCCGAAGCCTTGACCTGAGCCGTGCCGTATTGATACGGCGCGATGCGCGCGAGGGCATGGGCGGGTTGCGCAAGCCCCGCGCCGGCGTGCCGGCTATCCGCCTTCACGATTCGATCGAGGGCGCTGCGGACGCCGGGCGCCCTTCGATCAGCGTTTGGTGTTCCCCTAGACCCGGCGCTTCGTGGCGGATGCTGCCCGGCGTGCCCGAAAGCCTTGGGAAAACGTTGTGCATCATGATGCTGCCGAGTTCCTTGTCGGGCATGTCGACGAGCACTTCGCGTTCGAGCACGTGTTCGTCCCGCATCAATGTCTCCACGCTGTGCACGGGGCCGACGGTGACTTCGTGCCCCGCGAAATACGACAGGTTGTCCCGCAGCGTCCGTTGAAGCACAAAGCCGCCGATGATCTCATCGAGCGCATCGATGTGGGCCAGCCGGGATGCATTGGTCGCAAACCGGGGGTCCCGGGCCAGTTCCGGGCCGCCGACGGCATGAAGAATGCGCTCCGCCATCCGTTGGGTCGATCCCGACATGACCATCCATTGGCCATCGGCGCTCTTGTAAGCGTTGCGGGGGGCGGCGTTGTCCACACGGTTGCCCAGGCGCTGCGGCTTCCTGCCCGTGTGCTGGAAGATGGCCGCATCCGGGCCCAGCACGCCGATCATGGGTTCCAGAAGCGACAGGTCGACGACCTGCCCGGCGCCGCGGCGCACCTCGACCTCGCGAATGGCGGCCAGTGTCGCGAACGCGCCGGACAGCCCGGCAATCATGTCGGCCAGGCCCAGATTGGGCAGGGCCGGCGGTTTGTCGGGAAAGCCGTTCTTCTCGGCGAAGCCCGAGAATGCCTCGACCAAAGTGCCGAACCCGGGGCGGCCCGCGTAAGGCCCCGTCTGGCCCCAGCCCGAAATGCGCACGATCACCAGCCTTGGATTGATGCCATGCAGCACGTCCGGACCCAGGCCGAACTTTTCCATGCCGCCGGTGCGAAAGCTTTCCACCACGACATCGAACTCGGGCAGGACGGCCAGCAGCTTGCGGCGATCGGTTTCCGATTTCAGGTCCAGGCAGATGCTTTTCTTATTGCGGCCGTACACCTTCCACCAAAGCGACTTGCCGTCATTTTTCCAGTCGCGCAGGGTATCGCCCTGTGCGCTTTCCACTTTGACGACCTCGGCCCCGAAATCGGCCAGCTGCAGGGTCAGCATGTTGCCCGCCATCAGGCGGGACAGGTCCAGCACACGTATGCCGGCCAAAGGAAGGGGAGGGGTTTGCATCGTCATGGGAATTCTGTCCGGTTGATATCAGGAGGAAACAGGATTGAAGCGGTGGTACCGCTCAAGCAGCCGCCGGGCGCGGTTTGCGATCGGTTCGTCGATCATGCGGCCATCCAGCGCGATGGCGCCCTTGCCCGCCGCGACCGCGGCATCGAACGCGGCGAGCAGGCGCTGCGCCTCGTCCGCTTCTTCGCGGGTGCCGCCGAAGACCTCGTTCAGGACGGGAACCTGGGCCGGATGGATGCAGGTTGCGCCGCGCAGACCCAGGACCTTGGCGTGATCGACGACCTGCCGGTAGGCGGCCAGGTCGGTGAAGTTGCCCACCGAGCCGGGCAGGCCGAGCGGCAGTACGCCGGCCGCCGATGCTGCGATGGCCACAGCCTGTGCCGGCCAGGAAAGCGAACCGGGCGATGGGTCCACGCCCATTGCGGCGGCAAAATCCTCGGAGCCGAAACACATGGCCGCCAGGCGGGGTGAGGCCTTGGCAATGTCGAAGGCATTGGAAACCCCGAGAGGTGTCTCGATCAGGGCCAGTACGCGCAATGTTCCCGGTTTGCGGCCTGAGACACTTTCCTCGCCGGCCAGATCCGCATCGAGCTGGACGAGCTGCGCCGCGGTTTCGACCTTGGGGATCACCACGCCGTCGGCGCCGCAGGAAACGGCGGCCTTGAGGTCCCGGGCCAGCAGGCCGGGAACGTTGTTCAAGCGGACGAATACGCAAGCGCCAGCGGCGCGCAGATGAGCCGCCGCGTGCCCGAGCGCGGCTCGCGCAGCTTCCTTTGCCGACGGGGCCACGCCGTCTTCCAGGTCCAGGACGATGACGTCCGCGCCCCGAAGCCCGGCTTTTTCGATGAAGGCGTCCGCATCGGCGGGAACGAACAGGATGGAGCGGGGTTCAAATGTAGCGGGGTGCACGCAGTTCTCCCAGGCAATCGTTCAAAGAATCGAAACAGTGGCATACCGGTGCCGCAGCGCCTGCGCAGCGGCGTCCCCCACACGGTCAAGGCATCAGGGACCGGGCCCCGGTCCATTTGCCGGTATCCAGAAAATCCCTGACGAGCCGCAGGGCGATGTCGCGAACGCCGGCGGTCGCCAGGGTCGGGGCGAAGCTTTCGGCCTGGTACAGGGCCGCGGGCCGTTCTATCTCCGGATCGGCAATGGGCAGCGCCAGGAGATCCTTGTCGTAACCAGCGAATTCGGGGTTCGCGGCCATCACCACCGAATCGCCCAGCCCCGCCTTGACGGCGGCAAGCATGGTGTGGACTCCGGTGAGGTTCGCGATCACACGCATGGACAGGCCCGAGCGCAATACCTGGCGTTCCATCAGCATCCGTATTCCATTCGGTTTGGGGGGCAGTATCAGCGGGCGATCGAGGACATCCACCACGCTGATGGCCGCGGCGCCGGCGAGGCGCTCGCGAAGCGCCGGGTCGGCGGAAACGAAATGCAGCCGCTCCGATACCAGCGGCTGGCACTCGAACCCGCGCAGCGCGTCGATTTCAAAGAGTATCGACATATCGAGCCGGCCGGAGACCAACTGTTCGGCAAGCATCCCGCTCATTCCTTCCACAAGCGTGAACTCCACCAGAGGCAGTTCGCTGCGCACCGCCCGCAGCAATGGCAGCCCCAGAATGACCGCAATGCTGTGGGGAATGCCGAAACTGACCTGCCCCCGGATCTCGCTTCCCATCTCGTGGATGCCGGAACGCGCCGCTTCGACGTGCTTGGTGGCGGCGAGCGCATGGCGGTAGAGAACCCGCCCGGCATCCGTCAGCTGCACACCGCTCTTGTCGCGCAGGAACAGGTCGACCCCAAGCTCGCGCTCCAGATTCGCTATCTGGCGGCTGACGGCCGACTGGACCACATGGAGCTTGCGGGCGGCCGCGGTGATGCTCCCGGCCTCCACGGCGGCGATGAAGTATCGAAGCTGACGCAGTTCCATCAGGGCATCATCTTCCGCCATCGGCCCGCCGACGGCAATATGGGCCGTATCGACATGGTGTATCAGTCAATGCGCATGCCGGAGCTTTTCACGATGGGCCCCCAGCGTTCCATTTCTGTGGTGGTCAGGCTGTTGATTTCGTCGGGGCCCGCAAGCATGGGCATCGCGCCTTGCGCTTCCAGGGTGGTCTGCATGTCCGGCATGGCGTGCACCTTCTGAACCGCCTCGTGCATCTGGCTGATCAGTTCGTCGGGCGTGCCGCGCGGAGCGTAGAGCGCCACCCACAATTCGCCCACCATGCCGGGAACCGTGTCATCCGCCAATGGAACGTCGGGCAGGGCCTTGGATGGAGCCAGGGAGGTGACGGAGATGGGTTTGAGTTGGCCGCTCGTAATGAACGGCATGGCGGCCGGCACCGTGCTGATCACATAGTGCAGCTGGCCCCCGATAAGGTCTGTCAGTGCCGGCGCCACGCCTTTGTATGGAACGTGGGTGAGGTCGACGCTCTGGCTGTGCTTCATCTGTTCCATCAGCAGATGGGAGAAGGTTCCGTTCCCCGACGAACCGAAGGTGTACTTGCCCGGCTCTTTGCGCGCCAGTTCGAGAACGTCGGCCATCGAGCCGGCCGGCACATCGGGCCGGGTAAGCAGAACGTGCGGGACGACGGCCACGCCGGCCACCGGCGAGAAATCCGCCACCGGATCAAAGCCGGTCTTGTCATACAGGAAGGGGTTGATGGTCATGGTGCTGTTGACCGTCACCAGCCATACACTGCCGTCTTTCGGGGCGGATTCCGCCACCCAGGCGGAACCCAGATTGCCATTGGCGCCAGGCCTGTTGTGGACGATCACGCTGGAGTCCACGACCTTCGAGAGGCGGGCGGCCAGGGCGCGCGCCATGGTGTCGTTCGACCCCCCCGGGGCCTGCGGAACCACGAGCGTGATGGCGCCCGGCAGCGTTGATGCCGCCGGAGCGGCGGCCCGGGCGTGTTGCGCAAACGCGGCGCACGCAACGGAACCCAGGGCCAAGGTGAGCAGCAGTCTGCGAGTCGTGGAAATGATAGGCATGTGGTCTCCTGTCCTTTGTAATGGGGTTGTCCCCTTATTGAATGCGTCCATCATCCAGGCGGGCCGCCGCGATCGGTTCTTTGCCGCCGCGGCCGCCTGCCACAGGCGCGAAGCGTGTCGGGCCCGGATGCAATGGGCTGCGTTGGCCCGGTGCCGTGGCCGACATGTCGCCCGATTCATTGTAGATTCGGGCTGTCTGGCTCAAGGAGTGATAAATAACGATAGATCCATCTTGAAATGAGATGGAAGGGGCGCCGGCCTGGCTCACCTTGCGGCCTGCGGGCCGGTCAGTCGTCAGTGAACAGGCCCTGCGCTTTCCATGAGTTCCGTGGGGGGCCGGACAGGGTTTTTCATGGCTGCCAGGAATCGGTTTCTTGCATCATCAAAACGGCTGGACTCCGACGCCGCTCCGAATACGCAAACGCAGACACGGGCGCCATCGGGTGCCCGGTATTCGCAGATCAGATTATTCCAGTTGCCACGCTCAAGGGTGCCGGTTTTTCCGCCGACCAGCCCCGGTTCGTTATTGGAAAGCGAGGTAACTGTGGATTCAATGGTGATCGTTCTCGCATTCGGGCCGGAAATCCTGATTTCATATGATCCCATCGACCATATGCGAGACAGTATCTCGTCATGTGCAAACGCCGCCGCGATTTTCATCATGTCATTTGGCGTGGACTGATTCCTGGCAGTCAGTCCATGCGGGTTGACGAACACGCTGTGAGTCAGCCCCAGCCGGGTGGCGGTTGAGTTCATTTCCTCGACAAATCTCGCAACGGCCTCTGAGACTGTGCAGGACAGCCGGCCTTCATGTGCGAGTATTCTTGTCCCTATTACGCGGGCGACCACCGTCGCCGCAATATTGCTGGAAGGAAGCAGCATATCGACCAACAGGTCATGCAGCGTCAGGACATCCCCCGGCTTCAGATTGTTGCCGCTGCCGGATGTCGCATCGCCTGGGAGCACTTGAATGGTTTCCCCTAGACACATCGATTCCGCCTCCGCCCATTGGACGGCGACCATTGAAGACAACAGTTTTATCGTTGAAGCGGGAACGCAGTTCAGTTCCCCTCCTTCCGAAAGCAAAATCCGCAACACTCGTCCGTCGGACACTATCGCAACCACTACCCTGTCGGCACCCGCCGGCGCTTCGTGCGAGCCATGTGGCGATGAAAAGGATGGAGGTCGGGGTCGGTTGGAAGGGGTCAAGAGATTCTTGACCAGCATGTGCAGCTGCATGCCGTTGGACGCCTTCAGCAAAACGGTGTCGCCGTTTTCCAGTTCTCGGGGCAGGTCCTTGATAAGAGGCGTCACCGTGTCGCGGGTATGGCAGACGTGGCCTTTGTCCCGCAGGGGCAGGGCAAGTCGGGCCATGAGCTCCCCCACCAGGTAGATGGTGGCGGGCGCGCAGGCGTCGATGGCGGGCAGCAGGGCGTCATGATGTTTTTCGGCATCGTCGCCCAGTTCCAGCATGTCGCCCAATACCACCACCTTTCGGCCGGGGACCTGCATGGCGGCGAAGGTGCCGAGTGCGGCCGCCATGGAGCCGGGGTTGGCGTTGTAGCTTTCATCGATGAGGCAGACGTCCCTGTTTTCGATGGTAAGCCGATGGGTCATGCCACGGCCCTTTTCGGGCGATGTCCTCAACAGCCCCGCCCGCAGCGACTCCAGCCCGATGCCAAGTTCATGCGCCACGGCAAGGCAGGACAGGCTGTTGATGGCGTTATGGCGGCCTGGAATGCCCAGCGTGTAGCAGAAGGTCTGACCGAATACCCGCGCTTCAATCCACATCGCATCGAGGTCGTAGACCCGCAATGCAATATCCGCATCGGGGTGCTCGCCGTAGCTGATGAGTCTGAGGCCGGCGATGGCGGCCTGTTCGGTGACCAAGTCATAATTTTCGATGTCCCGGCAGACGATGGCAGTGCCTCCGGCCTGCATGCCCTTGAAAATGGCCGCTTTGCGAATGGCGATGTCGCGCACGGACATACCCGGCTTGAGGTGCGACGCCGCGATGCTGGTGATGATCGCGATGTCAGGCCGCAGCATGCGGATGTACCCGTTTGCGCGTGCAGTGAGCGCGGAACCGGACACTTCCAATACCACCAGTTCCGTTTCCCGGGGAACGCTTGCCATGTTGAGCATCATGCCGACCCGGGAGTTGTAGTTGTCGTAGGTCGAAAAAACGCTTCCCAGCCTGTCGAAGACGGATCGGAACATGCCGGTGGTGGTCGTTTTCCCTGAGCTGCCGGTGATGGCCACGAGCCGCCCGTCGAGCCGTTTCCGGCTGGCGGTGCCCAGATCGACGAGAGCCTTGATCGGGTCCTGTACTTGCAGCAGCGGAAAATCCGCCGCCAGTCCTTGAACCGGGCGGCTTACGATGGCGCCGGCCAGCCGGGCCTGCAGTCTGCGCAGTTCGTCATGGGAATCCCAATTGTGCCGGCCCCGTTCCCCGGGGTCCGAATACTGCTCATGGTGGGCCAGTGTGGCAAAGTCGGAGGCCGCATAAAGCGTAGGGGCGGGCAAGAGTGAGATATGGCTGGAGCCCCTGACGACAGAGCGCACGAACCAGCCTTCCGGGGGCCTGACCAGCCATTTTCCGCCGGTCACCGCTTCCAGTTGCCCGGCCGTCCAGGTCTGCCCGGGCCGGCATGCGTGGATAATGTCAGGGAATTCCGTGCGATAGGTGTGAACTGCCGTAGCTGCGGCGGCAGATGTCTGCTCTTTTCCGGGCACCGCCAACTGGACGACGAACGGCAGGGGTACTGGCTGGGCAGGAATGCCTGCCGAGATAATATTGACGGTCAGTTGCAGGTCGATATTTTCCCAGTTCTTGAGATAGGGCGGCCGCAGCCCATAGAAGTCCCGGTAGATGACGCCCGACTTCCAGCGCGACGTGGGCAGGTTCCAGTCGCAGGGGTCGTGATCCATGCCTCTGCCCCAGGGCGGCATGCGTGTGGGTTGGAGCGGTACGGCCTGTATGTCCAGCCGCAGGTCCTCGTTCAAGGCTTCATCGGTTTTCCAGAACGTTTCCACCCAAAGCATTTCCCTCTTGGCGATGCGCGGCGGAGATACGCGCGCGCCCAGCAAAGTGAGGGGGCCAAGCCGGACCGGTGACATCCGGGCGTCCTCCGGCACCTCGGTGACCCGCCACGCCGGGTTCTCATTTCCATCGGCGGCATCCAGCGCATCGAGCCGGTACCGGGTTTGCGGGGCGGGCATGGCGCGAGTGTGCGGGCGGGAGGGCGGCGACAGGCGGATCAGGCCTTCTCCGGATTCCTGGACGGCCATATGGCTGCCCAGCGCGGCGCATTTTTCCGCGTAGCGGCGGCTGGCCGCAACCGCTGCTTCCCCTACTAGCTGCCGGCTGAAGCCGAAGCCGATTCCCACAGGCACGAACGCGACGCTTTCCACCCCATCGGCGCTCAGCTCCAGGCGGAAAACCCCGCCTTCACCCAGGTCGTCGCGCACCGAGTCGAAGAGCAGATCGCCGGCATCGTGGATGATGGGGCGCCCCAGATGGAGCTCGATGCCTTGCAGAACGTGGGCCGAAGCGCCCAGTACGGCGTCGGCTCCCGCGTCGATCAGCGCCCGGCCCACCGCCTTTTCCGCCGGCCCCGGTTCCGCCGCCCCGTTCGGCCCCCAATGCACGGCGACAAGCACGACGTGCGCGAATTTCCTGGCGGTAGCGATCAGGGGCGCAAGCTGGGTCAGCCAGCGCTGAGGGTCGGAAATAGGCAGGTAGGCTATTCCCGGGCGCTTGTCCGTGGCGCCGAACCGGGGCATGGTGGCATCCAGCGAGAAAACGGCCACATTCAGATCGCCGGCCCGCCGGTAAACGGGCTTCAGGGCATCCAGGAAGGTCTTGCCGCTGCCGGCGTGGCCGATGCCGACGGCGTCGAGCCAGCGGCCCTGATCCAGCAGGGCTTCAGGCCCGTAATCCCCGCCATGATTATTTGCTGTAGATACAATATCTATATTGGCCGCTGTCAGCACCCGTAGCATTTCGGGGCGGGCGCGGTAATAGAAGGGCCCGCCTTCGCCCTTGGGGACGCCTTGCTCCCCCTTGTGCGTGACCACGCATTCAAGATTGATGATGCTCAGGTCGGCATTCTTCAGTGCGGGAACATCGAGGACGTGATCCACCCCTATCTCGGCGCTGCGGTAGTGCTGCCGGCGCCCCAGGTTGACATCGCCGCCCCAGACAACGTGTGGGCGAGTAGAGGGCGAGGCCGCTGCCGCAATGCCGGCGTATTCGGCGGGTCTTTCGGCGGGGGATGCTTCCGTCGTGGCGCCCGCCGCGTTATCGACAGCGGCTTCGGCGGGGGCGGCCGCGGCGGCGCCGGCGGAAGGCTCGACGGATATCCCGGCGGATGTCCCGGCGGCCGATCCGGCCCCTTCGGGGGTTTTCCGCCCGTCCCTCAGCATCTTCCAATAGGCGACGTAGCCCGAAAGATAGTGCTCGACATCGTCGATCCGTACCCGGAAAGAATGATGGCGGATGAAGAAGCTGCCCGCGATGGTGGATGGCTTCGCGAAATACATGGCGAATTCCGGCCAGAAGAAGCCATTCAGCAGGTAATGGGCGCGGTGGTGCAGGGCGCGATAGAACCTGTCGATGTCCAGGCCCTCAAGTACATGCCGCATGCCGGGCAGTTGATCAAGGCGTCCCAGCATCTTGTGGAAAGCCATGGAGAGTTCCAGCAGGGTGGGGAAGGTCGTTTCGCGGGTCTGGATGAAGTTGAGGTAGCCCGCGATATTCTGAACGCCGAAGCGGAAGTACTTTTCCTCCGGCTTGTGCAGGGTGAGCTCATTGGCGCAATAGGACAGCCAATGGTCGTGATGCTTCCAGTGTTTGGCGCCGATGAAATGATTGAAGGCGCGTTCCACGATGGCCAGCCAGCGGGGGTCGCCGGTCAGCCCGTAAAGGCGCATCAGCCCGAAGGCGGCCTCGCCGTCGTAGTAGACGATGCGGAAGGCTTCCTTCAGGGTCAGGTCCTCGGCATTCAGCACATGCACGAAGCTGCCATTGTCGGGGTCCTGCATCCTGGCGATGCCCAGCGCGAGTTCCTCCATGAGCGCGCGGTGGCGTGTATCACCGGTCAGTTCGTCGTACTTGACCAGGGCCAGCAGGCTCACGGCGTTGGCGCCCAGCTTGATTTCGCCGCCGATGTCCACGTTGTAGGCCAGCGTGACGCCGTTGGCTTGCGGATAGCGGCGGATCAGTGTGCCGGTCAGGTAAGCCAAGCCGCGCCGGATGGCGGCCAGCAGGGTGTCGTCGCGCGTGAGCTCCCAGGCTTCCACCATGGAATACACCGAGCTGGCATGGCGCAGGCTGTTGTAAGTCGGGATCTCGCGCCCGAAGCAGGGGAAATGGCCGTAGATGAATTGCCCGTTCTTTTTTACCTGACCGGCGAGGAAATCGGCACTGCTCTTGACGAGGGCATATACGCTGTCGGCATCGAGCTCCGGGATGGCGCGCCGGCCGCTGTCGAGCGTTGCCGGCGTTTTCCAGCCGCTGCCCGCGACCGGGGCGGTGAGCCGTTGCGGGGCGCCGCCACCGGGCAAGCCCGCCAGCGTGTCGTCAGCCGCGAGAAACAGGCCTTCCGTGGCGAATCGCCATAGGGGCGCGTCCGCCGACAAGTCTGCCTGGAAGGCGTTGCCAAAACGGCGTGCCGCATACACGGGGAAGTTCCTGGCGTTGAACTGGGTGTGGGCAACTTCGCTGCCGGGGTAGAGAATGGCATTGGCATTGAGTTCCTGTTCGAGGAACGCATGCTTGAACCGGGAATCGAAAGCCAGCCCGAAGCGGAAGTAGTTGCGCTTGGTGCTGCGGAAGCTCTTGTCCAGTTCAGCCCGACTGGCGGGCGCGACCGCCGTCACCCAATCGATGCGCAGCCAGCGGACATCGAGCTTGCGGGTTTGCGCAAGCCGCTGGCATTGAACCACCCCGTTCTTCCAGGCTTCGGCAAGGTCGGCGCCGGCGGCGTGGCAGACCCAGGCGCGGCTGCTGCCGTCGCACAGGGAAAAGAACAGTACACGTGCCGGATGGCTGTCGGGCAGGCTTTCCGTGGCTTCAAGGTGGCCGGCTACCAAGGGATGCGCCGAGGCAAGCAATGAGGACAGTGACATCAGTGAAACTCTGTGAAAATCCGGGGAACCCGCGATCCGCGGGATGGTGTGAGGCCATGGGCCATATTAGCCGAGCCGGTCATCAGCACCGAATGCGCGCGCCTGAATGTGCGGCGGTTGTTTTGGCGCCGGATAAAACCATTCACTCATCACCCGCACGCCTGCCTGCCCTGCTTATAGTGGCCGCAACGCTACTTTGCCGCTGGTGCGCCATGTCCACCGCTTCCGATTACGACAGCGCCTGGAAGGACGCGCTGGAAAGCTATCTGCCCGAATTCATGGCGCTGTTGTGGCCGGCCCTGCATGCCAGGATCGACTGGCGTCACCCGCCGGTTTTCCTGGATAAGGAATTGCAGGCGCTGCTGCGCAGCGCCAAACGTGGCCGGCGCCATGTCGATAAGCTGGTGTCGGTGCGCCTGCGCAATGGCGAGCGTACGCTGCTGCTGATCCATATCGAGGTCCAGGCCGGGCGCGAGCCGGATTTCCCTCATCGCATGTATACCTATTATGTGCGTTTGCAAGAAAAACACCCCGGCCAACCTGTCGTCAGCCTGGCGGTGCTGAGCGATGCGCCGGCGCGCGGTGTAACGGGCTACCTGTCACATCATGCTGAATTCTGGCATTGCAGCCTGCGCTTCACGTTTCCCGTGGTGCATCTGGAAAGCTGGCGTACGCGCCTGGATGAATTGATCGAACTGGCGCCGCTCAACCCGTTCGCGGTGGTGATGCTGGCCCAGTTGGAAGCCAATGCCACGCGCCCCGACGGGCAGCGCCTGTTGCGTAAAACCGAGCTGGCACGGCGCCTGTACCATTGGGGGTACGAACGTGATAATGTGATCAGGCTGCTTCGCATCATCGATGCCATGATGGCGCTGCCCGAAGCACTGGAGCCTGCCTTCGAAGACGCCATCCAGCAAATAGAAGAGGAAACCGGCATGAGCTACGTCACCAGCATTGAGCGCGTGCGCCTGAAGCGCGAACGCGAAGAAGGGAAGATTGAGGGTAAAACCGAAGGCTACGCTGCGCTGCTGTCCACCCTGGTCGCCCGCAAATTCGGTGTTTTGCCTGACTGGGCGAAAGTGCGGCTGGTTGCCGCCGACGACCTCACCCTGAACCGCTGGGCCGAGCAGATACTCGATGCTCAATGCATTGAAGATGTCTTTAAATAGGCCGCTGGTTCTTGAATCCCGGCATTCGAAAACATCGATCCGCGGTCATCTACCGGGCGCATTCCTTCGCGGTATTCAAGCCGGTACGGTCCAGCAGGTCGTGATGATTGGGGGCTTTGGCCGCCACTTCCCGTAATTCGACATGATGGCCGGCCTGCGCGACGGCATCCGCGAACTTCTTCTGCAGATCGTAGGGCGTCACCTTGTCCCGTGGATTCCCCAGCACGTAGATCCGGCGTTCTGAATCCACCTTCATGCCTTCGGTTCTATATAAGGGGTCAAAGTATGCCCGCCGCTTCAATCTATCGTCAGACGGTGGTTCCTTGCCCTGCGCTACGGCGCGGCGGCGGTCGCGCTCCATGAGATCGAACGCACCCGACGTGAGCACGGCACAATGGATGTCCGTCCGCCCCAGCGTCAATAAACCCGCGGCGACCGTGGCGCCGCCGCTGTGCCCGAGCAAGACGAACCGCGCGATACCGTATCTTTCCGCGAGAGCGGACAGGCCGGCGTTCATTGTCAGGAATTCACGTGCCCGGCGGCGATTCCGATGATCGCCGGAAGAGCCGTAGGTTCCAGGCCGGGCCACGACGGCTACGGGAATGCCCGCCCGCTTGGCGTAATTCTTTGCAAGGCGCTCGCGCAGGTGGCGGGTATTGCCGCGAATGTCTTCTATGGGCAGCTTCCGTGATTGGTCGCGGTCCCCGCTGAACACCACCAGCAGGGTGGGAACGCCAGTCAGATCCTGGCTGGAGAAGTAGCGCACGCAGTCCCGGCCTTCGGAATGACTGACCCATAGGTAGCTGGTCGTGTCGGGGCAGGCGTGTTCCTGGGGCGGCGCCGTCCAGGCTAGGGGTTCGTGCTCGTTTCCCTTGGCGTAGAGGTGCTGGATGCAGAGCAGCCAGCCACAGAGAATGATCGGGATCGGTCTTGCCATAGCGTGATAGTGTTGGCGCGTGGTCATGATCGTCGTTACCGCGTGGATTTGCAGCGCAATGGACCGCCCGGATCCGGGATGCACGCGGCGCGACGAGTGGTTCAAAGCTTTCTTTATTGATGCTCCACGAGGCCGGCGTCTTCCTGGATGGCTTCGAGGTACTTCTTCAGTTCGCCGCGCAGCCCTGTTCCGTTTGAGCCTTTCAGCATGACGATGTCGCCCTGTTTCAGCAAAGGCGGCAGCACCAGAAAAACATCGCTGATCCGGGTGAGGGTGATCACCCGCAAGTCATGGGACAGCCGCCCGATGATGGAGCGCATATGATCCCCTATCAGGATGACGAGATCCAGCTGTCCCGGGTCCAGGCTATCGGCGATTTCCTCATGATACTGTTGTGAGCCTTCGCCCAGTTCGAGCATGTCCGAGAGTACGGCGATCTTGCGCTCCCCCGCGTGTGCCGGCCACTGGTACAACATGTCGAGGGCGGCTTTGAGCGATTGCGGGTTCGAGTTGTATGAATGATCAAGGAAAGTGGAATTTCCGCCTTCCGCGGGAACCCTGATCAGGTTGCCGCGGCCGCTAGGTGGCTGGCTTGCCTGTCGCAGGTCGCCGGTGAAATCCCGCCAATCCAGGCCGGCCCCGTGAATCGCCGCAATCACCGCCAGGCTATTGAGGGAAATGTGTTCTCCCGGCATGGATTGTGTGCATTCGAAAATGTCTCCATCCTTCTTGAAGGTGAATTTTCTTCTATCCGGATCGTGTGAGACAAGTCTGAAATCAGAACAATCATGCTGGCCGAAGGTGATTATTTTCCTTCCTTGGGCAAGCGCGTGTTCTTCCGCGATTTCGTAGTGTGGAATATCTCTGCTGATAACGGCCACCCCGTTCTTCGAGTTCCCTTCAAAGATCTGCATCTTGCATTTGACAAGGTCTTCAAGGGATTCGTGCCTTTCCATGTGGGCCGGGGATACCGACAGCAAGATCGCGACATCCGGGCAGAGCGTTCTGGACGACGACGGCAGCGACCCTTGCGCGACCTCGAAAACGGCAAAGTCCTGGTCGCCCAGCCTGCATGCTGTTCCATATATCCCGGACCGCAGGTTGTCGTAAATATTGACCAGGCATCGGCCGCGCTTCTTCAGGATTCTTGACAGCATCAGGGTCGTCGTTGATTTGCCAACGCTTCCTGTAATGGTGAAGAGCAGTCCATTGTATTTTTTTCGGTGGTCGTGAATCCATTTTTCAACGGCGTCCTGTATGGAATCAACCTTGAGTACGGGGTGCGATTCGTTCTCCGTGCTTATCCGTCGATCAGTAATCAGGCAGAGGCCCGAAGGAAGGTTCTGATCACGTATATGCTTGATGCCGACGCCGATTCTGGATTTTTCCTTTCGGGAAACCACGGGGATGAAGTCCCCGCTGTGTGCTTTCGGGAGGCTGGCGATCATCCTGCCGGGCTTCCAACCCGGTTCGGGCGGAATCAGCCATTCACCATGGAAGTAATCGGCGAAAGTTTCCGCGTCATCAAGCGTTTCCGGTATACCCCCGTTTCCATGGGCGGGAAGGGGCCTTGCGCTTTTTTCCGCAAGTCGTCTTGCCACGCTTCCGAAATCCGAGTTCCGGCGCGAGCCTTTGATAAGCATCAGGTCGCCGTCGCCCAGGATCTCCCGCAGATAGGCCACGAGTGCCGCGGCGTCGGAAAAATGCGGGCCAAGCAGCGCGTCAGGCAGCACGGCACGCAGAAAGCGCATTTCGTCCCCGTGAGTGACGATATGGTCCGCGCCACTATCCAGTACCGGCCGGGCCAGGCTTTCGTGCAGCGATTGCGCCAGGTCGCCGAGATGAACGATGCGACCGAGTACGGCGATTTTCCGGGCACCGGGTGCCGCTGTCGTGGCACCGAATACCGATAGTGCATTCATCATGGATGTCGTTGTGGCGTTGAAGCTATCGTCGATTACCTGCACGATCCCGCCGCCGGTGCGCAGCGCCTGTCTTTGCAGGCGGCCTTCGCCGGCCTGAAGTGTCAGAAGACGGGCGACGCCGGCCTCGACGTCCCGCCCCAGTGCGTGCAGCACGCTTGCGGCGGCCACGGCATTGTTGACCATCCCCGCGCCGGGAAAGGGAACCCGGAATCGCAGGCCGCGGCCCGGCAGCGCCACGGTCACCCAGCTTCCTTCTTCGTCGGGTTCGATGCGTACGATGCGTACCTCGGCAGAGTCGCCATGGCCGAACACGACGACACGTTTTGAATGGCGTTGCGCCTGCTGCAGGACGTATTCGAAGCAAGGCAGGTGTTGGCCGACAACGGCGACAGCCGTGCCGGTCAGGCCGTCGAAAATGCGGGATTTCCACTTGGCGGTATCCTCGACCGACTTTACGCGGGCATCGGTCTGGGAAACCCCGATTTCAGTGATCAGCGCCACCGTCGGCCGGACGAGGCGGCTGACGGGGCCCCGTTTCATCCATAAGGCGCTTTGCGCAATTTCAATGACGGCCGCATCGTAGTCGGTGCCCAGGTTGGCCATCGTGGCGGGGGCGCCCACACGGGAGTTGTAGTTGCCCACGCTGGCCAGAACTTTTTGCGCGCCGCCGAGCATGCTTTGCAGCATGCTTACCGTCGTTGATTTTCCCGCCGTTCCCGTCACGGCAATCACTTCGCCGCGATAGCGTTGGCGCGCGGCGATGCCCAGCTCGATCACTGCCCGCACGGGGTCGTCGACGTGCAGGACGGGAAAGTCGTCGGGCAGGGACGAACGCGCCTCCGGCTTGCCGACAATGGCGCCAGCCAGCTTTTCCTGCAGGGCCGCCAGCCTTCCATGGCTATCCCAATTGTTGGCGCGCACCTTGTCCATATTCGAGTATTGTTCATGGCGGGCCCGATCCATATGCGTGTGCGCGACATACATGACGGGCGCCGGTAGCGGGTCGACACTTGTCAAATTGACAGTCAGCGAGCGCACAAACCACCCTTCCGGCGGCCTGGCCAGCCATTTTCCGCCCGTCACGGTTTCCAGCTGGTCAGCCGTCCAGGTTTGCCCCGGCAGGCATGAGCGGATGCTGTCGGGGAATTCCGTACGGTATGCCGGGGCGGACGTAATGGGCGGGGTCGTTACCTGATCCTTGCCCGGCACTGCCAGCCTGATGATGAAAGGCAGGGGTGTCGGCCGGGAGGCATGGCGGGTCGAGACGAGATCGACTGTCAGTTGCAGGTCGACGTTTTCCCATTCCTTGAGATAGGGCGGGCGCAAGCCATAGTAATCCCGATAGATGACGCCCGGCTTCCAGCGCGATGTGGGCATCATCCAGTCGCAAGGGTCATGATCCATGCTCAGGCCCCAAGGGCGCATGCGGGTTGCGCGAACGGGAACGGCGCGGATATCCAGGCGCACGTCTTCCCGTTGAGGCGCATCGCAGCGCCAGAAACTCTCCACCCAGAGCATCTGTCTTCGTGTGATCGCCGCAGCCGGCTTGACGCGGACGCCCACCAATGTGAGCGGCCCCAGGGTCACAGGCTCGATACGGGCATTTTCCGGTACGTTCTCGGCTTCCCAGGCAGAGGCGCTGGGATATGCGGCCTGATTTTCAAGGGCCAGCGCTTCTGTGTCGAGGACGGTGGACGGGGCGCGGGCAAGATTCGCATATTCGCGCGAAGGCGGCGTCAGGTCGATATGTGCGCAGCCATCCTGGGTCAGTGTCAGCCGGCTGCCTACCGCAATGCAGTCGCGGGCAAAGTCCCGCGCGGCGGCCTGCGCCGCCGTGCCTGCGAGCTGTTCCGAGAAGCCGAAACCAATGCCCACGGGCACGAACACAACGCGTTTCACGCCATTGTGGTCGAGTTCCAGGCGGAAAACGCCGCTTTTTCCCATGTCGCGGCGTACGGAATCAAACAGCAGATCGCCGGCGTCGTGGATGATGGGCCGATCACGATAGATTTCGATGCCCTGCAGTACGTGGGCGGATGCGCCCAGTACGGCGTCGGCGCCGGCGTCTATCAGACTTCTGCCCACTGCGATTTTGTCGGCATCGGGTCGCGTGGCAAGATTGTCGCCCCAGTGGACGGCGACGAGCACGATATGCGCATGCTTGCGAACCGCGTCGATGCGGGGCCCCATTTCTGTTTTCCAGGCCGCCGCATCGTTCAATGGCAGGTAGGCGGAGCCGGGTGTGCCGGAGCCGGCCGCAAAGCGATACTGGGTGGCGTCGATGGAAAAAACGGCGACGTTCAGATTGCCGGCACGCCGCAATACCGGCGTGAACGCCGCATCGCGTTGCGGCCCGGTGCCGGTATGAGCAATACCGATGGCGTCCAGCCAGGCGGCTTGTTCCAGCAGGGCTTCGGGCCCGTAGTCACCGCTGTGGTTGTTGGCGGTCGTGACGATGTCAATGTCCGCCGCGGCCAGAACGCGCAGCATTTCCGGACGGGCGCGATAGTAGTATGGGCCTCCTTCGCCCTTGTCCACGCCCTGTTCGCCCTGTGTGGCCACGACACATTCCAGGTTGACGATGCGAAGGTCGGCATCTTTCAGCGCGGGTATCCGCAGAACGCCGGCCTCGCCAAGCTCGGCCGTACGGTAGTGCTGGCGGCGTCCGAGGTTTACGTCTCCACCCCAGGCGACGACCGGCCCGCTGACCGCCGGAGCGGGCGGCAATTCCGCAGCGGCAGAGGGAAGGGGGCCCGCGCCGGCGGCCGGGCCTGTGGTTTCCCCCCCCTCTTTTGCGGGGCGTTTCAGCATCTTCCAGTACGCCACATACCCCGAAAGATAATGCTCGATATCATCGATCCGCACACGGAAGGTGTGATGGCGGATGAAGAAGCTGCCCACGACGGTGGACGGCTTTGCGAAATACATGGCCAGTTCCGGCCAGAAAAAACCGTTCAGCAGGTAATGGGCACGGTAATGCAGGGCGCGATGGAGTTTTTCAATGTCCAGTCCATCCAGCACGTGGATCATCTCGGGGTGGTTTTCGTTTATGCGGCGCAGCATGGCTTCGAAAGCCATCGACAGTTCCAGCAGCGTGGGATAGGTGGTTTCGCGCTTCAGGATGAAATCCAGATAACCGCCGATATTCCGCACACCGAAGCGGAAGTATTTTTCCTCCGGCTTGTGCAGCGTCAGTTCATTGGCGCAATAAGACAGCCAGTGATCGTGGTGCTTCCAGTAATCGGCGCTTATGAAATGGTCGAAAGCCTTTTCCACGATGGCAAGCCAGCGCGGGTCCGAAGTGAGGCCGTACAGGCGCATCAGGCCGAAGGCGGCTTCGCCGTCGTAATAGACGATCCGGAACGCCTCTTTCACGGTCAGATCCCCGGCATTCAGTACGTGTACGAAACCGCCGCTATCCGGGTCCTGCATGCGGGCGATGCCCAGTGCGAGTTCCTCCATCAGCGAGCGATACTGGGTATCGCCGGTCAATTCGTCGTACTTGACCATTGCCAGCAGGCTGACGGCGTTGGCGCCGAGCTTGATTTCATCGTTGACATCGACGTTATAGGCGAGCGTGCAACCATTCTCTTGCGGGTAGCGGCGGATCAAGGTGCCGGCCAGGTAGGTCAGGGCGCGGCGCGAGGCAGCCATCAGAGCGTCGTCGCGCGTGAGTTCCCAGGCTTCCAGCATGGAATACACGGAACTGGCATGGCGAAGACTGTTGTAAGTGGGAATTTCACGGCCGAAGCAGGGGAAGTGGCCGTAGATGAACTTCCCGCTTTTCTTTACCTGGCGGGCAAGGAAGTTCGCGCTGCTATCGATGAGCGCGCCGACCTGATCCGGGTCCAGGTTCTCGATCCGGCGGTGGCCGGCATTCAAAGCGGCGGGGTCGCGCCAACGGATATCTGTCGTTCCCGGGCCGGGCAGCCACGCGGGTGCATGGCCTTCGGGCAGGGCGGCAAGCTCTGGATCTTCAGCCAGGAACAGCCCTTCGTGGGTAAAGATGTAAACCATGCTCTGCGGCGAGAAATCCAGTTCCACTGTCTGGCTGAAACGCCGCTGCGCATGGACAGTGAAGTTTTTCCGGTTCAACCCCGCCTGTGCCTTGTCGGAGCCGGGGTAAAGCATGGCGTTGGCATTGAGTTCTTGTTCCAGGAAGGCCCGTCGCAGATCCGCGTCCAGCGCCAGGCCCAGCCGGAAGTAATTGCGTTTGGTGAGCAGCAGGCGGGCGTCGAGTTCGGCCCATGTGGTGGCTTCGATATCGACTACCCAGTCGATGCGCAGCCAGCGCACATTCAGCTTGTGCCGTCGCGCTTCGCGCTGGCAGAGCGCCACGCCTTCCTTCCAGGCTTGTGGGAAGCCGGTTCCGGCGCCCTGGTAGATTCGAGCGCGCTCTTTACCGTCGCAAAGGGAAAAAAACAGGATGCAGCGGGCGGAAGGCGCGGCGTCGGAAAAGCGCTGCGCGAGCAGAGGACGCGCCTGCGCCAGGAGATTGGAAAGAGACATCAAAAGAGTCCTTTGTTCGGAGGGAGCACCCATTCACGCTTGCGTATCGAAGGAATCAAAACGCTGTTCCATCTTTGGCGTGAAAAACCCCATCCCCTTGCGGGGGACGGGGCCGTTGGGTTGATGGCTTCCTTCCCCACTGGGTCGGGGAAGGAGGCATTACCGTTAGATGTTCAGGAAGTCAGTGTCGGTCAGGACACCGCCCAGGTCTTCCAGAATCACAACACCGGTCGCGTCGATGGCTGATTGAGTGCCGTCCGCGACGATGAGCATCGCATCATTGGCTGTTTCAGCATCGAACGCTTCCGCGATTTCGAAGGTGCCTTCGTTCCATGTACCGTAGGCGACATAGAGGCCTTCGTCAAGGACAGCTCCGGCATCCTCTCCGATCAGTTCAGACGGCGCTGTCTGACCGATGGCGACAGATATTTGATCTTCGCCAATAGTGAAGTCCCGGATGATATCCACGCCGTTGCCGAAGGTGACAGTCTGCTCCGCGCTGATGTTGTCGGTCAGCGTGTTCTCTGTCGATGCAACGCCGTCTCCCAGGGAGAATGCGAAGATATCCGCGCCTTCACCGCCGGTCAGGATGTCAGCGCCTTGGCCGCCAATCAGCCTATCGGCGCCCTCGCCACCGGTCAGGATATCGGCGCCGTCGCCGCCCATGAGCACGTCGTTGCCTTCGCCACCGATGAGGATGTCATCGCCAGAGCCGCCGGTGATGACGTCATCGCCATCGAAGCCCAAGAGCACGACGCCGTCTCCGGAATCCTCGGGGGCTTCCAGCACCTCATCGTCGCCGTTGGTACCGAGCACAATGACTTGACCGAGAGCGTCGGGGACCTCTTGCGCTGCATCATCCCGAGCGACAAGCCTTACGGTCGTGACCTCTTCCTGCGCGGCCAGTTCCAAGGTTGCCTCGCCATTCTCGTCGAGCAGGCCTTCCTCACCGTCAAGAATGCTCGTGCCTTCGTCATCAACGAGATCGATGCTGGCCCACTCGTCGCCTCCTTCCTCGGGGGCGGTTACGAGTAGCGTCGCGGCAGCGGCGTTAAGCGTGACGTTGTCATCGACTTCGATGGCGTCTGCGTCTGCGTCTGCGTCTGCGTCGGCGTCGGCGTCAGCATCGGCGTCAGCATCGGCATCAGCGTCAGCATCCGCATCAGCATCGGCATCAGCATCGGCATCAGCATCGGCATCAGCATCTGCGTCAGCATCCGCATCGGCGTCAGCATCTGCGTCCGCGTCAGCATCCGCGTCAGCATCGGCATCGGCATCGGCGTCAGCATCCGCATCCGCGTCAGCATCCGCGTCAGCATCGGCATCGGCGTCGGCATCCGCATCTGCATCGGCATCAGCGTCTGCATCAGCATCTGCGTCAGCATCCGCATCAGCGTCGGCGTCCGCATCGGCATCCGCATCGGCATCAGCGTCAGCATCAGCGTCGGCATCAGCATCGGCGTCGGCGTCAGCATCGGCGTCAGCATCGGCATCGGCATCGGCATCGGCATCGGCATCGGCATCTGCATCCGCATCAGCGTCAGCATCAGCGTCAGCATCAGCGTCGGCATCTGCGTCCGCATCAGCATCGGCGTCAGCATCCGCATCAGCATCGGCATCAGCATCGGCATCAGCATCCGCGTCGGCATCGGCGTCAGCATCCGCGTCTGCGTCAGCATCGGCATCCGCATCAGCGTCAGCATCGGCATCAGCATCAGCATCGGCATCGGCATCAGCATCAGCATCGGCATCAGCGTCAGCGTCAGCATCCGCATCAGCGTCCGCATCAGCATCCGCATCTGCATCCGCGTCAGCGTCCGCATCTGCATCCGCATCTGCATCTGCATCCGCGTCAGCGTCCGCATCGGCATCCGCATCCGCGTCAGCATCGGCATCCGCGTCAGCGTCCGCATCGGCATCCGCATCCGCATCAGCATCTGCGTCAGCATCCGCATCGGCGTCAGCATCTGCGTCCGCGTCAGCATCCGCGTCAGCATCGGCATCGGCATCGGCGTCAGCATCCGCATCCGCGTCAGCATCCGCGTCGGCATCCGCATCTGCATCGGCATCAGCGTCTGCATCAGCATCTGCGTCAGCATCCGCATCAGCGTCGGCGTCCGCATCGGCATCCGCATCGGCATCAGCGTCGGCATCAGCATCGGCGTCGGCGTCAGCATCGGCGTCAGCATCGGCATCGGCATCGGCATCTGCATCCGCATCAGCATCAGCGTCGGCATCTGCGTCCGCATCAGCATCGGCGTCAGCATCCGCATCAGCATCGGCATCAGCATCGGCATCAGCATCGGCATCAGCATCGGCATCAGCATCCGCATCGGCATCGGCATCGGCATCGGCATCAGCGTCAGCATCGGCATCGGCATCCGCGTCAGCATCGGCATCGGCGTCCGCATCGGCATCCGCATCCGCATCAGCATCCGCGTCGGCGTCCGCATCGGCATCAGCATCAGCGTCAGCATCCGCATCCGCATCCGCATCGGCATCGGCATCGGCGTCAGCATCTGCATCAGCGTCAGCGTCAGCGTCGGCGTCAGCATCCGCATCAGCATCGGCATCCGCATCGGCGTCTGCATCCGCATCAGCATCCGCATCCGCATCAGCATCCGCATCGGCGTCTGCATCCGCATCAGCATCCGCATCCGCATCAGCATCCGCATCCGCGTCGGCATCCGCGTCGGCATCAGCATCGGCATCGGCATCGGCATCGGCATCGGCATCGGCATCAGCGTCAGCATCGGCATCCGCGTCAGCGTCAGCGTCAGCATCCGCATCCGCATCGGCATCGGCATCAGCATCGGCATCAGCATCGGCATCGGCATCGGCATCCGCGTCAGCATCGGCATCGGCATCGGCATCGGCATCGGCATCGGCATCGGCGTCGGCATCAGCATCGGCGTCAGCATCCGCATCCGCGTCTGCGTCAGCATCGGCATCCGCGTCGGCGTCTGCATCGGCATCCGCGTCGGCGTCTGCATCGGCATCCGCGTCGGCGTCTGCATCGGCATCCGCGTCGGCGTCTGCATCGGCATCCGCGTCGGCGTCTGCATCGGCATCCGCGTCGGCGTCGGCGTCTGCATCTGCATCCGCATCCGCGTCGGCGTCTGCATCCGCATCCGCGTCGGCGTCTGCATCCGCATCCGCGTCGGCGTCTGCATCCGCATCCGCGTCTGCATCCGCGTCGGCGTCTGCATCGGCATCCGCGTCGGCGTCTGCATCCGCATCCGCATCCGCGTCGGCGTCTGCATCCGCATCCGCGTCGGCGTCTGCATCCGCATCCGCGTCGGCGTCTGCATCCGCATCCGCGTCTGCATCCGCATCCGCATCTGCGTCCGCATCGGCATCGGCATCGGCATCAGCATCAGCATCGGCGTCGGCATCGGCGTCGGCATCGGCATCGGCGTCGGCATCGGCGTCGGCATCGGCATCAGCATCCGCATCGGCATCCGCATCGGCATCAGCATCCGCATCTGCGTCAGCATCGGCATCGGCGTCGGCATCGGCATCGGCATCGGCATCGGCATCGGCATCGGCATCGGCATCGGCATCGGCATCGGCATCGGCATCGGCATCCGCATCAGCGTCAGCATCAGCATCAGCGTCAGCATCCGCATCCGCATCCGCATCTGCGTCAGCATCGGCGTCGGCATCCGCATCCGCATCGGCGTCGGCATCGGCATCGGCATCAGCATCAGCATCAGCATCGCCGTCGTCGGGGTCTTCGAACCAGTCGGGTAGTTCGACGTCGTCAGGGACCGTCACTTCGTCCGGAACTACGAGTTTGGTGCCCTCCGGTGGGATGAAGTCGATGGGAATCGGCGTATCTTCGGCAGGGGCCCAGCCCTCAGGGCGTTCGAATGTGGGAAGGAAGGGAGCGACGGCGTCCACGCGTGCGAGCACGGCGTCCATATCGCCCGCCGCCAGAGCTTCTTCAAACGCAGGGTCGTTCTGGAAGATGCTGAGATTTACACCGTTACCGAGGTCGCGGCCTTCCGCGATGCCGAATTGCAGCAGATGTGCCAAGACAGTCGTCTGTCCGTTTTGCACTGCTTCTGCGACATCCGGGTTGGCCACCAGGTAGGTGGCCAGATTGAACGCCGGGGTAATGTTGCGCGGCTCGCTTTGACCGTAAAGCAGAAAGTGCTCTACGGCGGTGATTTCGCCGGCTGCCACGGCAGCAGCCACATCGGGATTCTGTTGCAGGTAGAACTCGGAATCAAAGCTCTTCAGAGGTGAACGGTCTTCCTTGACACCGTGATTGACGAAGTGATCATAAGCCGTCATATGCCCGGCTTCCACCGCGGAAGCAACATCGGGGTTGTCGGCCAGATACGCTTCCGGGTTAAAGAGAGGGCCTGGGGCGCGGCCTTCGGCGTTGCCGTACAGCTCAAAGTGTGCTTGAGCGGTGATCAACCCTGCCTGGACCGCAGCAGCGACGTCCGGATTCTGGGCTATGTACCAATCTGGGTCGAATAAGCCCAGGGATTGGGTGTCTGCCATGGAATTCTCCTGATTTTGGATGCTGATTTGATGCTAGTGACACTTAATGCATATGCAATTGAGTGTGACAATTGATTGCATATGCATTCGGACGAAAATGTCCTTTCGGACTCTCAACTCAACCATGTTTACCCTTGATTGCGCGGCAATGTATGTGGGTTATCTATTGAAATCAACGCTAACATGTTGAATTTGCATGGATAAATCCGAGCTTTGCTACTCCGGGAGACTCCCAGATATAAGGGGAACTGATTTATGAACATGGCGTTGAACGATGTTAGGGAACGTTCGTGACGTATTTGAGTCGTTCTTGCATCAGATGGTGTCAGTGTCTTGCGCGACGTAGCGGTTTGACATTTGCAGCCGTTTCTGTACCGAATCCCGCCGCTCCCAAGCCAGAGGGCCGCCATGCTTCCCACTTTTCATCCGGCTCTCGTCGGCAGCGGCCCCATGCGTCAACGATCAAAACGTCGTATTTGTATTCCTGTTTTTCCGCATGATCACGACAAGCTCGTCATTTCGGCGACGATCAGGCTCAGCAAGAAGTTGCACACTGGTATTTCGTGTTTCATTTCCGATATGCAACTCGCATCGTGGTGACAATGCGGTCGCGCGGCGGCCAAAAGGCCATTCAAAGTGTTCGGGCGCCTGTCGCAATGGAGCAGGAGATAGGCCGTCTTTCAACCATGGTGTTCCGGGCCATTGCGCAGCCTGGCGCGCAGCTTGTACAGTTTCACATAGCCGGCTCTTTTCTTGCCTTGTTCCGGGTGGCGCTGCCTGCTTGTATGCGAGACCCGGTATGCGAGACCCGTCCAGAATGAGGCGATGCAATGCAGTGCCGCCCACCGGAAGGCATCCGTTTTGTTGGCGTATTTTTCACGGGGAAATCATGCTCAAGCTCTGGAAGTCATTATTTTTAAGCGGGTTGCTATTGATGGCCGCCCCGGTGAATGCACTCGAGGTCGGTGACCTTGCTCCCGATTTCGAATTACCCGGAACTGACGATAAGACTTACCGGTTGTCAGACTATCGGGACAAGCAGGTGGTGGTACTGGCATGGTTTCCCAAAGCCTATACCTCAGGGTGCACTATCGAATGCAAGTCGCTGTCGGAAAACGGCCATCTGATTCAGAAATTCAACGCAGCCTATTTCATGGCCAGTGTCGATCCGCTGGTCGACAACATTGGTTTTGCAACACAAACCGGCGCCAATTTTCCTTTGCTGAGCGATGAAGACAAGTCTGTCGCCAGGGCCTATGGCGTTCTGCATCCGAAAGGGTTTGCCAAACGGCAAACCATCTATATCGGCCGGGACGGCAGGGTTCTTAAAATCGATACCGATATTCGCCCCGAAACCTCAGCCGAGGATATTGCCTCTACATTGGGTCAACTTGGCATCGAACGCCGCACGGCGGATTAGGACTATATTGAAGATGTCTGCAAGTAGCCGGGAGCTTCCTGAACCCGCCTTCGAAAACGCCATCCAGCAAATAGAAGAGGAAACCGGCATGAGCTATGTCGCCAGCATCGAGCGCGTGCGCCTGAAGCGCGAGCGCGAAGAAGGAAAGGTCGAGGGTAAAACCGAAGGCTATGCCGCGTTGCTGTCCACCCAGATCGCTCGCAAGTTCGGAACGCTGCCAGACTGGGCCAAAGTGCGGCTGGTTGCCGCCGACGACATCACCCTGAACCGCTGGGCCGAGCAAATACTCGACGCTCAGCGCATTGAGGACGTCTTCAAATAGGCCGCTGGTTCTGGACGTCAAGCGCCCAGAAAGCCTGAATTCGAGTATGCCTTCGATCTCTTGAGCGTCGAGTCCTGCCAGCAGGGCTTGCCTTGCCGTTCCTCGGCAATCCGGGCTTTATGATCACTGACGAATTCCGCCAGCTTCAGCCGGAAGCGCCAGGCGCAGTGTGTCGATGGCAAGATCAGTGCCTTGTTCATCGATGTCCAGGTGGAAGACGGCTCGCATGACGTGCGGGCTTTCCACGCCAATGCGCACGCCTTTCTTCATGAGCGTCTGACTGAGCTCGCGGGTATTCAGGCCGCTGGCGGAAATATCGAAGAAGACCAGGTTGGTGGGGGTGTCGTCGAACAGCAGTCTGATGCCGGGAAGGCCGGCAATGGCGGCCGCGAATTTTCTGGCATTGGCATGGTCATGGGCAAGCCGGTCGACGTGATGCTCAAGCGCATAGAGCCCGGCGGCCGCCAGTATGCCAGCCTGACGCATGGCGCCTCCCATCCTGTGCTTCCAGCGGTTGGCTTCCTCGATGAAATGCCTGGAGCCCGCCAGGACGGCGCCGACGGGACAGCCGAGCCCCTTGGACAAATCGAGCCAGACACTGTCGCATGGCTCGGCGTAGCGGCTGGCGGGGACGCCGCTGGCCACGCAGGCATTCAGCAAGCGCGCGCCATCCATGTGCAGGCGCAGCCCGTTTGCCTGCGCCGTCTCTGCGATGGCGTGCAGCGTGGCCAGCGGCCAGACGGTGCCGCCCCCGCGATTGCAGGTCTGTTCGACGCACACGAGCCGTGAGCGGGGGGCTTTGGTGTTGGATGGCCGGATGGCCTCGGCGAGCTCATCCTGGTCGAACAGGCCGCTGGGCGAACCGATGCCGCGTACCGTGCTATGGGCGAATACGGCGGCGCCCGCCCCCTCGGAAGACAGAATATGGCTGTTGGCGGCGCATATGATCTCGTCGCCCATCCGGCAGTGGACCGCCAGGGAAATCTGGTTGCACATGGTGCCCGAGGGCAGCAGGATGGCCGCTTCCTTGCCCAGCAGCGCAGCCACCTGCCGCGTCAGTGCGTTGACGGTGGGATCTTCGCCGCGCTGTTCGTCACCCACCGGCGCATGGCACATGGCCTGCCGCATGGCCGGCGTCGGCCGCGTCGCTGTATCGCTGACCAGATCGACAAGGATCTCTGTTGCGGTCGTCACGCGGCGGCTCCTAAGTCCGTTTCAGTTTCTTCACGCCCTGGCCGATCGCATCCAGCGCGGTCGTGATGTCGGCCTGGTTATTGTAGGCATGCAGGCCGAAGCGCATCTGGCCGCGTCGAATGGTGTGCGCGACCTTGCACTGCGCCAGATGTTCAGAAAGCGGTTGTATGAGCGGATCGGTGGAAAACCCGTGACCACCCGCATTGATGGCGCCCAGAGTGATGATATGCGATTGCCGCGGCCCGCTGCCCGGTACGGCGGGGGTGATGCCCAGGTCGCAGAGCCCCGCATGGAATTCGCCGGCAAGGCGCAGCACGCGCTTCTGGATGGCTTCGCTGCCGAGCCGCAGCAGCATGTCGAGCGAGGCATCGGTGGCGTAGGCGCCTGCAAGGTTGAAGCTGCCTACTTCGAAGCGCCGGCTGTCCGGCTGGTATTCGTAGTCGAAGGCGCCCATGGTGGAGTGGTCGTCAGTCTTCTGGACGATGGCCGGGCGCGACAGGTAGGCGGGCTTGAGCCGGTCTATCCACTTCGGGGATACATACAGAAAGCCGAAGCCGTAGAGCCCCAGCAGGCCCTTGGACGTGGAGGTGGCGAAGCCATCGACCTGTTCCGCGTCCAGGTCGTGATCCATGATGCCGGCGGTCTGCACTCCATCGACCAGCAGGAAGACATCGCGTTTGCGGCAGGCTTCGCCCAGCTTGGCGAGGTTGCTGCGGTGCCCCGGCGCAAAGGTTGCGGACGCCACCGCCATGACCCGGGTCCGGCCGTCGATCGCTGCGATGAGGGCATCTTCGTCGATGGCGCCGTCGGGCTGCGGCTCGATGACGCGGATTTCCATGCCGCGCTCTTTCTGGCGCAGCCACGGATAGATATTGTTGGGGTGTTCGCAATCGGCCGTGAGCACGACATTGTCGCCGGGCCGCCAGTCCAGCGCCCAGGCGATGCTGTTGATGCCATCCGACACGTTGCGTACGGCGGCGACGGTTTCGGGGGCCACGCGGACGAGCCGGGCGAACTTCTCGCGTGCCGTCTTGACACGCACTTCGTGCTGCACCCGGTTGGCCGACGCAAGCGCCAGGTGGTCCAGGAACTGGTCGATCGAGGCACGGACGTCGTCATGCAGGATCATCTTGTCGCATATGGACAGATAGGTCTGGTTCCGACATGCCGGAAAACCGCTACGGAATGCTTCAAATGTCAGTGCCGTTCCGGGATGGAACTGTTCGTCGACAATGGTTTGGGTCATGATGGGAATCCTACTCGTAAAAGAGGAATGCCTGGGCCTGATGTCAACAGGCCCTAGTGCAGAATCTGGCTCAGGAACAGACGGGTGCGCTCATTGCGGGGCGCTTCGAAGAAAGCCTCGGGCGCGGCGGCTTCCACGATCTCGCCCGCGTCCATGAAGACGACGAGGTCGGCCACCTTGCGGGCGAAATTCATTTCGTGCGTGACGCAGATCATGGTCATGCCCGCCTCGGCGAGTTCCGTCATGACATCGAGCACCTCGTGGATCATCTCGGGATCAAGCGCCGAGGTGGGTTCGTCGAACAGCATGACCTGCGGCTGCAGCATCAGTGCCCGGGCAATGGCCACGCGCTGCTGCTGTCCGCCCGACAGCTGCCCGGGATATTTGTGCGCCTGTTCCGGAATACGCACACGCCGGAGCAACTGCTGCGCGCGGTCCCGCGCCTCGTCCTGAGGCACGCCCTGCGACAGCATGGGGCCCAGCGTGAGGTTGTCCATGACCGTCAGATGGGGAAAAAGGTTGAAGCTCTGGAAGACCATCCCGACCTTCTTCCGGACGGCTTCGATCTGCCGCATATCGGAATTGACTTCAATGCCGTCGACAATGATCGTGCCCTCCTGGTGCTCTTCCAGCCGGTTCACGCAACGTATGGAGGTGGACTTGCCGGACCCGGAGGGGCCGCAGATGACGACTTTTTCCCCTTTGCCGACGGTCAGGTTGACGTCACGGAGCACGTGGAAGTCGCCATACCATTTGTTGACGTCCTGAAGCTGCACGGCGGGTTCGGTTGCTGCTTGCTGTGGTTTCATCATGTCCTCAACGTCCGACTCTCAGTTTTTTCTCGATTCCCTGGCTGTATTTGGACATGGCATAGCACATGACGAAGTACAGAAGAGAAATGAACAGATAGGCTTCGATGCTGTAGCGGACCCACACGGGGTCCTGCATGGCGGTGGATGTCGCGCGCAAAATATCGAACAGCCCGATGATGCCGATGAAGGTCGTATTCTTGAACGCCCGGATGATCTCGTTCATCATCGAGGGCAGCACGATGCGGGCGGTTTGCGGCAGGATGACCCGCGTCATTTTCTGCCGATAAGTCAGGCCGACCGTATCGGCGGCTTCGTATTGCCCCCGGCCTATCGCCTGCAGGCCGCCGCGCACGACTTCCGCCGCATAGGCCGCGAAGAACAGGGTCATGGCCAGTTGCGCCCTCAGGAACTTGTCGATGGTCAACCCTTCGGGCAGGAAAAGGGGGATCATCAGCGACGCCATGAACAGGACGGTCACCAGCGGCAGGCCGCGCACGATTTCAATGAAGCCAATGCAGAGCGCCTTGATTGCCGGCATCTGCGAGCGGCGTCCCAGGGCGAGCAGCACGCCGGCCGGAATGCCACCGATGACGGTGCCGACGAACATGATCAGAGTGAGCGGCAAACCGCCCCAGCGGTGTGTGGGGACCGGCGTCAGGCCGAACACGCCGCCCAGCATCAGGACGAAGACAATCACCATGGCCGCCACCCATGAGAGGGCAAGCGCCTTCGCCGACAGGACCCTGAGCGCCGAAACGGCGGCGAGCACCAGGATGATCGCGATGGCCGCCATGCCTCGCCATTGCTCTTCGTAGGGAAAGGTGCCGAAGAGCATGACCCGGTACTTTTCAGGTATGACGGCCCAGCAGGCGCCGGCGGCAGCCTTGCAGAGCTCTGCGTCCGGCGTGTACCACACGGCATCCACAACCGCCCACCGAATGAACTGCGGCAAGGTGATGATGAGCGCCCATAGCGCCAGGGCCGTCATGAGCGTGTTGAACCAGCCGCTGAAGAAATTCAGCCGCAGCCAGTTCTGAAAGGTGCTTTCCCGCGCGGGGGCGGGACGCGCCGGCGAGGATTTGACGATTGCATGGGAAACGCAGGGACGGGATGACATGTCTCAGCGCTCCTTTATTTGCACATGATGGTTGTAAATGTTCATGATGAGCGCAATCGCGAATGAAATGCCGAGATAGATCGACATCATGATGGCGATGGCTTCAACCGTGTGGCCGCTCAACGTGACAATGGTGTTGGTGACATTGAAAAGCTCCGGATAGCCGACGGCCACGCCCAGCGAGCTGTTCTTCACGATGCTGACGTACTGGCCCGCCGCCGGGGGTACCATCACCCGCAATGCCTGGGGAAACACGACGCGCCGGTAAATATTGAAGGGCCTGAGCCCGACCGATTGCGCGGCTTCGATCTGCCCGGCACTGATCGACAGCACGCCGGTGCGCACGATTTCGGCGATGAATGCGCCGATATACAGCGAAAGACCGAGCATCAGCGCCAGGAATTCGGGCGAGACCGTCAGGCCGCCCCGGAAGTTCAGGCCCTTGAGCGCGGGCACGGAGATATCGTGGCTGGGGCCGAACAGGCCGAGGATCAGCAGAGGCAGGGCGGCGAAAGCCAATGCGGCGGCATAGGCCAGTGGTTGTGCGCGGCCTGTGAGCTTGCGGCGTCTGTACGCCCAGCGCAATGCGGGCAATAACAGGGCGATTGCCGCGAGGATGCTCAGGAGCAGCAGCCACGGTGCGGCGTCGTTGACCCACCACGGTATGGACAGGCCGCGGTTGCTCAGGAATGCCCAATCATCGATGGAGATTGCCTGGCGCGGGCCGGGCAGCCGGGTAATGATCGTGTACCAGAAAATCAGCTGTACCAGCTGCGGTGTATTGCGGAAAACCTCGATGTAGACCGACGAGATTCTTTGTACCAGGAGATTCCTGGAAAGCCGGCCCAGGCCCGCGACGACGCCCAGCACGGTGGCGAGCACAATGCTCGCCACCGCGACCTTCAATGTATTCAGCAAGGCGACCCCATAGGCCCTTAGAAATGAATCCGAGGACCCGTACTCAATCAGCTTTTCGCCGATCTCGAAGCCAGCCGACCCCGTAAGGAAGCCGAAACCCGTCGATATGCCTTGTTGGCTGAGCGACTGCTGGGCGTTTCCAATGAGGTAGGCGCCCAGGGCGATGACACTGATCAGCACACCGGCTTGGTAGATCCAGCCTCGCAGGTGATTGTTATGCCAGGCCCGGCTCCAGGACAGGCGCGGCTCCCCGGACGGGCGCTTCCCGGGCGCCCGAGGCGATGTGGTCGTTTGCATGGACAACGGCTCAATTGAAGGGGGGAGCGTAGAGCAGGCCGCCGTCGGTCCACTGGCGGTTCAGCCCGCGTTCCAGCTTGAGCGGTGAATTCAGCCCGACTGTCCGTTCGTATACTTCGCCGTAGTTGCCCACCTGCTTGATGATCTGATAGGCCCAGTCGGCATTCAGGCTCAGTTGCTTGCCCAGATTGTCTTGCGTGCCGAGCAGCCGGGCGATATCAGCGTTGTCCGACGACTTCATCTCGTCTACATTCTGGGACGTGATTCCGTACTCTTCGGCGGCGATCAGCGCGAACACCACCCAGTTCACGATATCACGCCACTGGGCGTCCCCCTGCCTGACGACCGGGCCCATCGGATCCTTTCCGAAAATCTGGGGAAGAATAATGTAGTCGTCCGGATTCGAGGCCATGGTGGCGCGCCCTGAACTCAGTCCCGAAGTGGATTGCACATGCGCGTCGCAGCGGCCGCCGAAGAAGGCGCTGTTGAGTTCCTTCCGGTCTTCGATGACGACCGGGTTGTAGGACATGCCCCTGGCACGGAAGATATCGGCCACGATTTTTTCCGAGGTGGAACCCGGCTCGATGCAGATGGTCGCGCCATCGAGGTCATCCACCTTTTCCACACCAAGCTCTTTGCTGACCATAAAGGCCTGGCCGTCGTAGAAGATCGGGGTCACGAAATCAAGCCCCAGATTATTGTCGCGGCTGAAGGTCCAGGTGACATTGGCGGTCAGCACATCCACTTCGGATGTCTGGAGCGCGGTGAACCGTGTCTGGCTCGTTACTTTGACGAGTTCTGTTTTCGTCGCGTCGCCCAGCGTCGCGGCGGCGATTGCGCGGCAGACCTCGACGTCAATGCCCTGCCACCGCCCCTTGCTGTCCAGGCCGGAAAAACCCGGGCGGCCGCCATTCGCGCCGCAAATGACCTTGCCGCGATCCGTGACGCTGGTAAGCGTAGGGCCGGAGTCCGCCGCGGCGGCCGGCGAGGCGGTGAACGCCGCTGCGAGTAGGGCGGCCGCATATCCAAATTTCCTCATTTTGTCTCCTTGTTGTTTTCTTAGATTCCGTAGCGTTGTCTATGCAGAAGCATTTCCGTACGGAACTCAAGGCCGACTTTCAGGTGATCGCACATCAACTGGCGAGCCAGGTCGGCGTCTCGTTGCATGAGTGCCTGCAGAATTTCCAGGTGTTCGCGTACCGAGGCACGCACGCGTTCGGGTGTCCGGTTTCGCACAATGCCGAACGGGATGCGAAACCGCAGACGGAAGGGCGCGTACATTTCTATCAGCCGTTTGTTTCCGGATAGGCGCATTACCTCCTTGTGAAATTCCACGCCATGATCATGAACGCGCAGGACGTCGAAATCAGAGTGTTCCAGCGTGCGTTCGAAGGCTTCTTCAAAAGGCGCGAGTTCTTCCACAGGGCCCCGCTGGGCCGCCAGCGATGCCGCCATGCCTTCTATCGCGAACCGCAGTTCGTATAAATCGTGCAGATCGGACAAGGTCAGGGGCCGCAGCAGCGTCCCGCGGGTGGGATGGCTTTCAAGCACGCCTTCGCGCACCAGGTCGCGGACAGCTTCCCGGATGGGGGTGCGGCCAAATCCCAGCCGCTCGGAAAGATTTCTTTCAGACAAAGCCTGGTTTTCAGTGATGGTGCCGTCCAGCAGCAGTTCGACCAGCTTTTCGTAAGCGGATTCGCTCTCGCGTTTAGGTGCTTCATTCATGCTGGAATATTATTGGTATACCAGTGCCATTCCAATGGGGGAAACCCTTGATCATGAGGTGAACAAGGGTGTACCGGGAGGGCGCGGGATGGTCTCGTGTCTTGCAGGTCTGTTGTGGCGGGTTCCAGGGCTTCGGGCAGCGCCTATTGCGTAAAACCGAGATGGCACGACGGCTGTACCATTGGGGCTACGAACGTGATAATGTGGTCAGGTTGCTTCGCATCATCGATGCCATGATGGCGCTGCCCGAAGCCCTGGAACCCGCCTTCGAAGACGCCATCCAGCAAATAGAAGAGGAAACCGGCATGAGCTACGTCACCAGTATCGAGCGCGTGCGCCTGAAGCGCGAGCGCGAAGAAGGGAAAATTGAAGGAAAGGTCGAGGGTAAAACCGAAGGCTACGCCTCGCTGCTGTCCACCCAGATTGCCCGCAAATTCGGCGTTTTGCCCGACTGGGCGAAAGTGCGGCTGGTTGCCGCCGACGATATCACCTTGAACCGCTGGGCCGAGCAGATACTTGATGCCCAATGCATTGAAGATGTCTTCACAGAGGCTGATGGTTCTTGAGCCCGGTGATCACAGAGCCAGCGCTCGAAAACGTCTTCGATCCATCGTTCTGAGCTACCTGATTGATACCAATGTCCTGTCCGAACTGCGGCGCAAGTCGCCTGATCCCGGAGTGGTCGGGTGATTTTCGCAACGACCACCGGCAACATTGCACCTATCGGTGCCGACGTTGGGGGAAATTCGCAGAGGCATCGAAGATATCGATGCCGAGATACGCCGACAGTTGTTGATCGATTGGCTGGAAACCGATCTGCCGACTTTCTTTACCGGCCGCATCCTCAGTGCCGTCGCCGACCGGTTGGGGGCGCTTGGTTGCGGCGGCGGGGCGACCGCTATGGCGTTCTGCATCCGAAAGGGTTTGCCAAACGGCAAACCATTTATATCGGCCGGGACGGCAGGGTTCTTAAAATCGATACCGACATTCGCCCCGAAACCTCAGCCGAGGATATTGCCTCTACATTGGGTCAACTTGGCATCGAACGCCGCACGGCGGATTAGGACCAGACAAATCGGTTTGGGCGGGCTGCGGCTGCTTGCAGCCGACGATGATCACCTTGAGCCGCTGGGCCAGCAAATACTTGACGCTCAGCGCATTGGAGACGTTTTCAAATAGGCCGTAAGTTCTGGACACCAGGCGCCCAGAGGCGGTCCTTGTAACGCCGTGCCCTGCCCACCGCCGTTCTTGTGGGTTTGTACAGCGTGCGCGCCGCGCAGCGGCGCATCAGGGTTTGGGTGGGGCGTCGAAGCCGAATTTGATGATGTCGTCGCTGCTTTCGCCGAAGAGATTGTCGACGCTGTCGAGGCCAGTGGTGGGGGCGGGGGCGAGTTGGCCGTGCATGCGGGCGAGGCGGTCCAGCAGAGGCAGGTGGAAGGTGGAAAGCCGCTGGGCGTAGATCATGGGTAGCGCGTGAACGCGGTGCAGCGCCTCAAGGGCAGCGCCGGTGAGTTTGCCGAGCACGTCGGCGTCGATGTGGTAGAGGCCTTTGTGGGCGACCTGCGTGCCGTCGGGCCGGATGAAGGTGATGTCCCAGGGGGTCAGCAGGGAGTGTTCCTGCAGGGCGTCGGATATGGCCTTGAGGGGCGGGCCTGATTCGGAAAGCATCTGCGTGAGTTCGGCCAGGATGGGCTGGACGGCCGGTGCCGCGCCGTCGCCTTCGAAGAAGGGGTTGCCGCCCGAAGGCGAGACCCATGCGCTTTCGACGTCGGCGCACAGGATGGCGTCGCCCTTGCCGGAGGGAATGACCTTGAAAGGCTGCAGGCGCAGGGCGGCGGGCACGTAGCGCACCAGCCAGCGGCCGTCGGGTCCGATGAACAGGTTGTGATCGGCTGTCTGCCCAGCCACGGCCACAGGGTCGAAGCGCTGGCCTTTCTTCACGAAGGCCACCGGCATGAGCGCGGCGGCCCGGTAGACTTCGCGCGGCGACAGGGTGACATGGCCCATGCCGGTGGCATGCTTGTAATGGGAGGGAGAGCGCCAGGTCAGATGACCGAAGCTTTCCGGGTTCACGGGTTTATAGGTTGTCATGGGTGAAATCTTCGCATAGTTTCAGTCAAAAAAATGCCCCCGCCTCGGGGAGGAAGGGGCAGGGTTCACCTATTTCGCTCTGACGGGCCGGTTGGTGAAACCGGCCTGTCAGGGTTAGAAGGAGAGCAGGTTAGGGACCTACCACCTCGAAGAAGACGAAGTGGTCGGCAGTGATCCCGTCACCAGTTACGCCTGTCAGTTCGATGGTGAACGTATTGCCATCGCCGATATCGACCTCGATTGAAACATTGCCATCACCTATGCCGGATTGATCGATAGTGAGGTCCTCAAACGTCAAGTCAACGATTGCAGACAAGTTGATTATGTCTGTCGGGGTGTCTTCGCCTGCCTCGAACATGTTGATCGTCACACTACCGTCATCATCCATAGCCGCACTAAACACAAATATGTCTATCACGTCGTTGGTGCCTGTGGCACCAGGTTCTCCTGCCAAGTCGGTGTTGGTATGAGTGATGGTATCCGCCTCAGACAGATTTAGAGGATCTTCATCGTCAGTAAGAGCCGTTGTGATCGCAGAGGCAAAGTCACTGATGCTGTAGCTGTAGGTCTCGGTCTCGTTGTCTGCACCGAATAGCAGAGTGGCCTGTGCGACCGAGAGGTCGGTCAGGTCAGCCGTCTCGATATCGCTGATGGCGTAGCTGGTTGCCTCGTCCACCGTTTCGGCGTTGTCAGCGTCGCTGAGATTTTCCCAGGTATCCGAGAGGGAGTAGGTCTCATCATCGTAGTTGCTTGCGCCGCGCAGCAGATCGG
>JACCES010000001.1 GCA_013416455.1 Alcaligenaceae bacterium | reverse complement strand
CCATCGCGCCGCCCGCGCGCGGCGGAGTCGCGGCGCTCGTCATCGGCGTCGGCCGCCGATGGCGTACGCACGATGGTGGAAGGATCCCAGTCGGCGATCTGGATGCGGTCGATGGGGCGCTTGATGACTTTCTCGATGTCCTTCAGCAGCTTGATCTCGGAGTTGTCGACCAGCGACAGGGCCGAACCGGGGCTGCCCGCCCGGCCTGTGCGGCCGATGCGGTGCACATAGTCTTCGGGCACGTTGGGCAGCTCGAAATTGACCACTTGCGGCAATTGATCGATATCCAGGCCGCGGGCGGCGATGTCGGTGGCGACGAGCACCGCGATCTTGCCGTCCTTGAAGCCGGAAAGGGCCCGGGTGCGGGCCGCCTGGCTCTTGTTGCCATGGATGGCGGCGGCCGTCAGGCCGTCCTTCACCAGCTTCTCGGCCAGCCGGTTGGCGCCGTGCTTGGTGCGGGTGAAAACCAGCACCTGATGCCAGCCGCGGCCGCGGATGATGTGGCTGATCAGTTCGCGCTTGTGGCTTTGTTCCGTCAGCACGACGCCTTGTTCCACGAGTTCCGAAGCCGTGTTGCGCCGGGCCACCGAAACTTCGATGGGATCCTTCAGCAGGCCGGTCGCCAGGCCGCGGATCTCGTCCGAGAACGTGGCGGAGAACAACAGATTCTGGCGTTGTTTGGGCAGCAGGGCCAGCACCTTGCGGATGTCGCGGATGAAGCCCATGTCGAGCATGCGGTCGGCTTCGTCCAGCACCAGCATTTCGACGCCTGACAGATCGACCGTTTTCTGGCCGGCATGGTCCAGCAGGCGGCCCGGGGTGGCCACCAGGATGTCCAATGGCTTGCGCAGGGTGGTGATCTGCGGGTTGATGTTGACGCCGCCGAACATCACCATGGAGCGCACCTGGGTGTGCTTGCCGTAGGTGCGCACGGATTCTTCCACCTGTGCGGCGAGTTCGCGGGTGGGGGTCAGGACGAGCACGCGCGGGCGGCCCGGCTTGCGCTGGCCGGCCGGCGTGTTCAGCAGGCGGTGCAGGATGGGCAGCGTGAAGCCGGCGGTCTTGCCGGTGCCGGTCTGCGCGGCGGCGAGCACATCGCCGCCGGCGATGACCTGCGGGATGGCTTGTGCCTGGATGGGGGTGGGCTGCGTGTAGCCGGCTTCGGCGATGGCACGCAACAAGGGTTCTGCCAGACCGAGGTCGGCAAATGTAGTGATGGAATTCAAAGAATGCTCCAGCGACGGCCTATCGCTCGGAGACGAGAGATACCAATCCAGGCTGACGATCTTACGGATGTTGAAGAGAACAAGAAAAGCTTGCTGCTCCGTGCGTGCCGACTGGTTCGCACGCGAATCCGCTATTTTACAGGCAGAAGCGGCTGCTGTAATCTCGCGCAACACGGTTTCTGTGGAAAATGGTCATGAAACGCCTGTTCCTGCTGATATTTCTTCCTTTTTTCGGTTTATTGTCGGGTTGCGGCTACAACGAGATCCAGCGGCTGGACGAACAAGTGAAGGCCGCCTGGTCGCAGGCTTTGAATCAGTACGAGCGCAGGGCCGAACTGGTGCCCTCGCTGGTGAAGGCCGTCGATGCCTATATGGTCAATGAGCGGGCCATCCTGACCGAGGTCACGCAGGCGCGTGCCCAGGTCGGCCAGATCAGGGTCAGCGTGGACGATCTCGACAATCCGGAACTCATGGCGCGCTTCGAGCAGGCCCAGGGCCAGCTGGGCTCGGCGCTGTCGCGCCTGCTGGCGGTGTCCGAAAACTATCCCCAGCTGAAGGCGGACGGGCTGTTTCGCGACCTGATGACGCAGCTCGAAGGCACGGAAAACCGCATCGCCACCGAGCGCGGCCGCTATGTGAAGGCCGTGCAGGAATACAACGTGTACATCCGCCAGTTCCCCACCCTCATCACCGCCAAACTCTTCGGCTATGACGTGAAGGCCAATTATGGGGTGGAGCGCGAATCCGAGATCATGCGCAGGCCCGAAGTCGAATTCACGCGTCCGGCTTCGGCCGGCGGTTGAAAAGGGCGGCCCGGTGATCACCGACCTGTGTGCTGAATCCGCAGCCCGCCCCCCGCGCGGCATGGGCGGGGCGGGGCCCGGAGCGTCAACGGCATGGCGGCCGGGGCATCCGGGCGCATTCGCCCTGTGGCTGGCCGCGGTGGTCCTGGTCTGTCTCGGCGGCTGGCAGTCCGCTTGGGGCCAGCAAGTGCCGGTGCCCGCTTTCGAGCGCTGGGTGGTCGACCAGACCGGCACACTGGATTCGAATACGCGCACGCACCTGGAAGCCGGGCTGGCGGAGCTGGACGCCCGCAAGGGGGCCCAGTTGGCGGTGCTCATCGTGCCCACCACGGGCGATGACAGCATCGAAGGCTATGCGCGCCGCGTCTTCGATGCCTGGAAGCTGGGACGGGAAGGCGTCGACGACGGCATTCTGTTTCTGGTCGCCAAGAACGATCGGCGGCTGCGCATCGAGGTGGGCTATGGGCTGGAAGGCGCCGTGCCCGATCTGCTGGCGGGACGCATCATTCGTGAACAGGTCACGCCGCGTTTCACGGTGGACGACTACGCCGGCGGCGTGGCGGCGGGCGTGGAAAGCCTGCTGCGCCTCATCAACGGCGAGAGCCTGCCGCCGCCCGCACAGGGGGCGGAAACAGACGATGAGTGGAGCGTGGAGGTGGTGCTGGCGCCGCTGGCCTTCATGGCTTTCTTCATGCCGCCGCTGTTCGCTGCCTTTGCCGTCACGATATTCGCGGCGCTGGCCTTCGGCAGCTTGTGGCTCGGCCTGCTGTTTGGCGGCTTGGCCGCCCTTATTTCCCTGTTCGGCCGCCGTTTCGGGGCGGGCGGAAAGGGCGGCGCGATACGGGCCTCGCGCCGGGGGGGCGTGGCGGGCGGCTTTGGCGGCGGGTTCTATGGCGGCCGGGGCGGCGGCGGCTTCGGGGGAGGCTTCGGAGGCGGGTTCGGCGGTGGGGGCGGCGGCGGCAGCGGTGGCGGCGGCGCTTCCGGAAGCTGGTAGGGGGAAAGGCCTTGAGCACACCGGCATTGATCAAGGAAATGACGGGCTGGTCCAGTCTGGAAGGCCAGTGGCTGCGACGCCGGCACTTCACGTCCGAAGTGCTGGCGCTCATCGCGGAACGCATTCGCGATTGCGAGCGCGACCACGGCGGCGAGCTGGTGGTGGCCATCGAGGCCGTCAGCCCGATCCACGAGCGGGATTCGCGCATGCGGGCGATGGAAGTCTTCGGCCGCCTGCGCGTGTGGGATACGGCGGAACGTTCCGGCGTACTGCTTTATCTTGCGCTGGATCGGCATCGCATCGAAATCATCGCCGATCGCGGTGTGCCGGCCGATACGCGCGAGTGGGAAGCCGTATGCGCCAGGCTGCAGTCCCGCATGGCGGAAAAAGCCTATGCCGAAGGCATTCTGGGGGCGATCGACGATATCGAGGCCATCATGAGACGGTACTGCGCCGCCAGGCCCGATTCCGGTACGGACGGCGGGTTGTCCAACGAGGCTGTGCTGCTTTGAGCACGAGCCTATGCGCAAGCCCCGCCCTTCAGGGCGGGGTCAAGCGAGGCAAATTTTAAGTTCGGCACCGTAAGTGCCCCCGTGTTGTGGCGGATTCGCCAGGCACGGGTTCATCTTTTGGTGCGGCAGCTCTCCACCTCGCCGCTTGCATGCGCCTCGGATTCGCCAGGCTTGGGTTCATCTTTTGGTGCGGCAGCTCTCCACCTCGCGGCTTGCATGCCGCTCGGATTCGCCAGGCGCACAAGAGTCCGCAGGGACTCTTGTGTGTCCTGGCTCATCCAATTCGGTGGTCAGCCGTTTGACGGCTTGGGCGCGGCGCGCGGTGGGCTGGTAATGCTCCGTCAGCGTCGACCATTCCGGGCTGGCCCGGGCTTCGAGCAGGTCTTCGGGCAGGCGTTCCTTGCGCAGGGCGTCGGCCTTGCCCGCGATCAGCTCAGTGATCTCTATCGGCCCCTGGGCGGCGTGGCCGCGCCGTTCCAGGGCGGCGATCAGGGCCAGTTCCCGCATGGCCAGCAGGCGCAGCACGGCGTCGTCCACCGTCAGTTCCTGAAAGCCCCTGAGACGCCCCAGCAGGCGGCGCCCCAGCTTGTCGGCGCCCTGCCACAAGCCGCCTGCGGCGGCTCCCAGCAAGGTCGCCGCGCCCAGGCTGATGCCCGCCGTGAACATGTCCAGTGTGGCGCCCGCCATGGCGCCGGCGGCCATGCCCTTGCCGAGGTGGATGCCCATTTCCTTGAGCGCCTGGGGATGGAACAGATCCATGTCCCAGCGCTCGCCCCGCAGGGGCAGGGCGTGGGCCGGGAAATCGGCGGGCCGGAAGTTGTAGCGCTTGAGCAGGGCGTCGATGCACTGCTGTTCCCGCTGGCGGGCCAGGCGCCGCAGCTGTTCGGCGGCCCCCTGGAGCGCGGCGTCGTCAGGCGGCGAGGACAGGCGCAGCGCGGCAATGTCCATCAGCATTTCGGCAACCAGGGAAAGGCCATCGAGGCGGCGCTGCCTGCGCTGTTCGGCGATGTCCCGCCTGAGGGCGCGCAGCGTCGGCGCATGCGAATCCAGCAGCAGCGCGAGCTTGTCGTAAAGCTGGTCTTCGCCATCCAGCGGCGGGGCGATCGTGTCGAATTCCACGATGGCATGCAGGCCCAGCCTTGCCAGGGCCGAGCGCCACTCGTCGATGCGGTGGTCGGGGCTGTGCGTGAAGTTCAGCACCGGCAGCAGGGGGTGGCCGCAAGAGGCCAGCACGGCGAGTTCGTCGCGGTGCTTGGCCAGCACGGGGTCGCGGGCGTCCACCACATACAGGCCGGCATCGCATTCCAGCAGTTTGCGCAGCACGCGGGCTTCCTGTTCGAAGCGCCGCATGCTTTCGGGACTGTCCAGGAAGCGCTGGATGCGCGCCGGGCCATCGAGCCGCGCGCCGGGAGCGGCGAGCGTGTCCAGATAGTCGAGCAGCGCCATGCCGTCTTCCATGCCCGGCGTGTCGAACAGTTCGATGGCGGTGGAACCTTCGATCAGCAGGCGCACGCCCTCTACGTGCCGGGTCGTGCCCGGGAGGTCCAGGACTTCCCCAAAAGCGGGATCGCGCGTGAGCGTGCGCAGCAGCGAAGTCTTGCCGGTGTTGGTGTGGCCCACGACGGCAAGGCGCAGGACCCGGAGTGGCGTACTCATGCCGGCGCTCCGGGATGGGCCGTGCCGTGGCCGTGCGAAGGGCTGGCGCTCGCGCCGGCATGGCCGGCGGTGTTCAGCCAGACGAAGGCCGCCTCGATGCCGGCCGGCAACTGTTCAGGTGCGAAGCCCGCCTGCAGCAACTGCTGCCGCCATTGCATCCGCCGTGCCGGGGCGCCGTCATCGGGCAGCAGGGCCAACTGCATTTCACTTGCCAGCGACGCGAGCTCCACCAGCAGCGCGAGCGTGCCGCGGTCGGGTGTCTGGCGGGCGTCGCAGCATACCAGCAGCCGCCGCGCCGGCAGGCGGCGCAGCGTGTCCAGCATGCGATGGCGTTCTTCACGGCTGTCGACGACGCCGAGGTCTTCGACATCCGGCGTGACCGCCCGGGGCGGCCAGGGGAGATCGGCGGGCAGTTCCAGACCCAGCAGGTAGCGTGGCCCGGGGCTGTGGGGGGCGGGCCGGCCCTGCACGGCCGTGGCCGGCGGCGGGGGCGCCGGCGCATCCACGCCCGTGTTCATGCTGACCGGCATCAGGCGGTCGTGCAGTTCGGCCAGGCCCGGCAGCGCGGGATCGACGGCCAGGCGCGCCAGCCGCCGGCGCATGATGGCGGTGCTCAGCAACAGCGCGGCGATGCGGGGAACCAGGCCGTAGACCACCACGATGCCCAGGAGCCAGGTGGACCAGAGCGCATGCGCGGCATCGGGCAGGACCTGCTGGCCGCCGCTGGCGCGGATGGTGTCGGCCGCGGGTTGGGCGAAGCCCAGAAGCGAGGGCAGCCAGCCCAGGGCATGCACCACCTGCACGAAGGTGTCGGGCGAGAGCAGCGTGGTTTCCCACAGAAAGGTATAGCGCCGTGTCGCCAGCATGGCCAGCAGGGTGGCGAGGATGCTCAGCAGCGCAAGCACCCACAGGCCGTGGCTGACGACACCCGCCGCCCAGCGCGACAGGCCTTGCCGCGCCAAGAGTTCCAGCAAGGCGCGGGGCAGCAGCGCGGCATCGGGGCCGCGCGCCAGCCGCCGCGTCAGCCGGAGCCAGGCATCGGCCAGCAGGCTGCCGCTCGCGCCGGCCTGCATGGCGAAGCTGGCCACCCACAGGAGGAAGGTGATCGTGTTCAGGCCCAGCAATGCCGTCACGGCCACGGCCAGGTTGACGGGCCGGCCGCCGCCGCCCAGCGCCCCCGCGGCGGCCGCGCCGCCGGCCAGGATGGCCATCACGATGAAGAGCAGAAGAACCAGGCGGGCCATCTGCCGCCAGCCGGCCAGGGCGTCGTCCAGCCGCTCGCGCCGCGCCAGCAGTCCGGCACGGGCAAGCAACCGTGTGTTGAAGTCGCCGCCTTGCGCCCGGACCCTGCCGGATTCCGCCGAGTCTTCGAGCGGACCCCAGAGCGATTCCCGCAGACGCAGTGTCTCAAGCAGCCAGTATTCGTTGAAGCTGTGCGCCATGTAGAGCCGTGCCGTGCCTCAGGCGTCAGACCAGCCCTGGGCCGGCAAGCCGAACCATTCGGCCATCTTCCTGTGAGCCTGTGCCTTGACATCCGGCGTGATATAGAAGGTGACCGTCGCCAGGGCGGCGGCCATGACCGCCATGTCGTCGGTGTAGCCGATGAGGGGCGCCAGATCGGGGATGGCGTCCAGAGGCAGGATGAAGTAGCCCAAGGCGCCATAGATGACGCGGCGGGCCCATTTGGGCGTGGCGGGGTTCTGCACGGCGTAGTACAGGTAGAGCGCTTTCTCGACCGCGCCACGACCGATGGAGCGGGCGTTGGGAGCCAGCTTCTTCCAGAACCGAAGCGGTGTGAAACGGCGGGTATTGGATTCCATGCGTGTCTCCGCTGATGGCTTTGCGGCTTTCGTTCTTTATTGTAAGTGCTAGCCGGCCTGCGTGCCCCGGCCGCCATGCCGGGCATGCAAAAAGGGCGCCGCATCGCGGCGCCCCCATGTCCCCTGCCGTGGGGCGGGACTCAGCGTTTCTTTGCGATCAGGCCGTAGACGAAGAGCACGATGACCGCCCCGATGATGGAACCGATCCAGCCGACGCCTTCCCCGGGCTGGTAGAGCCCCATGGCGCCGCCCAGATAGCCGGCGACGATCGCTCCGACTATCCCCAGCAGAACGGTGAGGATGAAGCCCATTTTCTGATCGCCCGGCATGATGGCCCTGGCGAGCAGCCCCACAATGAAGCCCACGATGATCATGCTGATGATGCCCATGTCCGCGCCCTTGTGTAGTTGATAGTTGAAGCATGATAAAGCTGAACGATGACAGCGGCACGGTACGGGGATGCGACTATGCATCTTTGTGTAACAATTTTCCCTCCGGCGGAGTGGATTCGTTTCGCACAGAAAATATTTACCGACGCTTGCATGGGCTTCCCTTTGCGCAGAGACGGCAGGCCCTACAATGTGAAAAGCCTGTTCCCTGCATGCAAGCTTGTGTCTCGAAGGGGGCGACGTCATGAGAGTTCTCCTTACTGGTGCTTCCGGCTTCATCGGAGGCCGCCTTCTGGAAGCCCTGATCCGGGACGGACACCGGGTGGTGGCGGTTTCGCGGCGCGACACGGTATCGGGGGGCTGGGGGGTGCAGCATCTGAGCAAGGATTTTTCCCATGCGCTGAATCCTTCCGACTGGGAAGGGGCCGTGCAGGGCATCGATGTGGTGATCAATGCCGTCGGCATTCTGCGGGAACGGGGCGACCAGCGTTTCGAGCTTCTGCATCACCGGGCGCCGGCCGCCCTGTTCACGGCCGCCGCGGCGGCCGGGGTGCCGCGCATCGTGCAGATCTCCGCGCTCGGGGCGGACGAAGCCGCCGCCACGCCTTATCACCGCAGCAAGAAGGCGGCCGATGATGTCCTGTGTTCGCTTCCTGTCGAAGGAATCGTCGTGCAGCCCTCTCTGGTGTTCGGCGCCGGCGGCGCCAGCACCGTGATGTTCACCATGCAGGCCACCCAGCCGCTCATACCGTTGCCTGGCCGTGGCCGGCAGATCGTGCAGCCGGTCCATGTCGATGATCTGGTGGACGTGGTCATGGCACTGGCGACGCGGGCGGATGCGGCGCGCGCCCATGCCGGCCGCCGCGTGGCCGTGGTGGGGCCGGAAGCCATGATGCTGCGCGAATTCTATGAAGAGCTCCGGGCCGCCATGGGAATACGGGCGCCGGCCCGGTTTCTGAACATGCCCATGCGTGTCATGCGGCTGGTGGCACAGTTTGGAAAATGGCTGCCGGGCAGCCCGCTGGACCCGGATACGCTTTCCATGCTCGAACGCGGCGCCGCGGCCCCCGCGCAGGACACACAGGCCATACTGGGCCGCGCGCCGCGAGGCGTCGCATCCTTTGTCGCGGCCGGTTCGCGCGGCGACGTGGCGCAGGCTGCCCGCTTGCGCTGGCTGGCTCCCATCCTTCGGGTCAGCGTGGCGCTGGTCTGGCTGATCGCCGGGGCGGTGTCGCTGGGCCTGTATCCGGTGGCCGACAGCCTGGCCATGCTGCGGGCCGTCGGTGTGCCGGCTTCCCTGGCGCCGGCCGCGCTGTACGCCGGGGCGGGCCTGAGCCTCCTGCTGGGGCTGCTCGCGCTTCTGCCGTGGCGCGGCCGCTGGCTATGGTTCGTGCAGGGGGCGGTGGTGCTGGCCTATACGGTGATCCTCAGCTTGCGCCTGCCCGAGTTCTGGCTGCATCCCTTCGGCCCTCTGGCCAAGAACCTGACCTTTCTTGCGGCGATCTGGCTGCTGCACGAAATGGAACCCGAGCCTTCACGGCACTGACACATACCCGCATTCCCCGCTTTCATGGCAAGCTTCCGGCTCTTGGTCGTGAAGCCTGAGCGGGTATTTTGCATGAGACTTTTTTTTGCCTACTGGCCCTCGCCCGTGAAAGCCGCGGAAATCGTCCCGTGGGTGGACGGCGCGCATGCGCTGTATGGAGGCCGCCCGATGCGGACCGACACGCTGCACATGACGCTGGCCTTTCTGGGGCCGGCCGACGCCGGCCGGATCCGGGCGGTGACGGAAGCCTGCGTGAACTGGCGCCTGCCCACGGGGCCGATGGTGCTTCGCGAGCCGGGCTGCTTCCGCAACGCCAAGGTGGTGTGGCTGGGACCAGAGTCGTCCGGGCCGTCTTCGCCCGCCTGGCTGCACGCTGCGCATGATCAGCTGTGGTCCCACCTGGCGCCCTTGGGGTGGCCGGCATCCGGGTCGGCGTTCCGGCCGCATGTATCCCTGCTGAGGAACGCCAGGCCGGCCGACCTGTCGGCGCTGCGGGGGACGCCCGTCCATTGGACGCCCGAACGCTGCGTGCTGGTGGCTTCCACGCCGACCGCCACGCGTAGCCGCTACACCATGCTGGCCGAGATACCGCTGCGGCCGGAAGCGCCTTAGGATCTGGCGGTCAGCCGGCGGACAGCAGCGCCGGGCGGGATGGCGCAAGCGGCGGGCTGACGGCCCGGCCAGCGCCAGCGCCAGCGCCGGCGTCAGGGCTGGCGCTGTCGTCGGGCAGGCGGAAGGCGCTGATAGCGTGCACCAGCATGTCGGCCTGTTCGAGCAGGGAGTCGGCGGCGGCGCTCGCTTCCTGTACCAGCGCGGCATTCTGTTGCGTCATGCCGTCCATCTGGCTCACGGCGATGTTGACCTGCGATATGCCCGAGCTCTGTTCCGCGCTGGCGACTGCGATCTCGTTCATGAGCAGCCCGACCTGCTCGATGCTTTCGAGCACTTCGCGCATAGTGTCGCCCGCCGCGTCGGCCAGCCGGCTGCCGGAATCCACTTCAGCCGCCGACTGGCCGATGAGATCGCGTATCTCGCGCGCGGACGTGGCGGAACGCTGCGCCAGGCTGCGCACTTCGGATGCCACCACTGCGAACCCCCTGCCGGCCTCGCCGGCGCGGGCGGCTTCGACGGCTGCGTTCAGGGCCAGGATGTTGGTCTGGAAGGCAATGCCGTCGATGATGCCGACGATGTCGGAGATGCGCGACGAGGTATCGCGTATGGCCGACATCGTGTCGACGAATTGCTGCACCGCCTCGCCGCCCCGCCGGGCCACGTCGGTGGCGCCGCGTGTCAGCGAGTTCGCGGCGCGGGCGTTCTCGGAATTCTGCGTCACCGTGCCGGTCAGTTGTTCCATGGAGGCGGCTGTTTCTTCGAGCGAGGCCGCCTGGGACACTGTGCGTTCGGACAGGTCCTGGTTGCCGGCGGCGATCTGGCTGGCCGCGGTGGCGATGTTGTCGGTGGCGCCGCGAACCTGCGCGACGATGCCGGCAAGGCTGCCGTTCATGATATTGAGCGCCCCCAGCAACTGCTGGAATTCGTCCGTGCCATCGATGCGGGCGGTGGAGCTCAGGTCGCCGCGGGCGACCGTGCGCGCCATGTTCAGCGAAGTATTGAGCGACACGACAACGCTGCGGTTGATGAGGACCGCCAGCCAGGCGGCGGCCATGGCAAGCAGCGCCAGCCCGGCGGCCAGCAGCCCCAGATCGCGTTGTGCCAGGCGGGCGCGCGCATCGAGCAGGGTGGCCAGTGTGCCGGCGGCCTGCGAAGCCAGTGCGAACTGGCTGTCTATGGCCCGGGTCATCGCATTGAAGTAGTCGGTCGATGCCAGGCTGGGAACGTTGGCATCGACGATTTCGCGCTGCGTCAGCGCCAGCACGTGGCGGGCGTCGTCGCCCGCTTGCTTCATGGATGCCGCGAGCCCGGCTTCGATCAGTGGATTGCTGCGCCGCGCCGTTGCCAGGGCGGCCTCCCAGGCCCGCAGCCGGTCGTCGGCGAGCGCCCGGGCCGTCGCGATCTGCCGGCGGTCGGTTTCCGAGGCGGTGCCGCGCGCCAGCAGGCCCGAGCCCAGCGCCCGGGTCTGCCCCAGATGCTCAGTGACTTGCGGCAGGCTGCCGAACAGCCCGTCGATGAGCGCGTACGTGTCGGGATGCTCATCCAGGTTGAGGCCGGTGGCGGACACGATATCGGCGAGCACCTCCATCTGCCGGGCGATGATCGCCGAGTAAGCGGTGAAGCTTGCACCGGCGGCCAGGCCCTGGGCACGCACTTTTGCGCCCAGCTCGCCGATCTGCCCGCGCAGATCCCGCAGCCGGTCGCGTGTCTGCGCATCCACCCCTGCGGCGATCATGTCGGCTTCCGCCTGATCGTGCGCCTTCTGCACGGCTTCGAGGACAGCGGCGAGATTCCCGGCGACGCCCGCGTTGCCGTTCAGGTAGGCGCTCGACAGGCCCCGCGCCTGCTGGCTCAGGCGGATGGTTTCGAGTGTCTGCCTGGCAGGGGCGAGGTGTCCCGTGGACGCGGACGCCTTGCGCGCGATGGCCACCCGATCGAGCACGACGAGGCTTGTCGGGATGGCCATCATGATGAAGCCCAGCAAGCCGATGATGGCGTACTTCTGGGAAAGATTGAGGCGGTTCAATAGGGTCTGCATGATTTTCTTATCGACTCTTTTGAAAATGATTCTGAATGTCTCGCAACAATCAAGTATAGGGTTAACCCTGGATGTTGCGGATTTTTCCCGTCTCGGTCTTGATGTACGCCAAGCCATATCGTCAAAAAAAACCGATCCGTTGCTGGTGAGCGACGGATCGGTGCAGGCTGGCGTCCAATACGGTGCGCGCCGCACCATGCCGGTGCACGGCCGCACGCGCATGGCCGGCGATGCGCCCCTGCGGTGATACCGCCACTGGAAATGTCGGCATGGGTTTTGCGTGAGGGATTCCTATCAGACAGAGGATTCCGACATGCAGCATCCCGCCGGCGATTTGCACCTGGATACGTTTCTTCCTTTCATGCGTGACGTGGACCGCTGCCAGCGCGCCCTGCACGAGCTTGCGCTGGCATGGCGCATGATTGAGGCGTCCACACGGATGAACTGTCCCGAGGATGGCGCCCTCATCATTCCCACCATCGAGGACGCCCGCCGGCATTTCGACCAACTGGAGCAGCAGCTGATCGTCAGCCTGGTCGCGGAGAAGATGACCGGCATTCTCCGCGAGATCAGCACCAAGGCGCTCTACATTATCGACATCGTGGTGCGCAACCTGTACGAACGCACGGCGGACGTCTCCTTCCTCGCCACCGACCGGGAACTGTGTGCTTTTGCGCAGCATCCCGACGAAGACGCGAAGCGCGCGCGTTGCGAGGCGCGGCTGGAAGCCTACCGCCGCAAGTACACCGTGTACGATGCCCTGCTGCTGGTCGGCCCCGACGGCACTGTCCTGGCGAGCGCCGGTGAAGGGCCGCTGCCCGCGCACTGCGCCGACCCCGCGATCCAGGAAGCGCTGCAACGGGATGGTTATGTCCAGATATTCCGGCGCAGCGGCCTGCAGCCGGCCAAGCCCGAAGCGCTGATCTACTGCCATCGTATGCTGGGCCCGGATGGCGGGGAACCCGTGGGCGTGCTGTGCCTGTGCTTCAATCTGCAGGAAGAGATGAACGGCATCTTCGCCTCGCACCGCGACCCTGGCGCGCGCTACAACATGCTGCTGCTGGATGGCGGCGGCCGCTGCATAGCGTCGGCCGATTCCGACTGGATACCCGTGGGTCGGACCCTGCCCATGAACCCGGCGTGCAGCGCGGAGCTGTTCATGCACGCTGGCCGCCTCCACCTGGTCGCCACGCATACGGCGGGCGGCTACCAGGGCTATGCGGGACCGCCGGGCTGGCGCGGACAGGTCATCATTCCGCTGGAGATCGCATTTTCGTCCCAGGCACGGGCGGCGCCCTGTGCGCCGGCCCGGACCACGCAGGGCCTGCTGCGCCATGCCGGCGATTTCTGCCGCCCGCTGCACGACGTGATGATCGCCGCACAGACCATACGCCGCGTGGTGTGGAACGGCCAGGTGATTTCGGGGGGCAAGGCCGGCAAAAGCACGCGGCTGCGCGCCGTGCTCGCGCAGATCAGCGACACGGGCGCCCGCAGCGACGCCCTTTTCCAGCGATCCATACACGGGCTGCGCGATACCGTGCTGGCCACGGGCCTGCAGGATGCGGGATTCGTGGCGCGGCTGATGGTGGACCTGCTCGACCGCAACCTCTATGAACGTGCCAACGACTGCCGCTGGTGGGCGTTGTCGCCCGACGTGCAGCAGGCGCTTGCGCGGCCCTGCGCGACCTCGGCCGCGCATGCCGGGCGTATCCTGAACCATATCAATAGTCTATACACAGTATATACATCGATATTTCTGTATGACTGCGACGGCGTCGTGATCGCACATTCCGACCGCGATGCCGGTGGGCTGGACTTCACCGGTCGGCAGGTTGACCCCGCCATCGTGCAGCGTGTGCTCGGGCTGCGGGACGACCAGGACTATGCCGTGGAAGGTTTCGCGCCGACCCCCTTCTACGGCGACCGGTCGACCTATGTCTACCATGCCGCCGTACGCGGCGCCGATGGCGGCCCGCGGACACTGGGCGGCATCGGCCTGGTGTTCGACGTCACGCCGGAACTGACCGCCATGCTGAACGACGCGCTGGCCGGCAAGCCCCGCAGGCAGGCCTGCTTCATCGACCGCCAGGGCAGGGTCCTGGCCAGCAGCAGCGCGGCCCATGCGCCGGGCGAACCCTTTCCGATCGATCCGGAACTGCTGGCGCTGGAGAATGGCCGCAGCGTCTCGCGGCTGGTGGTGCAGCACGGTCAGTACACCCTGCTGGGCTGCAGCGTCTCGCAAGGCTATCGCGAATTCAAGCGCGACGACGGTTATCGGGACGACGTGCTGGCCGTCGTCTACGAAACCCTCGGCGCGGCGCCGCCGGCGGAGGACGCCGCGCTGGAGCCTAGCCCGTCGCTGCAGGCCGATGACGCCCGGCTGGTCATGGCCGGAGAAAGTGAGGAATACGCCACCTTCCTGTACGGCGGCCGCCTGTACGCCATCGAAGCCGCCCACGTGCACGAAGCCCGGCCCGCCGACGCCCTGCTGCCCCTGACGTTGGGCGGGCGCCCGGGCAGCGTCGGCATGCTGCCGCTGGCCTCGGACACCGGCTCCGGCCTGGCATGGGTCTTCGACCTGTCGGCCTGGCTGGACGCGAAGGCGCCGGCCGCCACCGGCAACGAAATCATCGTGCTATCCCGCGGCGCCCATCGCATCGGCCTGCTGGTGGACGCGCTGCAGGCCGTCGGCCGCTACACCTCGCAACCCCTGGGCGGGGCATTCGACTCCGACACGAGGCTGATCCGGCGCATCGTCAGAACCTCCGGCCACAGCATGATCCCGACGCTGGACGTGGATGCGCTGTTCCAGCGGCTGGGAGACGGCGGCGCAGCGGCGGTTTCCTTGGAGCCCGTTCCGGCCCACGCCACGGGGGAAGGCATGGCGGTTCTGTGAGGCGCCGCGCGGCCCCTGGGTCTTTCATGTCTGGCCTGCGAAGTGAGCCGGCGTGGACGGGAAACGCCGGGCTCATCTTGCATCGCCAGTGTCAACTGCTTGTGACCACGCGGCCGCTGACACGGTGGGAGGGGTCGTTATAGCCGTGGGTGGAGGCATAACCGGGCGCGACCAGGGCGTCGACGAAGGCCTCGTCCTCGGCATCCAGCTTCACGTCGAGGGCCCGCATGTATGCGCGCCATTGTTCGAAGGTGCGCGGGCCGGCGATCGCCGATGTCACGAAGGCGTTGTTGATGACCCAGGCCGTGGCGAAATCGGCGGTCGTCTGGCCGCGTGCTTCGGCGCGCTCGCGGACGGCGCTGGCGACGACGAGGGACTCTTCGCGCCACTCGGTGTCGCGGATGCGGGTGTCGCCGCGGGCCACCCGGGAATCCGCCGGAACGTCATCCATGCCGCGGTACTTGCCGGTCAGGACGCCCCTGGCCAGCGGGCTGTACGAGATCGCGCCCATGCCGTATTCATGCGCGGCCGGCAGCTGTTCCTGTTCGGCGACCCGGTTCACCAGGCTGTATACGGGCTGGATGACGACCGGCGCCGCGACGCCAAGCTGCTGTGCCACGCGCACCGCTTCCGCAATGCGCCAGCCACGGAAATTGGACAGGCCGTAATAGCGGATCTTGCCCTGCCGCATCAGGTCGCCCAGCGCCCTGATGGGTTCTTCGAGCGAGCGGCCCGGAAAGTCGCGGTGCAGATAGACGATGTCGAGATAGTCGGTTTCCAGGCGGCGCAGGCTGGCCTCCACCCCTTCGATCACCCACTTCGTCGAAAACCCGGAATCGTTCGGCCCGTCGCCCATGCGGTTACCGACTTTGCTGGCCAGCACCCACCGGTCGCGCTCCCCGGCGAGGGCGCGGGCCACGACGCGTTCCGTCTCGCCCTTGTTGTAGACATCGGCCGTATCGATGGAGTTGATGCCGCTGTCGCGGGCATCGTGGATGATGCGCAGCGACTCCGCCGCGTCGGTCGCGCCGCCGAACATCATGGTGCCCAGCGTGAGCGGGGAAATGCGCAGGGCGCTGCGCCCGAGGCAACGGTATTGCATGTTGTGTCTCCTGGTGTGCTGTCTGGTTGGTGTGAGAGCTGATGAGAATAGCACCCATGCGCGGGAGACTCACCCTCAAGCCCGCGCCCCCAGCCTTTCAAGTATCCCTTCGGCCGTGTGCCACAGGTGCACTTTCATGGCCTCGTAGGCGGCATGGCCGTCGCCGTCGAGAATGGCGCGCGCAATGGCGTCGTGCTGGTCGACCGATTCCCGGATGAGCCGGGATGGCCCCACCGAGCGGCGCAGCATGTGCATGAATACGGCCAGCTGATAGCGGTCGATCAGTTCCGCCAGCTCCGTGTTGCCGCTCATGGCCACGATGCCCTGATGGAAACGGCGGTTGTACTCGATGAAGGCGGGCAGGTCGGCGCGCCCGCGGTATTGACGGCCTTCTTCCATCAGCGCGGTGAAGGCGGCCCGCTGGTGGCTGCCGTCGATGCGTTCGGCGGCCAGCCGGGCCGCCTGCCCTTCAAGGGCTTCGCGTATCTGAAAAAGATGGATGACTTCGTCCGCCGTCAGGCGTCTGACGATCGCGCCGCGGTTGGGTATCAGATCCACCAGCCTGTCCGCCGCCAGCCGCTGGAAGGCTTCCCGCAATGAGCCGCGGCTGACGCAGAGCTCTTCCATGAGGTCGCGCGAGATCAGCCGCTGGCCGGGCGCGAGACTGCCGTCCAGTATCCGGGCTTTCAGTATCTCGGCGGTGCGTTCCACGGTGTCGCCGCTGCGGACGGGCTGTATGGCAAGGGGCGGGGAATCGAGTGTCATGTCAAAAAAAGCGAAGGTCCGGCTGGCAGAATCCCGGCCGGCGGGCGGAAGTTCTTCACAAAAAGCGCTGAATTGTTTAAGTTATAAGTGTAGGACAAAAATTGTGAATACTTACACTCATAACGGAGACACACATGTTCATCTTGTCCGCTTTCAGGAAGGCGGCCCTGTTGGGGGTGCTGTTCCTTTTTGCCACGTCCTGTGTCCGCGCCAACACGCTCACCGTCACGCATTGGGGCAGCGGCATGTACGGCCTGCCCTTCGCCATCGCGCTGGACAAGGGGTTTTTCAAGGACGCCGGCGTCGATGTCACGGGCTTCATCACTTCGGCGGGCGGCGGCACGACCGTGCGCAATGCCATGGCTTCCGACATTCCCTACGGCGAGGTGGCGCTTCCCGCCGCGTTGGCGGCCATCAAGCAGGGGGTCAAGCTCACCATCGTGCATGCGGGCGTCGTCAGCCTGGCGGACAACGTCTGGGTGGCCACCAAGGATTCCCCGCTTTCTTCCATCGAGGATCTCAAAGGCAAGAACCTCGGCTACAGCAGCCCGCGTTCCGTGACGGATATGGTATCGACCGTCGCATTGTCCGAAAAGGGGATGCTGGACGAGGTCAAGAGAACGGCGGTCGGCAGCACTAGTTCGGCCCTGACGGCGCTGCGTGAGGGGGGCGTCGATGTCATCTACATGATCGAGCCGGCGCTGAGTTCGCACATGGATTCCCTGAAGATCGTGTTCCGCTCCAGCGAGGCCCTGCCGCAGATGACGCAGACGGTGGGCGTGGTCCGCAGCGACTATCTTGAGAAGAACGGCAAGATCATAGAAGCCATCATCGAAGGCCGCCGCCGCGGGGTGGAATACCTGACCCAGCATCCCGAGGAAGCGGCCGAGAGCCTGGCGCGGCATTACAAGCTGGACCCGGCCGTCGCCAAGTCCGCGGTGGACAGCGTGCTGGCCGACAAGGCGCCCTACTGGAGCGACGGCCGGCTCGATTACGACGGTATGGAAGCCATGCTGCGCGGCCTGGTGATGGTCAAGGCGATCGACGAGGGGCCTTTCGACTGGAAGACGGTCGTCGATGAACGCTTCCTGCCCGCCGAGCTGCGCGGCAAGTGATGGATAGCGATGCCGTGATGGCGCCCCTGGCGGATGCCGGCGGCCCGCAAGGGCATGGCAATGTCCATGTGGCGCTGGCCGGGGTGTCCAAGGTGTTCGCGGGACGCGAGGGCGGGCAGGACGTGCATGCCCTCGGCCCCGTCGGCTTCGAGCTGCGCAAAGGCGAGTTCTTTTCCGTCGTCGGCCCCTCGGGCTGCGGCAAGTCCACCTTGCTCGATCTGATGGCGGGGCTGACGGAACCGACGGAAGGGGAAATCCGCTTCGAGGGGCGGCCCGTGCGCGGGGAAGTGCCTGAAGGCGTGGCGGTGGTGTTCCAGGAGGACGCCTCCTTTCCATGGCTGAACGTCTTCGACAACGCGGCCTTCGGGGGGCGGCAGATGGGCATCCCCGAAGCCGAGCTGCGGGAACGGGTCGAGTATTCGCTGGGGTTCATGGGGCTGACCGATTTTGCCCGCGCCTATCCCGCGCAATTGTCCGGCGGCATGCGGCAGCGGGTCTGCATCGCGCGGGCCATGGCGCAGCGGCCGCGCCTGATGCTGCTCGACGAGCCCTTCGGCGCGCTCGATCAGCAGACCCGGCTGCTGATGGGCGAGGAAACCTTGAAGTTATGGCGCGAGACGGGTTCGACCATCATGCTCATCACGCATTCCATAGACGAGGCCGTGCTGCTTTCCGACCGCATCGGGGTCATGTCGGCCCGGCCGGGGCGCTTCCTCGACATTCTCGAAACAGGGTGGCGCCGGGACCGGGGCAGCGAAACCGCGCTCGATCCCCGCTATGGGCAACTGCAGTCCCGGATCTGGGGCCGTCTCCGGGAGGAATCGCTCAAGGCCCTGGGGGCTTCGCGGTGAGCCGGCCGGCGCTGCTGCGTATCGGGCTGATCGTGGGCAGCATCGTCCTGCTCGAAATCGCCAGCCAGGCCGGCTGGATCGACCGCGTGTCGTTCATTCCGCCTTCGGAAATGTTCGTGGCCGCCGTGCGGATCCTGTCCGAAGGGCAGTATGCCCATGACATCGGGCTGACCCTGTCCTCGGCCGCGGCGTCCATCGCACTGGCGGTGGTCGCCGGGTTCATGGGCGGCCTGATGCTCGTGCGGCTGCCGCGTCTGCGGCGGGTCGTCGACCCCTTGCTGATGTCCTGGTACGCGGTGCCGATCTTCGTGTTCTATCCCATGCTGATCGTCATTTTCGGCCTCAATCGCTGGCCGCTGATCGCGCTGGGATTCCTGTTCTCCATCGTGGCCATGGCCGTGAACACGCTCAATGGCGTGGAACGCATCCCGGCCGTGCAGATCAGGACGGCGCGCATGCTGCGCATGGGGGCGGTGCGCACCACGCTGCGGGTGCGCCTGCCGGCCAGTCTGCCCTTCGTATTCACGGGCGTGAAGCTCACCATCGTGTATTCCTTCATTGCCATCATCGGCGGCGAGTTCCTGCTGTCAGGCGCCGGCTTCGGCTACCAGATCGCATTCGCCTACAACAATTTCGACAACCCCACCATGTATGGCCTGATGCTGATCCTGCTGGTGTTCGTGGGCGCGCTGAACATGATTCTGCATACGGTCGAGCATCGCCTCTACCAAAGGCGCGTCATGAAGGAGGCCGGATGAAATCGCCGACGGGCACCACGCTGAACATGCAGGCCATTCTGCAGTCGCACAAGGATGCCGCGATGCAGCGCCGCCGGGATGTGGTGCTGCTGGTCCTGGGCATGCTGGCATTGTGGACGGCCTTCAGCGCCTGGCTGGGCGTGCATGCGCTGCCCTATCCCTGGACGACATTCCAGCGGCTGGCGCGGTTGCTGGGCGATGCCGAGTTCTACGGCCATATCGAAGAAACCGGCAAGGCTTTTGCTGCGGCGCTGGTGCTGGCGGTGGTGGGCGGCACCGCCGTGGGCATACTGCTGGGCGTGCGCCGCCTGGCGGGGGACGTCATGGAGCCGGTGCTGATCGCGGTGTATTCCGTGCCGAAGATTTCCCTTTACCCCATCATTCTGCTGATCTTCGGCCTGGGCATTTCCGCCAAGATCGCTTTCGGCGTCATCCACGGCATCATTCCCATCGTGCTGTTCACGATGACGGCGGTGCGCAACATCCGGCCGGTATTCCTGCGCTGCATCCGCGTTCACCGGCTGGGGGCCTGGCCGGCCGCCTGGCAGGTATTGATTCCCGCAGCCATACCCGAGGTGGTGGCGGGGCTGCGCATCGGTTTCGCGCTGACCCTGCTCGGAACCCTGCTGGGCGAGATGTTCGCGTCACAGCGCGGGCTGGGCCATCTGCTGATGATGGCCATCGAGCGCCACGATGTGTCGCTCATCATGGCATTGGCTGTGCTGCTGTTCGCATTCGCCACGCTGGCGAGTGTGCTTCTGCTGCGCTGGGACCGCCACCTGCGCAAGGGCTGGCAGCGCGAGGCATGAGCGCCCCGCGCCCGCCGGTCAGGCGTTTTCTTCCAGCCCTCGGTACTTGTCGTCGAAGTCCCAGACTTTTTCGAAGCCGATGAGCCTGCTGAAGTCGCCGAAGTCGGAAATGGCGGAATAATCGATGGAATCGCCTTTTTCCCGCAGGTGCGAGTAGGCGGCTTCGAGTGCGTGGCCCATGGCCAGGAAGCCCAGGCCCGGGTGGATCGCCATGGCGAAACCCATGTCCTGCAGTTCCCGCGCCGTCGGCTGCGGGGTGCGGCCGCCTTCCACGATGTTGGCGATCAGCGGCACATCGAAACGGCGGCCGATGGCTTCGAGCTCTTCCCTGGATTCGGGGGATTCGACGAACAGGATGTCGGCGCCGGCGTTCAGATACTCATCAGCGCGGCGCAGGGCTTCGTCCAGGCCCAGCGAACTGCGGGCATCGGTGCGGGCGATGATCTGGAAATCGCGTTCGCCGCCGCGCGCGTCGATGGCGACGCGGATCTTGTTGGCCATGTCCCGCGCCGGAATGACGCGTCGCCCCTTGGTGTGGCCGCACTTCTTGGGGAATTCCTGGTCTTCCAGCTGGATGGCCGCGGCGCCCGCGCGCATATAGCCTTCGACGGTGTGGGCCACGTTCAGCAGCCCGCCGTAGCCGGTGTCGCCGTCGCAGACGACGGGTGTGGACGTGGCGCCGCAGAAGGCCGCCACGCGGTTCACCATGTCCGTGTAGGTGGCCAGGCCGGCATCCGGCAGGCCGAGGTAGGACGCCACGGTTCCGTAGCCGGTCATGTACAGGCAATCGAACCCCAGCCGGTCGGCGACCTTCAGGGAGATCATGTCGAAGATGCCGGGCGCCACGATGATTTCCTTCCTCTCAAGCAGCGTTTTGAGCGTTTTCTTTTCCTTGTTCATGCGATTCCTCTGGAAGGGTGATGTCGGGTTGTGCCTTGGCGAGCCGGGCCAGCACGGCGCCCCTGGAGGATGCGATAGACGGTTTCTGCGGAAGACATGGGCGTGGATGTGCGGAAGATCGGTGTCGCCGCATGGTAGCGTGCCTTGCCGGGGTTGTATACAAGACGTCCGTTTCCCGTCGCGGCGGCCATTCACTTGTGAGCCTGGGCGGCATTGAACGGGACGGCGTGGTCCGCCGGATGCTCTGGCGGGCCGGTGACCGGGGGATGGGGGTCAGTGCGCTTGCCGCCGCAGCGCGGCGAGGCCGCCGCCGCTCTTGACCGAACCGGGTAGGGGATGGCCGACGATGTCTTCGGCCTGTCGGGCGCATTCGATCAGCCGGTCCAGGTCGATGCCGGTCTCGATGCCCATTTCGTGGCACATGAATACCAGGTCCTCGGTGCAGACGTTTCCCGCCGCGCCCTGGTGCCTGGCGAAGGGACAGCCGCCCAGCCCCGCGACCGAGGCGTCGAAGCTGTCCACGCCCATCTCCAGTCCCGCATAGGCGTTGGCGATGCCCATGCCGCGCGTGTCGTGCAGGTGCAGAGCGATGCGCAGGTCGGGGTGGCGCTCGCGTATCGAACCCACGACGCGCTTGATCTGCGCCGGCGTGGCCCACGCCATGGAGTCGGCCAGCAGCAATTCGGTGATGGCCACGCCGTGAGCGGAACCGATGTCGCGTATGCGGTCGACCAGGTCCAGCACCACGGCAGCCGGCACATCGCCCTGGTAATTGCAGCCGAAGGCCGCGGACACATGGCCGCGCCGCACGAGGATACCGCGCGCCAGGTAGCTTTGCAGCACCTGGTGGGCGTACGAGATATTGGACTCGAAGCTGCGGTTGTAGTTGACCCGCAGAAACGTCTCGGAGGCGCACATGGAGATATTGCCCTCCAGGTGCAGCCGCCCGGCGGTGATGGCCCGTTCCAGCCCCTTCTCGTTCAGCCACAGGGCTTCGTAGTGCACGCCGGGCCGCGTCCGGATGCCGGCCACGACGGCTTCGGCATCGGCCATGCCGGGCACACGCCTGCCATCGACGAAGGATGTGATCTGGATGTGCGTGATGCCGGTTTCAGACAGTGCATCGATCAGTTCGATCTTGCGGTGCGTGGCGATCGGGCCCTTCTCGATCTGGAAGCCCTCGCGCGGGCCTTCTTCCCTGATGTGGACTTTGCGTGGCAGGTCGGACATGGTGGTTCCTTTTCCAGGTTCAGACGGCGGCGCCGGGGACGCAGGGGGCGCAGCCGTCTATCACTCCCGCTTCCTGCAGGTGCCGCAGCGTGGTTTCGTCGAGCCCCAGCGCGCCCAGGATGGCGGCCGTGTCCTCGCCCAGCCGTGGCGGCGGGCGTGACACGTCGGGGTTGCCGCTGGCCAGATGGAAGCCCAGGCGTGTGACGGAGATGCCCCGGCCCATGCCCGGCATGTCATCGAAGTGCTTGAGCAATTGCCGGGCTTGAACCTGCGGGTGCGAGATGGCCTGTGCGAAGTCGAGCACAGGCCCGGCCGGTACGCCGGTGCGCGCGAAGATGTCTTCCCAGTAGTCCGTGCCCGAGCGGGCCAGGGCGTCTTCCAGCAGCTCCTGCAGCGGCTTGCGATTGCGGATCCGGGATTCTCTGTCGAGGAAGCGCGGATCGCTTTTCAGCGCCGGCAGGCCGATCGCGTCGCACAGCCGCTCGTACTGGCCCTGTTCGTTGATCGAGATGTTCATCCGCCCGTCGCCGGTGCGGAAGGTGCCCGAGGGGCTGCCGGAAGGGTTGTGGTTGCCCAGGCGCCCGGGCACTACGCCGCCGTTCACGTAGCCCGAGATCAGCCAGCTCGCCATGGTGCTGAGGGTGGAGTCCAGCATGGAGACGTCGATCATTTCGCCGTCGCCCGTGCGCGCCTTGCGGACCAGGGCGGCCGAGACGGCGAAGGCCGCCATGACGGCCGCCATGGTGTCGCACACCACATAGCCCGCGCGGGCCGGTTCGCCGTCCTCGGGGCCGGTCAGGCTCATGAGGCCCGAGAAGCCCTGGATGATCTGGTCGTAGCTGGGACGCCCCGCCAGCGGGCCGGTCTGGCCGAAGCCCGAGATGGCGCAATAGACCAGCCCGGGGTTGGCGGCCTTCAGCACGTCCCAATCCAGGCCCAGCCTTGCCATGACGCCGGGCCGGAAATTCTCCAGCACCACGTCCGCCGTCCCGGCCATGTCCAGGAAGATGCGGCGTCCGGCTTCGCTCTTGAGGTTCAGCGCAATCGATTTCTTGCCGGCGTTCATGACGCAGAATGAGTCGCCCATCCCGCGGGCGACGAGTTCGTCGACGACGCCCATGCTCCGGGACAGGTCGCCTCGCCGTGGCACTTCGATTTTGATGACTTCGGCGCCCAGCATGGCCAGCAGATAGGAGCACATCGGCCCGGCGATGACATTGGTCAGATCCAGCACCCTGACCCCATTCAAGAGCGAAGACATTCTATTCCTTGTAAGGAGATTGGCGGAGAAGGTTGGAGCGTGATGCGCCCGGTTCCGGGCTACTGAGGCTCGATGCCGGCAGCCTTGGCCACGCGTTCGGTTTGTTCCAAGCCTTTCTGAAGGTAGGCGGCGAATTGCTCGGGCGAGCCCATGGTGTCCGGATCGCGTGGCACCATGCCCTGCGCATTGAATACCTTGATGACCTCGGGTTTGAGCAGGATCGTGCCGACCGCTTCGTTGATTTTGTGCACGACCGCTGGCGGCGTGCCGGCCGGCGCCATCAGGCCGTACCAGTTCAGGGCCTCGTATTCCGGCATGCCCGACTCAGCGATGGTCGGTACGTCCGGGAACTGTGGCGATCGTTGAGCCGCGGCGATGGCCAGCATCTTCAGTTTGCCCATCTGGATATGCTCCTGGACGGCCGGCAGAGGCGTGATCGTCAAATGGAGATGGCCGCCAAGCAGGTCGCTGATCACCTGCGCCGACCCCTTGTACGGGACCGAGGCGATATCGACGCCGGCGAACTCGTTGAACATGATGCAGGCGTAGTGGTCGGGCCCGCCGTAGCCCGAGTTCCCGAAGCTCAGTTTGCCCGGGTGCTTTTTGGCGTAGTCGATCAGTTCAGGCATGGTCGAGAACGGCACGCTGGCGTTGCCGACCAGCGCCAAGGGCGATGAGGCCAGAAAGGCCACCGGGGTGAAATCCCTGGTGCTGTCGTAGCGCATGTTGGCGTAGAAGCTGGGGTTGGTGACGAAGCCCGCGCCATTGACGATCAGCGTGTAGCCATCGGGAGCCGACTTCGCCACGTAGTCATTGCCTATCATCGTGCCGGCGCCGGCGCGGTTCTCGACGATGACCTGCTGGCCCAGGACTTGACCCAGGTGCTGGGCGACCAGGCGTGAAATGCTGTCGTTGCCGCCGCCCGGGCTGTAGGGCGAGATGATGTGGATCGGCCTGTCCGGCCAGGTGTCGCCGGCCGCGTTGGCCAGCGGCGCGCCCAGCAGGGCAACCGCAATGAGGGGAAGGCTCAGCCATGATTTCATGTTTGTCTCCGTCTTTCTCGTCGCCTTGATATGTCTGCGCGGTCCCGGTGCGCGCGGTGGCGCCCGCATCGGGATGAGCGCATCTTATTGGCCGCTGTGTGAATACATTTGCTTGCCGGCGACGGGCATGCGTGCGGTCAGGATGCTGCAGGATCTGGATTCGACGATGTACAGTGTTCTGCCGTCGGCGCCGCCATAGGCGACATTGGTGGTCATTTCTTCGGCGCAGGACGCGATGCGCAGCAGCGGCACGCCGTACTTGCTGAACAGCCACACCAGGCCGCGGGTGGGGTGGGTCACGACCACGTTGCCCGCCTCGTCCAGCGCCAGGCCGTCCGGACCCGCGCTGGGCAGCTGCACGAAGAGCCCGACCGCGTCGATCTTCCTGGGTACCCAGCCGGTGGCTTCGCCCGTCGGCGGCCCGAGAGGGATGCGCCAGACCGCGTTGGCGCGCGTCACCGCCACGAAAAGCGCGGTTTCCCGGACGTTGAACACCAGCCCGTTGGGGCTGGGTACGTTGGCGATCAGGCATTCGAGGCGGTCATTCTGCGGGCTGTAGCGGTATACCCGGCCGCAAGGGTCCTGCAGGCCGCTCTTGCCCTGGTCGGTGAAGTACAGGTCGCCGTCGGCGGCGAAGACCAGATCGTTCAGCCCCATGAAGCGCTCCTGTCCGCCGGGCCCGCTCAGGATGGTCCGGATATCCCCGGACGAGGGGTCGAGCACCACCAGGCCGTTCCGGCGGTCGGCGATGAAGATGCGCCCGTCGCGATGGATCTTCAATCCGTTGGGGTGGCCATCGTATTCGGCCGCCACATGCCAGCGGCCGTCGGGCGAAATGCGCAAGATCCGGCCATGCGGGATGTCGACGCAGTACAGGTTGCCCTGCACATCGAAAGACGGCCCTTCCAGGAAGCTGGCCGTTCGGCCCGGGCCGCGTCGGATCTCGTCGGGGGCGGTGGAGAAGACTTCGGTGCTTATCGCTTCGGGCGCGCTGTCCAGGTACATGGCTTCCTCGGTGGATGGGGCCGTGCGGCCGCAGGGAATAGCGGAAAGTCTAGGGTACGGATGCGGCTCGTAGAAGCGTTATTCCGATCTATCTGTTATAAGTATTCTGGTATATCTGGAAGGCTTGCGCGATAGCCCGCCGCGGCATCGATATCGCGTGGCCGAGGCACCTGCGGAATGAACCGTCGACAACTCGAATTTTTTCTTGCCGTGGCCCAGTTCGGCACCGCCACGGCGGCCGCCCAGGTAATGGACACCACGCAGCCGGCCGTCAGTCGCGAGATCGGCCTGCTCGAAAAACGCTGGGGCGGGCGGCTGTTCGAGCGCACCGGCCGGGGCCTGCAGTTGTCGCCGCTGGGCAGGCGCATGGTTCCGGAAGTCCAGGCGCTGCTGGCCCAGTACGATCGCATGGAGCAGACGGCGCGCGACGCATCCGGCCAGGTTACGGGCAAAGTGCACCTGGGCATGGTGCCGTCCATCGCCCAATGCGTCATGGCGGCGCTGCTCGACGATCTGGCGCAGCGCGCGCCCGGCATACAGCTGCAGTGCAGTGAAGGGTTCAGCGGGCATCTCGACGAATTGCTCGCCGCCGGCCGCATCGACATCGGTCTGTTCAACCGCTATGGCCGCCGCCCGAGGTTGACCGACGAACTGGTGGGGCGCGATGCCGCTTTGCTGGTTGGCAGGGCGGGCGACAGATTGCTGGAAGCAAAGACCCTGGATTTCGCACAGCTGGCCGGCCTGCCGCTGATCACCGCGCCGCATCCCAACGACATCCGCAGTGCGCTGGACCGCTACGCCCGGCAGCTGGGCATCACGCTTTCCATCGTGTTCGAGGTGGACAACCTGCGCTCGATGAAGGAAGCCTGTCTGGCCGGCCACGGCTACGCCATCATGTCCTCGCTGGGCGTACAGGCCGAGATCCGCGGCGGCGCCCTGGCGGGCACCAAGCTGGTTCGGCCGCAGCTGCCCCGTACGGCCGTGATTTCCGTCAGCACGCGCCGCCCGCAGTCGCTCGCGTGCCGCTTCGTCTGGGCGAGGCTCAAGGCCATCGCGCCCGCGCTGATCGTATCCAGCTACGGGTCGTGACCCCCGCGCTGGGGCGGGAAGATGCCTGTTGTAGCGGGATGCGCGCCGCGCATGCCATCCTATATTTCATCTGTTTTATAGATGGATGTAATCTTTTTCAATCTTCTATTCTGTTCGAAAATAGTGCTTAGCCAGAACGTCGACATATCAGCGCCGCTTCGGACAGCCGGGCCCGTCAGGGCCGTGGCCGCGAACTCCGGGCATGCGCTTGTCGGCGGCCGGCGATCTCCGGTAAGAAAAGCACCTCATTCATGCAACAACGTTTCAGCCCTTCGACGGAAGAAGGGGTCCTGCGTCTCTCGATCATCATCACGCTTTGCGTCACCGCGCTCGGTGTGGCATTCGGGCTGCTCGCTTCATCGCTGACCATCCTCTTCGATGCCGTCTACGAACTCATCGACGTGGTAATGACCGGTCTGGCGCTCATGGTGGCCAGGCTCATCGCGGTTTCGACATCCGGCGGCGCGGCCGACAAGCGGCTGGCGGAACGCTTCAACATGGGCTTCTGGCACCTCGAACCCATGGTGCTGGGGGTGAACGGCCTGCTGCTGATGGCGGCCGCCACCTACGGGCTGATCAATTCCATCGACAGCATCATGAACGGCGGGCGCGAGCTTGCCTTCGGCTACGCCATGGTCTTCGCCGCCATATCCCTGGTGGTCGAGCTTGGCGCCGCGGCGTTCATCACGGCGGCCAACCGGCGCATCCGTTCCGGGTTCCTGGCGCTCGACGCCAAGTCGTGGCTGATGTCCGGCTGCATCACGGTGGCCTATCTGCTGGCCTTCGGTTTCGGCAGCGCGGCGCAGGGGACCCGGCTTGAATGGCTAACGCCCTACATCGACCCGCTGGCGCTGGGTCTGGTGTGTCTGGCGGTACTGCCGATGCCGTTCGGCACGGTGCGCCGCGCCATGGCGGACATCCTGCTGGTCACCCCCGCCGATCTCAAGCAGCACGTCGATGAAGTGGCGCAGGCTTCGGTCCGGCGCTATGGGTTTGCGTCCTACCGTGCCAATGTCGCCCGTATCGGCCGCGGGCGGCAGATCGAGCTGTATTTTCTGGTGTCGGCCGAATGGCCCGCCAGGGCGCTGGCGGAGTGGGATCGCATCCGCGACGAAATCAGCGAAGCGATCGGGGACGATACGCCCGACCGCTGGCTGATGATCGTTTTCACGACCGACCCTGAATGGGCGGAATGAACGGGGCGGCCGGGCCTCGCCCTGCCGGTACTCAAGAAACCGGCAGGGTTCGGGATAGTCAGCGTGAGTACCGGCCAGGCGGATAATGGACTGGCGGGAACGCTGTCTCGCTATTGACGCTGATCACGCGGACCCCACGCTGCGGTTGCGCGAGGAGATCACGCAGTGTGTCGGCATCTTCGACCCAATGGCCTTCGGCGCCAAGTGCCTGGCCGACGAGATCGAACCGGGTTCGGGGAATCAAGGTCCCTTCTACGTCTTGGAATCTCTTGTACTGCCCTTCCTGCACTGAACCCCAAGCGCCGTCGGTAACAATAACCACCGTTACATTGGCGCCGTATTGCAGCGCGGTCTCAATCTCGACGGCATGGTAACCGAACGAGCCGTCACCGGTGATCAATAAGGCGGGGCGCGCCGGGTCCGCAAGGCTCTTCACAATGGCGGAGGGCAGGCCGTGGCCGATGGCTGCGAACGGACCCTTGTAGCGGCTCCACTGCCCGGGCCTGGTAGCCGGGATGAGCAGCTTTCCCCATTTGCCGGCTGCGCCGCCATCGAATACGACGTTCATATCGTCGCGTATCGCGGCGTCCCTGACGATCTCGGTGATCGTTGCCGGGTGGACCGTATTGCTTTTACGAAGGTTGCGCTCTTCGGAGAGCACGGCGGCGATGTGGGAGGCCTGGGCATTTTTGAGCCGTGTTCGCCAGGATTCCCAGCGGCGCTTGGCGGGAATTGCCTCCGCCAGCCGCGATAGCGTCGCCGCCTCGCTGCCAAGAAAGGTGACTTCCTTGGCAAAGTAGCCGGTCAGATGCTCGGGATTGCTATCGATCTGAATGAATGCTGCCGAGAACGAGGATGGCAGCAACGGCGGGCGCAGGTATTCAGTCCGCCAGTCCGGCTTGGTTCCAACCACGATGACGAGGTCAGCCTCTTTAATGAGATTGCGTGCTCCGCTGAGGCCATAGAGGATCGGCCCGATGCCGGCGTCATGCGAGTCGGGCACGATGCCGCGGGCCTCTTCCTCAGTGAAGGTGGGAATGCCGGTGCGATCGATGAGACGGAGCAAAGGCTCTTCGCCATGGTCGAACCAGACACCAGGGCCGGCGACGATAATCGGCCGTTGGGATTTTTCAATCAGATCAACAATCCGACGTACGATCTCGGCCGACGGCGCGCCCAGGTTAACGCTTGCGTACTTTGCGGCTTCGCGCAGTGGGGGGAACTCGGTCACGCCGCGAGATAGCAGGTCGACGGGAATGCTGACATGTGCGTGGCCGAAAGGGGGCGTCATCGCAGCCTGGACCGCGCGCTCAATGTATTCTCCGATCCGGTCAGCGCTTGGGACAGCCCTTGACCATTTGCTGATCGAGGCCATCATCTCAGCCTGGTCCATCTCTTGAAGACCGCCCATATCGAGCGAGAATTGTTCAAAGCTCCCCGCGATTGAAACGACCGGCCAGCCGGATCGCTGAGCCTGTGCGAGCCCGGTGACCGCATTTGTCAGCCCGGGGCCTGCCGTGACGAGGCATACGCCGGGCGAGCGTGTCGCGGCGCCCCAGGCGGCCGCCGCGAAGGACGTCGCGCGCTCGTCCCTGAAAAGGATGGATCGGATGCCGTCGGCCTTGAGAGCCTGGAAGATCGAGGAGACATGGCCGCCGGCCATGGTCATAACGGTGTCGATACCGGCGTTCTTCAAGACGCGGGCTACAACCGTTCCCCCGTCTTCGATGCCCGTAAAATTCTTTTTGCCGACCGGAGTGGTTTTGGGGTCAGGCGCCAGGAATGCTGTATTAACTGTCATGTGGAATGGTCTCCGGGATGAAACGGATTTCTTTTGCTTTCATGTGAAGAACTCCGGCCTGCAGGCCGCAAAGTGGAGAGGCTTGCGCTTAGACGCATGGTCAACTTGCGGATCATCGAACGCTCACGTTGGTGGAATGAATCACCGATCGCCAGTAATCGCGGTCCCGTGTGATGTAGTCAGAGAAAGCTTTGCCATCAAGCCCCATTACTTCGAGATCAGGCGATAATCTGGAACGGACGGTTGGGCTGTCGAATGCCTCTTTGAACCGCATATGCAGAAAGTTCACGATCTCGGATGGCGTTCCCGTTGGGGCGAAGAGCCCCTGCCAGAACTGTCCGCTTACATCCGGGAAACCCGATTCCTCAAATGTCATAACCTCTGGAATAATGGGCAGACGGCTTTTGGCTGTATGGCCGATGATCTTGATTTTTTCGGCCGCGTGTAGCTTATGGAAAGTGTCCAGGACATCAAACATCGCCGGCAGTTGGCCGCCCAGCACTTCGGTAATTGCGGGCGGTGCGCCGCGATAGGCTACGGCTTCTATCGGGATTTGCGCTTCTAGTCCAAGTTGCGCGGCCATCAGATGGCCGCTGCCGCCCGTGGCGGTAACGCCGATAAATGCTGGGTTTCCTTCGGATTTCACCCATTCAACGTATTCCTTGACGTTGGAAGCCGGCACGGCATTGCCTACGGCGAGCACTAAAGGCCCTTGAAATCCCAGGAAGACGGGCTGAAACTCCTCGATTTTGTAGGGGATGTCGGGAGCCAGAATCGGTATTGTCGAGAACGTGGCGCCGGCAAACCAGCCCACTGTGTAGCCATCGGGCTTTGCCCTCGTCAGCGCCAAAGCGGCGGGAACTGTATTCCCCCCTGTACGATTCTCAACGACGATCGTGATACCGTGCGTACGGTGCAATTCCTCAGCCACGCTGCGGACGATGCTGTCGGAAATGCCTCCTGCCGAATAGGGAACGATGACGGTGATGGGCCTCTTTGGATATGTCTCGGATGCCCGCGCAGAACCATGCGACGCAATACCAAGACCAAAGAATACGAGCAGAATTTTCAGAAAATATTGCTTCATGTCAGCCTCCTTGTTGTATGGACAGTCAGTCTCTAATTGGTGAAGCGCTAATCGAAGGCAGTTTGTCAGAACATATTCCTGCATTTATCATTAGTCCACATAATGGATGAATGAGCGATCCGGACATGAGCCCGTTAATCATCGCTGGTACACAGACTGTTTCGCGTGCGATTGAATTGCTGAAACTCGTTGCCGCCAGTCAGCCTGGCGGCTTGCGCCTGGTCGACTTAACGCGCATAAGCGGTTTGGAACACGCGACTGTCCATCGACTCATTACCTGCCTGGTGCAGGAAGGCCTGCTGATCCAGGAAGATGGGGGCAAACGCTATGTGCTCGGCCCTTATTGCACGCAGCTCGGGCGCGCATCGCAAAGCAATACGGGGCTTCTCGAACACTACACACCGTTGCTGCATCGCATATCCAATGCGACCGGCGACGCATCATTTCTCGTCGTGCAGAGCGGATTCGACACGCTGTGCATCGGCCGGGCGATCGGTACGTATCCCATCCAGGCTCTTGCAGTCAATGTCGGACATCGACATCCAATCGGTGTCGGTGCGGCCGGTGTCGCGATACTCGCGGCCTTGCCTAAACAAGCATCCGGGGAACTGATATGGCGGAACCGGGATCGGTTGCCCTATTATCGCGGCCTGACTCCTCAGGCGTTGGAAGTATTGGTGGCCACGGCGCGCCAGCGTCGCTACAGCGTTACTGTCAATTACGCCGTCTCGGGCGTCATCGGAGTGGGAGTCGTCTTGCGAGGCGCCAGCGAAGACATAGTAGGCGCATTGAGCGTTGCATCAATTGAGAAACGCATGATGCCGGAGCGGCAGGAGATGGTAGCGGATTTAGTGCGCGGACAGGTGGAGAGCTTCAAGCCGATTTCAGGCCAAGCGCCGGCGTGAGAATGGATGGACACAATCATTCATTTTGAAGGCAAGGCTATGCTCCCTTTCAATGCCGGGCCGGATGTCTCGATCAGGCCCAGCAGTTCGGTATAGCGGGCCAGCACCCACTTCACGGTGGGTGTGGGCTGCCAGCCCTGGCGCCACAGTACGCGCACCGAAAGCCGGGACAGCGCGAGCGACGGGCAGTGCACCTGCTGCAGGGGCTTGTCGTAGGCGTCGTCCGTCCCGACGTTGACGGGCAGGATGGCCCAGCCCAGGTCGTCGGCCACCATTTCGGCAATGCTGTAGAAGCTGTCCGAGCGCCACAGCCGGGGGCTGTACGAGGCTTCGTGCACGTCTTCCGCCTGCATGACGATCTGGCGGTATTTCACCAGATCCTTGCGCTGGACGGCGTCCAGCCGCGCAAGAGGATGGTCCGCGGCCACGAACACCCCCTGCGGAACGGCCCCGATGTGGCGCTGCTCGAAGGAAGCGGCCAGCGCGCCGCGCACGAAATGGAAGGCGAGGTGCGCCCGTTCTTCGTCAACGTAATGGGCCACTTCGGTGGCTGTTCCGTTCAGCAGGGTGAGCTCCAGGTCGGGGAAGCGCACGGACATTTCCCGAAGCAGTGTGCTGGTCGCCGCATAGGGCAGTGCCTCGTCGAGCGCCAGGGTCAGCCTGGCCTCGTTGCCGGTGCTCAGGGAATGGGCGCGGTTGTTCAGCGCGTCGGCCTGCCGCAGCAATTCCCGTGCTTCCAGCAGAAGCAGCTGCCCCGCGTCGGTAAGCTGGGCGTTGCGGCGGGAGCGGTCGAACAGTTCCACGCCAAGGTCGGCTTCCAGCAGCCCGATGGCGGTGCTGACGGCCGACTGGGCTTTGCCGAGCCGGCGCGCGGCGGCGCTGAACGAGCCGCTCTCGGCGGTCGTCACGAACTGTCGAAGCTGATCCAGAGTCCATTGCATGCGGCCATTCTATCCAAAGCGGGCGGCGGCCGGCCGGCGGCTGACAGCGCGTCATGCGCAAGCCGCCCCGGCCCGGCGCCAGCGGGCGGATGCCGCCGGCGTGCCGTCCTCACCGGGAGGCCGGCGGCATGGACAGCGGAACGGTCACCGGCCCGTCGTTCACCAGCTGTATCTGCATGTTGGCGGCAAATTCGCCGCTGGCCACGATGGGGTGCGAGGCCCGTGCCCGCTTCAGGAAATGTTCATACAGCGCCCGGCCGTGTTCGGGAGCGGCGGCCTGGGTGAAACTGGGCCGGTTGCCCTTGCGGGTATCGGCGGCCAGCGTGAACTGGCTGACGATCAGCAGACCGCCGCCGGTATCCTGGACGCTGCGGTTCATGCGGCCGTTTTCGTCGGAAAAGATGCGCAGCCTGAGTATCTTGGCGAGCAGGGCATCGGCTTCGGCCGCCGTATCGCCCTGCTCGGCGCACAGCAGGACCAGCAGGCCCGGGCCGATCTCGCCGATGACAAGGCCCCCGGTCATGACACGGGCCTCGGTGACGCGCTGCAGGACGGTGAGCATGGGATGTTTTCTCCTGGGCTGAATGGGGTAACGCCGCCGTTATCTTAAACGCTGGAGGAGAATCGCCGGCCCGGCATGCCGGTGCCGCGCGCGGCCGCCGCGGCCGGCGGAAAAGCGCCGCTCGGCACCGCCGCCGCCAGTATGATAATATGCTGCTGGTTGCATATTCACTTGAAAGCATATACCATCCAGGGCATAAGCGAGGGTTGCCCGGCAATCGTGCCTGGGCAGCCCTCGTTTTTCCTACCGCTATCGAAGCAAAGCATTCATATGTCCAAGAAGCCCAAAAAGGCGATGACGGCATCCGCCGACAGTAAACCGAAACAAGAGGAAAACGGCCTCGACCGCCTGCCGGCCCCCATCCAGGCAGGTTCGGTCGCCACCCTCAAAGACCTGCGCAAAGCCACGCAGCACACCCAGGACGACCTGGCGCTTGCGATGGGCGTGGGGCAAGGCACGATTTCCCGTATTGAAAAGCGCCACGACATGCTGGTGTCCACCCTGCAGCATTACGTGGAAGGCGTAGGAGGCAAATTGCAGATACTGGCCACGTTTCCCAACCGCCCGCCCCTGCTCGTCGAGCGCCTGGGCAAGAAGGCGGCAACCTCGTCCCCCAAGGACACCAACAAGAAATCCGTCGGCTCCAGCAGCCAGGCGGTTCCCTGATTCGCGATGCAAACCATACCGACACCGTATTACCTGATAGACAAACAAGCCCTGCTGGGCAATCTGGAAGCCATCGATTACGTGCGCAAGCACTCGGGCTCCAAGGTCCTGCTGGCGCTCAAGTGCTTCGCCACCTGGTCGGTGTTCGACCTGATGCGACAGCATATGGACGGCACCACGTCGTCGTCGCTGTATGAAGTCAAACTGGGCTACCAGAAATTCGGCGGCGAGACCCACGCTTACAGCGTGGCCTATGCCGACCATGAAATCGAAGAGGTCGTCGCCAATTGCGACAAGATCATCTTCAACTCCATCAGCCAGCTCGAACGCTACGCTGCGCACGCCCGGGGCAAGCCGGTCGGCTTGCGGCTGAACCCCGGCGTCAGCTGTGCGGGTTTCGATCTGGCCGATCCCGCCCGCGCCTTCAGCCGCCTGGGCGAGGGCGATCCCGAGCGCATCCTGGCTGTCATCGACCGGCTCGATGGCGTCATGATCCACAACAATTGCGAGAACGATGATTTCAACCGTTTCGACGAACTGCTCGGCCAGGTCGAACAGCGTTACGGCGCTGTGCTGCGGCGCCTGAACTGGGTCAGCCTGGGAGGCGGCATCAGCTTCACGGGGCGCGACTATCCGCTGGCCGAATTCTGCGAGCGCCTGCGCGCCTTTGCAGATAAGTACGGTGTGCAGGTCTATCTTGAACCCGGCGAGGCGGCCGTCCGCCACAGCGCCACTCTGGAAGTCAGCGTGCTGGACATCGGCTACAACGGCAAGCACCTGGCCGTGGTCGATGCCTCCACCGAAGCCCATATGCTCGATCTGCTCATCTACCGTGAAACCGCGCCGCTGGGCGACGACGCGGGCGATCATCAGTACATGATCTGCGGCAAGACCTGCCTGGCGGGCGACATCTTCGGTGAAGGCCGCTTCAAAGCGCCATTGCGGGTCGGCGACCGGATCTCCATCGGGGACGCCGCCGGCTACACCATGGTGAAGAAGAATTGGTTCAATGGTGTCAACATGCCGTCGATCGCTTTGAAGGAAGCCGACGGTTCCGTGCGCGTAGTGCGCGAATTTTCTTTTGACGATTACGTCGGCAGTCTGTCCTGACCACGCGCCTGCGCGCAGGCCCCGTCGTTGACGACGAGGCCGAGCGAGGCAGTCATTAGCTGGAGCCGAAAGCTCCTGAACAGTGGCGAAGAGGCCGCGGCCGCCGGGCCGCAATGCCTCACAGCGCTGTTCATATTCTAAAAACCGGGGGGTTATCCAATGAAACGCAACGTTCTTATCATCGGTGCAGGCGGTGTGGCTCATGTAGCGGCGCATAAGTGCGCGCAGAACAATATTCTGCTTGGCGATATCCACATTGCATCGCGCACACTCGAAAAATGCCAGGCGATCATCGCCTCCATCAAGGAAAAAGGCAGCCAATGCGGCCCGGGCCAATTGAAGGCGCATCAGCTCGATGCCATGGACGTCGAGGCCACTAAGGCCCTGATCCGCTCCACGGGCAGCCAGATCGTCATCAACGTGGGCTCGCCCTTCCTGAACATGTCGGTGCTGCAGGCCTGCATCGAAACCGGCGCGGCCTATCTGGATACAGCCATCCACGAGGACCCCGCCAAGGTGTGCGAAGCGCCGCCCTGGTACGAGAACTACGAATGGAAGCGCCGCGATGCCTGCCGTGACGCCGGTGTGACGGCGATACTGGGCGTCGGTTTCGACCCGGGCGTCGTGAACGCCTATGGGCGCTTCGCCATCGACGCCTATTTCGACAAAGTCGAATCGATCGACATCATCGACATCAACGCCGGCAGCCACGGCCGCTATTTCGCCACCAACTTCGACCCGGAAATCAACTTCCGCGAGTTCACCTCGACGGTATGGTCGTGGGAAGACGGCAAATGGAAGGCCAATTCCATGTTCGAGCACAAGAAGGAATGGGAACTGCCGGTGGTCGGCAAGAGCACCGCCTACCTGACGGGCCATGACGAGCTGCACTCCATGTCGAAGCACCTGGGCGTGCCCAACATCCGTTTCTGGATGGGCTTTGGCGATCATTACATCAATGTGTTCACCGTGCTCAAGAATCTGGGCCTGCTGTCCGAGAAACCCGTGCGCACCGCCGAGGGCCTGGAAGTCGTGCCGCTCAAGGTCGTCAAGGCCGTGCTGCCCGACCCGGCCTCGCTCGCGGCAACCTATACCGGCAAGACCTGCATCGGCGATCTGGTCAAGGGAAGCAAGAACGGCAAGCCTCATGAAGTCCTGGTCTACAACGTGTGCGACCACAAAGAGAGCTACGAGGAGGTCGGCAGCCAGGCCATTTCCTACACGGCGGGCGTGCCCGTGGTCGCCGCCGCCATGCTGATCGCCGACGGCGTGTGGGATGTCCGCCAGATGGCCAACGTCGAGGAACTCGATCCCAGGCCCTTCATCGAGCTGATGAACCGGATCGGCCTGGTCACCCGCGTGCGGGATGCGAGCGGCGACCGTGTGCTGGATCCGTATGCGGAAAGCCCTCAGCCGGCGGGCAAGCCGGAGCCTGCCGTCGAGCGCACGAACTGAACGGATGCGCCGGCACCCGCGGGGCATTGCCCCGTGGGTGGCCGGAGCGGCAGCCGTCCGGCCCGGCCCGCCTTCAACGATCAGTACTTATGTCCGTGGGGCGTTGCGCCATGGAGGTCATGCGGTCCCACGCGAGCCGCAGCTCCGTCACGAGCGTTTCCATCTGTTCGCGCACGGTGGTTTCCCCCCGGATGGCGAACACGCTCTGGCCGGCCGCTTCATAGATGAGGTCGGGCCGGTCCTGTTCGTGGACCGCGGCGAAGATGTCGCCGGTCAATACCTGCTGCAGCGGCATGCCCAGGGGGGCCGGGCTGCCGGCCCGTTCCCAGGCCGAGATCCACTCGCTGCGGACGACGCGGCAAGGCTTTCCGCTGTGCGCCCGCGTAATCACCGTATCTTCGCTGCGGCTGTCCGCCAGGCGCTTCAGCAGGGCGGGCGGCGTGTGGCTTTCCGCTGCCGCCATCCAGAGCGTTCCGAGCCATGCGCCATGGGCGCCCATGGAAACGGCGCCCAGCACCTGAGCGCCGGTGGCGATGCCTCCGGCCGCCAGCACCGGTGTGCCGCCGGCGACTTCCAGTATCTGCGGCACCAGGGACATGGTCCCCACCGGGCCGGTATGGCCGCCCGCATCGTAGCCCTGGGCCACCAGCACGTCGACCCCCATTTCCAGCGCCTTGCGGGCATGGCGGGTCGATCCGACGAGCGAAAAAGTGACCTTGCCGGCCGCCTTGGCACGGTGGATGAAGTCTTCCCGCAGCCCGATGGCGGTGGCAACGCCAAGGGCTCCGGATGCCAGGACCTGCTCGATCTGCTCGTCGAAGAGCTTGCGGGAGCGCACATGGGACGTAAAGAAACTGGGCCGGGCCGGCGGCTCGATGGCGAATTCCTCGCGCAGCCGATCCACGAAGGCGGTGTGGGCGGCGGGCAATTCCGTCCTGAGCGTTTCCAGCCGGGCGTCTTCCGGGACATTGGGGGGAAGCATGAGGTCGACCCCGTAAGGCAGGCCGTTCATCCGGGCGTCGAGATCCCGGAGAATCCCCGGAATCTCCTCCGGCATTTCACGCGAGAGGCCCATGACGGGGAAGCCGCCGGCCCGGGCGATCTCCACGCATACATCGGCGGAGTGCGAGAAGCCGAATACGGGATGACGGATCCCGAGGCGCCGGCACAACGGAGGCAGGACGGGGCTGGGTGGAAGCGGGTTCATTGCGGCTCGACTCCCGCTTCTTTCATGACCTTCGCCCATTTGTGGAATTCGTCGGCGATGAAGGCGTCGAATTCAGCGGGATTGCGGTAGTGGACTTCCAGGCCGATGCCGGCAAAGGTCTCCCGCATGTCGGGGGACTGGAGGATTTCCGCGACGTCCCTGGAGAGCTGTTCGATGACATCGGAGGGCGTGTTCTTGGGCGCCACGAAACCGAACCAGGTGCCCACTTCGTACCCCGGCAGATTGGCGCTTTCGGCGACGGTCGGCACGTCGGGCAGGGAAGACGCGCGGGTGGCGGTGGTGACGGCCAGCGGCACCAGCTTGCCGGCCTGGATCTGCTGGCCCGCAAGCTGGATGGTGAGCGGCATCATGGTGACGCGTCCCGCCATCAGGTCGGTGAGCGCATTGGACTGGCCGCGATAAGGAATCTGTTCAAGTTCGATGCCCGCCATGGAAGCGAGCATCGCGCCTGAAAAGTGGTTGGAGGTGCCGTTGCCCGCCGTGCCGTAGGTTATCGGTGTTTCGCTCTTCTTTGCCATGTCGATGAATTCGCTCATCGTTTTCACCGGTACGCCCGGATGCACGACGATGACATTGGGAACGTTGCCGAACCCGGCTATGGCGCGGAAGTCGTCGATGGGATTCCAGGACAGCGATTTGTTGAGGCTGGGGGCGCCGGCGTGTCCCGGGCTGACGCTCAGGAGCGTGTAGCCATCCGGCTTGGCGCGAGCCACGGTTTCCGTGCCCACCGCGCCGCCGGCGCCCGTACGGTTCTCCACGATGATGGGCTGGTTGTATTTGGCGCCCATTTTTTCGGCGATGTTGCGGGTGATGGAGTCGACCACGCCCCCGGCCGTGAAGGGCACGACGATGGTAATGGGTTTTTCGGGATAGGCGGCATGCGCCGCCGCCGGAATTCCCATGAGCGACAGCGGCATGGCTGCCAGCAGGCATGTCATGGCGGTTCTTTTTCCGGCTCCGCGGAATTGCGTGGTGTTCATGTTGTCTCCTTCACCTTGTGTGGGGTGCTGATTCTCGGATTGGCGTGGTTGGAACGATGGGCGGCTGCCCGCCCGGGTGGGCTGGCGGTCATGGGCCAAGCTGATCGAGCGTCCGCTTGGCGATATTCAGGATATGGATTTGGCTGGTGCCTTCGTACAGCCGGAACAGGCGGACGTCGCGATAGAACTGCTCCGCCACGGTGCCGGCAACATAGCCGCCGCCGCCGAACAGCTGCACGGCGCGGTCGGCGACCCGGCCGCACATTTCGGATGCGAAGTACTTGCACATGGAGGCTTCCATCGTCACGTCGAGGCCCGCGTCCCTCTTGCGGGCGGTTTCGAGCAACAGCGCGCGCGCGGCATAGAGTTCCACATTGCTGTCGGCAATCATTTGCTGCACCAGCTGGAAGCCGGCGATGGGCTGCTCGAACTGTTCCCGTTGCCGCGCCCGCCGGACCATTTCATGAACCAGCCGGATGGCGGGGCCGATGCACAGCCCGGCCAGGTTGATGCGCTGCTTGTTCAGGGCGCGCATGGCGGTGCGGAAGCCTTTGCCTTCCATGTGCCCCACAATGTTTTCCGCGGGTACGCGGCAGTTCTCCAGAATGACTTCCCCGACGGGGGAGCCATGCTGGCCCATCTTGTGATATTCTGGGCCGGTGCTGAGGCCGGGGGTGCCGTGTTCGATCAGAAAGGCGCTGATGCCGCTGGCGCCGCGTTCCTGGCCGCCGCTGCGGGCGAAGACGGTGAACAGCTTGGCCAGAGGGGCGTTGGTGATGAAGCATTTCACGCCATTGAGCACGTAATGGGCGCCGTCCTTGACGGCCGTCGTCTTCAGGGCCGTTGCATCCGACCCCGCGCCGGGTTCGGTCAGGGCGAAGCAGCCGGTGACCTCGCCCGACGCCAGCGAAGGCAGGTATTTGCGTTTTTGTTCCGGTGTGCCGTCCACCACGAGGGATTCGGAAGCGATGCCCGTGTTGCCGCCGAACCGCGCCCGGATCACCGGCGCCGCCTGGGAGATTTCCAGGTTGACGAGGCTCAGTTCTTCCGTGGTGAGCCCGGCGCCGCCATATTCTTCCGGAATGCTGTGGCCGAACAGGCCCAGTTCGCGCATGCGGTCGACCAGGGATTCCGGGATCTCGTCCGCCTCGTCGATCCCGCGTTCGAGCGGGATGCATTCATTCCAGATGAAGTCCCGGACTTCGGCAAGGAGGGCGTCGAATTTTTCTGGATTGCGTATCATGGGTTCATGGGTCCATGCGATTGAGAACAGGGGAACCGTGGCGGCCGCCGGAAACGGTGTTCACTGGATGCCGTAGGCGCTTTCGATGCGCCGGACCGTTTCCAGCATCAGGGGCGCAATGTCTTTCTGGAAGGTGCTGGTGCCGAGCCGGTGGGCGGACATGGTGCAGTTCATCGCCACCTGAGGCTCGTTGTCCGGCAGCCGGATGGGCGCCCCGATGGCATGCACTTCCGTTCTCCAGTCCCCGGCGGAATAGCAGAACCGGTGGGCGGCATAGAACTGCTCGTCGCGTTCGAGGTGTTTCAGTTCTTCCTCGAAGTGGGGGGCGCCGTCGACACGCAGGCGGTTCAGGACGGCGTCGCGCTCATGGGGCGGAGAACTCAGCAGAAGGGCGCGGCCGATGGAAGTCGTGAGGATCGGCCGTGTACTGCCGATGTCCGGGCGGTACATGTTGCCCCGGTCGACATTGCAGGTTTCCACATACACGATGCTGGTGCGGTCCCGGATGCCGATATTCACCGTGCAGCCCGTCTGGCGCGAGAGCTCCTCGATGTGGGGGCGCGCAACCTGCCGGATGCGCAGGCTGGACAGCAGCGGATAGCCCAGCGACAGCACGCCGGATCCCAGGCGGTATTTCTGCAGGCGCTCGTCGTAGTTGAGGTAGCCGAGCAGGGTCAGGGTGTATGTCAGGCGCGAAATGGTCGGTTTGGGCAGGCCGGTGCGGTTATGCAGATCGCGATTGCCGAGTACGGAGTCCAGAGGCGTGAATGCGCGCAGCACTTCCAGGCCGCGGGCCAGGTTCATCGAGAACTGGCGGTCCTGGGAAAGATCGTGCGGGTTTGCGAGCCCGGGCAGCGAAATCGAATGCATGGCTTTCTCAGCGCTGGATTCAGAAGATGTGTTCATGATTGATAGTTCCCCGATGGAGGTCAATGGAAATTGAATATCATTTCGCTAGTCGAAATTGATTTTGGACTATAGAACATCGGCTGAATCGGGTGAACCCGCGGGGGAACGGCCGCGGCCGGAAGACGAGTCAGGGGAAGGGAAGGGCGGCGAAGGCCGCCTTGTGGCAAGCGGGAGGGCGGGAGAGGGAAATGGGCGCCGGCGGAAGGAGGCCGCCGGCGGGCGGGCAGCGGCGCGGCGTGCCTCAGTAATCCGTCAGCGGGCCGTCCCGCAGCGCCGGGTTGCGGTCGCAATCCTTGATCCGGCGGACGATGCTGCGGCCGATCACGGTCTTGTGCACTTCGCTGGAACCTTCGCCGATCTGATTGAGCTTGGCGTCCCTGAAGAAGCGCGACAGCGGGAAATCCTGCAGAAAGCCGCGCCCCCCCGTCAGTTGCAGGGCGTCCGTGACCACGGCCATGCCGAGGTCGGTGGCATGCAGCTTGGCCATGGAGGCGAATATGGCCGCGTCCTCGTCGCCGTTGTCGTATTTCCCGGCGGCCGTGGCGACCAGCGCGCGCGATGCTTCGAGCTTCGTAACCATGTCGGCCAGCATCCACTGCACGCCCTGGTGGGAGCCCAGCGTCCGCCCGAAAAGATTTCTGTCGGTCGCGTAGGCCGAGGCGATTTCGACGGCGCCGATCGCGCGCCCCAGGGCCATGGAGGCATGGCCGATGCGCGCGCGGACCAGCGCGTCCTGGGCCAGGGCGAAGCCGTCCCCTTCCGCGCCGAGCCGTTGGGAGCACGGCACCCGGACGCCGTCCAGCACGATGGAGGCAATGGGCACGCCGTACCAGCCGAGCTTGGGCACGGTGTCGCTGATCGTGACGCCAGGGCTGTCGCGATGGATCAGCACGGCGATGAACTGTTCATTGTCAGCCGCCGAGCGGCCGACGATCACCAGCCAGTCCGCCGTGCCCGCCCGGGTGATGAACTTCTTTTCGCCCGTGACGATGTAGTCGCCGCCGTCCCGCTTCATGAAGGTCCGCAGTGATCGCACGTCGGATCCCGCGCCCGGCTCCGTCAGCCCGAATGCGGCCTGCAGTTCACCGGAGCACAGCCCGGGCAGCAGGCGGCGCTTCCATTCGTCAGATGCCCCCGCCGTGATGGCGCGGGTGGAGAGATCGGCTCCGGTCACGAGCGACGCGGATGCGCTGCAGACCCGGCCGAGCTCCTCGATCAGGCGGATGCGCACGGCCTGGCGGCTGTCCGTGCCCCCATATTCGCGCGGGAATGCCGTGGCGATGATGCCTTCCTCGACCAGCAGACGGAAGTTGTCCCAGGCGAATACGTCGTCCTGCGCGACCCGGGCCGCCGCGGGGCCGATGCGGGTGTCGCACAGCGTGCGCAGCTTCTCCACGAGCGTGCGTTCGTCGGGCGTCAGCCCGGCCAGAAAGTGATCGCTGAACAATCGGCTCATGTTTCTTGCTCCGTAGGGATCGAGGGGGGTGGAAATGTGCATTCCCATGCGGGAATGGTATCTGTCTTGTGTCGTTAATTCATACGATGTTTCGCTTAGCGGAACGATTATTGCGCCCTTGTGCGAGCTCATGGGATAAAGAGTCCGCTGCAACGTGAAAAACCGGGAGACTAGGGTGGCTACAGAAACTGCATCGCAGGGCGCACTGGCGGGTGTGCGGATTCTCGACATGGCGACGGTGGTGGCCGCGCCCTTTGGCGCCACGCTGTGCGCCGATCACGGCGCCGATGTCGTCAAGCTGGAATTGCCGGACGGCAGCGACGCACTGCGGGGATTGCAGCCGGTCAAGGATGGCAAGCCCTTGTGGTGGAAAGTGGCGAACCGCGGCAAGCGGGGAATCACGCTGGACGTCAGGACCCAAGCGGGCCGGGAGGCTTTTCTGCGCCTGTTGCCCCGCTTCGACGTGCTGGTGGAGAATTTCCGCACCGGGACCATGGAGCGCTGGGGCCTGGGAACCGACGTGCTGCTGGCCGCGAATCCGAGATTGATCATTCTGCGCCTGACGGGTTTCGGCCAGACGGGGCCCTACCGTGCCCGCCCCGGCTATGCGCGGATCTTCGAAGCCATGAGTGGTTTCACCAACCTGACCGGCCCGAAGGGCGGGCCGCCGCTGCATTCCAATTTTCCGGTCGGCGATGCCGTGGCGGGGCTGTTCGCCGCCTTTTCCATCGCGGCCGAAGTGGCGAGGCTGCGCCGCGGCCCGGAAGAGCGGGGCGCCGAGATCGATCTGTCCGCAACCGAGGCGCTGTTCCGCTTCCTCGACCCTCTGGCCGTCGAGTATGAACAACTCGGGCAGGTGCGCGTCTGTGAAGGCAACACGGCGGGCTATACCGCGCCTTCGGATATGTACCAAAGCCGCGAGGGAGTGTATTTTTCGCTCGTTGCTTCGTCGAACCCCGTTTTCGCCAGGCTCTGCCGCTGCATCGGCAAACCCGAATGGGCCACCGATGAGCGGTTCGCGACGAACCCGGCGCGCGTCCGGAACATGGCGGTGCTGACCGCCGGCCTGTCCGGGTGGTTCGAGGCGCGTGCCTTTGACGAGATCCGCGAGGCGCTGGAAGCCGCAAGCGTGCCCTTCAGCAAGATCTTCACGATCGAGGATATCGTGAAGGACCCGCATTTCCTGGATCGCCAGGCCATCATCCGCCTGCCCGACCCCGATTACGGCACAGTGCCGGCGCCCTGCGTGGTCCCGCGCGTGGCCGGCCGCGCCGCTCCCGTGCTTCGCACCGGGCCGGACGTAGGGGAGCACAATGCCGAGGTCTACGGGGAGTTCGGATTCACCGACGCGGAGATTCAGGCGCTGCGCGATCAGGGGGCCATTTAGCCGGGCGGTGCGGGTCCGGCCGGTCGCCGGGCGCTTGCTTGCGGGAACACTATCCACCGGCGGCGGATTCGGCGGCATCCGATTGCCGGGCGGGTTCAATCGAAGCGGATCAGCGTCCGGCCACGGGTCCTTCCCTCCAGATGGTTCCGGCTGTGTTCGAGCAGATTCTCCAGCCGGATCATGTTGACATGGGGCGCCAGGCGGCTCAGGTCGGGCCGCCAGGCCGACGCCAGGCGTTCCCACAGCCGCTCCCGGACCGGCCATGCCGGGCTCGCAACGATGCCGAACACCGTGGCGTTGCGCAGGATGAAAGGGAGCACGTTGCATGAAAATTCATTGCCCGACGCATTGCCCACCGACGCCAGGGCGCCGTCATCCTTGAGCGAGCGCAGCAGCCATGACAGCACCGGCCCGGACACGTTGTCGATGGCGGCGGCGAAGCGGGGCCGCTCGATCGGGCGCGTTTCATCCGCCAGCGGCCGGGCGTCCACGATCTGGGCGGCTCCCAGCGCGTGCAGCATGGACCCGTCCCCGGCGCGGCGCGACAGGGCGTGGACTTCGTAGCCGGCCTGCGACAGCATCAGGAGCGCTTGCATGCCGACGGCGCCCGTCGCCCCGCTGACCGCGACGGGGCCGCTTTCAGGCGTGATGCCGAGCTGCCGGAATCGTTCCAGCGCCATGGCGACGGTGAATCCCGGCACCCCGATCATGGCGGCTTCGAGCTGTGAAAGCCCCGTCGGCAATGGCATCAGGTGGCCGGCCGGGACGCGCAGGTATTCCGCGAAGCCGCCGTCGAAGGCGATGCCGGTCTGGAAGCCGTGGACCATGACTTCCTGCCCCGGCCGGAACCGGCCGGAGCTCGACTCGACGACTTCTCCCACGGACTCGATGCCGGCGACGCGGGGGAAGGCGGTGATGATCTTCGCCTTGCCCTGTATGGCCAGGCAATCCTTGTAGTTCACGCCCGCATAGCGGTTTCTGACCACCACTTCGCCGGCAGACAGGTCCGCAACCCGCATCGTCGTCAAATGCGAGACGACTTTTCTGTCGATGAAGTCGGATCGGACGGCCTGGAACCTATCGGGCGGGTCAGTGGAAACCATGGATGCCTCCGCTTGTTTATCGGTATGGGGAACACTGGCTTTATCCCATGCGCGGTCTCGCGTGCACAAGCACCGTTCCGCTATGCAAAACAAGGGGCGGATTAACGGCACTCTTCAATTGACAGTCGCGGGGCCCGCTCCGATGATCAACATGCTTCCGCATGGATCTGACAGAAGGAGCGCAGAGGTGTCGAAAGGCCATGAACCCCAGCCCGTGGACCGGCAGTTTTCCACCAGTCTCGCCCGCGGCATGCAGGTGCTGAGGGCATTCACGATCGAGAAGCCGCTGTTGGGCAACCGGGAAATCTGCGACCGCACCGGTCTGCCGAAGGCGACCGTGTCGCGTCTGACCTATACGCTGACGCTGCTGGGCTATCTCGCTCCGGTCAGAGGCATGCAGAAGTACCGGCTCGCGTCGGGCGTGCTGTCCCTCGGGTATCCCTTCCTGGCCAGCCAGACCGTCCGGCAGGCCGTCCGGCCCATCATGGCGCGGCTGGCCCAGCAGGCGGGATGTACCGTCAACCTCGGCATGCAGGACAAGACCCGCGTGGTCTTCGTGGAGACCTGCCGTTTCGATGAAAGCAACAGCTATCGCCCCGACATCGGCAGCGACCGGCCGGCCCTGGCGACGTCCGTCGGCCGCGCCCTGCTGCTTGCCAATGATGCCGTCGAGCAGGAAGCGATCCTGAACCGGATGCGCCTGGAGGACCCGGCGGAGTTCGAGCGCCTGCTGCCGATCTGGCGCGCCGACCGCCGCCATTTCGCGCGGCATGGCTATTGTCGTTCGCGCGGCGACTGGAAGAAAGAAATCCACGGCATCGCCGTACCGGTGAAGCGCCCTCTGGGCGAAGAGCGCATTGCCCTCAATTGCACGGTGACCCGCGCCGAAGCGGAGAAAGGCTGCCTGGAGAATAAAGTGGCTCCGCTTCTGTTGAGCGCCGTAAGCGAAATTGAACGCATGACCGGCCTTGCATAGCGCGGCCGCCTTCCTCGCGGAGGAATCATCGTTGTACCCATCGCGCCCGGAGACGTTCCGGATCCGGCGACTGAAAAAAGGAGACACCATGAACAAGAAATCGATGAAGGAAGGGGTCCGCCGGGCCCTGGGAATATTGACCCTGGCCGTGCTGGGCGCGCCGGCCCTTGCCGCCTATCCCGACAAACCGATACGGATCATCGTTCCGTTCACGGCGGGCGGCGTGGTCGACCAGACCGCCCGCATCGTGGGCGACAAACTGGCGCAGAAGTATGGGCAGTCGGTCATCGTCGAAAACAGGGCGGGGGCGAGCGGCGCCATCGGCACGGAGGCCGCGCTGAAGGCGGCCCCGGATGGATATACATTGCTTTGCGTGAGCCCGGGCCACGCCATCCTGCCGAACCTGACGAAGAGCGCGGGCTGGAATCCGGTCGGCGATTTCCGCGGCATCTACGGATTCGGTGAAATACCCAACATCATCGTGGTGCCGTCCTCGCTGCCCGTGAAGACCATCAACGACTTCATCGATCTGGGGAAGGAACGCAAGGACGCGCCGCTGACGCTCGCCTCGCCGGGCGTGGGCACGTCGATACATCTGGCCGGCGTCATGCTGGCGCAACAGGCGGGTATCGAGCTGACCCACGTGCCGTACAAGGGGCAGCCGGACGCCATCTCGGACCTGATCGCCGGCCGGGTGGATGTCATGCCGTTGTCGAGCTCCCTGGCCAAAGGGCATATCGACAGCGGCCAATTGCGGCCGCTCGCGGTGACGACCTCCTACGAGTCCGCGCTGGTGCCCGGCATTCCTTCACTGGCGCAGGCGGCCAGCCTTCCCGATTACCAGGCGAGCACCTGGTTCGGGCTGGTGACCCAGAAGCAGGTGCCTGATGCGATCGTGCAGGAACTGGCCGGCGCGATCGCCGAAATCCTTGAGATGCCGGACGTGAAGCAGAAATTCCACACCCTGGGCATGGAACTCGTGCCGCGGGATCCGGCCGGATTCGATACGTTCGTCGCCGACGAGTTCTCGCGCTGGGGCAACGTGATCGCGCAGGGGAAGCTGCGGATCGATTAGGGCCTGTTCATGCTAAAAGGCGCCTCGCACTGGCTGGTCATCGAGCGTCAGGCCAGGCGTGCAGGCCGCCGCGTGGCGGCGCCTATCCGGCCAGCCTCGCCAGGACATCGGCCAGGACGCGGGCCCCTTCTGTAATGTCCGAAGGATGGCTGTATTCGGCCTCGTTGTGGGTGATGCCGTCCTTGCTGGGAATGAACAGCATCCCGCTGGGGCAGGCGTGCTGCATCAACCCCGCATCGTGGCCGGCGGCGGACAGCATGCGTCGATGGGGTACGGACAGGCCGCTGGCGGCCTTTTCGATGAGATCCTGGATGCCGTCATCAAAAACGATGGGGGCGGCCTCGTAAAGGCGGACTGCCCGCACTGTGCACGGGCCGGCCTGGCCGGCGCAGATTTCCTGTACGGAATCGCTCATCCGGAGCAGGCGCGCCCCGTCCGGATGCCGCAGGTCGATGCTGAACACCACTTCCCGAGGCACCACGGATGGCGCATTCGGAGATACATTGAATCTACCGACCGTGTAGCGGGTAATGTCTTCCGGGTCTTCGAATTCCCGCCCCAGCGCCAGGACGATCCGGGCCGCGGCCATCAGGGCGTCCTTTCTTTCCCCGTGCGGGGCGGTGCCGGCATGCGCCGCTTCCCCCGTGACCGTGACGCGATAGGTATGCTTGCCTTGTATGCCCGTCACGATCCCTATCGTTTCACCGTTGCGTTCCAGCACCGGGCCCTGTTCGATATGGGCTTCGACGTAGCAGGCGGCTTGCCGGCCCAGCGGTCTGCGGGGAACATGTCCCAGCACCGGTTCCAGGGCCTCGATCGCCTCGGCAACGCTGACACCGTCGGCGTCGCGCAGGGCCAATGCGTCGGCCAGGCTGCGCGTGCCGGCGTGAACGCCGGAACCCATCAGGCTGGGCGCGAAGCGCGAACCTTCTTCGTTGACCCATGACACCAGTTCGATGCCGCGGGCGGGTTTCATGCCGGCGTCGACGATGGCGTGCAGTGCTTCAAGCGAAGCCATCACACCGTAGATCCCGTCGTAACGCCCGCCGGTCGGCTGCGAGTCCATATGGGATCCGGTCATGACGGGATCGAGGCCGGGGTCGGTACCCGCCAGTGTCAGGAACAGATTCCCGATTTCGTCGATGCTGGGTTCCAGGCCGATTTCGGCGCCCCAGGCGATGAGCAGGCTTTGTGCGGCGGCGTCCTCAGTGGAAAGCGCCTGCCGGTTGACGCCGCCGCCGGCCGTCGCGCCGATCTTCGCCATTTCATCGAGCCGCGCATTGATGCGCTGGTGGTCAACTTTATCTGAAGCTTTCATGGGTCATGGTGGGTCGGATTGTGAATGTGCGCCGGATGCGGTCCGGAACTTTCTCAAGGGCGGCGCGCGATGCTGTCCGGCAGCCGGGTCCACTTGTAATCACCCGGGTCCACCGCTTTGGGGCCGGGGGACTTGGCGATCAGGAAATCCGTTTCCGGGTCGCGGACCAGCGAGCCGAAGTCGGCGCGGAAGTGATTCGCGCTTTTGATCGCGATGATCTTCAGGGCTTCGGGGCGCAGCCCGAGGACGCTGATCTGGACCCGGTCGAGCAGCTGCACCTTTCCGGTGATCACGATCACATACACGCCGGATATCTCCAGCAGCGCCGTCGGGCCGACCTGGACCACCAGCCCCGTCATCATGGGGCCCTGGAGAGTGACTTCACCATCGGAGATCTGCACGACCTTGAACTCGCCTTCAACGGGCGGTTCGCTGTAGTCGCCGGAAAAGGTGGGAACCGAGGTGCCTACGCTCGTTCTTATGGTGGCGCCGACACCGGCGCGGTGCGCCAGCGCCGCGGCCTCGGGATCGTGGATGGGGCCGATGAGCGCCTGGCGCGGGTAGGTTTCCCCGACGCGATTCCGGAGCAGGGCATGCAGCAGCCCGCTGGTATTGCCGTCGGCCCCGCCGCTGGGATTGTCCTGCGTGTCCGCGATGACGATGGGCCGGTCGGACCCGGCAGCCAGTTCCATGGCGTGCGTGACCGCATCGTCGGGAAGATAAACGCCCTTGAGGCGCCATTGTTCCGGTTCGAGGATCGCGGAGGCCAGCTGTTTCAGGGTCTCGTCCGCTTTTTCCCCGTAGGCCCAGATCATGGGCGCGCACTCTTCGAAGTCGGCGGCGGGAAAACCCATGGCGAAGCTGGAAATGGTCCCGTTGTCTTCGTCCAGTTTTTCCAGTCTCTGGTAGTGGCTCTTTGCCGGCTCGATGGCCGTGCTCTGCGAATTCGTCGCAATGAGGAACGGTACCCGCCTGGATGCGAGCTTTTCCCTCTTGCCGGCACGGACCCGCCTGTCCAGCAGTTCCGCCGCCAATGCGCCGGTCCTGGCCATGTCCACGTGGGGATATGTCCTGAAGGCGGCCAGGGCGTCGGCATGTTCGAGCATGAGATGAGTCACGTTGGCGTGCAGGTCGAGACTGGTCACGATGGGAAGGTCTTCGCCGGCCACCTGGCGGAGCCGGCGCAGGATTTCCCCTTCGGTATCCGCAATATGCTCAGCGACTCCCGCACCATGGAAATCGATGTATATGGCGTCATACCGGGTGGTCTTCGCGAAGTCGAGGAAGGCGGCGCTGATGCGTTCGAAGGCGTCTTCGGTGACATGGGCGGACGGCGTGGCCCCGCACCAGAAGCCCGGCACCAGCGTCCAGCCCTTGCGCAGCGCCGCGTCGATGAATCCCCCCATCGGCAGGTTGACGCCCGTCATGCTGTCGAGCATTTCCTTGCCTTCCACATAGGCCGGAAAGGTATCGCCCCGGTTGAAGGCGGCCCAGTCGGCCTTCGATGCGGCAAAGGTGTTGGTTTCGTGTTGATAACCGCAAACAAGCACTCGCATAAGGATTCCCAATAAACAATCAGAGAAGATCAATCGATGACGGGAGCCGCTTCGAGCAGTTTCCGTGTGTAATCATGCAGCGGATTCGCATAAAGCTCGTCCGTATGGCCCTCTTCGACGATCTCGCCGCGGTGCATGACGATGACGCGGTCGCACAGTTGCGCCGCAACGCGCAGATCGTGCGTGATGAACAGGATGCTCAGCCCCAGATCGCTCTGGATTTCCCGCAGCAGCCGCATGATCTGGGCCTGGACGCTCACGTCCAGCGCGCTGACCGCCTCATCGGCCACCAGCACTTTCGGTTTGCAGGCCAGGGCTCGCGCTATGGCCAGCCGCTGTCTCTGGCCGCCGGAAAACTGGCTCGGATAGCGCGAAAGCGACTCGACGGGCAGCTGGACTTTCTTCAGCAGTTCTCTGGCCAGCGACGTGGCTTCGGAGGGGGACATGCCGAAGTTCACCGCGCCTTCGATGAGCGCATCGCCGACCTTCAGCCGGGGATTCAGGGAACGGTTCGGGTCCTGGAAGACGATCTGCACGCCATTGCGGTAGGGCCGGATCTGCCGCTGGCTCTTGAATGACACATCCACTTCGGCGGTGTCGCTCGTCCATAGCACCTGGCCGCCGGTGGGATCGATGAGGCGCACGAGGCAGCGGGCAAAGGTGGACTTGCCGGAACCCGACTCGCCGACGATGCCGACCGTTTCCCCAGGGTGGACGCGCAGGTCCGAATCCTTCAAGGCGTGCACGATGGACCTTTTGCCCGTCCATGTGCGGGATGCATAGGTCTTGGAAACGGAGACGCCCCGCAGAACCGTCCGGCTCCGGTCGATGTCCCGGCGTGCCGGGGGCTGCATCGACGGCACCGCGGCCAGCAGTTGCCTGGTGTATTCGTGCTGTGGCGCCTTCAGGATTTCGTCCCGGGTGCCGTACTCGACGCTTTCGCCGTGGCGCATCACCAGAATATGGTCGGCGATTTCCGCAACGACGCCCATGTCATGGGTGATGAACAGCACGGCGACATTGTGCTTTTCCTTCAGTTCGGCGATGAGGCGCAGGATTTCCTTCTGGGTGGTGACATCGAGCGCGGTGGTGGGCTCATCGCATATCAGAAGCTCGGGGCGCAATATCATGGCCATTGCAATGACGATGCGCTGGCGCTGCCCCCCGGACAATTGATGCGGATAGCTGCGCATGATTCTTGGCGGATCGGGCAGGCGGACCTGCTCCATCATGGCGAGTATCGTCTCGTACCGCTTCGCCTTGGACCAGTCGGTGTGCTTGCGCAGCAGTTCGTCGAGCTGGTCGCCGCAGGACATCACCGGGTTCAGCGCCGTCATGGGTTCCTGGAAGACCATGCCCATGACCTTCGCCCGCAGCTGCTTCAGACGCGTCGGGCTCGCGCTCACGATGGATTCGCCCCGCAGCAGGATGTCGCCCGCCTGGATGGCGAGTTCTTTGGGCAGCAGGCCCATGATGGCCGTCGCCGTCACGGATTTCCCCGAACCGGATTCCCCCACCACGCACAGCGTATAGCCCTTGGCCAGGCGTATGCTCAGATCCTGTATCGCAAGCCGCCGGTCCGCCCCCTGGGGCAGGGCCACCGACAGGCCATTGATCTCCAATGTGCAGTCTTTGCTGTCGACGTTCATGAGACCTTCTTTGAGAACTTCGGATCCAGTACATCACGCATGCCGTCGCCCAGCAGGTTGATGGCCAGGATGGTCGGGACGAGGAACAGCGCCGGGAACAGGACGTTGCCGGGGTACTGGCTGAACTGGACGCGGCCCTCGGCCATGATGTTCCCCCAGGTGGGGATGTCCGGCGGCAGGCCCAGGCCGAGAAAGCTGAGTATCGCCTCGGTCAGCACGGCGGAGGCCGCTATGAACGTGCCTTGCACGATCAGCGGCGCAAAGGCGTTGGGAACGATATGGCGCCACAGAATCGTGGGGGTCGGCGTTGCCAGGGCCACGGCCGCCTCGACGAAGGGTTCTTCCCGCAGCGTCAGGACCAGCGAGCGCATCAGGCGCACCACGCGCGGCACTTCGGGTATGGAGATGGCGACGACGACCGTCCACAGCTGTGCGCCCAGGGCGGCGACCAGCGCGATCGCAAGCAGGATGGGGGGAAAGGCCATCAGGCCGTCCATGAGCCGCATGATGACCGAATCCAGGCGCCGGAAGAAGCCCGACACCACGCCCAGGAAAACGCCGGCGGTCATCGATATCGCGGCCGCGAACAGCGCCACCAGCAAGGATACCCGTGTACCGTAGATGACCCTGCTGTAGATATCCCTGCCGTAGGCATCGGACCCCATCCACAGAATATGGGCGACGGGCTCCTGGCCGGGGATGCTGAAGTCGACCCGTTCGCCCACCGGCCGGTTGATGAGGTTGTAGTCCAGGACAGCGGGATCGACCGTTCCGAGATACGGCGCGCCGACCGCCACCGCGATCAGGACGGCAAGCGTGACGATGCCGATCCGGAAGGCAAGGTTGCGCCACAGGCGTTGAAAGCTCTTCATCAATAACGTATCCGTGGGTCGAAGAAAATGTAGCTGAGATCCACCAGCAGGTTGATGAATACATAGGCGAATCCGAAGAACAGGACCAGGCCCTGGACAACGGGAAAGTCGCGGTTGAGCACCGCATCGACGGTCAGGGAACCCAGCCCTGGAATCGCGAAGACCGTTTCGGTGACGACCACGCCGCCGATGAGCGAGGCGAAGCCGATCCCGATGACCGTCACGATGGGGACGGCGGCATTGGGCAGCGCATGGCGTATCAGGACTTCGGATTCGTCCAGGCCTTTGGACCTGGCGGTTCTCACGAAGTCCTCCGTCAGGGCTTCCGATACGCTCGCCCTGGTGATGCGGGCGATCAGCGCCACGTAGATCATGCCCAGCGCCAGCCAGGGCAGGAGCAGGCGGCTCGCCCATGGAACGACGTCATCCCAGCCTTCCAGGCGGTGATAGCCCTGGATGGGAAACCACCCCAGCTTCACGGAGAAAAAATAGATGAGTATGTATGCGGTCACGAAGACGGGCAGCGTGAACCCCGCGACGGAGAAACAGGTCAGGAAGCGGTCGAGCCAGCCGCCGAGGCGCCATCCGCAGATCGTGCCGAGCGGGACGGCGATCAGGACCGCCAGCGCCAGAGTGCCGAGTGCCAGGCTGGCCGTCGGTTCCAGCCGCTGGTAGATGAGTTCGGTGACCGGCCTGCGCTGGAAGAAGGAATAGCCCAGATCGCCCTGCACGACGTTGGTCAGCCAGATCGCGAACTGCTCGATCAAGGTCTTGTCCAGCCCCAGCGATTGACGAATCTGTTCAAGGTCGCTGCTGGTCGCATTGTCGCCGGCGATGATGGCCGCCGGGTCTCCGGGACTCAGATGGAGAATCATGAATACGATGACGGCGACGATCAGCAGTACGGGTATCGTTGCGAGAATGCGTTGCAACGCGAACCTCAGCATTCGGGCGCTCCTAAGGGGATGGACGGTGAGGGCGGATCGGCCGCCATAGGGAAGGCGGAGTCCCTATGGCCGGCACGATCGGAAGAGCGGCGGGCGGTCAGTTTTTGCGGATGTTCCAGTACACCTGCCCGCCGGCGGACAGCACACCGTCCACGTTCGTGCGCACCGCCGCCGGGTTGATGAACTGCCCCAGGGGAATGTAGCTGACCGTTTCCAGGGCGCGGATCTGGATCTGCTCCGCCACTTTCTGGCGTTCTTCGAGGGTGGTGGCCTCGACGAACTTGACTTTCAGCGCTTCGAGTTCGGGGTCGTCCTGCCAGCCGAACCAGCCGTTTTCGCCCGCGGCGTTCAGGGCCGGACGCGCCAGCGGGTTGGGGTCGCTGTCGCCCGCGGTGTGGAAAGTGCTCCATCCGCCTTGCGCGAGCGGTTCCTTCTTTGCGCGCCGGGTCACGACGGTCGCCCAATCGGACTGCTGCATGTCGACCTTGAAGCCCGCGGCTTCGAGCTGCTGCTTGCTCACCAGCGGCAGCTTGGCCACCATGGCCAGGTCGGTGGCCCGCAGCATCACGACCGGTTCGCCCTTGTAGCCGGCTTCCGCCAGCAATTCCTTGGCGCGCGCCGGGTCGGCCTTGCCGGTATAGAACGAGGTGTTGTCGCTGGAATAGGGGGTATCGCAGGGGAACAGGCTCTTGCAGAAGCGGTACATCTCCGGGTCGCCGACCTGGGTCTTCATGTGTTCTTCCTGACCGAGCGCGACCAGGGCCGCCTGACGCACTTTCTGGTTGTCGAACGGGGGGTGAAGATGGTTGATCCGGATGTAGAACTGGCGGCCGTCGGGCACCGTGTTGACCAGCTTCACCCCTTCGGCCTTGCGCAACGCCGGATACTGCTCGAATGTGGGCTGCTCGATGATGTCCACTTCACCGCCGACCAGGGCGTTCATCTGAGTTTGCGGGTCGCGCAGGATCACCCATTCGACGCGGTCGACGAAAACCTGCTTGCCGCCGGCGGTGCCGCTGGCCGGCTCGGATCGCGGCACATAGTCGGCGAATTTTTCATACAGCACCCGTTCGCCCGGCCGGTACTGATCGGCCACGAAGCGGTAAGGGCCTGAACCGATCATTTCCTTGACCTGTTCGTTCGGCGAGGTTTCCGCCAGGCGCGCCGGCATGATGAAGGGCACGAGGTTGGTCGGCTTGCCCAGCGCATCCAGCATGATGCCGTAGGGCTTGCTCAGGTTGATGACGAACGTCTTGTCGTCGGGGGTTTCCCAGGAATCGATGCTGGCGGCCAGCAGGCGGCCGACCGTGTCGCGCGCCGCCCAGCGCTTCAGCGAAGCCACCACGTCCTTGCTGGTGACGGGGGCGCCGTCGTGGAACTTCAGGGAATCCCGGAGCGTGAATGTCCAGCGCTTGTGGTCGTCGGATTCCGACCAGGTATCCACCATCTGCGGCTTGATGTTCCCTTCTGTGTCGGTTCCGAACAGGGTGTCGAAAATCATGAACCCGTGGTTGCGCGTGACGAAGGCGGTCGTCCAAACGGGATCCAGCACGATCAGATTGGCTTGCGGAACGACTTTCAGTGTCTGGGTATTCGCCAGCGCGCCGCTATGGGCGCCGCCGGCAACGGCAATGGCCAAGGCCATCGATAAGGAACGGAGAACTTTTTTCATGCACACCTCCCCAATTGTCGCGGCCTGATCGTTTGCTCGTCCGTCAGACCGGTGTTGTCAGCGGCGACCCTTATAAATCACCCGACCAGTACCTATAGGCACCGGTTCGATCAATCGTTCATCGGCGGGTACGGTCAATGCCACCGCATTGTTATGAACTAGTATTATTGCATTTCAGCATAGTGCAATAATGCGATGACATTGTAGATAACCCTAGGATTCTGCGAAAGGGGGTCACCGATTTTTTTTGCCGCCGGGCCGTCCCAAGGCAAAAAGCGCCCCCTTTTGGGGGCAGCAAGCCGAAGGCGCGGCGTGGGGGCCTTTTTTGCGCGGTGCCCGCGGGCCGGCGACGGCGCGATGGCCCGCCGGCCCGCAGGCAATGTCAGTAGCTGATGTCCCCGAGGGCCCACAGGAAGCGATCCATGTGCTTCTTGAGATTGACGTCGACCCGCAGATACCGTGATCCGAGTTGCGGAATGTCGGAGCCATCCTTCACGATGACGCCGCGCCGCAGGAGCTCGTTGAACACCTTGGTGGAATCGAGCTCGGGCGCAAGAATCTCGGTCAGGAAGAAATTGGCCTCCGATCCCGGCACTGCCCGGAACCCGTCGATTCCATCGACGCCCGACATGACGTAAGGGCGCATTTCCCGGATGGTGGCGACCGCCCGGTCGACGTGTTCGTCATCGTTGATCCCGGCGATGGCGCCGGCTATCTGCAACTGGCCCATGTTCCAGGTGGGCTTGATCAAGCGCAAGGGGCGTATGAGCGCCGGATTGGCGGAAATGCCGAAGCCGACGCGCAGCCCCGCCAGGCCGAAGGCCTTGGACATGGTGCGCAGGACGATGAGATTGTCATACTCGCGCAGCAGATCCAGGCCGAATTCGGCGCTGCTGTAGTGCACATAGGCTTCATCGAGGGCCAGCAGCGTGTCGCCGCCCGCCGCGTCGCACACCGCGCGGACCTCGGCTTCGCTCATCAGGCGGCCGCTGGGGTTGTGCGGGTTCGTCATGAACGCGATCCTGGGCTTCACCTTGTGCATTGTGTCGATGTAGCGATCGACGTCGGGGTCGAAGTCCTTGCCCATGGGAGAAAACACGGGAGCCCTGCCTTCGCAGTTCGAATAGATGCGATAGAGCGGAAAGCAGGGCGAGTGCATCAGGACGGGTTCGTCCGGGCCGGCGAATGCGCGGATCACCATCGAGATCACTTCGGTTTCCCCCGAGCCGCAAACGACGCCTTCGGGATCGAAGCCATATTTCTCGCCAATGGCTTCCCGCAATGCCGCGGCGGTCCAGTCCGGGTAAAGAGACAGCCGCGACTGCGCTTCCGCCACCGCTTTCACGGCCAGCGGCGAAGCACCGTGAGGATTTTCGGCCGATGCCAGCTTCGCGACGTCCTCCGGCGCCACCCCGTACTTACGGGTGACATACTCCGAGGGCAATCCGGGGACATACACCTCGCCATCTATCAGCGACTGATTGCTCGGCGTTACAGCCGAGCAGGTAGCGTGACTCATCCTTGTCTCCTTTGCAGTTGGGATAACGCTTCCCGTTCATTGTAATAGATCAAGATTTTCAATAGAACTAGTACAATTTCCGTGTGAAGGAGATGAAAATGAAATGTGGCTTTCGCAACACAGGCTGCCGATGCCGGGTGGCGGCCTGAAGAGGGCTCTGCAGAACGTTTCTGAGCGCTGTTCTTATAGCACTAGTCTGATGTTACAATGTAATAGCGTTTATTATAGGTGTGTCGGCTGCCGGGCGGGCGTCCTTGCGGTGTCGGGCCCGCGCCTCTTCATCTTGCAGGATATCCAAGACCAATGACGAAGCAATCATGGGCGGCATCCATACCTTCCGATGCCTCGCCCAAGTACATTGCCCTGGCGGACGCCATCGGGCGCGCGATCGAGGCGGGGGACCTGAAGCCGGGGGACAGACTGCCCACGAACCGCGAACTGAGCCAGCTGTTCAGCGTCACCATTGCAACGGTGACGAAAGGGATGGCGGTTGCCTCGCGCCGGGGCCTGATCACCGCCCAGGTGGGCAACGGGACATTCGTGGCGGATCGCAGTGCGCCCCGCCACGAGATCGAAGCCATGGACCTGTCATTGAATGTCGTGCCCCAGACGGCGGTGTCCGGCGAACTTTCCAGGCTCTTGGACACCTTGAACGCCAGCGCCGTCCACGACAGCCTGTTCGGCTATGGCAGCTATGCGCCCTCGGACGCGCATTCCCGGCTGGCGGTGGAATGGATGCGATCGTTCGGGGTGGACGCAAAGGGCGCAAGGCCGTTGCTGACCACCGGTGTGCACCAGGGATTGCTGGCCTCGTTTCTTGCCCTGCTCAAGCCGGGCGAATCGGCCGTCTGCGAAGACCTCACTTATACCGGAATCCGGCGCATCGCCGGTTTTCGCGACGTCAGGCTCCAGGGTGTGGCTCTCGACCACGAAGGCATTCTGCCGGACCATCTTGAAGAGCGGCTGAAGAAGGGCAATGCCAGAGTGGTGGTCCTCACCCCGACCCTGCACAATCCGACCACGGCCACGATGTCGCTCGAACGCCGGCGCGCCGTTGCCAGGCTGTGCCGGAAGTATGACGCCTATCTCGTCGAGGACGGCGTCAACATGCCGATTGCCGGCGAGCTCCATCCGCCGGTCGCTTCCTTCATACCCGACCGGGCCATTCTGCTCACGGGCTATTCCAAATGTGTGGCGTCCGGCTTCAGGCTGGGCTACGCGATCGTGCCCGCCCAGCTTCAGCAGGCCTTCCTGGAAGGCCTGGTCAGCATGCAATGGACGGGGCCGCATCTCTATTCCAAGCTGGCCGAGAACATGCTCAGGGAAGGCTTCATCGGGCAGTTTGCGGCGGCGCATCGCGCCGAGGCCTCGCTGCGCTACGAACTGGCGCGGCAGTATCTGCCCAACATCCGCGCTGTCGACAAGCATGCCTACCACGCCTGGGTGGACTGCCGTACCCGGGCGACGGCGGACAATTTCGCCATTCAGGCGCTGCGCCGGGGCGTCAAGGTGTCCCCGGCGGCGCATTTCGCCGTTGCCGCCGACGGCAGCTCGGCCACCAGCGGCTATCGCATCAGCCTGGGGTCCTGTGCCGATCGGGACGCGCTCGAGCGTGCCCTGATCGCTCTGGGGTCCATAGACGAGAACCGTTCTCCGGCGAGCGCCACGCTGATCTGACCCCGCGCAAACCTGTGGCGAAAAAGCGCCGGCCGCTGGCCGGTCTTTCCCCAAACCGTTCACGACTTCTTTCAATCAGGAAAATCATCATGTCGCCAGGCCAGCCAGCTTCCCCCATAGCCGCCCGCTTCGCCGAGTTCGCGCATGCGCTGGCCGCGAATCCGGCAAGGGCGGATCACGAGCCCATCAAACTATATGTCCTGGATACCCTGGCGGTGATGGTCGCCGGAGCCAGGGCGGATTCGAGCGACAGCATGATACGGGCGCTGGGCAGGCTGGGGTCGGGTAAAACGGCGACGGTCGCCGGTGTCGGAAAATCGGCGTCCGCGCAGGATGCCGCGCTGCTCAACGGCGCTTTTTCCCACGCGCTGGAACTCGATGACGACCACCGCGTCGCGGTCCTGCATCCCGGGGCGGTCATCGTGCCGGCGGCGCTGGCGGCCTGCGAGCTGTCCCGGGCGTCCGGAAGGACTTTCCTGCTGGCAACGCTGGCCGGCTACGAAATCATGTGCCGCCTCGGTCTTGCGTATCGGGGCAGCCATTTCGAGCACGGGATGCATCCCACGGCCATATTCGGGGTGTTCGGCGCGGCGCTCGCGGCCGGTGTCGGGATGGGGCTGGACCCCGCCGGGCTGACCCGCGCGCTGGGGATCGCCGGAACGCAGGCCAGCGGCCTGACGGAATGGCGCAGCGACGGCTCATGGATCAAGCGCCTGCATCCCGGCCGGGCGGCGCAGTCGGGCGTGCTGGCGGCGGCCCTGGCCGCGGAAGGCTTCACCGGGCCGGCGACCATTCTCGAAGGCGAGGGCGGTTTCTTCAATGCCATGGGCCATGGCAAGGCCATCGATCTGCCGGCAATCACTGAAGCCCTGGGAACCCGGCTGCATGCCCTGGACACGGCGATCAAGCCTTACCCTTGTTGCCGCTTCATGCACGGGGCGCTGGATCTGGCGCTGGAGGCGCATGCGGCGGGCGTGCGGCCGCAGCATATCGAAAGCGTGGACATCCGCATCTATGAAACCGGTGTGCTGACCTACCATCAGATTCCGTTCAACAACGTCGATGCCCAGTTCAATGTGCCTTACGGGGTGGCCTGCGCGCTGGCCCAGGGAAGCGTGAGCCTGTCGGACTACGAAGCCGGAAGCATAGGACGCGGCGAAATACTGGAGCTGTGCCGGCGTATCCATGTCGCCTCCCACCAGCCTTATACCGATGCCTATCCGGATATCTACAACGTAGAGCTGGTGCTGCGCCGCCGCGACGGCGGGGTGATGTCCCTGCACAGTGTCTGCCCTTCGGGAGACCCCGATGCCGACCGGTACCGGGACGACCCTTCGGCCCTTGAGCGGGAAACCCGGCGGAAGGTCAGGCGGCTGCTCGAAGGCAGTGGCTTCGGCCATGTCGCCGATGCCCTCATCGAAAGCGTGGACCGGCTCTGGGAGGGCGCCGACCTGGACGAACTGCTGCGCTGTGTGGGCAGCAGGCCGGAGCTTTAGCATCGCAGCACGGCCGGGACGGATCCGTGTCGTCGGGCTGGACCGCTCTGCTTGAGACTGCTGCATGGACAGGCACGCGGATCCGCCGGCAGCCCTTCTCCGATCATTCCGCTGTGACCCCCGCCTGCTCGACGACGGCGGACCATTTCTTCAGTTCGTCCTGGTTGAACTGGCTGAACTCCTGCGGGGTGCTGGTGGTGGCCTGCAGGCCGAGGGTGGAGAGGCGGTCGCGCACATCCGGGTCATTGAATGCCTTGGCCGCCTCATCCGACAGCAGTTTCACGATCGCTTCCGGTGTGCCCGCCGGCGCCCACAGGCCATACCAGGTACTGATGTCGTAGCCGGGCACGCCCGCTTCGGCCACTGACGGAACGTCGGGCATGGCGGGTGAGCGGCTGGCGGTGGTCACGGCCAGGGCCCGCAGTTTGCCCGCCTGAATGAAAGGGCTGCTGGACGCCAGCGAATCGAACATCAGGTCGACGTGCCCGCCGGCGACGTCGTTCAGCGCGGGCGAGCTGCCCTTGTAGGATACATGCTGCATATCGATGCCGGTGGCCTGCTTGAACGCTTCGCCCGATAGATGTGTCGCGGCGCCGGACAAGAATATGCTGAAAAACACACGTGTGCAATACGAATTCCTTGTAGTTATGATAGTTTGCAGCGTGGAAATTCCCCTGGATGAGGAGTATTCTTCTTTTGTTTCGCACACGTGTACCTTCCATGACGGTACTGGCTTTCGAGCGCTTGGATGCCGCCAGCATGCGGCAGCTCGGCGGCTGTCGACGGGATTCATGGCTGCGCAGCGGTCCACTTTCTATGAGAACAATCATGACACGCACATCGATAGCAGGCATCCAAGGCCGCCAGATTCTGGATTCGCGGGGACGCCCGACCGTTGAAGTGGACGTCACCCTGGCGGACGGCAGCTTCGGAAGGGCGGCGGTGCCTTCCGGCGCTTCGACGGGCACAGCCGAAGCGCATGAACTGCGCGACGGCGATCCCCTGCATTACGCTGGGCTCGGTGTGCGCAAGGCGGTTCAGAACGTCAACACGGAAATCGCCGCCGCGCTGGGCGGATGCGATGCCGGCGACCAGCGCGGCATCGACGATCGGCTGCGTGAGCTGGACGGCACGGCCCAATTGAAGCGGCTCGGGGCAAATGCGGTGCTCGGCACTTCCATTGCCGTTTGCCGCGCCGCGGCGGCGGCGGCAAGGCAGGCCCTGCATGCGCGCATCGCGGAACTGTCGGGCACCGCCCGGATCGAGATGCCGGTGCCCATGGTGAATATCCTCAGCGGCGGGCTGCATGCCGGCCGGGGGATGGACGTCCAGGACTTTCTCGCCATACCCGTCCGTGCGGCCAGCATCGAAGACGCCATCCATCTGGTGTCGAGGGTGCGCAATGCCGCGGCCGAACAGTGCAGGCAGCTTGGCCTGCCCACCCTGCTGGCGGATGAGGGCGGCTTGAGCCCGGGATATGAGCGTTCTACGCAGGCCCTGGAACTCATGCTCAAAAGCATCGAAGCCGCAGGCCTGACGCCGGGCCAGGATATGGCAATAGCCATCGATGTGGCGGCCACCGCATTCAAGGCGGAGGATGGGCGCTACCACCTGGCCAGGGAAGGCAGAAAACTCGACTCGGAGGGCATGATAGACATGATGGAGCAATGGGTGAAGGACTACCCTGTGGTATCCATCGAAGATGGACTGGACGAAGAAGACTGGGAGGGCTGGAAAGCCTTGTCATCGCGCCTGGCCAAGCGCGTCCAGCTCGTCGGCGATGACCTGTTCACCACGAACGGCGAACGCCTGGGCAGGGGGATGGCAAGCGGCGTCGCCAACGGTGTCCTGGTAAAGGTCAATCAGAACGGCACATTGTCCGGCACACTGGACGTCATCGCGCAGGCAAAAGCGGCCGGCTACGCACCCATCATTTCGGCCCGCTCGGGCGAAACCGAAGATCCCTTCATTGCGGACCTGGCAGTCGGCACCGCAGTGGGCCAGATCAAGATCGGCTCGCTGCGCACTTCCAGCACGGTCTGCAAATACAATCAGCTGTTGCGCATCGAAATGGAAACCGCCGCGCCCTATGCGGGCATGAAGGCGCTGGCCGGAGGGAACGCATCGTGACCACGCGACAAAGCGCAAGCCTCGTCCTTCAGGACGAGGCCAAGCGAGGCAATATCAATGCGGCGCCGAAGGCGCCCCTGCATTGTGGCGGAGAAGCTCCGGCCTCCGGGCCGGAGTTCTTCAATACGGCTCAAAGACCCGACCCCAAGCTGCTTGATTTTCTTCTTGCGCAGGGCCTGGCCGCCCGGGACACGCCGGCGGCCTGGACAGCCCTGACCGGTGGCGTATCGTCCGACATCTGGCGCGTCGCCTTGCCTGAACGGACATTATGCGTGAAGTGCGCGCTGCCGCGCCTGAAGGTGGCTCAGGACTGGCAGGCGCCCACCTCGCGCAATGCCTATGAATGGGCATGGCTGAATTTCGCGGCCGCCCATGCGCCCCGGGCCGTGCCCGAGCCCATCGCCCATGATCCGGAGCTCGGCGCATTTGCAATGGAATACCTGGACGGCGGCACGCATCCGGTGTGGAAAAGCCAGTTGCTGGCGGGCCATGTCGACGAACGCGTCGCCCCCGCGGTGGCGGCGCTGCTGGGTACGCTGCATTCGGCGTCGACCCGTGACCCCGCCATTGCGGAATGCTTCCAGAACGATGACATCTTCCATCAGATACGCCTGGAGCCCTACCTGATCGCGACGGCGCAGGCGCATCCGGATCTATCTTCCGTCTTGCATGATCTGGCGGACACTACCCTCAATACGCATCTTGCCCTGGTGCATGGCGACATCAGTCCGAAGAACATCCTCGTCGGGCCCGAGTCTCCCGTTTTTCTCGACGCCGAATGCGCCTGGTTCGGCGATCCCGCCTTCGATGTGGCCTTCTGCCTCAATCACCTTCTGCTGAAATGCCTGGTGCGCCGGGACAAGCGGCACGACTATCTGCAAGCCTTCATGGCATTCAGGCAGGCCTATCTTCAGCAGGTCGACTGGGAGGCTCCGCAGGCGCTCGAACGGCGGGCGGCAAAGCTGTTGCCCGCCCTGTTCCTGGCGCGTGTCGATGGCAAATCCACCGTTGAATACCTGACGCGGGAATCCGATCGGGATGCGGTGCGCCATGTGGCGCGTCCCATGATCCTGCGTCCACCGGCCACGCTTGCCGAAATTGCGCAGGTGTGGGGCGGCGCACTGGCCGGATGAACCCGGGAAACCGGCGGAAGGCGCGGCGTCGCCGCTGAAGGGGGCGTGCGCGCGGGCGCGTGGTCACATGCCGTAAAATGAGCGGCCAAGTCATTGCGGCATTCATCGCCATCCGGCCGAGAAGTTCCTGCAATATGTCAATAAAGCGCGGAAGCGACATCACGATCAAGGACATCGCGGAACACCTCGGGCTGTCCCATCCCACGGTGTCCCGCGCCTTGCGCGACATGCCTTCCGTGCAGGCCAGGACGCGCGAGCGTGTCAAGCAGGCGGCGCTCGAACTGGGCTACATACCCAATTCCGGCGCCCGCATGCTGCGCCGGACCCGCAGCGAGCTCATCGGCGTCATTTTCCCGGACGTCCAGAACGATTTCTACAGCGCCACCATGGCAACCCTGGCGGCCGCTTTTCTGGCGCATAGCTACAAGCTCGTGCTGGCCACTTCGGAAGACGATCCCGGCATAGAGCTCAAGCACGTGCAGAGCTTGCGGGAAGCGCGGGTGGCGGGCGTGATCATCGCGCCCACGGCGAACATGCGCAAGGAATCGATCGACCTGCTGTCGTCGATTCCGGCCATTCAGCTGCTGCGTCAGCATCCGAAGCTGCATACCGCCGCCGTCAAGGTGGACGAGCGCGCGGGTATCGCGCTGGCCACCCAGCGCCTGATTGAACAAGGCCATGCGCGGATCGCGCTCATCGCCGGCTTCAGCAGCCTGAGCACCGGCAAGGCGCGTGAAGCGGGCTACCGCGAGGCCATGTCGCAGGGCGGCATCCCGGTGGATGAATCCTTGATACAGCAAGGCACTCCCAGGCCTGAATTCGGCCACGCTGCCATGTCCCGGCTGCTCGATCTGCCACAGCCCCCCACCGGCGTCGTGCTGGCCAGTTCGCAGCTGACGCTGGGGGCGCTGGCCGCCATCCAGGAACGGCACGTGCGCGTGCCGGAACAGCTGGCCCTGGTGGGTTATCACGACCCCCCCTGGTTCAGGCTGTGGGGCCCCGGCATCACCTGTGTCAGCCTGCCGGTACAGGATATGGCCGCCACCGGCGCATCATTGCTGCTGCGCCAGCTCAGTGTGAACGACAGGCAACCGGGCGCCGCCGGCGACGACGCGCAGGACGTCAGTTTCCAGCCGAAATTGGTCGTGCGGGGGACGGGGTAGGCCGGGGCGGCATGCGGGGTCGCCATGGCTTGGGGAGCCGGCCGTTTGTTCCGCCGGTCAGAACATGTACTGGCCGCCGTTCACATGGATGGTCTGGCCGGATACGAAGCTGGCAGCATCCGTGCTTAGATAAACGCAAGCCTGGGCAACATCGTCGACGGTGCCCAGCCGGGATACCGGTATGTCCTTCAACACCTCGTCGATATCGAAATGAGCGTATTGAGACCAGTCACGCTCGGTGTCGATGGCACCGGGGGCAACAGTGTTAGCGGTGATCCCTTGCCCGCCGAATTCGCGTGCGATGGCTTTTGCCAGAGCGACGACTCCAGCCTTGCATGCCACATTGTGGGCGCGCAGGGGCATGTGCCCGGTAAAGCCGTCCAGGCCCGAGATATGGATGAAGCGCCCCCATTTATTCCGCAGCATGCCGGGCAGGGTGCGTCGGGCGAGAAAGAATGACGCACTCAGATTCGTTGCGATGACGCGATTCCAGTCTTCATCCGTGATGTCCAGCAAGGCGTGCATGGGGCGTATGGCGGCGTTGGAGACGACAATGTCTATCGAGCCCAGTGTTTCTTCGATGTGACGCACCATGCGGTCCACTTCGGCTGACTTGCCGACATTGCCAATCGCTACGCATGCCTGGCCGCCCCGCTCTCGCAAGCGGTCCTCTATTCTCTGCAGAGCCTCCGTGTCTCGGTGGCCGTTCACTGCCACCGCGGCTCCGGCCCGGGACAAGTGCATGGCAATGGCAGCGCCGACGTTGCGCCCCGAGCCGGTCACCAGCGCGACGCGCCCCGCAAGTGGGCGAGATGTATCGTTCATTGGACGGCGCTCCTGCCTGCCAACAAGGGCATTACGGTGCTCAGGTCGGGCATATGCTCCAGGCCGCGCAACGATTTCAACGCTTCTTCAGCGGTTTGAGCATCCAGGGCGTAAGTGGCGCAGCCCAGGAATTTTGTATCGATGTCCTGGTCGGACAAGGGAAGGCTGGGATGCATGCCGATCGCTTTGTGTGCCTCCCCCGACCACTGCGCGCCATTTTTCAGCGTGACGGTGACCTTCGAGGGAAAGACGCCATGATTGATGGGGAGTGCCGGGTCCGTATGCATATGGATGCGTTTCTGGAGCTCTTGGACATCGGGTAGCAGGACTCGAGAGTCTTCAAACTGACGAGGCCCCGCATGTCCGTCCAATAGGGTCACGGCGACGCTGTATTCCATACTGAACTTCCCTTGCAGCCCGGTTTGCGCGTTGTGATGGATGAGGACCTGAGGAGCCAGGGCGTTGACCCCACAGTTCACTTCTTCGACCTCTTGGCCGGTGAAGCCGTGTTTTTGCATCAGTGCGCGAACAACGTCCAGCGCGGTATGCACGCATCCGCAGCACGCATACTGTTTGATACCTACGCCGCTTTCAATGATTTCCAAAGGTTGATCCGCCGAAAATCGAATGGACGAGGCGTCCGGTGCGTTAGCCGCCTGGCCGCGGAATACGTCCAGAAAGCCATGCTGGCCATCCAGGATGTAAGGGTCGGCATCGAAACCGCTGCGTGCCAGAAATGCCGCCTCTATGCCGCAACGCGCGGCCTGGCCGGCATGCAGGGGCTTCACCATGGAACCGAAGTTCTTGCGTATGCCGGCTGCGCCTGATGCGGCAATTCCCAGCGCATGGCGGATTTGTTCTTCGTTCAGCCCCAGCAAGCGCGACGCGCCGGCGGCGGCGGCCAGTGCGCCCAGGGTGCTCGTCGCATGCCACCCATGGGCGTAGTGCGCGGGGTTCATCAGACGGCCTATGCGCGCCGAGACATCCAGCCCCACTACATATGCCGCCAGTACCTTCAGCCCGGAAGCGTGTGCGGCTTCGCCCGCGGCCAGCAGCGCGGGAACCAGCGGGGCGCTGGGATGCCCTATCATCGGAGGGCTCACGTCGTCGTAGTCGAGAGCGTGGCTGGCCGTCCCATTGATGAGCGCCGCGATGCCCGGCGAACTCATATAGCCCCGCCCCAGTACGGTCGCCCGCGGTGCCGCGCCTTCTCTCCCGCCCCAATCGGCGGTGAGCTTTGCCGCAGGCTCATTCAAGCCTGCAAGAGTGCAGCCGACACTGTCTATGATGGCGGTGCGTGCGTGTTCTATGCCTTGCGCAGGAACGTCCCGGGCGTCCAGCCCGATGATGAATTCGGCCAGAGATTGGGTGAGCGTCTTGTCCATGCCTTCGTGCATCCTTGAATAGTGTCGATGGGTCTAGTTCAGGCTGATATTGTTTTCTCTGATCACCTTCCCCCACCGATCGAGTTCGAGGTCGATTTTTTCCGCGAGTTCCTCGGGTGTTCCGGGTGCGACCGAGAAGCCCTGTCCTTCAAGCTCCGACTTCAGATCCGGAGAGCCAAGCGCCTTGTGGAATTCACTGTTCAGTTTGGCGATGATGTCTTTTGGAGTCCCGGCTGGCGCGAGCACGGCGTACCAGATGCTTGCCTCGTATCCCTCCAGCCCCGGCGTTTCGGATATCGTCGGCAAATCCGGGTTGCCGGGCACGCGCTTTGCGCTGGTCACCGCCAGGGCGCGGACAGTTCCGTCCTTCAGCGACGAGTCTATCGATACGAGCGTTGGAAACATGAACTGCACCCGTCCGCCCAGCAGGTCGACCAACCCTGGCGATGTTCCTTTGTACGGAATGTGCATGACGTCGATATCCGCCATGGATGTGAACAGCACGGCTGCCAGATGCAGTGACGTTCCGTTGCCGGCGGAGGCGTAGTTCAGCTTGCCGGGTTCGGCTTTGGCCAGCTCGGTCAGTTCGTGGATGGTTGTGACTTTTACCTTGGGGTTCACCACCAGGACCATGGGTACTTCCCCCACGAATGTGACGGGTTCGAAGCCCTTGCGGGTGTCATAAGGCAATGACGCGTACATATAGGGATTGAAAACGTGATCGGTGTATGTCATCAGCAGGGTGTATCCGTCCGGAGGCGAATGCGCTACATAGTTGCTGCCGATCGTGTTGCCTGCCCCTGGCTTGTTCTCGATGACTACGGCGACGTTCATCGATTCGGATAGTTTCTTGGCAATCTTGCGCGTCATGATGTCCGCGGCGCCACCCGCGGTAGTGGGCACGACGATGCGAATGGGCTGGGTCGGGTAGTTGTCGGCGGCATGCGCGCTGGCGGAAAATACAAGCGCCAGCCCGGTTAATCCCGCAGCCAAGTATGGAATGGTTCGCTGCATGATTTGTCTCCTGTCATTGGAATTTCTCTTTTTCCCCGGGGCCGCGTGGGACCGGCCCTAGGCTGATATTGGTATATCCGTCCACCACGTGGGTGTCGCCACTCCTGCATTGACCTCGAGGGAATGCATATAGGGGTGGTCGCCTATCGATCCGAAGCCGAAGACCGGCCAAGTCCCCAAACGTATGTGTTCCATGAACTGGACTTCGTCCAGGCGGATGTTGCCGATGTTCACGTCGGGCCCGAAATTTCGCACCATCCAGAATTGTTGGGCCCGTCGATGGATATAGGGGATCATGCTGGACACTTCGAAGATCAGCTTGTCCTGCCCTATGGCGTCCACCACTTTTTTCACCTGCTGCGTCGCCAGCGGGTATCGGGCTAGGATGTCGGATGCGTTATCGCCCATGATGCGGCGAAGTACGTGACCTTCCCAATAGACCTTCTGTGCCCCTCCCTCCAGCAAGGTCTCGATCTGGGCGATGGTTTCGTCGATGTCCAGTTCAGTGTCCGAGCGCCGTGTCTTATCGTCCTGAGGGAACTTCTTGCCAACTTCCCCGTACACCGTGAAGCCGGCGTTCTTCACGTTATTGACGAAGCGGGCCTCTGCATCGCGTTCGCGCTGTGTCGTCGAACTGCTGGAAACCTCGATGGCATCGAAACCCATTTGCTTCAGACTTTTCAGAACCTGCAGTTCTTTGCCTTGCAGGCGCGCAATCTCCACGACGATCCCGCCAGGCTGGACGGACACGCCCGCCTTTCTGTATAGGTCGATCTTGGCGCGGATGACATCCAGTGGCGCAGTCAGATGAAGCTCCGTCAGTTTGACGATATCCACCAGGTGTCCGAATTGTTCCAGTACGCCCGACACCACCGGCAGCGAGTAGCCCGTATCGATAATCATGCTGACTCCCGCATGCCGTGGCTTCGTTTCGCGCTGGTGCAGGGTGATGCCGGCGAATTCCGCAAAAGACTGCTTGCTCATCATTGCTTTCCTATAAAAAAGATTCGAATCCGCCAGCGTCGTCCGGAAAGTGTCCGGACATTGGCGACCGGGGATATGAAAGCGATGGTAGAGATGTCATCCCATCAAGTCCAATGATATAGTCGGATTAATCAATCAGCTTTTTCTATGGAATTTCGCATTCAGCCTTCCAGGATGGGGACGATGAACCTGCAACAATTGAAAGGAATAAGAGAGATACTGCGTCAGGAGCTCAATCTGACACGGGCGGCGCAAAGCCTGAATCTTTCCCAGCCCGCACTGACGCGTCAGTTGCATCTGCTCGAGGACCATCTGGGGGTGCCGCTGTTGCTGCGCGACAAAGGTCGATTCACGGGTTTGACCGAGCAGAGCAAGCTATTGATGCCCATCGTGGCCAGAGCGCTGGATGCGGTGGAGGATCTCGACACGGTGGCGCGCGAACTGGCGGCGGGGGCGACGGGCGTCCTGACCGTGGGCACCGGAAACACCCATGCCCGCTACTATCTTCCGGAAGCCATTGGAAAGTTCGTCGAACTCTACCCAAAGGTCATGCTGCGTATACGGCAGGGCGTGCATCAACAGGTCCTTGAATGGGTAGAGTCCGGGGAGATCGATTTCTCTATTTCGACCGTCTACGAGTTGAATCACGCAGCCCTGGATTTTTTCCCTTGCTATCCTATGCGCCGCGTCGTCATAACCCGGCCGGGCCATCCTCTGCTGAAGGTGAAAAAGATCGCCTTGACGGATATCGTGAAATATCCCCTGATCACCTACGATGGCGTATTCCCGGCGAGGGCGCGCATTGCGGATGCCTTTCACGCTGCGGGCTTGCGCGTGAACGTGGCGCTTAGCGCCACGGACACCGAAATAGTCAAAACCTATGTGCTGTCCGGCCTTGGGGTAGGCATCGTCAGCAATACTGCTTTCAACCCCGAATATGACAAAGGCCTGCGCGCCATAGACGCGGCCCATCTGTTTCACGAGAACATGGCTTATGTGACCATTCGTCGGGGAGCGGCCCCCAGCCGGCATGCCTTGAAGCTCATAGAGCTGCTCTCGCCTGGGGTTTACAGTGAAATTCAGCAATCGCGCAATCTTGCCGCCGCTTCTGCCTGATGCCGAGCGCGCGTCGCCGCCCGCCCCGCATCACGCCCACATTTCCACGCCCAGGGCCGAAATAATGCGGTCTTCGTAGATTCCGTATTCCAGATAATGCTGCAGGGGGTTCACCTGGGCGGCGGCGACGTCGGGGTTGCCGGCCAGATAGGCCGCGGCGTCCATCCAGGCCGAGGGGTTCCGACCCTCTTTCCAGCCCATGGCCCGATAATGCTGGTAGGCGCTGAACATCGTTTCGTTGTGGATGGCCTGCGCCACGTCCGGGTTGGCCGCCAGATACCATTGCGCGTCGAACAGCGCATTGGGATTCCGGCCTTCCGCTTCGCCCCATCGCATGTAATGATCGAAACCGCTGGTGATCTGCAACGCGAGGACGGCGGCCTCGACATCGGGGTTCTGCGCCAGATAGGAGGCTTCATCGAACACGTTCGGCTGCATGTCGACGGGGATGTGCGCCAGCACCACGCGGTCGGCGAAATGCAGCAGTTCGACGTTGTATAGCGTGTCGACACTCCCCTCGGCCAGCCCGTTGCCGCGCACGGATACCCTGTCTTCGAATCGTTCGATCTCGTAGTTCGCGAAATCGCCGATCAGGCGAACGACGTCCAGCCCGCCTCCACCGTCCAGATGATTGTCGCCGCGTCCCGCCATCAGGATATTGCTGGCGCCATTGCCGATGAGGATGTCGTTGCCGTCGCCCGATATCAGATGGCGGAAACCGCCGGCGTCGGCCAGGGTGACGTCTGTGCCGCCGATGCGGGATGCCCCGCCGCTCAGGTCGAAGCCGACGTCGCTTGTGACGGCGGCGGCGTTCAAGGTGCTGCCGTTGACCGCGTCCAGCATGCCGCGGCCGGGCTGTTCGTTCGTAAAGCGGGTGAACTCGTCGGTGAATATCTGTGTGCCGCCGCTGGCGTTGCCGGCCGCGTATGCGAGTATGGACCAGTCCCCGACGTGTATCGTGCCCTCGCCGGTGTTGGCGAGCGTCAGGGTCCATTCCCCGGCCAGGCTCTCGCCCCAGTTCAGCACGGTATTGAGGGTGTAGTGCAGCGTGCCGCTGTCGTCATCATCGTCATCTTCGTCATCGTCGTCCGGCATCGTGGTCATGAGCCGGCTGACCGTGCCTGCCGGCGAGGTCAGTTCCAGGATGATGCCGTCCAGCGCGTCCGTTTCGACATTGATGGTCACCGCCATCTGCTCGACGCGGTAATCCGGCGCGAAGCGGGCGGTGGCCGTCACCTGCTGGCCGGCGCCCGCGGCCAGGGAGGGTTGAGCGACCAGCCCTTGTTCCAGGATCAGATTGGAAGCGGTGCCCAGCTTCATCCAGCTTTCCGCCAGCCGTACGGCCGCGTGGGCGTCGATGTGGCCGTAGCCGAAATCATGGCTGGCGAGCAGCGCCCCGCCATTCCAGTCGCGGGCGCCGTTGTAGGCGTGGTCGTATTCCCGGTCGAGGAATGTCGCCCGTTTGGCCGAGTAGGCCAGGATTTCCTGTACGTCGCGGTAGCCCAGGCCGGCGTTGGCTTCCAGCATCAGGGCGACGACGCCCGCGGCTATCGGAGTGGCCGCCGAGGTGCCGTTGAAATGGTACGTGTAGTCGCCTGCCACGCCGGGGGCTGTGTTGTAGCCATCCGTGCTTTGACGGTCCGTCGTGACCATGGAATCAGGGTCCGAGCCCGGAGCGGTGATCAGGATGGAGGCGCCCGGCGTCGAATAGGATGCGACGCCGCCCTGTTGATCGCTGGCCGCCACGACGATAACCCAGGGCGAGTTGTCCATGGGATCGTAATTCGAGTTCATCCCTTCCGCCCGGTAATTGCCGCCCGAGGACAGCGTCACCACGCCCAGCCCTTCGCGCCCCGATTCGACCATGTAGCGGCCAACGGCGTGAAAGCCGGACAGGAACTCATGGTTCATGCCGGCGATTCCCGGCCCCCAGCTGTTCGACGAGATGTCGATGCCGTGGGCCACCGTTTTCTCGGCCGCGAGGCGGAACTGCTCCAGCAGCTTGTCGAGGGTCGTATCGTGCATGTTCAGACGGTACATTGTGAATTCCGAGCCCCAGGCCACCCCCGCGCCCCCGATGCCGTTGTCGACGGCGGCGGCGATCAGCCCCGCGACCGCCACCCCATGCCCATCCGTCGGATGGCGCGCCGAGCTGCCAGGCTGGTCCAGAGAGATATCCCAGGCCAGGTCCTGCCGATAGTTCGAGACGAGATCGGGATGGCTTTCGTCCATGCCGTCGTCGATGATGCCGACTATGACGCCCCGGCCCGTGTAGTCCGGCCAGACCGGCACGACGTTGATGTCGTAGCCGGCGGCGGTGCCGGGCAGCTGGCCTTGATTGAGCAGATGCCACTGAAGCGGGAACAGGGGATCCGACGGAATGAACATGCTGGGCGTCGTCATGGCTGGCCTGAATGCGGGAGGTGTGGTGGTGGACAATACTGCGGATAGTCTGGCACCGTAAATAGGCGGCTCTGAATGGGCAGTAGCCGGCCGCCATCACCAAGCTGTTGTTACGGATATGCAACGCAGGCTGTCTGGACCGTGAAGAATTCAGGCCCTGGGGGGAGCTTCTTCACGTCGCGGCTTGTATGCCGCTCCGATTCGCCAGGCACCCTGCTCAGACGAACAGGTCCAGTTGCTGGATGGTGCCCGCCCCGCCGGTTTCCGACAGATATACGCCGCTGCTGAGTACCTGGCCATGCTGCCGGTTCTGGCTGTCTTTCAGATCGAAGGGCGTGAATGCCTGGCCGAGGTAGAGCGCGCCTATGTTGCGCTCGGCAAGCGTGCTCAGATGGTCGTCGCCATTGCTGTCCTTGGTCCAGATGCGCAATTCGGCAAAAATGCTGTCGTTCTCGTCTATCCAGCCATTGTTGTCCGTGTCGTAGGCGGCAAGTTCGGCAAAACCGTTACCGGTTCTGGCGCCAAACAGTTCGTGGCCGTCATCGATGACGCCATTGCCGTTTCTGTCCAGCGCGAGAAAACCGCTGGCGGAACCCACGAATGAAATTCGGTCGGTCTGGCCGTCTGCGTCGATATCAAAGTCGAATTTCCGGCCGCTCAGTTCGGCGGCATTGCCCCCGAAGTTGATCACCAGCGGATCTTTGCGCACGGCATCGCCCGCTTGAAACGAGATAGAGCTTTCCCGGCGGTATTCGCGGCTCATCTGCAGCGTAAGATCGAACTGCAGGCGCTTGCCGTCCGCCGTGAGGATTTCGCCCCGGGCCGTAAATGATGTCTGTTCGAGTTCGTGTATTTCTTCGTGATAGTCGTACTCTATGCCCCAGCCCGCGGGCGGGTTCTGGACGTTTTCAGGGCCTGAACCGGCTCTGGCCAGCCTGGTATCGACGGAAGCCAGGCTGCCGAAGTCGCCGGCGTCCAGGACCTTGACCTTCCTGCCGGTAAGCGCCTCGACTATTCTTATCAGCAAGTCGAGTTTGGGGTCATTTACCGTTTCATCGCCCAGGGCATTGACGTCGTTCACCTGCCCCGAGCCGTCTTTCTGCTTCATGGCGGCTTCATCTTGCGCGGCGGCGGCCACCGCCTGCCGGGCCGCATCGGAAATGGCCACTTTGGCGGATGCCGGGGCATCTTGGCCGTTGCCGCCCATCGCTTCGAAGTCGGGGCGCTGATCGCCTATCCAGGCGCGCAGGGTTTCCGTGCTGCTGACTTGTCTAGCGTAGGTATGCTGGCTCGCCATGCTGACGCTGAACTGTTCGATTTTCATGATGAATGCCTCCGCCCAGCCTTGCCGAGCTTCCCGCTTCGGATTTCCACGCCACAATTTGGGAGCGTCCCCCATTGTGGGGGCGTCAGGCCGTGGTTCTGCATATTGCCTCGCCAGGCTTCGTTATGAGCAAGGCGGTTTGCGCGCAGACGTGTCAATGCCAATTGACGGCATATCGGGGCGGAAGTTTAGGCCAGGGGCCGAAGGACGCGCGGCGCGCGGGCGGAGCGGGCCGCCGGGAACATGCCTGGGTTCTGCGAGGCATCCCGTCAGCCGGGCTTCGCCGCCGCGGATCTTGTCCGGACGTTTTTCATCATGTTTTCAGATACAGTGCGGAATTCAGATACAGTGGGGAATATGGCTGAAGAAATTCCCCGCCGAAGGATTTCCCCTGGAGACATGCACAATGAAAGCTATCGAATACTATTTTTCGCCGTCATCGCCCTGGGCGTACATGGGGCATGAACGGTTGCTGCAACTGGCTGCCCGGCATGGCGCGCAGGTGGAGCCTCGCCCGTTCGCGCTGGGCGCGGCGATTTTCCCGATTTCAGGCGGTCTGCCATTGAAGCAGCGGGCGCCGCAACGGCAGGCTTATCGCCTGGTCGAGCTGCGTCGCTGGTCGGAGCACCTCGGGGTGCCTTTGAACATTCATCCGAAGCATTTCCCTGTATCCGACGATGAGCAGGCTGCCCTGATGGTTGCCGCGGCGATCAATGTTGCCGGCAACGATGCGGCTTTGCGTTTGTTGGGCGCCATTTATCGCGCGCTGTGGGCGGAAGACCGGGATACTTCCGACCCCGGCACCCTGATCGGAATCGCCGGCGAATGCCGGCTGGACGGCCAGGCCTTGTACGCCGCCAGGGATGAGGCCCGCCGCCTTTACGATCAATATACCCAGCAGGCCATTGAACGGCAGGTGTTCGGTGCGCCCTGGTATGTATACAAGGGCGAGCCGTTCTGGGGGCAGGACAGACTGGAATTCTTGGAGCGGGCGCTGGCCAGGGATTGAAACTGCCGCCCAAAGCAGAATGCCGGCCTTGAGTGGGCCGCGCAGCCAGGGGAGCCCTGATACGGAGGGGGCCGAACCTTGGTCAGCGTCGCTCAACTGGATCGCATCAATCATCATGCGGGGGGCATCATGGAAAGAGACGAGGCAAATATCGGGCGCCGCGCCTTCAGTGCGTTCGCGCTGGGGACAGCGACATGGTCGCTTGGACTGCGGGCATCGGCCCAGGATACGGGGCGGCTCGCCCCGCCCGCTGCGGCCGGAAGCCCGGATGATCAAGGGCACACGCAGCCGCTTGCCGTGGCGGGGCGGGCCGGGGGAGTCGAACGCGGCCGCCTGAAAATCCAGGGGTTCAAGGATCCGGAAATGGAGTTCCAGTTGCTGCGCGCGATGGGCGTGGCCAACTACGGAGGTGCCGCCATTGGTGAAGTGCTGTTTGCGGCAGCCAATACGCGAGAGCTCATGGCTGCGCATGCAGAGCGCGTGTCGGCGGAGTCCTGGGTGCTGGCGCATTCCGATCTTGCGCAAGCGACGGAGGCGCTGGGTCGTGATGCCCTGCGGAAAGAGCACAAAGTCAGCGCCCGCAAACACCTCTTGCGGGCTTCCATGTATTACAGGGCGGCTGAATATTTCTGCGACCCTTACACCGATGAGCACAGGAAGTGGGGCCTGGCGTCACGGGCCGCCTTCGTCGAGGCGGCCAAACTGCTTGCCACGCCGGTGGAAATCCTTGAACTGCCTTACGAGAACGCCGGGATCCCTGTTTACTTTTTCAGGCCCGACGCCAGCCTTGAGCCACGCAAGACGCTGATCGTGAATACCGGCTTCGATGGAAGCGGGGAAGAGCTGTATTTCGAGGTGGCCTGCGATGGGCTGGAGCGCGGCTACAACGTGCTGGTGCTGGATGGCCCGGGACAAACGGGCATGACGCGCCTGCATCCGGAACTGAAGTTCCGCCCCGACTGGGAAGTACCCATGCGAACGGTGGTCGACTGGCTGGCATCGCAACCCGGGGTCGACATGCGGCGCCTTGGCTTATACGGAATCAGCCTGGGGGGGTATTTCGCGACGCGGGCGGCGTGCTTCGAGCCCCGCATACGCGCGCTGGCGGCAAATTCCCCTATTATTGATCTCAAGGCCTATCAACTGGGCTTCTTTCCAAAGAATATGGTCGCTGACCCACCGGAACTCCGCCTGGAATGGCTGCCTGAAATTCCAAGAAGCGAGCTCCCAGACTCTTTGCGGGCCTTGCTGAAGATCGCCTTTTACCGGTTCGGCACCGAATCACTGCACGATTGGCTGGCCATGCTCGATGCCTTTCAAACCGGAGACTATCTCGGGAAGCTCCGGATTCCCTGCCTTGTCATGGTGGGCGAAGCGGAAGGAGAGGTTCCCGCGAAGCAGGCGCAACTATTCAGGGAAAAGGTTGCCGGCCCGCTGACGGAACGCGTCTTCCGCCATGAAGAGGGCGCCGACATGCATTGCCAAGTCGGCAACCTGCCGTTGTCGAATGCGGTGCTGTTCGACTGGCTGGATGACGTGTTCGCCTGAGCTTGCCGGGCATACGCGATTCTTAACAATACATCGGGAATATTGCACATATGGCGTCAAGAATTCTGTTCCGGCTGATCCTGCTTGCCGGTCTGGCTCTCGGCATGCTGTCGATTCAGGCTTATGCCGCTCTTCCTGCGGGTTTTACATACATTGACGACGCCATTCCGGGCCTGAAGGTCGACTTGCGCTATGCGGGCAACCACAACTTCGTGGGGCGGCCGGTCGCAGGTTACGAGAGTGCCCGGCCGGTACTGAGCACGTCGGCGGCCAACGCCCTGGCCAGGGTGCAGGCCGACCTGAAACCTTTCAATCTGGGGCTGCTGGTTTTCGATGCCTACCGGCCCCAGCGCGCGGTCGACGATTTCGTGAAATGGGCGGCGGATCCCGCCGATGTCCGAACCAAGGCCGAATTCTATCCGGACGTCGACAAACGCAATCTGTTCAAGGAAGACTACATCGCGGAACGTTCGGGCCACAGCCGCGGCAGTACGGTCGACCTGACCCTGGCGGCGCTCGACACCGGCGAGCAACTGGATATGGGGTCGGCGTTTGATTTCTTTGGTGTCGAGTCCTGGCCCGAGCATCCCGAGCTCACGGCGCAGCAGCGCGCCAACCGCCTGCTGCTGCGAACGCTGATGCTCAAGCACGGCTTCAAGCCCTACCCGAAGGAGTGGTGGCACTTCACTCTGGAAAACGAACCCTTCCCGCAAGAATATTTCGATTTCCTGCCGCAGTAGCTGGAAATCGAAAGAGGTCAAGAAGCGGGTGCCGTCGTCCAAGGCGAAAACCGATACGCTGGAGCGCCAGCATGTTCATCAAGAAAACACAGAAGACGCCCCGCCCCGTTGTTCTCTTCGGGAACAGATGCCGGCCAGATTGAAGGCCGAGGGGTACATGGAGGGTACAGACCAGAAAAGCAAAACGCCACCCGGTTAAAGGTGGCGCAAATGCCTGAATCCATTGGTGCCGGCTAAAGGAGTCGAACCCTTGACCTTCGCATTACAAGTGCGCTGCTCTACCAACTGAGCTAAGCCGGCTGAAAGAAGCGACATTCTACCTGATTTTTTTGCCGCTTACTTGACCACCGTGAGCCGTGGTTTGGGCGGCGGCGGGGTGTCGTCGGGCTTGCCGCCTTCGGAAGGGGGCGCGGCTTCGTTGCCGCCGGTGGCGGTGTCCGACCCTGGGTAGGGGCGAGAGGCGGCGACTTCGAAACCCATGCCCGCACCGGTTTCGCGGGCATAAATGGCCGATACCGCGGCGACGGGAACGTAGATCTGTTCGGTCACGCCGCCGAAGCGCGTCTGGAACTCGATGTACTCGTTGCCGAGCACCAGGCGGTTCGTCGCCAGGGTGCCGATATTGAGCGTGATCTGGCCTTCATGCACATGGGCGGGGGGCACGGCCGTGTTCTCGTCGACGGTGACCACGATATGCGGTGTGTATCCGTTGTCGGTGCACCATTCATGCAGCGCCCGGATCAGGTAGGGTTTCGTGGACGATTCTTGCATGATGGTGCTCAACGGCGCATGACCTTCTCGGACGGCGTCAGCGCTTCGATGTAGGCGGGACGCGAGAAGATGCGTTCCGCGTACTTCTGAAGAGGGGCGGCGTTCTTGGGAAGCTCGATGCCGTAGTGGTCCAGACGCCACAGCAAGGGGGCGATGGCGACGTCCAGCATGGAGAATTCTTCGCCGAGCATGAACTTGTTCTTGATGAGCACCGGCGCCAGCTGCGCCAGACGGTCGCGGATGCTCTGGCGGGCCGTGTCCTGCGCGCGGGTGTCGGTGCTGCCGCGCTCTTCGAGCACCGAAACATGGACGAACAGCTCTTTCTCGAAGTTGTACAGGAAGAGCCGTGTGCGCGCCCGCATGACCGGGTCGGCCGGCATGAGCTGCGGGTGCGGGAAGCGCTCGTCGATGTATTCGTTGATGATGTTGGACTCGTAAAGCACCAGATCGCGCTCCACGAGGATGGGAACCTGCCCGTACGGGTTCATGACGGCAATGTCTTCAGGCTTGTTGTACAGGTCGATGTCACGGATCTCGAAATCCATGCCCTTCTCGAACAGAACAAAGCGGCAACGTTGGGAGAACGGGCAAGTCGTTCCGGAATAGAGCACCATCATGTCGCGGTTTCCAATCGTAGAGGTAAGAACAAAGGTACGCCTTTTGGGCGTTCCAGAAAAGGGAAAAGGCGTAAGTCAATACGCCTCATCCAATTGTGCCTGCTGTCCCGCCCCGGGCATGCGGCAAGGGGCGGGTGTGGCATCAGCCTGCGGAACTTACTTGATGTCCTTCCAGTAGACGGCGTTCAAGCGCCATGCTACGCCAAAGAACAGGAACAGGAACAGCAGAACCCAGACGCCCAGACGCTTGCGTTCAAGCTGGACGGGTTCGGCCATCCAGCCCAGGAAGTTGGCGAGATCCGCCACCTGGTTGTCGAAATTGGCGGAAGCCTTGGCGTCGGCGGGTATGAATCTCACCTTGTCGGACGCGCTGCCGGTGTAGCCCTGCAGCGCTTCGGTCGTGATTTCGGAGAAGCCCTGGGCGTCGTACTTGGATACGGTGCGCTGCCATTGCAGGCTGCCATCGGCCTGCTCGGCCTGGGCGATGACGGTGCGTTCCATGCCGCGTTCGCCTTGCAGCTGCCACAGGACGTTGGGCATGCCCACGCTCGGGAACACCATGTTGTCCCAGCCCACCGGACGCGAGGTATCGCGGTGGTAGGTGCGCAGGAAGGTGTAGATGTAATCGACGCCGGTGGGGCCCAGGTTGATCGACTTGGCGCGCGCAATGACCGAGAGGTCGGGCGGCGCGGCGCCGAACCATTTGGTGGCGTCTTCCCGGCGCATGGCGATGTGCATGAGGTCGCCGACCTTGTCGCTGGTGAAGAGCAGATTTCTCTTGATCTGTTCGTCGGTCAGGCCGATGTCCGTCAGACGGTTGTACCGCATGGAGTTGGCGCTGTGGCAGCCCAGACAGTAATTGACGAAGAGCTTGGCGCCGTTCTGCAGGGCGGCCATGTCATTGATGCGCTCGGGGGCCTTTTCCAGGGAGTATCCACTTTCCGCAGCGAACGAGACCGCGCAGGTCAGCGACAGAGCAATGGTTCCTATCAGCTTTTTTATCATGATCGTTCCGTTACCTATGGGTGACCTCAGTGGGCTTTGAAATTGATGCGTTCAGGCACCTGCTTGAACGTACCGAGACGGCTCCAGACAGGCATCAGGAAGAAGAATGCCAGGTAGATCACCGTACCGATCTGACTCATCAGGTTGAACACGGGGCTGGGCGCTTGCGTGCCCAGGTAGCCCAGGATCAGGAAGTTCACGATGAAGACGGCGTACAGGTATTTGTGCCAGGTTGGACGGTAACGGATGGATTTCACGGGCGATGAGTCGAGCCAGGGCAGGAAGCCGAGCAGGACCACCGAACCGCCCATCACGACCACACCCCAGAATTTGGCGTCGATGGTGCGGAACAGGATCGCCAGGATGATCAGGGCGGCGGGGATGGCCAGGCGCCATACGCCCTTGAGCTTGCCGTTGGCGAAGAGAATGATGCCCGCCAGCAGCGATGCGCCAGCCAGTACCCATGTGAAGTCGGCAGTGGTGGCGCGCAGCATGGAATAGAACGGCGTGAAGTACCACACCGGAGCAATGTGCGGCGGGGTCTTGAGCGGGTCGGCCGGGATGAAGTTGTTGAACTCCAGGAAGTAGCCGCCCATTTCAGGCGCGAAGAACACGATGGCCGCGAACACGATCAGGAAGCCCGCCACGCCCACGATGTCGTGCACCGAGTAGTAGGGATGGAAGGGGATGCCGTCGACGGGATGGCCCTTGGCATCTTTGGGGCCTTCTTTGATTTCGACGCCGTCGGGGTTGTTGGAACCCACTTCGTGCAGGGCGATGATGTGGGCCACGACCAGGCCGATCAGCACCAGCGGCACGGCGATGACGTGCAGGGCGAAGAAGCGGTTCAGGGTGGCGTCGGAGACGACGTAGTCGCCGCGGATCCAGATGGCCAGTTCAGGGCCGATGAAGGGAATGGCGGAGAACAGGTTGACGATCACCTGGGCGCCCCAGTAGGACATCTGGCCCCAGGGCAGCAGGTAGCCCATGAAGGCTTCGGCCATGAGACAGAGGAAGATCGCGACACCGAAGATCCACACCAGTTCGCGCGGTTTGCGGTAGGAGCCGTAGAACAGGCCGCGCAGCATGTGCAGATAGACCACCACGAAGAACATGGAGGCGCCGGTGGAGTGCATGTAGCGGATCAGCCAGCCCCAGGGCACTTCGCGCATGATGTATTCGACGGAGTCGAATGCCAGCTTGGCGTCGGGCTTGTAGTTCATCACCAGGAAGATGCCGGTGACGACCTGGATGACGAGCACCAGGAGGGCCAGGGAGCCAAAGAAGTACCAGAAATTGAAATTCTTGGGCGCGTAGTATTCCGACATGTGCTCTTTGAAGAGGGATGTCAGGGGGAAGCGCCTGTCGATCCAGCCCAAGAGTCCTGTCGTTTCGACGGTTTTTTCGCCAGCCATGAAACGGCTCCTTTTATAACTATACGTGGCGTATTTATGGATTCAGTGCGAAGGGCGCGCCGGGCGCCCCGCTATGGCTTCAGGCCGGGTTGTTTTCGTCGACACCAACAGTGATGCGGCTGCCGTCGGCGGAAAACTCGTAAGGCGGGACCTCGAGGTTGTCGGGTGCCGGTACGTTTGCGTACACGCGGCCGGCCAGGTCGAATGCGGAGCCGTGGCAGGGGCAGAAGAAGCCGCCTTGCCAGTCGGACGGCAGGCCGGGGCCGGGGCCGGCCGCCAGGTTGGGCGTGGGTGAACAGCCCAGGTGGGTGCAGATGCCCACCGCAACGAAGTATTCAGGGTTGCGCGAACGGTATTCGTTCTTGGCGAAGGGGGGCGTGTAGCCAGGACGGTCGGAGTGCGGGTCGGCCAGCATGGGGTCGAGCTTGGGCAGCGCGGCCAGCTGTGCTTCGGTGCGACGCAGGACCCAGACCGGCTTGCCGCGCCATTCGACCGTGGTCATCTGGCCGGGCGACAAGGTCGAGATGTCGACTTCGACGGGGGCGCCGGCGGCGCGGGCGCGCTCGGACGGAGCAAACGAACCTACGAAGGGAACAGCAGTCGCGGCGCCCGCTACGCCGCCAAACGCACAGGCCACACCCACCCACGTACGCCGGGACGGATCGGCCGGTTGGTTGGGGTCAACCATGCCGGAATCATCGAGCTGTGTCGTAATCTGACTCATTCTAGTATCCTTGTTCATGCCCGGACTCCGGGCATACCGTTCGCATTTGTTGCTGTCTACTTACGTATCAACCGCGTATTATAGCGTCTGCCTGATATCGGGTGAAATTGCAAAGGGAGCTACAGGTGAGCAAAGTACGAGGCTTTTTGAGCGAATTCAGAGAATTCGCGGTGAAGGGCAACATGATCGATCTGGCCGTCGGTGTCATCATCGGCGCGGCGTTCAGCAAGATCATCGATTCCCTTGTGGCGGACATCATCATGCCGCTGGTCGCCTTCATCGTAGGGGGCGAAGTCGATTTCACCAACCAGTTCTGGGTATTGCGCCTGCCGGAAGGCTATACGGGCGCGCATACCTACGAAGCTTTGAGCGCCGCGGGCGCCGTTGTGTTGTCCTGGGGCAACTTCCTTACCATTCTGATCAATTTCCTGCTGCTGGCCTTCGTGGTCTTCTGCCTGGTGAAGGCGGTGAATGCCGCGCGCCGCAGCGTCCAGCGCGAAGCAGAGGCGGCGGCTGTCGAAGCGCCGGCCCCGACGCCCGAAGATGTCGCCCTGTTGCGTGAAATCCGTGACTTGCTGAAAAGGCAATGAAATGTAGCGGCGGCGCGCCCGTGGCGGCGCCGTCCATCGCTCACACAGGGTTGTCCAGGTCGACGAATTCCACCTTGATGCCGAATTCGTCGGCAATGGCCTGGCCAAGCGCCTGGACCCCATAGCGTTCGGTGGCATGGTGGCCGGCCGCGATATAGCCGGTGCCGGTTTCATTGGCCATGTGGAAGTTCTGTTCCGACGCTTCCCCGCTGATGTAAACGTCCATGCCGCTTTCGATCGCAGCGTCCATCATGTTCTGCGCGCCGCCGGTGCACCAGGCCACGGTGGCGACCGGCTTGTGCGGGTCGCCCAGCGTGAGCGCCGGCCGGCCGAGAACATCGCCCACGTGCCGCCCCAATTCCTGCAGTGTGCAGGGCCGGCAGCGGCCGCGCCAGATCAGGTCGCCGGGCCCGAAGGTGAGCGGCACGCCGTCGGCATCGCGGTCGGGCTCGAAGCCCAGGCGCTGGCCCAGCTGGGCATTGTTGCCCCATACGGGATGGGCATCGAGCGGCAGATGGAAGCCGAAGACGTTCAGGCCGTGCTGCAATGCCGTTGCGATGCGCCGGCGCCGGGAGCCGCGCAGCACCGGGCTTTCGTTCTTCCAGAACCAGCCGTGGTGCACCAGGATGGCGTCGGCATCCTGTTGCACAGCAACATCAAGCAGCGCCTGCGAGGCGGTCACACCGGTAATAATATGTCGTATCGTGTCCCTGCCTTCGACCTGCAGGCCGTTGGGGCAGTAGTCTTTGAAGCGCGGCGTCTGCAGGGCGCCATCGAGCCATTCGGCGAGCCGCCGCGTGGAAACCTGGTTCATCATTTTTTCCTCAGGGGTCTATGCATCGTTTGTGGTTGGTCTTTGCCCAGACCGTGACGATATGCCTGGGTATTCTATTCATCGTCACGACATTGCGGCCAGACTGGCTGCGCAACGATCTGCGACCGCCCGTGGCGGACGGTGCCCCCGCCGCCGCAGGCGCGCCGGTCGCGATGCCGGCGCCGCCTGTCTCGCCGGGGTCTTATGCCGATGCGGTTGCCCGGGCGACGCCGGCGGTGGTGAACATCTATACCACCAAAGTGGTGGACGTGCCTCTCATTCCCCTGCCGTCCGACCCCGAGCTCAACCGGCTGTTCCGCGGCATGCCCGGCTTCAGCCAGCGGCGCCAGTCCGGCAGTCTTGGTTCGGGCGTGATCGTGCGCGGCGATGGTTATATTCTGACGAATTATCATGTGGTCGAGGCGGCCGATTCCATCCGGGTCGCTTTGAGCGATGGCCGCGAGGCGGATGCCCGGGTGGTTGGGGCCGACCCCGAAACCGATCTTGCGGTGCTGAAGATCGGCCTGCCCAAGCTTCAGGCCATCGATTTCGATCAGAGCGAGCGTCTGCGGGTGGGGGATGTGGTTCTGGCCATAGGCAATCCGTTCGGCGTGGGGCAGACGACCACGCTGGGCATCGTGTCGGCGCTGGGCCGCAATCGGCTGGGCATCAATATCTACGAAAACTTCATTCAGACCGATGCGGCGATCAATCCCGGCAATTCGGGCGGGGCGCTGGTGGACGCGGGGGGGAGGCTGGTGGGCATCAATACCGCCATCTATTCGGAGACGGGCGGTTCGCTGGGCATCGGCTTTGCCATTCCGGCGCGCAGCGCGGAAACCATACTCGAAGAAATCATCAGGTCCGGAAAGGTGACGCGCGGCTGGCTGGGGATCGAGCCGCAGGACATCACGCCGGAACTCATGCGGGCTTTCGGGCTGAAGCGGCAGGAAGGGGCGATCGTGGCCAGTGTGCTGCGTGGCAGTCCGGCGCAGAAGGCCGGCCTGCGGGTGGGCGATATCGTGCTGGCCATGGGCGATGCGGCGCTGCGGGATTCCATCGATTTTCTGAACGCCATCGCTCCGCTCAAGCCGGGCGCGTCGGTGACGCTGACGGTGCTGCGGGATGGCCGGCAGCAGCAGGTGAAGGTGGTGGTGGGCGAGCGGCCTTCGGGGAATCGGCGCCGTTGAGTTGGGGATCGCTGTTTGGGGTGCTGCGGGTTCTTGAGTAGGGCGTTCCAGTGCGAGTTCTTGAGCGGTCGCGACGGGTGGCGGGGGGGAGGGGAGCACGAAGGGCCGGCGAGGGGAGCCGTGGCGCCCATGCTCTGACCGCGCCCTCAAGAACCCAGACCACAGCCACGCGCAATCAGCCCGACCCCTCAAGAACCCGACATACAACACACTCAGACATCATTCCGGACTTCCGGACTACGCTCTTCGCTGCCTTCAGTGGACTCGTCGGAAGATTCCGCCCGCTTGCGCGCCATCGATGCCGCCAGCAGAATGCCCACCTCGTAAAGCAGGCACAACGGCACCGCCAGCATGAACTGACTGAGGACATCAGGCGGCGTCACCACGGCTGCAATGATGAACGCCCCCACAACCACGTAGCCGCGGATTTCGCGCAGCTTCTGAACGCTCACCACCCCGGTGCTGGCCAGCAGCACCACCGCCACCGGAACCTCGAAGGTCACGCCGAAGGCAATGAACATCGTCATCACGAAGTTCAGATAGGCCTCGATGTCGGGCGCCGGCGTGATCGATTCCGGCGCGAACCCCGCAATGAAGTGGAAGACGGTGCGGAACACCACGAAATAGCAGAACGCCATGCCGGCCATGAACAGCGCCGTGCTGGACGCGATCAAGGGCAGCGCCAGGCGCTTTTCGTGCGTGTACAGCCCCGGTGCCACGAAGGCCCAGGCCTGATACAGCACCAGGGGCAGCCCGATCAGGAAGGCGGCCAGCAGCGTCACCTTGACCGGCACCATGAAGGGCGTGATCACACCCGTGGCGATCATGCGGGTGCCTTGCGGCAGCGAAGCCAGCATGGGCTGGGCCAGGAGATCGTAGATGGCGGACGGACCCGGATAGATGAACAGCACCACGAATATGGCCAGCACCCCGCCCACCGCCTTGAGCAGGCGCGAGCGCAGTTCGACCAGATGCGAGATGAAAGTGTCCTGAGGAGCGTCTTCCTGTGTCACGTCGGTGTACCCGATTGTTCTGCGGTTTTGCGCTCTTCGCCCTGCTTGTCTTCCAGGGCGCTGGCGGCTTGGGGTTCGGGCTCGGCCTTGGGCGCTTCAGCGATTTCCTGACGGGCCTGTTCCATCAGGCCTTCGACCGAAGCGGAAGCCTCGTTCAGGCTGTCGCGCGCTTCGGCCAAAGGTTCCTGGAGGCTGGCCGAGGCTTCGCGCATGGACGCCTGAAGCGAATGCGACGCATCGTCCATCTGCTTCTTCAGCTTGTTGATCTCGTCCAGGTCGATTTCGCGCTGAATGTCGCTCTTGACGTCGGATACATAGCGCTGCGCGCGCCCGAGCAGATGCCCGACCGTGCGGGCCACCTTGGGAAGCCGTTCGGGGCCGATGACGACCAGCGCCACGACGCCGATCAGCATGAGCTCGGTGAAACTGACGTCGAACATGATCAGGTGTCAGTCTTTTCTTTGGCCTGGACGTCGATGGTTTCTTCGCTGCTGCGGCGTTGTGTGACCGCCTCGGGCTTGTGCTCTTCCTGGGCGGCTTCGCCCATGCCCTTCTTGAAACCGCGTACCGCGCCGCCCAGGTCTTCACCCATGTTGCGCAATTTCTTGGTGCCGAAAACCAGTGCAATGATGACCAGGACGATCAACCAGTGCCATATGCTGAAGCTGCCCATTGTGTATCTCCGTCAGGCGGCGGGTGCCGCTCGTTTGTTCCAGGGGCGCGGACCCCCGAGTATATGAAAATGCAGGTGGTCGATTTCCTGACCGCCTTCCTGGCCGGTGTTCACGACAAGGCGAAAACCACCATCATGGCCGGGTGTGCAGCCATTGTCAAAGGCCAGTTTTTGCGCCAGTACCGTCATTCTACCCAACCAGCCGGCGTCTTCGCTCGTGACATCCGCCAGCGATCTGACATGCCGCCGGGGTACCACCAGAAGATGGGTGGGGGCGGCGGGATTGATGTCGTGGAAGGCGATGAATTCCTCGTCTTCGTGGACCTTTTTTGCCGGAATGTCGCCGGCTGCTATCTTGCAGAAAATGCAGTTGTCGCTCATGGTGCAAGGCTCGTTTCAGGATTGTGGACGCGCGGCCTTTTCGGCCAGGCCCGATACGCCTTCGCGTCGCGCCAGTTCGTTCAGGATCTGTTCAGGACGGATTCCATAATAGGCCAGAGCGACCAGACTGTGAAACCATAAATCGGCGGTTTCGGCCACAATGCGTTCGGAATCGCCATCCTTGGCCGCCAGGACCACTTCCGTGGCCTCTTCGCCGATTTTCTTCAGGAAAGCGTCGGGGCCGCGCTGGTACAGCTTGCTGACGTAGGAGCCGGCCAGCGGCTGCCCGCCGCCGGACGGCAGGCGGGTTTCCAGGGTGTCGGCCAGACGGCTCAGAATGGAATCGTCAACGGTCATTTGTAGATGTGCTCCGGGTCCTTCAGTACCGGGTCGACGCTGACCCACGCGGTTTGCTCTCCGGCTTCCAGGCGCTGGAAGAAGCAGCTGCGCCGCCCCGTATGGCAGGCGATGCCGCCTTCCTGTTCCACCTTGAGCAGGATCACGTCGTTGTCGCAATCGAGGCGGATTTCACGCACGTGCTGGTAATGGCCGGATTCTTCGCCCTTGCGCCACAGCCGCTGCCGGGAGCGCGACCAATACACCGCGCGGCCGGTGCCTGCCGTTTCGGCCAGCGCTTCGGCGTTCATCCAGGCCACCATTAGGATGGTGCCGTCGGCCGCGTCCTGAGCGATGGCGGGAATCAGGCCGTCAGCGTCGAAGTCGACCTGCAGCAGCCATTCAGGCAGGGCGCTCATGTCGGCATTCTTACTTTGACACCCTGGGCGGCCAGAAATTCCTTTGCCTGCCTCACAGTGTATTCGCCATAGTGAAAGATGCTGGCCGCCAGCACGGCGCTCGCCCCGCCCTTGGTCACGCCGTCGGCCAGATGCTGAAGATTGCCCACGCCGCCCGATGCTATGACGGGCACCGGCACGGCATCCGACACCGCGCGGGTCAGTTCGAGGTCGAAGCCCGACTTGGTGCCGTCGCGGTCCATGCTGGTGAGCAGCAGTTCGCCCGCGCCGTACTCGGCCATCCGGCGCGCCCATTCCACGGCATCCAGCCCGGTGGCGCGCCGGCCGCCGTGGGTGTGGACCTCCCATCTGGCGGGCTCGCCTTCCGCCGAAACGCGCCGGGCATCGATGGCCACCACGATGCATTGCGAGCCGTGGTGGTCGGTGGCCTCGCGGACCAGCCCGGGGTTGCTGACGGCGGCGCTGTTGATGGACACTTTGTCCGCGCCGGCATTCAGCAGGCGCTGCACGTCGGCCACCTGCCGCACCCCGCCGCCGACCGTCAGCGGAATGAAGATTTCGCTGGCCACGGCCTCGATGATGGGCAGAATCAGGTCGCGATCCTCGCTGGTGGCGGTGATGTCGAGAAAGGTCAGTTCGTCGGCGCCCTGCTCGTTGTAGCGGCGAGCGATCTCGACCGGGTCGCCGGCGTCGACCAGCTCGACGAAGTTGACGCCCTTGACGACGCGCCCGGCCGTGACATCCAGGCAGGGAATGATGCGGCAGCAGAGGCCGCTCTGTTCGGAGGGTTGCGGGTTCGTGTTGCTCATGTCGTCAGTTCGTCTGCGCGTTCCTGGGCGGCTGCGAAATCGAGCGTGCCCTCGTAGATGCTGCGGCCCAGGATGGCGCCTTCCACGCCTTCGCTTTCCACCGCGCACAAGGCTTCGATGTCGCGAAGGTCGGTGACGCCGCCCGAGGCGATGATGGGGATGCTGACGCTGCGGGCCAGCCGCACGGTGGCTTCGATGTTCACGCCGCTGAGCATGCCGTCGCGCCCGATGTCGGTGTAGATGATGGATTCGACGCCGTAGTCCTCGAACTTGCGGGCGAGATCCTGCACGTCGTGACGGGTCAGCTTGCTCCAGCCGTCGGTGGCCACCTTGCCGTCGCGGGCGTCCAGGCCCACGATGATCTTGCCGGGAAAGGCGCTGCAGGCATCATGCAGGAAGCCGGGGTCCTTTACGGCGGCGGTGCCGATGATCACATAGGAAATGCCGTTGTCGAGATAGCGCTCGATGGTGTCGAGGTCGCGGATGCCGCCGCCGATCTGTACCGGGATGTCTTCCGGGACGGTGTCGATGATCGCCTTGATCGCGGCCTCGTTCTTGGGCTTGCCGGCAACGGCGCCATTGAGGTCGACCAGATGCAGGCGGCGGGCGCCCTGGTCGAGCCATTGCTCGGCCATGACGGCGGGAGTATCGGAAAAGATCGTGACATCATCCAGGTCGCCCTGGCGTAGGCGCACACAACGCCCGTCTTTGAGGTCGATGGCGGGGATCAGTAGCATGATGGGTCAGCCGATAAGAAGCGTAGATATAGGGGTTTCAGGGTTCTGCCGTCACATTGGCTGGTGTGGCGTCGAGGAAAAGGACAAGGCCGGCGCCAGGGCGCTCAAGGTTGCCATTCGGCAAAGTTGCGATAGAGCGTGATGCCATGGTCGGCGCTTTTTTCGGGATGGAACTGCACCGCGAAAATGTTATCTGCTGCGATGGCGCAGGTAAAGCGCTGGCCGTACTGACTAACCCCAACTGTGAGCGCCGGATTGTCCGGGACGACAAAATAGCTGTGCACGAAATAGAAGGGCGCGTGATCCGGGATGCCCGCCCACAGCGCGTGCGCGCGCACCTGCTCCACGGCATTCCAGCCCATGTGGGGGACTTTCAGGCGGATGCCGGGCCGCGCCGCGGATTCGGGCGCGCCGGCCGTGGCGGCGCTGGCCGAGGACCCGGCCGGCGGCAGCGCGGCGGCATACTGCGGGCCCGCGAAGCGCCGCACTGAACCCGGCAGGACTTCCAGGCAGCGCACGTCGCCTTCCTCGCTGCGGGAAAACAGCATCTGTTCGCCTACGCATACGCCCAGCAGGGGTTTTTCGCGGGCGGCGCGGATGACGGCTTCACGCAGGCCGGAGGCGTCGAGCGTGCGCATGCAGTCGGGCATGGCGCCCTGGCCGGGAAAGACCACCCGCGAGGCTCGCTGGATCTGTTCGGGCGTATTGCAGATCCGTATGTCGGCAGCCGGCGCGGCGGCGCGCAGCGCGCGCGCCACGGAGTGGAAGTTGCCCATCCCGTAGTCGACGATGGCAATGGTGTTCAAGATGGGTTCCGCCGCGAGAGAGTGGGTTTAGAGTACGCCCTTGGTCGAAGGGATGACGCCTTCGCTGCGAGGGTCCAGCTCGATCGCCATGCGCAGGGCGCGTCCGAAAGCCTTGAAGACGGTTTCGCACTGGTGGTGTGCGTTTTCGCCTTTGAGGTTGTCGATGTGCAGCGTGGCCTGGGCATGGTTCACGAAGCCCTGGAAGAATTCGCGGGCCAGGTCGACGTCGAAGCGGCCGATGTGGGAACGCGTGTACGGCACGTCGTAGAAGAGGCCGGGCCGGCCCGAGAAATCGATGACCACGCGGGACAGGGCCTCGTCGAGGGGCACATAGGCGTGGCCGTAGCGGCGCATGCCCGCCTTGTTGCCCACGGCGGCCGCGAAGGCCTGGCCCAGCGTGATGCCCACGTCTTCCACTGAGTGGTGGTCGTCGATGTGGACGTCGCCGTCGCAATGGATGTCGAGGTCGATCAGCCCATGGCGGGCGATCTGGTCCAGCATGTGGTCGAGGAAAGGCACGCCGGTGTTGATGCTCTGGCGGCCCGTGCCGTCGAGATTGATGGCCACGCGGACGCGGGTTTCTTGGGTGTTGCGGGTAATGTCGGCAGTACGCATGTCAGGCTTGGGTGTCGGTGGATTCAAGACGGTACTCGGCGCTGGCGGCGTGCGCCTGCAGGCCTTCGCTGCGGGCGAGGGCGGAGGCGATGCGGCCGAGTGTCTGAGCGCCGGCCCGCGACACCTGTATCAGGCTGGAGCGCTTCTGAAAATCGTATACGCCCAGGGGCGATGAGAATCGGGCCGTGCGGGCCGTGGGCAGTACATGATTCGGCCCGGCGCAGTAGTCGCCGAGCGATTCGGACGTATACGAGCCCAGGAAGATGGCGCCGGCGTGGCGGATGAGCCCGGCCCAGCGTTCGGGGTCGGCGGTGGATATTTCGAGGTGTTCGGGGGCGATCTCGTTGGCGATCTCACAGGCCTCTTCGAGGCTGCGCACCTTGATGAGGGCGCCGCGGTTCGACAGGCTGGCGCGCAGGATGCCGGAACGCGCCATGGTGGGCAGCATGCGGTCGATGGACTGCTGCACGGCCTCTAGATAGGCGGCGTCGGGGCAGAGCAGGATGGCCTGCGCCATTTCATCGTGTTCGGCCTGCGAGAAAAGATCCATGGCCACCCAGTCGGCCGGGGTGCTGCCGTCGCAGATCACCAGGATTTCGCTGGGGCCGGCGATCATGTCGATGCCCACCGTGCCGAAGACGCGGCGCTTGGCCGCGGCCACGTAGGCATTGCCGGGGCCGACGATCTTGTCCACCGGCGAGATGGAACGGGTACCGTAGGCCAGGGCGCCCACGGCCTGGGCGCCGCCTATGCCCCAGACGCGGTCCACGCCGCCGATGGCCGCCGCGGCCAGCACGGTGGGATTGCGCACGCCGTCGGGCGTGGGGGTGACCATGATGACTTCGGGTACGCCGGCGACCTTGGCCGGAACGGCATTCATGAGCACCGACGATGGGTAGGCGGCCTTGCCCCCGGGCACATACAGCCCGACGCGGTCCAGGGGGGTGATCTTCTGGCCCAGGACGGTGCCGTCGTCCTCGGTGTAGGACCAGCTTTGCGCGACCTGGTGTTCGTGGTAGCGGCGGATGCGTTCGGCGGCGGCTTCGAGCGCGACGCGCTGTTCTTTCGGCAAGGTGTCGAGCGCGGCCAGCCATTTCTTGCGTTCGATTTCCAGTGCGGCGACCGAATCGGCCTGAACCCGGTCGAAACGGCGCGTGTAGTCGAGCAGGGCGCTGTCGCCTTCCCGGCGGACGCGGTCGAGGATTTCGGCGGTCGCGCGTTCTATGGATTCGTCCAGCGAGGCGTCATAGGCGAGCAGGCGGCGGAGATCGGGCTTGAAGCCGGGATCGGCGGTATCGAGGCGATTGATGGAAGGCATGGGGGTACTTTATGTCGTCGCGAGGCGTACCAGGTACGCAACTTTACATCTTACAGTGTATCCGGTATTGCGCCCCGCCATTGCCACAAGCGCCCGCTACGCGCCCGAAGCCTGGGCGAATGCGTCGATCAGGGGGCGCAGCGCGGGCCCGCGCGTCTTGAGCGCGGCGCGGTTGACGATCAGGCGCGATGAAATCTGCGCGACGTCCTCGACGGCGACCAGATGGTTGGCCTTGAGCGTGTTGCCCGTGGAAACCAGATCGACGATGGCGTCGGCCAGCCCCACCAGCGGCGCCAGTTCCATCGAGCCATAGAGCTTGATGAGATCGACGTGGACCCCTTTTTCCGCGAAGTGTTCCCGCGCCGCGCGCAGGTATTTCGTGGCGACGCGCAGGCGGGAGCCCTGGTGGACCGCCGCCTGGTAGTCGAAGCCTTCGCGCACCGCCACGCACAGCCTGCAGCGGGCGATGTTCAGGTCGATGGGCTGGTACAGGCCGCCCGGGTGCGAAGCCGTGTGCTCGTAGAGCACGTCGCGCCCGGCGATGCCGAAATCCGCGGCGCCGTATTGCACATAGGTGGGCACGTCGGTGGCCCGCACAATGATGATGCGCAGATCGGGGCGGGTGGTATCCAGGATCAGCTTGCGGGAGCGCTCGGGGTCGTCCTTCACTTCGACACCGGCGGCTTCCAGCAGGGGTACGGTTTCCTCGAAGATGCGCCCTTTGGACAGAGCGAGCGTGAGGGGGGAAGCGAGGCTGATGGAGCTCATGGGGCGTTTCCGGATAGGCGTTGGATGTCGGCGCCAAGGGCGCACAGTTTTTCTTCCATGCGTTCGTAGCCGCGGTCGAGATGGTAGATGCGGTCCACGATGGTTTCCCCCTGGGCCGCCAGCCCGGCGATCACGAGACTGGCGGAAGCGCGCAGGTCGGTGGCCATGACGGTGGCGCCCGAAAGCGAAGCGACGCCGGTGACCACCGCCGTGTCGCCTTCGACTTCGATCTGCGCACCCATGCGCGAGAGTTCGGGCGCATGCATGTAGCGGTTCTCGAAGATGTTCTCGACGATGACGGACGTGCCCTCGGCCAGGGTGTCGAGCGCCATGAGCTGCGCCTGCATGTCGGTGGGGAAGCCGGGGTATTCGAGCGTGCGGAAGCTGGTGGCCCTGGGGCGCCGCCGCATCCGTGCGCGTATCCAGTCGCCGCCTTCCTCGATTTCGACGCCGGCTTCGCGCAGTTTGTCGAGGATGGCGCCCATGGCATGGGCGGCGGTATGGCGCAGGACGATGTCGCCGCCCGCCGCGCCCACGGCGCACAGGAAAGTGCCGGCTTCGATGCGGTCGGGCGCGATGTGGTGGGTGGCGCCGTGCAGGCGCTCCACGCCGTCGATGATGATGCGGTCGGTGCCGTGGCCCTCGATGTGGGCGCCCATCTTGATCAGCAGTTCGGCCAGGTCCACCACTTCGGGCTCGCGCGCCGCGTTTTCCAGGACGCTGCGGCCTTCGGCCAGGACGGCGGCCATCATCAGGTTTTCTGTGCCGGTCACCGTCACCATGTCGGTGCGCATGGTGGTGCCCTTGAGGCGCCGGGCCCGGGCGACCACATAGCCGTGCTCGATGCGGATCTCGGCGCCCATGGCGGCCAGCCCCTTGATGTGCTGGTCCACGGGCCGCTGGCCGATCGCGCAGCCGCCGGGCAGGCTCACGCGGGCTTCGCCGAAGCGCGCCAGCAGGGGGCCGAGCACCAGGATGGAGGCGCGCATGGTCTTGACCAGGTCGTAGGGCGCTTCGATGCTGTCGACCTGCGAGGCGTCCAGTTCGACGCGGTGCCCGCCGCCGTTGCGGTATTTCACGCCCAGGCGTTCGAGCAGGCACAGCGTGGTGCCGATGTCGCGCAGTTCCGGCACGTTTTCCAGCACCAGCGTATCCGGCGTGAGCAGGCTGGCGCACAGGATGGGCAGGGCGGCGTTCTTGGCGCCCGAAATGGCGATTTCGCCCTTGAGCCGCCGGCCGCCCCGGATGAGCAGCTTATCCATTGGATTCCGCCTGGAATTCGGCCGGCGTGAGAGTGCGCATCGACAGAGCGTGGATCTCGGCCTTCATGCGTTCGCCCAGGGCGGCATAGACGAGCTGGTGGCGGGCGATCATGCGCTTGCCTTCGAAGGCGGGGCTCACGATCAGCGCCTCGAAGTGCGATCCGTCGCCGACGACGTGGAGGACCTCGCAATCGAGGTTGTCGGCAATGTACTGGCGTACGGTGTCGGGAGTGGGCAGCATGGTTCAGCTCCGGAGTTTGTAACCCCTTGCCAGCAGGCTCAGGGTGTAGAGGGACAGGCCGATGAATACGAGGGACACCACGGCCAGGCTGTGCCATGGCGACACGTCGGAAGCATCGAAGAAACCGTGGCGGAAGCCATCGATCATGTAGAAGACGGGATTCCAGTGCGAGACGGCCTGCCAGAAGGGCGGCAGGCTGTGTATGGAATAGAAGACGCCCGACAGGAAGGTGGCGGGCATGATGAGGAAATTCTGGAAGGCCGCGAGCTGGTCGAATTTTTCGGACCACAGGCCGGCAACGATGCCCAGGTTGCCCATGATCCCACAGGACAGAACCGCGAAGACCGCCAGCCAGCCCGCATTGTGCACGGGCAGGTCGATGAAGAGCAGGGCCACCAGCCAGATGCCGATGCCGCAGCACAGGCCGCGGGCCACCGAGGCCAGGAGATAGGCGCCGTAGATTTCGAGGTGGGACAGCGGCGGCAGCAGAATGAACACCAGGTTGCCCGTGATGCGGCTCTGTATGAGCGAGGACGACGGATTGGCGAAGGCATTCTGCAGCATGCTCATCATCATGAGCCCGGGGATCAGGAAGGAGGTGTAGGGCACGCTTTCGTACACCTGCACGCGGCCTTCGAGCACGTGCGCGAAGATCAGCAGATAGAGCAGGGCCGTCAGCACCGGCGCGGCGATCGTCTGGAACCCCACCTTCCAGAAACGCTGCAGTTCCTTGCGCAGCAGCGTGGGGAAGCCGGAGCCCATGTCCCGGCGTTGCGGGCGGAGGAAGGAACTGCTCATGCCGGCACCCCCGGGGCTTCGCCGTGCATGAAGCGCACGAAGGCGTCTTCGAGGTCGCTGCCGCCCACCTGGGCCAGCAGTGCCTGGGTGGTGTCCAGCGCAATGATGCGGCCTTGCTTGAGCATGGCGATGCGGCCGCAAAGCGCTTCGGCCTCTTCGAGATAGTGGGTAGTGAGCAGAATGGTGTGCCCGGCCCCGTTGAGGCGGGAAATGAATTCCCACAGCGTGCGGCGGAGGTCGACGTCCACGCCCGCCGTGGGTTCGTCCAGGATGATGACCGGCGGCTTGTGCACCAGGGCCTGGGCCACCAGCACGCGCCGCTTCATCCCCCCGGAAAGGGCGCGCATATTGCTCTCGGCCTTGTCTATCAGGCCCAGGTTGGTCAGCACTTCGTCGATCCAGTCGTCATTGTCGCGCAGCCCGAAGTAGCCCGACTGCAGGCGCAGCGTCTCGCGCACCGTGAAGAAGGGATCGTAGACGATTTCCTGCGGGACCACGCCCAGGGCCTGGCGGGCCGAGCGGAACTGCGTCACGACGTCGTGGCCGCAGACCAGCGCGCGGCCCTGCGTGGCGCGGGCCAGGCCGGCCAATATGGAGATGAGTGTGGTCTTGCCGGCGCCGTTGGGGCCCAGCAGCCCGAAGAATTCCCCGTGCTCGACCGTCAGGTCGACATTGTCGAGCGCCTGGAATCCTTGCTTGCGGGGGCGTCCGGCCATGACTTCGGAAAGCCGGCGGGGACGGGGCGAGTAAATCTTGGAAATATTTTCTAGCTTGAGAGCGGACATGTCGGCCATGAAGCCTAGGAGCCTGTCGGACTTGGAGCGTCGAAAGCGAAAATCGGCCCCGGCGGCCCGGTTATCGTCGGATTTGCAGCCTCATAGCCGAGCTATGGGGCAAAAAGACGGTGAAAAATGGGCCGCCGCGGTCGATTTGCAGCCGGCGATTTCCAAGTCCGACAGGCTCCTAGTATGAAGCAAACCATCTATTATAAGCGGGGGCGGACCCTGCCTTCGCCGCCCGCCGCGTGGCCCGCCCCGCGCGCTCTTGTCCGGGGAACTATTTCAGGTTGTTCTGGTTCAGCGCCGTGATCAGGCCGTCGAAGCCGCCTTGCTGGATCCGCTGGGCGAACTGGTTGCGGTAGTTCTGGATGAGCCAGATGTTCTCGATGTTGATGTCGTACACCTTCCAGCCTTCGGGGGTCTTTTCCAGGCGGTAGTCCACGCCCACGGCCGGACCGTTGCTGCGGGTGACCAGCGAGCGCACCACGACGTCGTCCGCGTTGGCATCGCCGCGGAAGGGCTGGATGTTGATGCGCGAGACCTCATCGACGTTGGCCAGGGCGCCGCTGTAGGTGCGTATGAGGGTGCCGCGGAAGGCATCCACCAGCGCCTGCTGCTGTTGGGGGCTGGCCTCGCGCCAATGGCGGCCTGCGGCCAGCCGGGTGGTCTTCTCGAAATTCACATACGGCAGGATGAGTTCATCGACGAGCTGGTTGATGCGGTTCAGGTCGCCTTTCTTGACGGCTTCGTCGCGTTTCACCGCCTGCAGCGCGTTGTCCGCCACGGCCTGGACGAATTCATTGGGCGCCGCCTTGGGGTCGACCCGGGCCTGGGCGTGGGCGGCGAGCGATGCCAGAAGCGTTGCGGCCACCAGCAGGATGCCGGCGGCCCATCGGCTGGGTCGAGAGGAAAGGAAAGAGTAGGTATGGCGATCGAGCATGGGTATCCTTTTGTCTGTCCGGGGTTTCCGAGGCGGCAGCTTTCGTGCCTGGCTCAGCGGGTTGCCGCATTGGCGGCTTCGTCGTCGGAATAGTCGGGCAGGTCGTCATCCGAATAGTCGGGCAGCACGCCGCCTTCCGACCTGCGCTGATTGACCATGGCATCGCGCTGCTGCAGGTAGGCGTCGCGGATGAAGCTGTAGCGGTCGAGCGCGGTGCGGTTGACGATCTCGTCCGCATCGAGCAGGCTTTCGCGCGCTTCGACGGCGTACAGCCCCAGGATCGAGTTGCGCACCGGCACGTTGTCGATTTCGAACACCGGCGTAAGTACGGATATGTCCGCGGCCAGGCCGCCCAGCATGGCCGTGCCATCGCGCAAGGAGCTTGCGCCCCAGAAAGGCAGCACCACGTAAGGCCCCGTGCCCAGGCCCCAGACGCCCAGAGTGGTGCCCAGGTCGTTCCTGATCTTGTAGGCGCCGTTCATGGAGGCGACGTCTATGCAGCCGCCAAGGCCCATGGTGGAATTGAACAGTACCCGGCCCAGGGTATTGAAGAAATCATGCCCGCGCGCCTGCAGGAAGCTGTTGAACGCGGACCAGACGTCTTCCAGGTTGCCGAATATATTGCTGACACAGGAACGCACCGGTTTCGGGGTCAGGTCGCGGTAGGCGTATGCGATGGGCTTCAGCAACGCGCCGTCCACGGCGTCGTTGAAGGCGAACATGCCGCGGTTGTAGCTTTCCCAGGGGTCGCGCGGGCTGGTCTGCTGCACGGATGCGCAGCCGCTGGCCAGAATGGCGGTGGCGGCCACGGCGGCCAGCCTGATACGGCGACGATTGGGGGGACGGACTTTGTTGTTCATTTTTGATCCTGGCTGCCGGCCGAGCTGTAGAGGAATTTGCTGATCAGTTCTTCGAGCACGACGGCGCTTTGGGTGTATTGGACGGTGTTTCCTTGCGCGAGCATTTTATCCTCACCGCCGGGCGTGATGCCGATGTATTGTTCGCCCAGCAGGCCCGAGGTGAGAATGGAAATGGACGAGTCGGTCGGGAACTGGTATCTGGCTTCCAGATCGAGGGTCACGACGGCCTGGAAGCGTTCATTGTCGAACGCGATGCCGGACACCCGGCCGACCACCACGCCGCTGCTCTTGACCGGCGCCCTGACCTTGAGGCCGCCCAGGTTGTCGAAGTGCGCCTGCACCTGGTAGGTGGACGCAAAGGAGAACGAGCTCATGTTGCCGGCGCGCAAGGCGAGGAAAACCAGGGCAATGGCTCCCAGCAAGACAAAGAGTCCTACCCAGAAATCGGTTTTTTCACGGGTCATATATGTATCCATCGGAGAGTCAGTTACCGAACATCAGGGCCGTCATCACGAAGTCCAGCCCGAGGATGAGCAGGGAGCTGTGCACGACGGTGCGGGTGGTCGCGCGCGACACGCCTTCCGGGGTGGCGCGTGCCGTCCAGCCCGCATGCAGTGCGACCAGCGTGACGGCCACGCCGAACACCACGCTCTTGATGAAGCCGTTGAGGACGTCGTTGATGACATCCACGCCTTCCTGCATCTGCGACCAGAATGCGCCCGGGTCGATGCCGATGAGCATGACGCCCACCACCCAGCCGCCGATGACGCCCACCATGGAGAACACGGCGGCGAGCACCGGCATGGCGATCACCCCGCCCCAGAAGCGGGGGACCAGCACACGGCGGATCGGATCCACGGCCATGACTTCCATGGCGGCAAGCTGCTCGCCCGCCTTCATGAGCCCGATTTCCGCGGTCAGCGAAGTGCCGGCGCGCCCGGCGAACAGCAATGCCGTCACCACCGGGCCGAGTTCCCGCGTCAGCGACAGCGCCACCAGCAGGCCGAGCGCTTCTTCGGAGCCGTAGCGGCTCAGCGTGTAATAGCCCTGCAGGCCGAGCACGAAGCCGACGAACAGGCCGGAAACGGCGATGATCAGCAGGGAATGGTTGCCGATGAAATGCACTTGCTGGGAAACGAGGCCCGGCCGGCGCAGCGCGGCGCCGCTGCGCGCGAGAATGGCGCCGGCCAGGCGCATGAAGTCGCCCAGGCCGATGATGCCCAGGCGCACACGCTTGCCCAGGCTGGAGATGGCGTTGAAAGGTGAGGTCATGGGCGGCGCCCCCGGCGTTGTTCCAGCCACTGGGTGTAGGCGGGGGAAACGGGGTAATGGAAGGCAATGGGCCCGTCGGGCTCGCCGTTCAGGAACTGCCGTACGTAAGGGTCCTGCGAGGCCGACAGCTCGGCCGGCGTGCCCTGGGCGATGAGCTTGCCCTGGCCGACCATGTAGACATGGTCGGCGATGGTGAACGATTCAGCCACATCGTGCGTGATCAGCACGGATGCGCAATTGAGTTTGTCGGTCAGGTCGCGGATCAGCCGGGCGGCGATGCCCAGGCTGATCGGATCCAGCCCGGCGAAGGGTTCGTCGTAGAGGATGAGTTCCGGTTCCAGAACGATGGCGCGGGCGAGCGCCACACGGCGCGCCATGCCGCCGGAGATTTCCGAGATCCGCAAATGGGCCGCCGCCTGCAGGCCGACGGCATCGAGTTTTTCCAGTACCCGCTCGTGGATCTGGCCTTCGGAAATACGGGTGTGTTCGCGCAGCGGGAAGGCGACGTTCTCGAAGACGTTCAGATCGGTGAACAGCGCGCCTTGCTGGAACAGCACGCCCATGCGCTGGCGCAGCTTGCGCAGCGGCTCGGAGCCGATGCCGGCGATGTCCTGGCCGAATACGGACACCCGGCCGCGCTGGGCGGTGATCTGCCCGGTGGCGGCGCGCAGCAGCGTCGTCTTGCCGGATCCCGAGCCGCCCATCAGGGCGACGACCTGGCCTTTGCGGGCTTCCAGGCTGATGTTGCTCAGTACGGTGAAGTCGCCGTAGCCGAGCGATACGTCGGTGAACTGCAGGATGGTGTCGGGGGGCGGGGCAATGGTCATGGCGCCTCGTCGGTGATTTCCATGCCATTGTATCGTGCGCGGCCGAAGGGCCAAATGCGGCGTCCCACGCCCCTGCCGCGCGGCTCCGCGTCCGGCGGCGCCGGGCTTCTCGCGCCGTACCGTCGCCCTATGGCTCGCCCGCCAGTTCGAACTGAGGCAGGGTGACGCCATCGCCCGCCTCTTCGAACACCACCCGGACCCGGGCGCCGATGGCCGTCCGCAAGGCGTCGTCCCCCACGATGTTGGCCATCATCCGGACCCCTTCATCGAGGTCTATCATGGCCGTCACGTAGGGCAGGCGGGCCTTGAAGTGCTCGTGCGGGGCCCGATGGTTGATCGTGTAGGTATAGACGCTGCCCTGGCCCGAGCATGCGGCCCATTCCAGGTCTTCGGAAGCGCATTTCATGCACAGACAGCGGGGGTAGAACTGTTTCGAGCCGCAGGCGCGGCATTGCTGCACGACGAGTCGGTGGGCGGCCGCCGCATCCCAGTATGGCTGGGTGATGTCGGAAGGCCGCGGCAGCGGGCGCTGAGATGTGGACATGGTCAGACTCCCAGGATCATGGTGGAATTGGCCGAGAATACGAGGCCGGGTGCGTGGACCAGCGCCAGCTCGGGATCGGGCAGCTGGCGGTCGCCGCACTCGCGGCGCAATTGCTTGACCGCTTCGATGATGAGCAGCATGCCGAACATGCCCGGGTGGTTGTACGACAGGCCGCCTCCCGAGGTGTTGATGGGGAAGTCGCCATCCGGCGCGAGGCGCCCGCCAGCCACGAAATCGCCCCCTTCGCCCCTTCCGCAGAAGCCCAGTTCTTCCAGGGACTGGATCACGCCTATCGTAAAGTGGTCGTAGATTTGAACCACGTCGATATCCTCGCGGCTGACGCCCGCCATGTTCAGCGCTTCGCTGGCGGTTTCGGCCACCCGCGTATCGAGCCAGTCCGACGTGGAGAACGGCGTGTAATGGTGCGAGAATGATTCGGCGATGCCCATCACGTATACAGGCGGCCGTGCCAGCGAGCGGGCCCGCTCGGCGGAAGTGACGATGAGCGCACCCCCCGCATCGGTGACCAGGCAGCAGTCCCGCTGGCGCAGGGGCTCGGCGATATAGGACGATGCCAGCACGTCGTCGATGGACAGCGGGTCGCGCCGGTATGCCTTGGGGTTGAGCATGGCCCACTTGCGGGCCGCCACCGCCACCTCGGCCAGGGATTCCGGCCGGGTGCCGTAGCGGTGCATGTGCAGCTGCGCGACCATCGCGTAATAGCCGATGGGGCTCAGCTGCCCATAGGGGGTGACGAACTGGCCCCGAGGGCTGCGGGCGTCTTCCGCCACCACGCCCAGCTTGCGCGAACCGTCCGACAGCTGCGTGCTGCCGTAGGTGATCAGCGCCACCGAACACATGCCCGCTTCGATGGCGGCCAGCGCATGCCGTATGTGCGATACGTTCGACATGCCGCCGACGTTGGTGGAGTCCACGTAGCGGGGCTGTATGCCCAGATATTCCGCCAGCAGCACACCCGAAAACCGGTCGTCCGTATGGGCGAACACCCCATCGATGTCCCGCAGCGTCAGTCCGGCGTCCTTCAGCGCCCGCTGAGCCGCCTGGCCTTGCAGTTCCAGCGCGGACAGGCCGGGCACCTTGCCCAGGTCGGATTCCGCCGCGCCCGCTATTGCAACGCGCTTACGTAATGTTCTATCCATTTTTTGCTTCCATGTATGCCGCCGTTCTACAGGGAACGGGCGATGATTTCACGCATGATTTCCGACGAGCCGCCATAAATGCGGTTGGGCCTGACATCGGTGTAGGCGCGGCCGATGGCGTATTCGCGCATGTAGCCGTAGCCGCCGTGGAATTGCAGCAGGTCGTCGATGGCGCGCGTGGCCTCCGTCGCCCAGAGCTTCGCCATGGCGGCGTCCTCGGACCTGAGTTCGCCTTTCATGTAGCGGAGTATGCTGCTGTCGACGAGGCTTCGGGTGGCCCGGGCCAGGGTCTTGATGTCGGCCAGCTTGAAGCGGATGTGCTGGTTGTCCAGCAGGGGCTTGCCGAAAGCCTGTCTTTCCTTGGTATAGGCGATCGTCCAGTCGAGGGCGGCGTCCAGCGCGGCCGCGCACCGCACCGCGATCATCAGCCGCTCGCGCGCCAGTTCTTTCATCAGGTAGCCGAAGCCCTTGTTTTCTTCCCCGACCAGGGCGTCGTGCGGCACTTCCATGTCCTGGAAGAACAGTTCGCAGGTATCCTGGGCCTTCTGTCCGACCTTGTCGAGCAGGCGGCCGCGCTTGAACCCGGGCGTGGCCGTATCCGCCCAGAACAGGCTGATCCCGCGGGCCCCGGCTTCAGGGTCGGTCTTGGCCACGATCAGTACGCGGTCCGCATGATAGCCGTTGGTGATGAAGGTCTTCTGCCCATTGATCACATAGCCGGCCGAACTGCGTACAGCCGTGGTGCGTATCGCCTTGAGGTCGCTGCCCGCGCCCGGTTCGGTCATCGCCACCGAGGCGACGATGTCGCCGGATGCCATGCCCGGCAGATTGGCTTTCTTCTGGGCTTCGGTGCCGAAGTTGAGCAGGTAGGGCGCGACGATGTCGGAATGCGTGGTGAAGCCCGTGATGCCGCTCGCCAGCGACAGGGCGATTTCTTCGAGCACCACGACGGTATAGAGGAAGTCGCCGCCGCCCCCGCCGTACTCATCCGGGATGTTGGTCAGCAGCATGCCGATCCGGCCGGCCTTGCGCCATAGTTCCCTGGGCACGCAGCCCTGCTGTTCCCAGTCGGCGTGCCGGGGAAGCACTTCTTCGCGGATGAACCGGCCGATGGTCCGGCGGAATTCCTCGTGTTCCGGTGTGAAAGGCGCGAGCCAGCGCTCGCCGCTTCTTGTCGTATCGTCCATGTACGTATTTACCGTCGTCAGTGTGCGATGCCGGTATCGTCCGGCCAGTAGCGCTGCTTGACCAGGCGCTTGAGCAGCTTGCCGCTCTCGGTCCTGGGCATGTCGGTGGCGAAGTCGATGCTCTTGGGGCATTTCACGTGGGAAATGCGTTCACGGCAGAAAGCCAGCAGTTCGGCCTCCATTTCCTTGCCGGCGCGCGAGGCGTCGACGAGCTGCACCACGGCCTTGACTTCTTCGCCGAATTCCGTATTCGGTACGCCGATCACCGCCACATCGGCCACCGCCGGATGCAGGGCCAGGCAGTTCTCGGTTTCCTGCGGATAGATGTTCACCCCGCCCGAAATGATGGTGTTGGAGAGCCTGTCGGTGAGATAGAGGTAGCCGTCTTCGTCGACATAGCCGACATCGCCGTAGGTTGCCCAGCCTTTGCTGTTGTAGGCCTTGCGGGTCTTTTCGGGATCTTTGTGGTATTCGAAACGGCCGCCGCCGGAGAAATAGATGGTGCCGACCTGGCGCGGGCCGAGCTCGTTGCCCGCTTCGTCGACGATATGGACGGCGCCGAATTCCGGATAGCCGACCGAGCCCTTGTGGGCCAGCCATTCCAGCGAGTTCAGGGAAGTACGGCCGACGAGTTCCGTCCCGCTGTAGTATTCATGGAGGATGGGGCCCCACCACCCGATCATGGCTTCCTTGACTTCAATGGGGCAGGGCGCCGCCGCATGGATGGCATAGCGCATGGAACTCAGATCATGACGCCCGCGCTCGGCTTCCGGAAGCCGCAGCATACGTATGAACATGGTGGGAACCCATTGCGCATGGGTGACGCGGTAGGCTGCGATGTTTTCCAGCGCCTGGACCGGGTCGAATTTTTCCATGAGGATGCTGGTGCCGCCCGCGCGCAGCACCGCCATGTTCCATCTGACCGGAGCCGTATGATAGAAGGGCGCCGTCGACAGATAGACCGTATCGCGGTCGAAGTCCTTCCAGGCGTTGCGGTCCGAGGCATCGACCCGGAAGTAGCGGTTGGCGGTTTCCAGAGGCCGCTTGATCCCCTTGGGCACGCCCGTGGTGCCCGACGAATAGCAGAAGTCCGTGCCTTCAGGGGTGCTGGGCAGGACGACGTCGTCGGCCTGGCGCCCGACCCAATCGTCATAGTTCAGCATGCCCGCCGGCTGGCCGTCCATGGCGATGCATAGCGTTCCCCTTTCCTGCAGCGTCTCGCATGAGACTTCGGCGAGGGTCGCCGATGAGCAGAACAGCGCCTTCACGTCGGCGTCGTCGACGATGTACTGGACTTCGTCGCGCTTCAGGTGGCGGCTGATCGTGGCGTAGTAAAGGCCCACCCGGTGGGCGGCCAGCAGCAATTCGAAGTACAGCGGATGGTTTTCCAGGAATACCGCTACGGTATCGCCCGTCTTCAGCCCGCTGTCGAGCAGTGCGGCGGCGCATTTGCGGGTGCGCCGCTCCAGTTCGGCCCAGGTCACTTCATAGCCGTTGGGCACGAGCCGGTAGGCTATCTTCCGCGGTGTGTCCCGCGCGTGGCTTTCGAGTGGAATCATGCCGCCTCCCCGATCCCGGCCACGCCATGGCTGAGTACAACCACGTTGCGTTCGTGCGCCAGCGCCCGGAACTGCACCTGGCCGCCCGTCTTCCATGCTTCGACCCGCAAGGTTTCGCCGGGAAAGACGGGCGAAGAGAAGCGGACGGAAAACGACCTGAGGCGTTCGGGATTGACGGGGCAGTAATGCTTGACGAGTGCCCGCGCGGCCATGCCGTAGGTGCACAGGCCGTGCAGAATGGGGCGGTCGAAGCCGGCCTTGGCCGCCATGCCGGGCAGGATATGGATGGGGTTCAGATCGCCGTTCAGGCGGTAGAGTGCCGCCGATTGCGGGGTGCTGCGCACCATCAGGGTCGCTTCCGGCGCCGCGGCGGGTGTGGCCGGCAGCGCGGGCAGGGGTTCATCGCCCTGGCCGAAACCGCCGTCGGCGCGAAGAAAGGATACGTGTTCCACGGTCGCCAGGGGGGTGAGGCCCTCGGCATTGAAGATGTCCCGGGTGGTGACGACCAGGGCGCCTTTGCCGGCCCCCTTGTCGACTACGTGGGTGACCCGGGTGCGGCTGATGACCGATGCTTCGGCCGGTACGGGGGCATGGAAGGTGATGCGGTGTTCGCCGTGCAGCAGCTTCACCCAGTCGATGCCAAGTTCGGGATTCGTCGCCCAGGCGCCCGGCGCCCCGACTGTCGCCAGCAAGGTGGGAACCGCGAGGGTGTCGTGCTCGTATACATAGCGCAGATCGTCGATGTCAGAGGGATCGTCGCCATATCCCAGCGTGAGAGCATAGATGATGCTGTCACGCACGCCGTAGTGGTCGGTCCTTTCTTCGAACCGCCAATTCTTCAACTGCTCATAGTTGATTGCCATGCTTCATCCATTGATTTCCAAGGCGGCCCGGCTTGCCGCCGGTTCAACCGGGGCGGCGGCAAGCCGCGTGCTGCCGTTGTTTCGCTGCCTGCTTCGGGCGCTCAGTTGATCGTCATGCCGGTGGCTTTGATCACCTTTTCCCAGCGCTCCGTCTCGGAGGCGATGAAACGCTCGAAATCCTGCGGTGAGCCGCCGACCGGGTCGCCGCCGCGCTGGATCAGCGCTTCCCGCGTTTCCGGGTCGGCGAGGACCTTGTTCAGCATCTCGTTGAGTTTCTGGACGCGGTCGGCCGGCGTGCGCGACGAGACCAGCAGCCCTATCCAGGTGCCCCCGACCAGTTGCGGATACCCTTGTTCCACCACGGTGGGCACATCGGGCAGCAAGGGGCTGCGCTCTTCGGTGAACATCGCCAGTGCCCGGACCCGGCCCGAATTGATCATGGGAAGGGAGGTGATCATGTTGTCGAGCATGAAGTTCACCTGGCCGCCCACGAGATCCGTCATGGCGGGCGCGGCGCCTTTGTAGACCACGTTGATCGTGGAAAGCCCCATTTCGCTCTTCAGCATCTCGCCGATCAGGTGGCCGGACGCGCCCATGGTGGAGATTGCCATGGAGAAGTCACCCTGGCGCGACAGGCCGTAAGCCTTGAACTCATCGAGGTTGTTGGCCGGCACGCCGGGGTTGACCACCAGAACGCTGGGCATGGAGATTACGTTCATGACCGGCGAAAAGTCGGAGGGCTGATAAGGCAGCTTGCTGTACAGCGAATAATTGGCCGCGTTCGGCCCCAGGCTGCCCATGACCAGCGTGTGGCCGTCGGGTTCGGCGCGCAGCATGCCTTGTATGCCTATGATGCCCCCGCCTCCCGGCATGTTCTCGACCACCACCGGGTGGCCGTTCAACTGCTGGGAGAGCTTTTCTCCCACCAGGCGGCTGGTGAGGTCGAGAATCCCGCCCGGAGAGCTGGGCGCGATGATGCGTATCGGTTTGCTGGGGAAGTCCCCGGCCGCTCCCGCCACGGAGGCGAAGCCAGTGGCCACGCTCGCCAGAACCGCCGCGATTGCCGTCTTCAAATATGACATTTCTCTTCCTTCTGCTTGTGTCCGGCTGCCATCGGTCAGTCGAACTTCAGGTTCGTTTCTTCGACGAGCTTTGCCCACTTCTGGTATTCCGACTGGAGGAACGCCTTGGCTTCAGCCGGCCCGCCGCGCATGGGGGTCGCATAGATGCGGTCGGTGAAAGCCGTGGTTTCGTCGGTTGCATTTATCTCTTCGATGGCCGTGTGCAGGCGGTCCATCACTTCCGTGGGAACGTTGGCGGGCGCGACGAGCACGTAGGAGGCGCCCACATTGAAGCCTTTGAGCCCCGACTCATCGAGCGTAGGGGTGTCGGGAAATACTTTCATGCGTTCCAGGCCGGTGATGGCCAGCACCCGCAGCTTGCCCGATTGCACCAGCGGCACTTCGTTGGACGGGCTGCCGAACATCATGTCGATGTCGCCGGCCATGAGGGCGACCTCGGCGGATGTCACGCCTTTGTAGGGCACGTGCGTGAGCTGGGTGTCCGTCATGGCTTTGAACAGTTCGCCCGACAGGTGGATGGACGAGCCCACGCCCGCGGAGCCGAAGGTGAGGAAAGCATCGGGCTTCTTGGCCGCCTTGATGACGTCGTCCACGGACTGGAACGGAGAGTTCGGCGGCACCACCAGGATGTTGGGCGTGGACGCAATCAGAGAAACCGGCTGAAGCTGGGTTTCCCAATCATAGGCATTGCGCTTCATGGCGGCATTCGAGGCGATGTAGTTCGCACCCATGGCAATGGTGTAGCCATCGGGAGCCGCCTGGGTGAGGGCCTGGATGGCCACATTGCCGCCCGCGCCGGCCCGATTCTCGACGATGAAGGTTTGTCCCAGCCTGCGTGACAGCTGATCGGCGTAATAGCGCGCAAGCAGGTCGGTCGCGCCGCCCGGAGCGAAACCGACATAGACCCTGACAGGCTTGTTTGGATAATCGCCGGCGGCCTGTGCGGTGCCCAGAGCGGCGACGGCGAGTACCGCCCCGATCAAACACTTCTTCAGCAACATTTGTCACCTCCATATAGGTAGATTTATATGCCGATATTACGGCATGTCGTGGAGTATATCCGTATATCGAAATTAATTGCAATTTATTCCGATGATATGTAGACTTCTTCCGCATATCGTAATGTAGATCATGTCAACGAGGGACGAATGGATTATCAGCTCAGTGGAAAAGTCGCTTTCATCACGGGTTCGGGCCGTGGAATCGGTCTTGCATGCGCATTCGCATTGGCGCGGGAAGGCGCGCGCATCGTCGTTACCGACATCAATCCGCAGGCCGTCGAAAACGCGACCAGCCAGCTGAAGGATGCCGGCCATGAAGCGATCGGCGTGGCCGCCGATGTATGCAGCAAGCCGCAGGTCGGGGCGGTGGCCGATGCCGCCATCGCCTCCTTCGGGTCCATCGACATCCTGGTGAACAATGCCGGTTTCACGCGCGACAAGTACCTGACCAAGATGCCCGAGTCCGACTGGGATGCCGTGGTGGACACCATCCTGAAGGGGGCCTACCACTGCACGCAGGCCGCTCTGCCATCCATGATGGAGCGGCGCTGGGGCCGGGTGATCAACATTGCTTCCCGCGCCCATCTGGGCAACCCCGGCCAGACCAATTATTCCGCCGCCAAGGCGGGCCTGATCGGCTTTACCCGTTCACTGGCGTTCGAGCAGGGCAAATTCAACATTACTGCGAATGCCGTCGCCCCGGGTCTGGTGGAAACCCCACTCGTCCGTTCGCTGGAAACCTATGAAATGCTGCGCACCAATGCGCTTGCACGCCAGCCCGTCCAAAGGCTGGGGGCGGTGGAAGACATCGCCAACGCCGTGGCCTTCCTGGCTTCGGATGGCGCCGGCTTCATCACGGGCGAAACATTGCACGTCACCGGCGGACGCTATTCCTCCTGATCCAACCGGACAGGAATGAGAAACGGAGGAGACACCATGTCCAGCATACAAGATCAGGCGGCGCAGGCGGCCTGCGGCGGCCTGCCCGACGTCGGGTACTCATTCGAGTCGGCGGGGCGCACCATTACCGAGGCCGACATCGTCAATTTCGCGTGCCTGTCGGGCGATTTCAACCGCCTGCACGTCGACCACGAATACGCCAGCTCCACCCGTTTCGGCCAGCGCATCGCGCATGGCCTGCTGGTGCTTTCCGTGCTGTCGGGGCTGACCACGCAGACTCTGGAATACCGGCGGCTTGAACCTTATGTCGCTGCGCTGGTCGATCTGAACTGCCGCTTTCCCAAGCCCACTTTCATCGGCGACACCATTCTTGCCCGTGTTACCGTCGTGGAGCGCATCTCCGGCATCAGGCCGGGCCGCGACCAGATCACCTTCCGCCGCGAAGCCGTCAACCAGCGCGGCGAGGTCGTCGTGCAGGCCGACTTCATCATGTGGATGCGCAACGGAGACACCGCATGAAACCCTTTGCAGACCTCGGGCGCCTCGTGAACGCCGTCAACGTGGCGGTGGTGGGCGCGTCGCCGCGGCCCGCCAGCCAGGGCGGCAGGCTGTACGAGAACATGCTGCGCCATTCGGCCCTGAAGGGAACGGTGTATGCGGTGAATCCCGCCTATACCGAGATCGATGGCGCCGCCTGCTGGCCATCCATCAGCGCCCTGCCGGAGGACGCGCGGGTCGATGTGGCGCTGATCATCGTCAACGGCGCCCTGGTGCTCGGCATCCTGAAAGAATGCGTGGAGCGCGGCATCCCCTTCGCCATCGTCATGTCCTCGGGCTTTTCCGAAGCCGGGGGGGACGAGGGCAGGCAGCGGGAACGCGAGATCGCCCAGCTGTGCGCCGATACCGGTCTGCATGTCTACGGCCCCAATTGCCCGGGCTTCGTGAACGTGCGCGACCGGCTCGGCATGACTTTTTCTCCCGCTTTCAAGAATGATCTGCACAGCGGCCGGATCGGCCTGGCCACCCAGGGAGGCGGCCTGGGCAGGAATCTGCTGCAGGGCCTGAGCGCCGGGCCGGGGGTGGGGCTGTGGTTCTCGGCCGGCAACGAAGTCGACCTGGATGTTCCCGACTTCATCGCCCACATGGCCAATGACCCTGACATCGACGTCATCGGCGTACTGATGGAAGGTGTGAAGGACGGCCGCCGCCTGGCGGCGGCCCTCGAATTGGCGCGCGCCAAGGGCAAGCCCGTCGCCATGCTCAAGGTGGGCCATTCGGAAGCCGGCGCCCGCGCAGCCCAGTCGCACACCGCGGCGATCGCCGGCAGCGCCGCCATCAACAGTGCCGTCTTTGGCCAGTACGGCGTCGTCGAGGTCCGGGACCTGGGCGAACTCCTGTCCACCGTCTACCTGCTCTCAAGGGGCGCGCCCAGAGCCGGCACCGGCCTGTGCATTTACACCTTCTCCGGCGGCACCGCCGCCCTGGCCGCGGACATTGCCGGTACCGCCGAGCTGCCCATGGCCACGTTCACGGCCGAAACCGCGTCCGCCCTGCGGGACCTGCTGCCCGGCTTCGCCGCCATCGACAATCCTGTGGACACCACGGCCGACATCCTGCGCAATCAGGATGCGGCCACGGAATGCCTGCGGCTGGTCAGCAACGACCCCAACGTCGGGGCGGTGCTCTTTCCCATTCCCATGGATTACGGCGAGGTCACCGACCGCATTGCCCAGTCCATCGTGGAAGTTTCGCGCAGCGCCGCCGCGCCCATCATCCCGGTATGGATGAGCCGGCGCCTGGGGCAGGGCTTCCAATTGATGGAAGAGCACGGTCTGCTGCCTTTCTATTCGCTGGCCGATGCCGTCGGCGCCCTCAAGGTGATATGGCCCGCGAGCACTTCCCCGGGGGCGGGCGGGCAGGCCTCGGCGCCGGTGGCGGACGCGGAAAGCCCGGCCGGGGCCGGCCAGCATCAGGGCGGCGCCCCGCTGAGCGAGGCGCAAAGCAAGCAATTGCTGCGTGAAGCCGGCATTGCGCTGCCGGAGAGCGGCCTCGCCGCCGATGCGGAACAAGCCGTCGCCATCCAGCAGCGTCTGGGTGGCCCCGTGGTCATGAAGATCGTGAGTCCCGACATCGTCCACAAGACCGACGCCGGGGGCGTGAAGCTCGGGCTGAGGACCGCGGACGAGGTCCGCGAGGCCTACGCCGGGATCATGGAGACGGTGGGCGCGCGCGCGCCGCACGCCCGCATCGATGGTGTGCTGGTCGAGGCCATGCTGCCGGGTTCGGGGCGCGAAGTACTGATCGGCGTGCATCATGACGACGCTTTCGGGCCGGTGATGACCTTCGGGCTGGGCGGCATCTTCGTCGAGATACTGCGAGACGTCACGCACTGCATGCTGCCGCTGGGCCGTGAAGAGGCCCGCGCGATGATCGGGCGGATCCGTCATGCCCGGATACTTCATGGCGTGCGGGGCCAGGGGGCCGCCGATCTCCAGGCGCTCGAAGACCTGATCCTCAAAGTGTCCGATTTCGCTTACCGGAACCGGGAGCGCATCCGCGAGATCGAGCTCAATCCCGTGTGGGTGGGCCCGGAAGGGGCCGGCGCAATACCCCTGGATGCGCTCGTCATCGAGCACTGAATCATGCCGGCGCGGGGGCCGCGGCCTCCGCCCGCGCGGCGGCGCGCCGGCCGGCATCCCTATCGAATCCGACTTTTGCGGCACCGGCCGTACAAGGAAGCAAGAACATGGCAATCAAGACCCAGATTGGATACGCCACGGTCGAAGACATCTTCGTGCGGGGCAAGAATCTTTCGACCGACATCATTCCCAACGCCGATTTCGTCGACATGCTCGGTCTGTGCGTATTCGGACATTATCCGGAGCCGCGCCTCAAGCGCATGATCAATCTTCTGCTGGTCACCGCCTGCGACCATGGCTTCACCCCGATCTCCATGGTCGGGCGCCTGACCTATCTGGGCGCGCCCGAGTCCATGCAGGGCGCGGTCGCGGCCGGGCTGCTCGGCGCCGGCAACACCTATCTGGGCGTCACGCAGAACGTTGCCGAGATGCTGAACGAGGAAACCGGGGGCTTGGCCGACGACAGCCCGGAAGAGGACTACATCGAGCGGGCGCGCGACCTGCTCGCCCGTTACGCGGCCGCCAAGAGAAAGATATCCGGCATCGGCCATCCCATCCACACCGAGGGCGATCCCCGTGTCGCGGCGCTGCGCCGGATCTCACAGGACAACGGCTACTACGGCAAGCACTGGAAGCTGCTCGACGCCATCGAGACCGTCAACAACCGCGAATCCGGGCGCCACCTGCCGATCAACGGCGCCGGCGCCATGGGCGCCATCGCCGCGGAACTGGGATTCGACCCCAAGATCGCGCGCGGGCTGGCGCTGATCGGCCGCACCGCGGGTCTGGTCGCCCACATCATCGAGGAATCGCAGACACCGACGGCGCCGCAAATGTGGAAGCTGGTGCTGGCGGATGAAAAGAATACCCTGGCAAAGGATGCATCATGAGCGACGAACTGCGGTATTCCATGCGCTTCGAGCTCACGGCTGAACAGGTCGAGCTGCGAGACGCCCTGCGCCGCTACTTGCAGGCCGAGGTGGCGCCCATCGTCGACGAATACGAGCGCGAATCGCGCATGGTCCCCGCCGGAATCGTGCGCAAAATGCACGAGTTCGGCCTGTTGGGCGGCATGCTCGGCGAAGAGGACGGCGGCTTCAATCTCCCGGCGACCACCTACGGCATGCTGATCGCCGAAGTCGCGCGTGTCTGGCCGTCCCTGCGCAGCATCGTTTCCACCAGCAATCTGGCCGTCTCCGTGCTGACCGACGGAGGGTCCGATTATCTCAAGCGCCGCTATCTGCCCCGCGTCCTGAGCGGCGAGGCCATTGCCAGCTTTGCGCTGAGCGAGCCCAACATCGGTTCGGACGCCGCCAATCTCGAAACCCGCGCCACGGCGTCCGGGCAGGGCTGGACGGTGAACGGCCGCAAGCTCTACATCAGCCTGGGGCCCGTCTGCGAGCTGGGGGTCGTGTTCGTCCGCACGGGCGGCACCGGCGGGCCGGGCGATGTGTCCTGCCTGGTGTTCGAAAGCGGGATGCCCGGTTTTTCGGTGCAGTCGCTGCCCAAAATGGGCATGCACAGCTGCCCGCTGGGCGAGCTGTTGTTCGAAGACGTCGAGATTCCCCGAGAAAATCTGATCGGCGCCGAGGGCAAGGGCTTCGCCCTCGCGAAGAAATATCTCACGATCGGGCGCTGCGTGGTTGCGTTCTCCGCTCTGGGAATCGCCGAGGCCGCCTGCGACGCCGCGATAAAATACGCCGCCGAACGCATGCAGTTCGGCCGGCCCATCGCCGGCTTCCAGCTCGTGCAGCAGATGGTCGCCGACATGCTCACCCTGGTGGAAACGTCCCGCCTGCTATGCTTTCGGGCGGCCGATGCGCTGGATCGCGGGTCTCCGGACAGCGCGTACCTGTGTTCCATGGCGAAGCGTCACGCAACCGACGCGGTGCTGCGGGTGGCCGAGCTTTCCTTGCAGGTGCATGGCGGGGCGGGCTATACGTCGCTCTTTCCGGTCGAGCGCTATTATCGGGATGCGCGGCACCTCAGCATCGTCGAGGGGACCAACCAGATACAGGCCTTGCTCATTGCGCAGAAGGCGCTCGGCGTGTCCGCCCTCAAGTAGCCGTGTGCATTCCGTTTCATTGTCATTGACACATCGTATATGCCTCAAATCCTTCCAACCGCCGAGCGGGTTCTGCAGGTCTTCGAAGTTTATGCGCGGGAACGCCGCCCGCTGAGCAACTCCGAAATGGCCCGTCTGCTGGGCGTGGCCGACAGCAGTTGCTCCGACCTTCTGTACACGCTCAGGCGGGCCGGCTATCTGCTGCGCGCGCCCAAGACACGGCTGTTTCACCCAACCGGGCGCCTGCTCGATGTCGCGCAGCAGATCGCTGCCGCCGACCCGATGCAGACCTTTGCGTCGGAAGCGCTGGAAATCCTGAGCCGGCAGTCGGGGGAATCTTCGATGTGCGCCCATCTCGACGGCACGCAGGCCCGCATTTTCGCCTGCCAGGAAAGCCCCCGCGCGCTTCGCTATGTACTGAAACCAGGCACCCTCGTGGAGCTGCATACGTCGGCCATGGGCAAAGCCCTGCTGGGCACCATGGACGAAAAGTCGCGCGAGGCCCTGCTCGAACGCATGCCCATGAAGCGGATCACGGATAATACCGTTGTCGCAAAAGATGAACTGCGCCGGCAGCTGGAAGAAGGCGGGCGGAACAAATACTACGTCACTCGCGGCGAAGGGAACGAAAGTGTGGGCGCCATCGGTATTGCGGGCCACGTGGGCGGCCAGCTCACGTCGATCGCGCTGGTCGGCCCCATCCAGCGCATGGAGGAAAACTTCGATGCCAATATCGAGATCCTTCTCAAGGCCAGGGCGGAATTCTTCGAACCATAATCATTCCCGGGCAGGCATGCCGCGGGGCAGTGCGGAACAATAGACATGGAGCGGATTCAATGAGCGGACCTCTCAAGGGCTACAAGGTATTGGAGATGGCCGGTATCGGCCCCGGGCCCTTTTGTGCCATGATGCTTGCCGACATGGGCGCCGAAGTGATACGGGTGGATCGCAAGACCCCCGGCTTCCTTGGGGGCGGCGGCACCATCGTCGACCGCGGGCGGCGCACGATCGCACTCGATATCAAGCGCCCCGGCGCCATCGAGATCGTGCTCGAACTCGCGGCCGAGTGCGATGCGCTCATAGAGGGATTCCGCCCCGGCGTCATGGAACGCCTGGGAATGGGGCCGGACGTCTGCCTGGAACGCAACCCCAGGCTGGTCTATGGGCGCATGACGGGCTGGGGCCAGACCGGGCCGCTGTCCCAGGCCGCGGGGCACGATCTGAACTACATTGCACTGTCCGGCGCGCTGCATGCCATGGGATACGCCGACCGCCCCCCCACGCCGCCACTGCATCTTCTGGGCGATATCGGCGGAGGCGGCCTGATGCTGGCCTTCGGCATCGTCTGCGCAATGCTGGAAGCCCGGCAGAGCGGGAAGGGCCAGGTGATAGACGCGGCCATCTGCGACGGCGCCGCCACGCTTTCCACGGGGTATCACGGCATGCTGGCCAGCGGCCGCTGGGTCAATCAGCGCCAGTCGAACCTGCTGGATGGCGGCGCGCATTTCTATGGCTGCTATACCTGCTCCGACGGCAAGTACATTTCCATCGGTTCGATAGAGCCCGCCTTCTACGAACAGCTGCTGGATCTGTGCGGCATGCAGGACGAAGCATTCCGCCAGCAGTGGGAACGGGGCCTGTGGCCGGAACTGCGCGCCAGGCTCGAAACCCTTTTCGCCGGCAAGACCCGCGATGAATGGTGCGAGCTGCTGGAAGGCACCGATGTGTGTTTCGCGCCGGTGCTCGATTTCGAGGAAGCCCGGTCGCATCCGCACAACGTCGCGCGCAACGCCTTCATCGAGACCAGCGGCATCGTCCATCCCGCCCCCTCGCCGCGTTTCAGCCGGACACCGGCCGAGGCCGGCCCCATTCCGGTGACCGGTTCCCATACCGAGGAAGTTCTGAAGGATCTCGGGCGCAGCCCCGACCAGATCGCACAATTGAGGGAACAGGGCACCATTGCGTGACCACGCGCCTATGCGCAAGCCTCTCCACCTCGCGGCCTGCATGCCGCTCGGATGCGCCAGGCTTGAAACAGTGCGCAGGCACTGTTCCAAGTCCGGGCTTATCCCTTCAGGGCGAGGTCAAGCGAGGCAACTTAAATACGGCACCGTAGGTGCCACCGTATTGTGGCGGAGAAGCTCCGGCCGATACGGCCGGAGTTCTTCACCGCTCCCCACCGCCGCTCCGGCTCCCCCGAAGCGGCGCGTATCCGTTACCGAGCACTCATTCAGGCAGGAGACCCGATGCACACTGCAGAACCACAATGGGAGAGCCTTCGCTACTCCTTGAACGAACACGTCGCCACCCTGACGCTGGACCGGCCGCAAAGCCGCAATGCGATCGATGCCGTCATGCGCCGTGAGCTGGCCGAGGCTGTTTCCATGATCCGCCAGGACCGCGGCATCAAGGTACTCATTCTGGCGGGGGCCGGCGGGGCCTTCTGCTCCGGCGGCGATATCCGCTCCATGACTGGCGACAACAGCGCCGAACAGGCCCGCGACCGCATGGTCAGCCTGCAGGGGGTCATCCGCGATCTGCTGACCCTGGATCGCCCCATCATCACTGTGGTGGACGGTGCGGCCTATGGCGGCGGCATGGGGCTGGCCCTGACGGGCGACTTGATTCTGGCCTCTCCCCGCGCGCGCTTCTGCCTCTCCTTTCTCCGGATCGGGGCCGTGCCCGATTGCGGCGTCTTCTATACCCTGCCGCGCATTGTGGGCGCGTCCGTCGCCAAGCAACTGGCCTTCTCGACGCGGGAATTCGGCGCCGAGGAAGCGCAGGCGCTCGGCATCGTGAGCGAGATCCATTCCGAGCAGGAAATCCACCAGCGCGCCGAGGCGATGGCGCGGAATCTTGCCAAGCTGCCTCTTGCCAGCCTGGCCATCACCAAGAAGGCCTTCAACGCTTCGCTGGACAGCAACCTGGACGTCATGCTGGAAATGGAAGCCATGGGGCAGGGCATTGCGCGTTCCACAGCCTTCCATCTCGAAGCCGCGGATCGTTTCAAACAGAAGCAGCCGCCGCTCTACCAGGGGCTGGACTGAGTCAACGCGCAGCTGGCGACCAATTTGTCGCCAGTGGCGGGCGCCTCGGCGCGGCATCGTAAAATACCGGCTATTGCAGATAGTAGGAGATGCACGGTTTGCCCGCCCCTGACAAGAAGAAAGCAGCGAAGCGCTCGACACCTCGTTACGCGATGGTAGCGAAAGACCTTGCCGACTGTATCTCCGGCGGAAAGTATCCCCCCGGTACACTTCTGCCGACCGAGCCGCAATTGAGCGAAATGTACGGCGTCAGCCGGCAGACAGTGCGGGAAGCATTGCGCCGGCTGGCGGATGCGGGCGTTGTCTCGCGTCACCCGGGCAGGGGAACCCGGGTACACAAAAGACCTGAAGGCAGCAACTATTCCTATCAAATGGGATCGCTCGCCGATATCTCGGAGTATGCGCGGGATGTCCCGCTCACCATTGACCATATTGAACAGGTCACAGCCACGGGACCACTGCTTGAACTCCTGGCGTGCCGGCATGGGACGCACTGGCTGCGCTTGACGGGCAAGCGCACGCGGCGCGGTGATGCTGCCGCCGTCGCCATCAGCGAACTTTTCATACGTGCCGCTTATCCTGGCATAGAGAAGCATTTACGTGAGCTGAAGAGTGCCATTTACGTAGTGCTGGAAGAGCACTACGGTGAAATCATTGATGAAGTCCATCAGGAAATTCTGGCGGTTGCCGCCGACGCGGCTACGGCAGCGGCACTTGGGCTGGAAGAGGGAGCTCCCGCGTTGGAAGTCCGCCGGCGCTTTCTAGGCCCTGGTGACCGGGTGGTTGTGCTGGGAAGGGTGATTTACCCAGGCCATACCTTCAGCTATACGGCGCGATTTCGTCGCGAAACGCAGGCCTGATCCTGTCTCTCAACTGAACTTTGTCGCGTCACGACGTTGACAATGAATCTCTGTCGCTATAGTATTTGTTCGTACATGGAAACGCAATAAAACCAAGGGTCGACAGCCCACGAGGAAGAGGGAGACAACATGGCAGTTTCGAAGTTGCGGTCGATGCGTCGCCGGATCACTCTCGGATTGATATGCAGCGCACTTTGGGGGTTCACCGCTCCCGGTGTGGCGGCTGCTGACTATCCGGCCAAACCGTTGCGCATGCTGGTTGGGTTCTCGGCCGGGGGAACTACCGACCTCCTGGCAAGGCTGGTGGCCAAGGAAATGTCCGATGCTCTCGGGCAGCCAGTCGTGGTGGAAAACAGGCTGGGCGCCGGGGGCAGTGTGGCCGCGGGGCAAGCGGCGCGCGCCGAGCCTGATGGCTATACCTTGATCATGGGCGCCATCAACCATGCTATCAACGCGTCGCTATACAAGGACCTGCCTTACGATCAGCTGCGCGACCTCGCGCCGGTATCGATGGTGGCGATCACTCCCAATATCCTGGTGGTGCCGGCAAATTCTCCCCTCGGTTCGGTCGAAGATGTAATGCAAGCTGCTAAAGCGAGACCGGGTGAGCTGAGCTTCGCTTCCTCTGGCGTCGGCACCTCCGTACACCTGTCGGGCGAGCAGTTCAAGTCGATGGCCGGCCTTGATCTGATGCACGTTCCTTACAAAGGCGTGGCGCCCGCAGAGGCGGATCTGGTCGCCGGGCGTGTCAATATGATGTTCGACAGCATAGTAACGGCGCTTCCCCTGGTCGAGGCCGGAAGGCTGAAGGCGCTCGCGGTAACCAGTGCCGAACGATCGGCTGTGGTCCCCGATATTCCCACCGTTGCTGAGTCCGGCTTGCCGGGCTTTGATGTCTCGCCCTGGTATTGCATCTTCGCACCTGCGGGTACTCCGGCGGAAGTCATCAATGTATTGAACAAGGCAGTCGTGGACGCCATGGCGAAGCCCGAGGTGCGCAACCATCTGCTGAAGCTGGGTGCCGACCCCTATACCGGTACACCCCAGGAAGCCGACCAGTATCTACGCCGGGAAATGGAGCGCTGGGGGAAGGTCATCAGCGACGCCAATCTAAAAGCCAATTGAGGCTAAGGCCCTGTCCTCAAGAAGCGAGCGGTTGAATATCATGCGACTCATTGATTTTTTTGACAGAGGTCTGCGTCTGGATCCAGATGCGCCCTGCTTTATGTCCCCTGACGGTGGAAGCCTGTCGTATCGGCAATGTGATGAATTTACTTGGCGTATTGCCAATGGGTTGCGGGAGGCGGGGCTGGGCAAGGAATCCAACGTCGGCATGTTGGGTCCGAATCATCTGCTCACGATGGCTGCCGTACTGGGCATCGTGCGTTCCGCCAGTATCTGGCTGCCTGTCAATGCGCGCAATTCTCTGGCAGAAAACATTCATATACTGAAGAACGGCGATTGTGAATTTTTGTTCGTGCACAGTGCGCATGCGGCGGAATTGGACGAGTTGCGGGCGTCTCTTCCCAAGTTGAAGCAAGTGGTCTGTATTGACACCGATCTTGCGGGTGCCCCTTCGCTCAAGGCTTGGGCCGCCCTTCAGGACAGCCGCAGGCTGGCAGTCGAACAGGCGTCCGACGATGTGGTCGCGATCCGGGGTACAGGAGGTACGACGGGCATTCCCAAGGGGGTGCTGGTGACTCACCGTGTATATCAGACCTTGATCGCGAACTTCCTGGCCAACATGCCATTGACGCATCCACCCGTACACTTGGCGGTTGCGCCCTTGACCCATGCCGCTGGGGCCGTGTGTTTTCCGACACTTGCCTATGGCGGATGCACCATCGTTCTCAACAGCACTGATCCGGCAGATATTCTGGCGGCGATCGAGCGCTATAAAGTATCGCTGCTGTTTTTGCCGCCCACACTCATTTATCGCCTTCTGGATCATCCGCATCTTGGCCGCTATGACTACAGTTCTCTGCGGCATTTCATCTATTCCGCAGCGCCCATGTCGACCGAGAAACTGCGGCGCGCCATCGCGGCCTTTGGCATGGTGATGGTCCAGGGATATGGGCAGGCCGAAGCGCCGTTCTTTTGCACTTGCCTTACGTCATACGATCACCAGCGGGCGATTGAAACAGGTGTTTTTGAGCGCCTTGCCAGCTGCGGGCGGGCGTCTCCCTTTGCACAGGTCGAGATCATTGACGATGACGGCAACATTTGCGGGCCGCACGTTCGTGGGGAGATCGTCGTTCGCGGTGATCTGGTCATGAAGGGCTACTACAAGAATCCGGTGGCGACGAAGGAAGCACTGGCGGGAGGCTGGCTTCATACCGGAGACATCGGTTATCGCGACGACGAAGGCTATTTCTATATCGTCGATCGCAAGAAGGACATGATCATATCTGGCGGCTTCAATATTTATCCCAGCGAAATTGAACAGGTGCTGTGGTCGCATCCCGCCGTTCAGGACTGTGCGGTTGTCGGGATCCCAGACAATGACTGGGGTGAAGCGGTGAAGGCGGTGGTTGAACTGCGTCCGGGTACATCGGAAACAGTGGATGCGCTAATGCAACATTGCCGCGAACGGCTGAGCGGCTTCAAGCTTCCTAAATCCATGGAAATATGGGAAACATTGCCGCGCAGTCAGGTGGGCAAGGTATTGAAGCGGGAGGTCCGTGACCGTTTCTGGCAGGGCCTGCAGCGGTCGGTTTGAATCATGGCGGACATACTTCACCGATATCAGGGCCGACAGCACCGTGGTGCCCGATTTTTCAGTTTGAAACGGTTGCGCGGCAGGTAACAATGCGAGGGTAAGACATTGAGCATCAAAAGAAAGGCATTTGTGGTGGGGGCATTTGAGCACCCCACCCGGTACGCACCGGATAAATCCACTGCGCAGCTGCATGCCGAATGTGCGCTCGGCGCATTGGCGGATGCCGGTTTGAGCATCAAGGATGTCGATGGTTTTTTTGGCGCTCGCGATGCTCCGGGAGAAAATGCGAGCTGGCTGGTTGATTACCTGAATCTGAACCTGAAGCATATCGATGCCACGGATACTGGTGGCTGTTCTTATCTCATACATGTCGCCCATGCCGCCCAGGCCATTGCCGCCGGCAAATGCCAGGTGGCGCTGATCACGCTCGCGGGTCGCCCGCGCAGCCAAGGCATGGCAACGGGTACGGCGCCTCGCGCGGTCGAACTCGACAGGCCGGATGGGCCCTGGGAGGCTCCTTATCGGAATGTCATTGTTACGCAGTACGGAATGATGGCCGCCCGTCATATGCACCAGTACGGCACCACACCGGAACAGCTTGCCTGGGTGCGTGTTGCAGCATCCACTCATGCTCAGTACAACGAACATGCCATGTACAGGGATGTAGTAACGGTAGACGATGTTATCAATTCCCCTGTGATTTCCGATCCCCTGCGCCGGCTCGATTGCTGCGTGATCAGCGATGGGGGTGGGGCTCTGGTGCTGACCAACGAGTCCATTGCCAGGAGCCTGAACGTTCCAGTCATTCCGGTCCTGGGCTGTGGGGAAACCATCTATACCCAGAAGGGCGGCTGGCCCGATTACGTTACTACAGGTGCCGTCGTTTCAGGCCCCATAGCCTTTGCAGAGGCCGGGGTGTCTCATCAGGACATCAAATACGCGTCGGTGTACGACAACTTCACCATCATGGTACTGGCCCAGCTTGAAGATCTTGGTTTCTGCGCCAAAGGCGAAGGCGGGCGATTCGTGCAAGACGGCAATCTTATCTCGGGTGCGGGAACGCTTCCCTGGAACACCGATGGCGGTGGTTTGTGCAACAACCATCCTCAGAACCGCGGTGGTGTGACCAAGGTTATTGAGGCCGTCAGGCAGTTGAGGGGCACGGCCCACCCCAAGGTGCAGGTTCCCGGTTGCGATATCGCACTGGCATGCGGGCCGGGGAACGTCATTGGCTCGGGGCATGGCCATGCCACGGTGATACTCGGGAGGGAGTGAGATGAAACTGGAAACCGTTCTGGCGTTTCACCCTCATTCAAAACCTTTTTGGGAAGCCGCCGAAAGTGGCAGGCTCTTGCTGCCTTTATGCGGCGATTGCGGAAAATCCCATTGGTATCCGCGGCCTTTCTGCCCGCACTGCCATGGTTTCGGCCTGACATGGAAGGACGCCGCCGGCGAAGGGACCATCTATGCATCAACTCTGATGCGGCGCGCCAAGGAGCCCTACATTGTGGCCGCTGTTGAGCTTGATGAAGGTCCGGTCATGCTTACCAATATAGTCACGCCTGATTTTTCCCAAGCAGGGATCGGCGCCCGAGTGAAAGTCGGCTTCGATTATATCGGTGGGTCCGACCGCAAGCTTCCTGTTTTTCACCCTATATAGCTGCCGGCGGGAATCTTGCATATCGGATGATGTGAAGCTGGGCCGGACCCGAAGCGGACAGTGGAGACAAAATGCATTTGATAGACCTTTTCGAGCGCGGACTTGATATGGGCGGTGACGCCGCGTGCCTCATTGAGCCTGGCGGACGCACGCTGACATATGCGGAAGTATCTGCGTTGTCCCATCGCGTCGCCAATGGCTTGCACGCGGCCGGCATACAGACTGGCGAGAACGTGGCGCTACTCAGCCCCAACCATATCCTCAGTTTTGTCGCTGTGCTTGGAACCGTGCGTTCCCGGGGGGTCTGGATGCCCGTCAATGCTCGTAACGCCATTGACGAGAACATCAATATACTGGTCAGCGGCGACTGCCGGTTTTTGTTCATTCACAGTGATTTTGCGGGTGATCTCCCTCGCATATGCGCAGCGCTTCCCGAGCTCAAGGGCATCGTTTGTATCGATACCGCCCTGGAGAGCGCGCCCGAACTCGAAGAGTGGGCGATGCGGCAGTCAGAGACGTGCGTCCTGGCGGAAGGCCAGCCTTCTGATGTCGTTGCAATCAAGGGAACTGGCGGTACGACCGGGCAGTCGAAAGGCGTGCTGTTCACGCACAGAATGTATGCCACGCTTTATGCCAACTGGCTTGCGGCCATGCCCGTGGTTGGGCGACCGGTGCATCTGGTCGTGGCGCCGCTTACCCACGCCGCAGGCACTGTCGTGTTCAGCACACTCGCTTACGGGGGCAGCAATATCATTCTTGGGTCGACACAGCCCGACGATATCCTGGGGGCCATCGCAAAGTACCGGGTGACCCAGTTGTTCCTGCCTCCCACGCTGATATACCGGCTGCTTTCATCGCCCCGGGTGCGTGAATATGACTACAGCTCGCTCAAGTATTTCGTGTATTCCGCGGCCCCCATGTCGGTTGACAGGCTGAAGGAAGCGCTTGATATCTTCGGACCGGTGATGGTGCAGTGTTATGGGCAGGCCGAGGCGCCGTTCATCGTTACGTGCATGAGCGCCGACGATCATGCTACGGCCCTCGAAACGGGCAAGCTGAAAAGGCTGGCAAGCTGTGGCCGGCCCTCGCCCTTCATTCGGGCGGAAATCATGGGTCCTGGCGGAGAGATCCTTGGCTCCAATCAAAAGGGCGAGATCGTGGTTCGCGGCGACATGGTGACGGCAGGCTATTACAAGAATCCCGAAGCCTCAAGAGACGCATTGAGAGGGGGGTGGCTGCACACCGGAGACGTGGGCTATCGCGATGAGGACGGGTATTTCTATATCGTCGACAGAATGAAGGACATCATCATTTCCGGAGGGTTCAATATTCTGCCCGGGGAAATCGAGCAGGTTCTGTGGGGCCATCCCGCCGTAGCCGATTGTGCGGTGATCGGTGTGCCTCACGATATATGGGGCGAGGCCGTGAAAGCCGTGATTGAACTGCGGCCGGGCATTGACTGGGACCCCGATGAAATACTGGCCTTCTGCCGTGAGCGTCTGGGGCCAATGAAGACGCCCAAGTCCATAGAAGCATGGGATGTGCTGCCACGCAGTCCCGTGGGGAAGGTTCTGAAAAAGGAAATCAGGGAGGAATACTGGAAAGACCGGAATCGCAAAGTATAGGGGCTGCTGAGAACCGGCGTTTGCTGCAAGCCTGCGTACGTTTGCGATGTGTTTCGAAAGTGGGAATCCCTGAACAACACTAGCGGCAAGCCGCATCCCGGCTTGTCCGAATCCGGCGGTTCATGCGGCGCCATGAGCTGTTCGGGGCTCCCTCGACAATGGAAGTGGAGGATACATGAGACATAAGAACTTTAAATTTTCCCGTCGCCAAATGCTGGGGCTGGGCTCCGCAATGGCTGCGTATGCAGCGGTTCCGAAAGCCTGGGCGCAGTCCGATTACCCCAGCCGCTCCATTCGTCTGGTCGTACCTGCGGCGGCTGGCGGAGCCACGGACATCATAGGGCGCCTGGTGGCCCAGAAGGTGAGTGAGAACTGGCCCGCGGGAATGATCGTCGATAACAAGCCGGGTGGCGGCGGAACGATAGGAACTGCCGACGTGGCGAGAGCGAAGGGCGATGGCTATACCTTGCTGCTGGGGGCCATCAATCACACGATCAACCCCGCGCTCGTGAAGAATATGCCGTACGACAGCGTGAAGGAATTCACCTTCATATCGCATCTGCTGTCGATCCCCAATGTACTCATTGTAAAGAAGTCCCTCGATATCAATACAGTGGCGGAGTTTATCGAGTATTGCAAGGAAAACCCCGGAAAGCTCGTATTTGCATCCTCCGGCAATGGCACTTCTCAGCATCTGGCGGGCGAGATGTTCATGATGGAAACCGGCGTGAAATACCTTCATGTGCCATACAAAGGTGCGGCGCCGGCGATGAATGATCTTCTCGGCGGCCACGTTGATTTCATGTTCGACAACCTGCCTGCCGCAGCCCAACAGATCAGGGCTGGAACCGTACGGGCGCTGGGTGTTACCAGCGAGAAACGCAGTCCCGCCTTTCCCGATCTGCCTGCCATATCGGAAACCGTGCCGGGTTTTGATGTGCGGTCCTGGTTCGGGCTGATGGGGCCTGCGGGCATGTCGTCCGAGGTCGTCCAGAAGCTTCATGAACAGATGGTGACGGTTTTCTCGGACCCTGCCTTGCAGGAGCGTGTCGCTTCGCTGGGCGGCGTTCCGGACGTCACTGACCCCCAGAGCTTCAATGCCTACGTAATGCAGGAAATGGATCGATGGGCCAAGGTGGTGGAAGCGTCCGGAGCCAAGATCGAATAGGCGTCCGTGCGTCGCGGAGGGGGGCCGTGATCGCGCGGTGCGTGACACGGTGCCATCCCCCGGAACTATTGACTGTGGAGATATGCATGGCTGAGCGGTTGAAGGATAAGGTGGCGCTGGTTCTTGGGGCGGGATGTCTGACGGAAGGGTGGGGCAATGGGAACGCCACCGCCGTGGCATTCGCGCGCGAGGGCGCGGATATCATTGCGGTTGACATTAACGAAGATGCGGCAGCCAATACGGCGGAACTGGTGGAGCGCGAAGGAAGGCGTGCGCTTCATCTGGTGGCCGATGTGGCCAGCCTGGAACAGGTTCAGCGCGCAGTAAACATTGCGGTCGAGACTTTTGGCAGGATCGACATCCTGCACAACAATGCGGGCATCAATGCCAGAGGCGGGCCGGTCGAACTCGACGAAGAGGGGTGGGACCGTGTGATGGATGTCAACGCCAAAGGGGCGTATTCCGCATGCAAGGCCGTCATTCCGGTCATGCAGCGGCAAGGCGGGGGAGCCATCGTGCATGTGTCATCCATTGCGAGCGTGGCATGGACGGGCCACCCTTTCATTGCCTACCATGCATCGAAAGCCGCTTTGAATCACTTGACCCGGGCCGTTGCGGTTCAGCATGCCGCCGACAATATTCGCTGCAACTGCATCATGCCGGGGCTTATCGATTCCCCGCGCATTTACACATCCATTCTGCCGTTTTACGACGGCGACGTGGAAAAGATGCGAAGCGCGCGGTCTGTGTCTGTGCCCATGCGGCGCATGGGCGATGTATGGGATATCGCTCATGCTGCAATTTTCTTCGCATCGGACGAATCGAAATACATTACTGGAGCGGTGTTGCCGGTTGACGGGGGCATTACTTGCGCAATTCCTCATTGAGGCCGCGCTATCCCGCCCTTGTAATAGGGGAAGCTGAACCACTCGGGGGGTGTGAAAACTGCATTTTGACTTAATCATGGCGGCATGGGCCGCTACCGTCCCGCTGGCCAGTTACATTCATGTGCAATGCCCATACCTGCACTTATCCATTCGCCAAAGGCAGTTCATCGCTCAGGCCCAGCTTGCCCGGATTGAGGATGTTGCCCTATCTCTCCGGACACATCAGATGGCATGCGGCCTTCCCGCCCGGCGCTTGAGCTCGTGCCGGGGCGCCCGCCAGGGCATTTCATGTGTCAATGCGTATTTTCGAGATCCGCATGAAGATCTCGTTGAGCAGAGGGTCTTCTTCTGAACTGGGCATGACCGCAAAGAACTCAATGGGGTCTATGGGTATGCCTACATCGATCTCGGCCAGGTTTCCCACGTGTATATGATGCCGGGCGAGCGGTTCCGGGAGTATTCCTATTCCCGCCCCCGCTGAAACCGTTTCGATCAGCGCTTTGACGTGATTGCATGTATTGATGTTCTTGGTCGACCCGCCCTTGGCCCGGATCATGCTCAGCATCATTTCATATAAATGGGACGGCCGTGAAAGACACCAGAATGGAAGGCGATTGAGTACGTCGTGCGATGAGAGGCCTTGTTGTTCTATTTCCTCTTTCATGGATCGATTGCACATCCAGCGCATCGGGACGGGCCCGATAAGAGTCGAGCGCATATAAGGGCTGGTCACCGGCCCCACCAATACCGCCAGATCAAGGTTTCCGGCGGCGATCTTTTGTTGAAGATTGATGGTCAGGTCGACATCGATCTCGAACGTCACGCCCGGCATCTGTTTTTTCAAAGCCGCCAGACATGGCGGCATGCAGCTCAATGCGGCGATTTCTCCGACACCCATCCGGACGTTGCCTTCTGACATTGAGAAGCCATCGGTCGCCAGCAATGCATACCGCAGCTGATTGAGCAATGGTTCACATTGTTCAATCAGATTGCGCCCCCGTGCCGTCAGCACCATTCTGCGCCCTTGGCGTTTGAACAAGCTGACTCCCAGCCTGTTTTCCATTTCCCGTATCCGCAACGAAATTGCCGGTTGCGTCGTATTCAAGCGGTCAGCGGCGGCGGCGAAGGTCCCGAGCTTATGTATCCAGAGCAGCGTCTCCAGATGAATGATCTCTACTTTTATCATAATTTATGTTTATGAGAACTCATATTCAAATATCATTGGATCTAATCATACATTCTTCCTACCATGCTCCCTAATAAGCCATTTGGGGGAGGCCATGGAAGCAATTGAGTATGACTGCGCTGACGGCATAAGCACCATCACTATACATCGCCAGCACCGCATGAATGCGCTGAACCCGAACGCAATGCAATCGCTTAAACAGGCGTTCCACCGGTTCGAGCGATCCGAGGAAAGCCGCGTCTGCATTCTTACGGGAGAAGGCGCAAAGGCCTTCTGCGCGGGTGCCGATATCCATGAAACCCAGGACGCCGGCGACAACTTCGCGAAGAATTTTTTCTCCCGCCAGACATCGACGGACCGCACGCTTTATATCCGGGACATATCGCTTCCCCGCCTGGGGCTGACCAAGCCGGTTATTGCGGCCATTAATGGCGTGGCTGTGGGCGGCGGAATGGAGCTTGCATTGAATTGCGATATTGCGATTGCCGCCGAAACGGCGAGGATGGGGCTGCCCGAAGTCTGTATCGGCAGTATTCCGGCCGTGGGAGGAATCCAGCGGATCATTCACGCATTGCCGCGCGCATTGGCCATGAAGCTGTTGATGACGGGAGAGCTTATCGATGCAAGCCAGGCGCTGGAGTGGGGGCTGGTCGCCGAAGTGGTGGCGCCGGATGAGTTGATGCCGCGAGCGAGGGCGATTGCGCGTCAGATAGCCGCCAACGCTCCGTTGGCGGTAAAGGCAGTGCGATATCTGGCCGAGAAAGCCTATACGCAGTCTTTGAACGAGGCTCTGGAAACCGAAGAGCTGGTTTGGGGGCATATTGCCGCTTCGAAGGACAGGAGAGAGGGGAGGGCCGCATTTTCGGAGCGGAGGAATCCGGTCTTTACCGGGCTTTAGAAGTAAACCGGTCTAAATTCAATAAAGGAGACAAATATGGAAATGAAATTCATATTCCGGGCTGTGCTGAAGTGCGGCATCGTCGGTATGCTGCTTGCGGGTACACCGCTCCAGGCGAAAGATTTTCCAAACCAGCCTATCAGGCTGGTTGTGCCGTTTTCGCCCGGAGGAGGTAATGACACCTTGGCTCGTGAGGTGGCTCCGAGGCTGTCCGCTTTGCTCGGCCAGTCGGTTGTAGTGGAAAACAAACCCGGTGCGGGCGGGAATATCGGTGCCGATTACGTTGCCAAATCAGCCGGCGATGGGTACACCATTCTCATGGCGTCCAATCAGGTGGTCATCAACCCGAGCCTGTATGCGGACATGAGCTTTGATGTCTTGAAGGATCTGAAGCCCATTGGCCTGGTTGCGGACGTTCAGTTTGCTCTGGTAAGAAACGACAAAATTACCGTCAATGAAGTGCCGGAGCTGATTCAATTATCCAAAACCTCCAATCTCCATCATGGTACTCCCGGCATGGGCACGCCGCAGCATCTGGCCGCGGAAGTATTCAATCGGATGACCGGGGCGGCTTTGGCGCATGTCCCTTATCGCGGCACAGGACCGATGATTGCGGACCTGGTGGGCGGGCAGATCGAACTGGCTTTCGCGACGCTCCCCTCTGTCGACGGCTTCATTAAAGAAGGGCGTTTGCGAGCTTTGGCCGTGACGGGCAGTAACCGCTCCCCATTGCTTCCCGACGTGCCTACGATCGAAGAAGCGGGCGTGAAGGGCTATTCGGTGTCGACGTGGTATGGGCTGCTGGTTCCCAGAAGTACACCGGACGAGGTATCCGGCAGGCTCGAATCCGCTCTGCGCGAAGTCATGCAGCAGGACGAAGCATTGAAATCCATTGCCGCCAAGGGTTTCGAGCCGAAGTTCGTGGCCGCATCCGACGCTGACCGCATCATGAAGGACGATTTTCAGAAATGGGAGTCGGCCATCAAGGATGCCCAGATTACATTGGACTGATTCAGACGCCTCGAACGCGGGCCTGGCGGATAACAAGCGATGCTACAGAAAAGCCTGAAAAACACAACCGTGGTGGATTTTACGCAGATCGGCGCCGGGCCGACATGCACAATGTATCTTGGTGACTTGGGGGCGCGAGTCATCAAGATCGAGCCGCCCAAGGGCGATATCGGCCGGGCGCTGGGGCCACCCTGGCATGGGGAAAACAGCGCAATTTACGCCGCCTTCAATCGGAACAAGCAATCGATTGGCCTCGACTTGAGCAATGAAGAGGGAAAACGCGTAGCCTTGAAGTTGATTGAGAAGGCCGATGTGGTCGTCGAGAGCTTTCGCCCTGGCGTCATGGGACGTTTGGGCCTGGATTATCCCGTTGTTCGGAAGCTGAAGCCGGACGTGGTGTATTGTTCGGTTTCAGCTTATGGTCAGGACGGGCCTTATGCCGGCCACGCGGGAGTCGACGGTATCATTCAGGCCGCTTCCGGGCTCATGAGCCTGATCGGTTTTGAAGGCGGGGAACCGTGCAAGGTTCAGGCGCCCATCGTGGATGTCGCCACCGGTTATCTGGCCACCATCGCCGTACTTGCCGGCCTGCATCACCGGGCGATGACGGGCGAGGGGATGTTTCTCGATGCGAGCCTGTTTTCGTCCGCCATTGCCCTTCAGCAATCTTCGATCACAGGATATCTGGCTGATCACGCCGTACCATTGAAACTGGGCAGCGCGGCACCGTACTCCGCGCCGAATGAAGCGTTTCGGACCAGCGACGGCTGGATCATGGTTGCGGCTTATTCTCCGGAGCGCTGGCTGGCCCTGTGCAAGAAGGTGCTGGATGCCGCGGAGCTTGCGGAAACCCCCGAACTGGCCACTTCGAGCGACAGAGTCGAGCATCGGGGAATGCTGCGTAGAGTCTTGTCGCCCTTTTTCGAGAAGCACACTACCGCTGAATGGGTAAAGCGGCTCGAAGCAGAGGATATTCTCTGCAGCCCGGTAAATGATTACGCCAGTTTGCTGGAGCATCCGCAATTGAAGGAGCGGGGCATCCTGGTGGAAATGCAACCGCCCCGGCCAGGCGGGCCGATGTTGAGTATGCCGGGGTTTCCGGTCCGTACTTCGCGGGAGGGGCATCAATACAAGTATCCGCCTGCCCTGAGCGAACATGCCGATGAGATCCTGGCCTGGGCGGGGTACGGCCCTGATCAGATTGATTGTCTTTATGCCAACGGCGTAGTGGGCCGCCATGTGCCTCTCAGGGCCGGAAACACAGGCGAGTGAAGGTGCCCGGCCCCTGGGCCGGATGCCTTCACATCGTTGCGACTCGTCGCAAGAAGGCCGTGGCGGGCCGATGGGCCCGCCGCGTGCCCACTACCTCGGCAGCGTGCTCGACCCCATCAGGAATTCGTCGACGGCGCGGGCGCACTGGCGGCCTTCCCGTATGGCCCACACCACCAGCGACTGGCCGCGGCGCATGTCGCCGGCGGCGAAGACCTTGTCCACGTTGCTGCGGTAGTTCAGCGTATCGGCGCGCGCATTGCCGCGCGCGTCGGTGTCCACACCGAAGGCGCTCAGCACGTTCGCCACGGGCGAAGTGAAGCCCATGGCCAGCAGCACCAGGTCGGCCTTGAGTTCGAACTGGGAACCTTCCATTTCGCGCATCTTCATCTGGCCGGTGGCCTTGTCGCGGAACCATTCCACCCGCGCGGCGATCAGTTTTTCAACCTTGCCGTTCGAGCCTTCGAAGGCCTTGGTGGCCACGGCCCAGTCGCGCTGGCAGCCTTCTTCGTGCGAGGATGAGGTGCGCAGCCGGGCGGGCCAGTACGGCCAGGTCATGGGCTTGTCCTCGACGTCGGGCTGGCGGGGCATGAGTTCGAACTGGGTCACCGAGGCGGCGCCGTGGCGGTTGCTGGTGCCCACGCAGTCGGAGCCGGTGTCGCCGCCGCCGATGACGATGACGTGCTTGTCCTTTGCCGTGATCTGGCGCGTCACGCGGTCGCCCGCGTTCACCATGTTCTGCTGGCGCAGGAAGTCCATGGCGAAATGCACCCCGCGCAGTTCGCGGCCGGGCACGGGCAGGTCGCGCGGGGTTTCGGCGCCGCCCGTCAGCACGATGGCGTCGAATTCCGCCTGCAGGGATTCGGGCGAGCGTACGGCGACGCCTTCGGGCGCGTCTTCGGCGCTGCCGACGTAGGTGGAGGGGCGCATTTCCACGCCCTCGGCCTCCATTTGCGCCAGGCGGCGGTTGATCAGGGACTTGTCCAGTTTGAAGTCGGGTATGCCGTAGCGCAGCAGCCCGCCGATGCGGTTGCTCTTTTCGAACAGGGTCACGCTGTGGCCCGCTCGGGCCAGCTGCTGGGCGCAGGCCAGGCCGGCCGGGCCGGAGCCCACGACCGCGACCTTCCGGCCGGTCCGGCGTGTCGGCGGCTGCGGCACGACCCAGCCCTGTTCCCAGCCCTTGTCGATGATGGCATGCTCGATGGACTTGATGCCCACGGCATCGTCGTTGATGTTGAGCGTACAGGCGGCCTCGCAGGGCGCCGGACAGATGCGCCCGGTGAATTCCGGGAAGTTGTTGGTGGAATGCAGCACGTCCAGCGCGCGGCGCCATTCCTGCCGGTACACCAGGTCGTTCCAGTCGGGGATGATGTTGTTGACGGGACAGCCGTTGTGGCAGAACGGGATGCCGCAATCCATGCAGCGGGCGGCCTGTTGCGAGGCCCGGTCGTCGTCCAGCGCGTGGACGAACTCCTTCCAGTGGCGCACGCGGGCCAGGGGCGCGTCGTGGCCTTCTTCGAGGCGTTGGAATTCCATAAATCCGGTGATCTTGCCCATTTCTTTTCCTCAGGCGGCGATTTGTTCAGGGTTGGCGGCGCGCCACAGCTCGCCCAGGGCGCGGCGATATTCGATGGGCATGACCTTCACGAACTCGCGGCGGCTGCGCTCCCAGCGATCGAGCATGTCGCGGGCGCGGAAACTGCCGGTGTGGCGGTAGTGGTTCTCGATGAGGCGGCGCAATATGATTTCGTCCGTTTCGCGTTCGCTGCCGTGGCCCATACTGTGCCAGCCCTGGCGTTCGCCGCGCTCGGCCTGTTCCGCATGCGGCGGCACGGGTTCCAGTTCCACCATGGCGGTGTTGCAGCGGCGCTGGAAGCCGCCGTCGGGGTCCCACACGAAGGCCACGCCGCCCGACATCCCCGCCGCGAAGTTGCGGCCGGTTTCCCCGAGCACCACGACCGTGCCGCCGGTCATGTATTCGCAGCCGTGGTCGCCGGTGCCTTCCACCACCGCGGTGGCGCCGGAATTGCGCACGGCGAAGCGTTCACCGGCCACGCCGTTGAAATAGGCTTCGCCGGCCAGGGCGCCGTAGAGCACGGTGTTGCCGGCAATGATGTGGTCGGGGCCGAAGCCGCGGAAGTCGTTGGGGGAACGCACCACGATGCGGCCGCCCGACAGGCCCTTGCCGACGTAGTCGTTGGCCTCGCCCACCAGGTCGAGCGTGATTCCGTGTGCCAGGAAGGCGCCGAAGCTCTGGCCGGCCGAGCCATTGAGCTGGATGTGGATGGTGTCGCCCGGCAGCCCTTCGTGGCCGTGGCGGCTGGCCACCTCGCCGGACAGCATGGCGCCGACGCTGCGATGGCGATTGCGCACCGGTATGATGAAGGATACTTTCTCGCCGCGTTCCAGGGCGGGCTTGCTGCGCGCGATCAGTTCGTGATCCAGCGAATTCCCCAGGTTGTGGTTCTGTTCCTGTACCTGATGCAGCGGTTCGCTGGAAGGCACGGCATGAAAGAGCCGGCCGAAGTCCAGGCCTCGCGCCTTCCAGTGCTCGATGCCGCGGCGCATGTCCAGCAGCTCGACCCGGCCGATCAGTTCATCGAACTTGCGGATGCCCAGCTGCGCCATGATCTCGCGCACTTCTTCGGCCACAAAGAAGAAGTAGTTGACGACGTGCTCGGGCTTGCCCTGGAACTTGCGCCGCAGCACCGGGTCTTGCGTGGCCACGCCGACCGGACAGGTGTTCAGATGGCATTTGCGCATCATGATGCAGCCTTCGACCACCAGCGGCGCCGTGGCGAAGCCGAATTCGTCGGCGCCGAGCAGGGCGCCGACCACGACGTCGCGGCCTGTCTTCATCTGGCCGTCGGCCTGCACGCGGATGCGCGAGCGCATGTCGTTCAGTACCAGGGTCTGCTGGGTTTCGGCCAGGCCGAGTTCCCAGGGCGTGCCGGCGTGCTTGATGGACGAAACCGGCGATGCGCCCGTGCCGCCGTCGTGGCCGGCGATGACGACGTGATCGGCCTTGGCCTTGGCCACGCCCGTGGCGATAGTGCCCACGCCGACCTCGGAGACGAGCTTGACCGATATCGATGCGCCGGGGTTGACGTTCTTGAGGTCGTGAATGAGCTGGGCGAGATCCTCGATGGAATAGATGTCATGGTGAGGCGGCGGGGAAATCAGGCCCACGCCAGGTACCGAATGCCGCAGCTTGGCGATGTATTCCGACACTTTGTGGCCGGGCAGCTGGCCGCCTTCGCCGGGCTTGGCGCCCTGGGCCATCTTGATCTGGATCTGGTCGGCGCTGCGCAGGTATTCCGCGGTGACGCCGAAGCGCCCCGACGCCACCTGCTTGATGCGCGAACGCAATGAGTCGCCCGCTGTCAGGGGGATGGCGGCTTCGACGCGGTCGCCGCCCAGGAAGGAGGCAAGCGTGTCGCCCTTCTTGACGGGGCTCTTGCCCTGCCGCAGTTCGGCGCGATAGCGCAGTTCGTCTTCGCCGCCTTCGCCGGTGTTCGACTTGCCGCCCAGCCGGTTCATGGCGACGGCCAGCACGGCATGGGCCTCGGTCGAGATCGAGCCCAGCGACATGGCGCCGGTGGAGAAGCGCTTGACGATTTCCTTGGCGGGTTCGACTTCGCTCACGGGGATGGCCCGGGCAGGGTCGACCTTGAACTCGAACAGGCCGCGCAGTGTCATCATGCGGCTGGACTGTTCGTTGATGAGCTGGGCGTACTGCTTGTAGGTGCCGTAGTCGTTGCCGCGGGTGGCGTGCTGCAGCTTGGCGATGGAGTCGGGCGTCCACATGTGGGCTTCGCCCCGTACGCGCCAGGCATAGTCGCCGCCGGTTTCCAGGGCGTCTTCCAGCACCGGGTCGTCGCTGAACGCGGCGGCGTGGATGCGCAGGGCTTCTTCGGCGATCTGGAAGATGCCCACGCCTTCGATGTGGGTGGAGGTGTCGGTGAAGTACTTGTCCACGAATCCCGAATCAAGGCCCACGGCTTCGAAGATCTGGGCGCCGGTGTAGGACATATAGGTGGAGATGCCCATCTTGGACATGACCTTGTTCAACCCTTTGCCGATGGCCTTGATGTAGTTCCCGATGGCTTTTTCAGGCTCGTCGAGCGTGGCGAGGGTTTCCAGGGCCAGATAGGGGTGGACGGCCTCGGCGCCGTAGCCGCCGAGCAGGGCGAAGTGATGGACTTCGCGCGCCGAGCCCGTTTCGACCACCAGGCCGCTGCGTGTGCGCAGGCCGGTATGGATGAGGTGGTGGTGGATGGCCGAGGTCGCCAGCAGTGCGGGAATGGCCACGCGCTCGGCACTGACATTGCGGTCGGTGATGAGCAGGATGTTGTAGCCGCTCAGCACCGCGTCGGCGGCATTCGAGCACAGCGACGCGATGTAGGCTTCGATGCCTTGCGGACCCCATTCCACGGGATAGGTGATGTCCAGTTCGCAGCAGCGGAACTTGTCGTGGGTGATTTTCTCGATGCTGCGGATCTGCGCCATGGCGGCAAAGTCCAGCACCGGTTGCGACACTTCGATGCGTTGCGGCGGATTGACGTTGTTGATGTCCAGCAGATTGGGCTTGGGCCCGATGAAGGACACCAGCGACATGACCAGTTGCTCGCGGATCGGATCGATGGGCGGGTTGGTGACCTGGGCGAAGAGCTGGCGGAAATAGTTGTAGAAGGGTTTGGCGCGGTCCGACAGCACCGCCAGCGGTGCGTCGTTGCCCATGGAGCCGATGGCTTCCTCGCCGCTGCGTGCCATGGGTTCCAGCACCATGCCCAGGTCTTCCTGCGTCCAGCCGAACGCCTGCTGGCGGTCCAGCAGGGAGCCCGCCGGCCGTGGCCGGCCGGCATCGAGCGGGGCCGGCAGGTTTTCGAGCTTGAGGCGCAAGCGTTCGATCCACTGGCGATAGGGGCGCATGTTGGCCAGCTGGGACTTGATTTCCTCGTCGTCGATGATGCGGCCCTGCTGCAGATCGATCAGGAACATCTTGCCCGGCTGCAGCCGCCATTTCTTGATAATGCGGTGCTCGGGAACGGCGAGCGTGCCGGCTTCCGAGGCCATGATGACCGTGTCGTCGTCGGTGATGACGTAGCGCGCGGGACGCAGGCCGTTGCGGTCCAGGGTGGCGCCGATCTGCCGGCCGTCGGTGAAGGCCACGGCGGCGGGGCCGTCCCAGGGTTCCATCATTGCGGCGTGGTACTCGTAGAAGGCGCGGCGGTTTTCGTCCATGCCGGCGTGCTGTTCCCAGGCTTCGGGAATCATGATCATCATGGCATGGGCCAGCGAATAGCCCGACATCACCAGCAGTTCCAGGCAGTTGTCGAAAGTGGCCGTATCGGACTGCCCCTCGTAGACGATGGGGTAGAGCTTCTGCAGATCATCGCCCAGCACGGCCGATTCCATTGCGCCTTCGCGGGCGCGCAGCCAGTTGAAGTTGCCCTTCACCGTGTTGATTTCGCCATTGTGGGCGATCATGCGGTAGGGATGGGCCAGCGGCCAGGCGGGGAAAGTGTTGGTGGAAAAGCGCTGGTGGACCAGCGCCAGCGCGGATACCGCGCGGGTGTCGGAGAGATCGCGGTAGTACTGGCCCACCTGATTGGCGAGCAGCAGGCCTTTGTAGACCACGGTGCGCACCGAGATCGAGGGCACGAAGTATTCCCTGCCATGAGCCAGTTTCATCTGCTGGATGGCGTGGCTGGCGGTCTTGCGGATGACGTAGAGTTTGCGTTCCAGGGCGTCGGGCACTGAAATGCCCGGCCCCCGCCCGATGAAGAGCTGCCGGATGACCGGCTGACAGGCCTGTACCGTGGGAGACATGGGCATGTCGTGGTCCACGGCGACGTCGCGCCAGCCCAGCACCACTTGCCCTTCGTCGCGCACGGCGCGTTCCAGTTCGTGTTCACAGGCCAGCCGTGATGCGGTTTCCTTGGGCAGGAAGACCATGGCAACGCCGTATTCGTCGGGCGGCGGCAGTTCCACGCCCTGCCTGGCCATTTCCTCGCGGTAGAGGGCGTCGGGAATCTGTATGAGTATGCCCGCGCCGTCGCCCATGAGCTCATCGGCGCCGACCGCGCCCCGGTGATCGAGATTTTCCAGGATCTTCAGGCCCTGCTGGATGATGGCGTGGCTGCGGCGGCCTTTGATGTGGGCCACGAATCCCACCCCACAGGCGTCATGTTCGCGGGAAGGATGATAAAGGCCCTGGGGGCCGGGCGTGCCCATCGGCGCGCGTGGAACCACGGTGGGGCGGCGGCCGTGGATGGCGGAGGAGTCGAAGTGTGGCATCGTCTTGCTCGCAAGTCTGGTCTGGTGCGGGGGCGTATATCGGGCATGAATCCAGGATGATCCATTCGCGCTCCCCAAGTAGAAAAAATAACGCCCGCTCCCGCAGTGCACAACAGAAATATTAAGGGTCCGTCCCTATATATTTAAGAGTCGGAGAACCTTCATATAAATAAGGGACGCATCCATATATTTGAAATAACTGAATGGTTTCCCTGAGACTGCTTTTGGGGCAAAGCCTGAGCCGTGGCGAGCGGCTTCCGATTAATTTGTAACTGTGTTGTCGCCCGCGGGTTTGCGGGGCCTTCCACGGGGGGCGGGGGCGGCCCGCCGGCTGCCGCGCGACAGCAGTCTTTCCCTGAACGTGTCGTTGCCCAGCGCCCATTGGCCGAACAGGGCCTGTTCGATGCGGGACTGTTCCGAGCTGCTCGTGCCGGCATTCAGCAGGGCCTGATAGCGTGCCTGTCTGGCAAACGGAGTGTTGCCCATTTCCCAATAGGCGGTGTGTTCGGTCAGTTGCGAGGCATCGCTGCGCAGGCCGACGTGATCCTGGGCCGAAGACCAGGGCCAGCGCTGGGGCGTGTCGACCAGCCCCTGGCGGACGGGCAGGGATTCCGCCCAGGCCAGACAGGCGGGTATCCACGCATCGTCCACCAGGGTGCTGCGATAGCGCCCTTCGAACACCCGGCCGTGGGTGATGCGTGGCGCCATCCGCCGCCCCAGGCCCTGAATGACGCGCGATATGCCGTGGGCCTGCGGCGGGGTGGCCAGCAGGACGATGCGGTCGGGCAGGATCGCCCAGCCATGCACGGCGACGTTCTGGTGCCGTGTTTCGGCGAACAGCCATTCCCGCAGCAGGTCGAGGGCGGCCGACGGTGTGGGGTCGTGCGCGTTGGCCAGGGGGCGCGCGAAGCGCGCCTGCACGAGTTGGGGGACGTCCGGGGCGTAGAGTCGGGGCAGTCTGGCCATGTCTGCAATTTTATCGCGGCGCATCCTCCGTCATAATGGACGGGAACGAATACAGGAGGTGGCAATGCATCCCATGGGCCAAAACAAGGGCGGGCGGCGGCCCCGGCTGAACCGGGTGGCGGTCTGCGGCGCCGGCGTCATGGGCGCGCAGATCGCGGCGCACTGCGTCAACGCGGGCATTCCGGTGGTGTTGTTCGACCTCGCCTCGGAAGGCGATCGCAACGCCATCGTCCGCAAGGCGCTGGCAGGCCTGCGCACGCTCAAACCGGCGCCCCTGGGCCTGCCCGAGATGGCCGGCCTGATCACGCCCGCCAACTACGAGGACGACCTGCACCGCCTGGCGGACTGCGATCTGGTCATCGAGGCCATCGCGGAACGGCTGGACTGGAAGCGGGAACTCTATGCGCGCATCGCACCGGCGCTGCGGCACGACGCGGTGCTTGCCACCAATACGTCGGGCCTGTCCATCAGCGTTCTGGCCGAAGGGCTGCCCGAATCCTTGCGCGAGCGTTTCTGCGGTGTCCATTTCTTCAATCCGCCGCGCTACATGCCGCTGGTCGAGCTGATCCCCACGCGGCATACCGATGCCGCGCTGCTCGACATGCTGGAATCGTTTCTCGTTTCAGGTCTGGGCAAGAGCGTGGTGCGCGCGCGCGACACTCCCAATTTCATCGCCAACCGCATCGGTGTCTTCGGCATCATGGCGGCGATCGAGCACGCCCGGCGCCTGGGGTTGAGCGTCGACGTGGTCGATGAACTGACCGGCACCCGCCTGGGCCGCGCGAAGTCGGGCACCTTCCGCACCGCCGACGTGGTGGGCCTGGATACGCTGGCGCATGTCATGCGCACCATGGAGGATCAGTTGCCGGGCGATCCCTTCCATGCCTATTTTTCCGTTCCGCCGGTGTTGCGGGCCCTGGTGGAGCAGGGCGCGCTGGGCCAGAAGTCGGGCGCAGGCTTCTACCGCAAGGAAGGCCGGCGGATTCTCAGGCTGGACCCGGATACAGGGCAGTATGTGCCCGCGGAAGGTGCCATCGACCCCGAAGTGGCGGCGCTGCTTGCCGAGAAAGACGCGTCCGTCCGGCTGAAGGGGCTGCGGGCGTCCTCGCACCCCCAGGCGCGCTTCGTCTGGTCGCTGCTGCGCGATACCTTGCATTACAGCGCAGTGCATCTGCATGACATCGCCGGCACCGCGCGCGAGCTCGATCTCGCCATGCAATGGGGCTTCGGCCATCGGCAGGGGCCGTTCGAACTGTGGCAGGCCGCCGGCTGGCGCGACGTGGCCGGGTGGATACGCGAAGACATCGCGCAGGGCGCAACACTGTCCGATGCGCCGCTGCCTGATTGGGTGGATGCCCCCGGCGTGATCGGCGCGGGCGGCGTCTACACGGCGGAAGGTGGGGCCTGGAACCCGGCGTCGTCCGATTTCGAGGCCCCGCGCGATCTGCCCGTCTATCGGCGCCATGTCGGCCCCGGCCCTTATGCGGCGGCGCGGCCGCGCCGCACGGTGCACGAAGATTCCGCCATCCGCTGCTGGGTCCTCGAAGATGCGCCCGACGTGCTGATTGCCAGCTTCCGCACGCGCATGCATACGCTCAGTCCCGATGTCGTGCGCGGCATCATGCGGGCGGCCGATCTGGCCGAATCCGGATATCGCGGCCTGGTGGTCGGCCATGTCGATGACCCATTCTCCGCCGGCGCCGACCTCAAGGCGCTCATGCCGATCTTCGAACAGGGCGGGCCGGGGGCGGTGGCGCCCATCCAGCGGGAAATGCAGGATATGGTGCTGCGGCTGCGTTATGCGCAGGTGCCGGTGGTGGCGGCGCTGGCGGGCATGGCCCTGGGCGGCGGCTGCGAACTTGCGGTGCATTGCGATCGCCGTGTGGCGCACTTCGAAACCTACATCGGGCTGGTGGAAGTGGGCATCGGGCTCATTCCCGGCGCGGGCGGGCTTGCCTATTGCGCCAGGCGGGCGGCGGAGCTGCGGGCAGGGGCGCCGGAAGCCCCTCTGCTGGCCTTTCTGAAGGGCTTTGCCCTGGCGGTCGCCGGGGCGCGGGTGTCGGGCTCGGCCGCCGAGGCGCGGCAGCTTGGCTATCTGCAGCCGCAGGATAAGGTCGTCATGCATCGCAACGAGGTCCTGCACGTCGCCGTCAGCGAAGCCCGGGCGCTGGCCGAAGCGGGCTACCGGCCGCCCATGGCGGGGCGCTTCCCGGCGGCGGGGCGCGACGGCGCGGCGACCTTGCGCGCCCAGATCGTCAACCTCCAGGTTGGCGGCTATATCAGTGATTACGACGCCGAGGTCGCGGGGGTCGTGGCCGAGGTCATCTGCGGCGGCGACATCGACCCCGGTTCGGAAATCGACGAAGCCTGGATGATGGCCTGCGAGCGCCGCGGCTTCATCGGCCTGCTGGGCCGGGAAAAGACGCAGGCGCGCATCCGCGGTTTTCTCGAAACGGGCAAGCCGACGCGGAACTGAAGGAGATGGATATGAAACGACCCCTACGCTCACTGCGTTCACTGCCCCCGGGCGGAGACCGACATGCCTGAATTGCAAGATGCCTATATTGTTGCGGCCACGCGCACGCCCGTGGGCAAGGCGCCGCGCGGGATGTTCTCGCGGACCCGGCCCGACGATCTGCTGGCCGCCGTGCTGCGGGGGCTCGTGGCCCGGGCCCCCGCGCTGGACCCGCAAGCCGTGGAAGACGTCATCGTCGGCTGCGCCATACCGGAAGGCCCGCAGGGCCTGAACGTGGGCCGCATCGCCACCTTGCTGGCCGGCCTCCCGGTATCCGTTCCGGGCGTCACCGTGAATCGCTTCTGCGCATCGGGGCTGACGGCCGTCGCCATGGCGGCGGCGCGCATCCGCACGGGCGAGGCCGACATCATCATTGCCGCCGGCATCGAGTCCATGAGCCAGGTGCCGGTGATGGGCGTCAACACCAGCTTCAGTCCCGCCATCTTCGAGCGCGACGAGAACCTGGGCATCGCCTTCGGCATGGGGCTGACCGCCGAGCAGGTCGCGCGGCGCTGGCAGGTATCGCGCGAAGACCAGGATGCCTTCGCGCTGCAGTCGCACCAGCGTGCGCTGGCGGCGCGGGAAAAAGGCGAGTTCGCCGACGAGATCCTGCCGGTGGACATCCCGTTGCGTACGCCCATCCTGGAAGGCGGCCGGGCCGGCGAGATCGACGTTTCCGTCCGCCGGGCCGAGCACGATGAAGGGCCGCGCTCCGACACCAGTCTCGAAGCCCTGGCCCGGCTCAGGCCGGTGTTTGCCGCAAAAGGCAGCGTCACCGCCGGCAACAGCTCGCAGACTTCCGATGGCGCGGGTGCGCTGCTGGTGGTGTCCGAGCGCGCCCTGCGGGATCACGGGCTGACTCCGCTGGCCCGCTTCGTCAGCTTTTCGGTGAAGGGCGTCGCGCCGGAAATCATGGGCATCGGACCACGGGAAGCCATTCCGCATGCGCTGGCGCTGGCCGGCCTGCGACAGGGCCAGCTGGGCTGGATCGAGCTGAACGAGGCCTTCGCCGCCCAGGCGCTTGCGGTCATGCGCGAACTGGACCTCGACCCGGCCATTGTGAACCCGCTGGGCGGCGCCATTGCCCTGGGCCACCCGCTGGGGGCGACGGGGGCCATACGCGCGGCCACCGTCGTCCATGCGCTGCGGCGGCACAAGCTGGACTACGGCATGGTCACCATGTGCGTGGGCACGGGCATGGGGGCGGCGGGGGTGTTTCAGAGGGTGTGAAGGGGGGGCTGCGTGGGGCTTCGATTCGCACGTCGCGGCTTGCATGCTGCTCAGACTCCGAGAGCTCGTCTACGTCGCGGCTTGCGTGTGGCTCCGATTCCGAGAGCTCGTCCACGTCGCGGCCTGCATGCCGCTCCGATTCCCACGTCGCGGCCTGCATGCCGCTCCGATTGACGAGGCGTAGAACAGTCCGCAGTGGACTGTTCTACGTCCGCGTCAATCCCATTTCCCAGAAGTCGGCTTCGAGGCGGGTGGCTTCGGAAAAGATGCGGGCAAGTTCCTGGAAGCGGGCTTCGCTGATGCCTTCCATCCGGGTGTTGATCCAGTCGACTTCGGCTTGGGCGGCCTGCTGGAATTCCCTGGATGTGTACATGTCCATCCAGGCGCCGTAGGGGTTGCCCAGGCGTTTGGTGAAGCGCTGGTCCACCAGCCAGTTGCCGATTTCGGCATAGCCGACGATGCAGGGAGCCAGCGCGACGTGCAGGTCGAGGATGTCGCCCCGGTTGCCGGTTTCCAGCACATAGCGGGTATAGGCCAGCGTGGCGCGGGATTCTTCCAGGCTGGCGAGTTCGGTTTCGGTGATGCCCCATTCGCCGCAGAACTTCACATGCAGGCCGAGTTCGATATCGATGATGGCCTTCAGGGAATCGAGGGACTGGCGCAACTCGCCGATGTCCCGGCTCTTGTAGACGGCCAGGCCCCAGGCCCGACCGAAATGCACCAGGAAAAGGTAGTCCTGCTTCAGGTAATGCTGGAAGGATTCCATGGGAAGGGTGCCGGCGCCGAGCTGCCTGACGAATTCATGCTCGCAGTACGCGCGCCATTCGGACGCGCAGGCCTGCTTGAGCCGGTCGAACGGTGAGTCCACCACATGCCTCCGGAATAAGGGGTTGCCGGGATTGACCCGAAGCCGATCGCAGACGATGCACATATCGTTTCTCGTGATGAAGCGCGGGCGATGAAGCCGGTTGCCGGCAGTGTAGCAGCGGGAAATTTCAGCTCCGGAAACCGGACAGCGCGCTGCGCCCATGCCCATTATCAACGGACTTGTAGCCGCCCCTATACATATCAAAAACGCTGATGGGATTATATAGAAATATGTGACTTTTAATTATATGTAACCGTCGATAAAGTATCCCTTCGGGATACTGGGCAACCGGCCGGGTCCTGGAATCTCCAACGCCCGGATTCGCGTCGACCACGCGCCCACGCGCAAGCCTCGTCGTTCACGACGAGGTCGAGCGGGGCTATGTCAATGTGGCGCCGAAGGCGCCCCTGCATTGTGGCGGAGAAGCTCCGGCCGACAGGTCGGAGTTCTTCACAGGCTCGTTTCCGAGCGTTGCCTTGTGTCGATCGAATTTGCCGATTCAGAGCTTCCCCAGGGCCAAATGAAAAAGGATGAGGTGCATGGCAACAAACGAGTCCAGGGCCGCTATCGTCGACGATGTGATGGTATCGCGCCGCGCCGTCCGCGCCTTCCTGCCGGACGATGTGCCCGCCGACACGATCCGTGCAATTCTGAAGGCCGCGCGCTGGGCGCCTTCGGGCAGCAACACGCAGCCATGGAAAGTCTATGTATTGCGAGGCCGGGCAAAGGAAAGGCTGAGCTCGGACCTGATGGCGGTCTACGACGACCCGCAGCTTCGCGCCAATGAAACCGAGGCGTATGCCTACTATCCCACCACGTGGAAATCACCCTTCCTGGAACGGCGCCGGAAGGTCGGCTGGGATCTGTACGGGCTCCTCGGGCTCAAACGCGAAGACAAGCGCGGCATGCACGTTCAGTTGGGGCGCAACTTCTGTTTCTTCGATGCGCCGGTGGCCCTGATCTTCACCATGGACCGCACCATGGAGCTGGGGTCCTGGCTGGACTACGGCATGTTCCTGCAGAACGTCATGCTTGCCGCGCAGGCCCGTGGCATCTCGACCTGCCCCCAGGCGGCCTTCACGCCGTTTCATCGCATCATTGCCCGATTCCTGGCCTTGCCGGAGGACGAAGGCTTCGTCTGCGGCATGAGCATGGGGTACGCGGACATGCGGCGCGTGGAGAACCACCTGAAAACAGAACGGGAAACTCTGGAAAATTTTGTCGTCTTCAAAGACGAATAAGGGTGCGCCGGAAAGCAGACCGGCTGATTCAATCCGGAATCAGCCCCCTGCAAGCGCCGGCCGCCGGAATTCTTCACCAGGAACCACAGGACGCGAATCCGAGATGGAAAAACTATTGCAGAACCGTATTGCCATCGTGGTCGGCGGCGGCCAGACACCGGGCCTGACGATCGGCAACGGCCGGGCAACCGCCTTGTCGTTCGCCAGAGAGGGCGCCACTGTCGTAGTGGTCGATCGTGAAATGCAATCCGCCCAGGAAACGGTGGATCAGATCCTCGCCGAAGGCGGCCAGGCCTGGGCGGCGGCGGCCGATATCTCGCGCGAGGGCGACATTCGCGGCATGGTGGCCGAAGTGGTCCAACGCCATGGCCGCATCGACATTCTGCACAACAACGTAGGCATGGCGGCCGGCGGCGGCGACCAGCCGATCGACAGCATCACGGAAGAAGCGTTCGACCATCTGTACACCGTCAATCTGCGCGGTATGGCCATGACCTGCAAACATGTCCTGGCCGTCATGGACAAGCAGCAATCAGGAAACATCATCAATATTTCCTCCATTGTCAGTGTGGCCATGTCTCCGAATCTTGCCTACAAGGTCACCAAGATGGGGGTGCTGGGGCTCACCCAGCATATCGCCATGCAGTATGCGGCCAAGGGCATCCGTGCAAATGCGATTCTGCCGGGGCTGCTCGATACGCCCATGGCGATCGAGACGCGCGTCCGGCTGAGCGGCAAGTCGCGCGAACAGATCATTGCCGAGCGCAATGCACAGGTGCCGCTGCGCGGCCATATGGGGTCCGCCTGGGATGTCGCCAATGCGGCGGTATTCCTGGCGTCTGATCGCGCCGCCTTCATCACCGGCATCAATCTGCCCGTGGACGGCGGAGCCATGGCGCGCATCGGGGGCTAGGGCCTGTTGACGCTAAAAGGAGGCTTGCATGAGTGATGGCCTGATTCTTCTTGAAAACATACTGCAGCTGCTGCTTACCAGCATTCTGATCGGCAGCGTGTACGGGCTGCTGTGCGTGGGTCTCGGCATGATCTTCAGCGTCATGCGCGTCATCAACTTCGCCCAGGGCGAATTCATGATGCTGGGCATGTATGCCGCGTTCTTCTTTTTCCAGCTGACGGGCATCAACGCCGTCTTCGGGCCCTGGGCCGGGCTGGTGGTCAGCGCGCTGGTGGCGGGCGGCGTACTCTATCTGATCGGCGCCATTCTGCACCCGGCCCTGCTGGCAAGAGTCACTGGCGCGCGCGTGGCGGGCACGGAAGGCGACGGACACTATCCGCAATTGATATTGACGCTGGGCTTGTCGCTGGTGCTGGCAAACGGCGGCCTGATCCTGTTCGGTTCCTCGCCGCACACCATCCAGACGCCGCTTTCATCTTCCGCCTGGGTGCTGGGCCCGTTCGCAGGCGAGGATCTCATGCTCTTTCTGAACAAGGCGCGCACACTCACCTTCCTGGCCACCGTCGTCATCGCGGTTCTCGTGGCACTGTTCATCAGCCGCACCCGCACCGGAAAAGTGCTGCGGGCGGCGGCCGACAACGCCGAAGCCGCGACCTACATGGGCATCGATGTCACGAAGGCGCACCGCTTCGCCTTCGCGCTGGGGGCCGCCATCACCGGGGCGGCCGGCGGGCTGCTGGCGTCATCCTACCCATTCCAGCCTTACGTGGGCCACGAGTTCGTAGTCATCATGTACGCGGGCGTCGTGCTGGGCGGCATGGGCAGCATCAAAGGAGCCTTCTGGGGCGGACTATGCATCGGCTTCATCCAGCAGATGTCCAGCCTGGTGCTGCCCCTGCAGCTGCAGAACGCCGCCATCTTTGTCATGTTCCTGTTGGTCATGCTGCTCAGGCCGCAGGGGCTGTTCGGAAGGAATACAGACCGTGCCTAAGACCCCTCGCTCCATGCCATACACCATTGCGAAGTCGCCGGTCGCGGCCATACTGGTCTCAGCCCTGCTTTATCTGCTGGCATCGCTGCTGACGCAGAACAGCTACTTTCTGCTCGTCATGACGCTGGTGCCTTTATGGGCGACGGTGGGCGTGTCCTGGAATATCTTCAGCGGATATTCCGGCCTTTTGTCCTTCGGGCACGCCGCGTTCTTCGGGCTGGGCGCATATACCGTGGCCCTGCTGTTCACCCACTACGGCATTTCGCCCATGATCGGCATCGTGGCGGCCGGCGCGGTCGGCGGCCTGGCGGGGCTGCTGGTCGGCCTGCCCACGTTCCGCCTGCGGGGCGTGTATTTCAGTCTGGCCATGCTGGCCTACCCGCTGGCGCTGCTCTACGTGTTCGAATGGCTGGGCCACCAGGAAGTGGCATTGCCCATGATCCGCGAGGGCGGCTGGCGCTACCTGCAATTCGAGAATCCGCGCATGCATATGCTGATCGCCATGGCGCTGCTGGTGCTGGCGCTGTTCGTCCAGCTGCGTATCGGGCGTTCCCGTTTCGGGCATATCCTGCTCGCCATCAAGCAGAACGAATTGGCGGCCGAAGCGTCCGGCATCAATCCGTTTCGCTGGAAACTGTTGGCGCTGGCGGTCTCCGGGGCCATTGCCGGCATCGTCGGCGGGCTTTATGCCGTGGTGCTGGTCATCGTTACGCCACACTCCGTGTTCGGCATGCTGGTATCGGCCCAGGCGCTCATTTTCACGATGTTCGGCGGCGTGGGGTGGCTGGCGGGGCCGGTGATCGGCGCCTTGGTGCTGCTGCCGCTCAGCGAAATGTTCACCGCCACCGTGGGCAAGACGCTGCCCGGCATCCAAGGGGTTGTCTATGGGGTTGCCCTCATCATCGTCATCACCATGGCTCCCGAAGGGCTGATCCCATGGATCATGCGGAAGCTGCGGCGCACCACTGATGCAACACCGGCCTCTCCACCGGCGCCCGCGCCGGCGGCGACAGACGGCACCGGCCGCTTCCCTGCCACCCATGCGGGCCCCATGGGCGACATCATCCTGAGGGTCCGCGGCCTGTCGAAGAATTTCGGCGGCCTGCAAGCCGTTCAGGATGTTGCGTTCGAGGTGCGCCGCAACGAAATCCTGGGGATCATCGGGCCAAACGGCGCGGGCAAGACCACGATGTTCAATCTGCTCAATGGCATCCTGCGGCCGAGCCGGGGCAGCGTCATGTTCGAATCCAGAGAGCTCGTCGGCTTGCGGCCATTCGAAGTGTGCGCGCTGGGCGTGGGCCGCACCTTCCAGGTGGTGCGGGCCTTCTCGCGCATGAGCGTGCTGGACAACGTCAAGGTCGGCGCCCTCGCATCGGAAACGGATGAAGCCAAGGCGCATCAGGTGGCGCTGGAAGCCTTGCGGCTGGTGGGCATGCAGGCGCATGCGGATTCGGTCGCGGGTGCGCTTCCGGCCGTGCAGTTGCGGCTCATGGAAATTGCCAGGGCTCTGGCCACCCGGCCCACGCTGCTGCTGCTCGACGAAGTGCTGGCGGGCCTGGGCGGCTCCGAGATCGACCAGGTCGTGGACGTCGTGGCGAGCCTGCGCAGGGCCGGCATCACCATTGTGATCATCGAGCACACCATGCACGCCATGGTCAGGCTGGCCGACCGCCTGCTGGTCCTGGATCACGGCAAGGTGCTGCACATCGGCGAGCCGCAAGCCGTCACCAGCCACCCGGACGTCATCGAAGCATATCTCGGCAAAAAATGGGCGAATCATGTTGCAAATCAATGATCTATGCGTTTCCTACGGGGACCTGCACGCGCTCTCCAATGTCAGTATCTCGGTGGCCGCGGGCAGCTTCGTCGCCATTGTGGGAGCCAACGGCGCCGGCAAAAGCACGCTGTTCAAGAGCATATCGGGAACCGTCCCCTGCGCCTCCGGCAGCATTCTGTTCGAAGGGCGGGACCTGGCCTCCGTCAGCCCATCCGCGCGTGCGCGCCTGGGCATTGCGCATGTCCCGGAAGGGCGCCAGGTATTCAGCAGCCTGACCGTCCTGGAGAACCTGGAAATGGGCGCCCAGACGCCTCATGCGCTCGCCCGGATGGATGCCTCCCTGGAAACCATCTACACACTCTTCCCCAGGCTGAAAGAGCGCGCCGGGCAATTGGCGGGCACGTTGTCGGGCGGCGAACAGCAGATGGTCGCCATCGGGCGCGGGCTGGCCTCTTGTCCCAAGCTGCTGATGTTCGACGAGCCGTCCATGGGGCTGGCGCCCGCCGTGGCGGACGCGATCTTCGAACGCATTGAACAGATCCATCGGGAAACATCGATGACGATCCTGCTGGTCGAGCAACGGGTCGCCGAGGCGCTGTCCGCCTGCAGCTACGGCTATGTCCTGGAGTCGGGCCACATCGCCCTGGAAGGAAGCCATGAGGCGCTGGTCAGCGATGCGCGCATCAAGAAAGCCTATCTGGGCATGTGATGTTTTCTGGCCCGGACGCCTGCAACGGGTCCCGGCCTCCACGCAGCATTTACAACCAAAGCAAACCAACGGAGACCTGCATGAAACCTCATATCCATTCCGCCCCCCTTCCCAAACGGCGATATTTCATGAGTCTGGCCCTGGCCGCCGGCCTCACCTTCGCTCTGCAGCCAGGCCAAGGCTGGGCCCAGGGCCATCCCGAAGAAGTGAAGATCGCCGTCATCGTTCCGCTTTCCGGGCCCTGGGCGCGTAGCGGCGAACTGCATGTGAAAGGCGCGCAGCTCGCAGTGGAGGACATCAACAAGGCGGGCGGCATCAAAGCGCTGGGCGGCGCGAAAATCAAGCTGATCTCGGTCGACGCCGGGGACACCGTCGAAAAGGCCAAGAATGCGGCGCAGCGCATGTTGGCCGATGAGCCCGACCTGGCCGGCGCCACCGGCGCATTCGCCAGCTCCTTCACGCTGGCGATCACGGAAATGACCGAGCGCGCCAAGCTGCCCTTCCTGACACTGTCCTATTCCGATCACATCAACGATCGCGGCTTCCACTACGTATTCCAGACTTCCCCCACGGCCAACGCGCAAGCGGCCGTCACACTGCCCATCCTGGAAAAACTATCCAGTGAAGCCACCGGCAAACCGCCAAAAACTGTCGGCATCATCATGGACAATACCGCGTCGCCGGCCAGCTTCACCAAAGAAATGCGGGAAAGCGGCTTCAAGAAGGCCGGTATGGAGCTGGTCATGGATGAGGTGTTCACGCCTCCGCTTTCCGATGCCACGTCCATGGTCCAGCGCCTGCGCAATACGCGGCCCGACCTGGTGTTCATGCTCAGCACCAACATTCCCGACACGAAGCTCGTCCTGGAGAAAATGAACGAAATGCGCCTGGGCCAGGGCCGCATCCCCGTCGTCACGAATGGCGGGCACATGGGAGCGCCTGAATTGTTGAAAGTCCTGGACAAGAGCATCCTCGAAGGCGTGATGGTGGTCATCGCCAACTGGAGCGGAAAGGGCCATGAAGACATCAACGACGCATTCCGCAAGCGTTTCAATGAACCGTGGATGCCCCAGGACAGCGTGTCGACCTATGGCGACATCTGGCTCTTCAAAGAGGCTATCGAGAAGGCCGGCTCCGCCGATCGGGTCAAGGTGGCCGAAGCGATCCGTGCTTTCGATACGCGTGAAGGCGCGGCCAAATACTATGCCGGCGGGCATCTGAAGTTCGACGAGAAGGGCCGCCGCGTGGGCGCCGAGACCGTGGTGCTGCAATGGATCGACGGCGAACCGCTGCCCGTCTATCCGCCCAACCTGGCCGTGCGCGAGCCGGTCTGGCCCAAGAAGTAAGAAGCTCCTGCCGGAGTTTCGCAGGGGCGCCGGCTTGTCTCCGTGCCGGGTCAGCGGCCGGCCCCCTGCTTGCCGGCGCCGATGAAGCCGGTTGCCAGCAGTGTCCCCAGCAGCACGACGACGGTGCCCGCCAGCATCCGCGGCGTCAGGGACTCGTCGAGGAAGAGCACGCCCCAGAGGACGCCGAACAGCGGCACCAGGAAGGTCACCGTGATGCTGCGCGAGGCGCCGACCCGGTCGATGAGGCGGTAGAAGATGATGTAGGCCAGGCCGGTGCAGAGCAGCGCCAGTGCCGATGCGGCGGCCCAGGACGAGGCGGAGATGGGGGTGTCGGGCCAGGTGGCGACCGCCAGGGGAAACAGGGCGACGGCGGCGGCCGAGATGCTGCCGGCGGCCAGGGCGATGGGGTCCACGCCCTTGAGATAGCGGGTGGTGTAGCTGGCGGCATAGCCGTATGAGAACGAGGCGGTCAGGCAGGCCAGGATGCCCGTTCCCATTCCGCCGGGGCCGAAGGAAAGATTGCCGCCCACCAGCACGATGATGCCCGTGAAGCCGATCATCAGGCCCAGCACGCGTGAGCGCGTGAGTTTTTCCTTGAGCCAGGCGCGCGCGATCAGCGCACCGAACAGGGGGGTGATGGCATTGACCACGGCCATGAAGCCCGCGGGCACGGTTTGTGCGGCAATGTTGAAGCAGACGAAAGGCAGGCCGGCGGCGAACAGGCCGGATATGGCGATGTGCCGCCCGTGCCGGCGAAGCGCGCCCAGCCGGCCGTGCAGGCAGGCCACCGTCAGCAGGAACAGGGCGCTCAGCCCGACCCGTACCGCCGCCAGGGCAAAGGGGCCGAATTCGTCGACGCTCAGGTGCATGAAGAGAAAGGAGCTCCCCCAGATGGCGGCAAGGAGGAACAGGTCTCGATAGTCTTTGGCTGGCATTTGAAGCGGCGGGCGGGCGAGGCGGGGGGAGGCGAGAGAGTAAGATATCCGGGATTATCGTCTTTTAGACATGCGAGGTGGAGAAGTGCAGGAATTGAACAATCCGTCGCTGTTCCGGCAGCAATGCCTCGTGGCGGGCGTCTGGTGCGATGCCGACCAGGGCGCCACGATAGCCGTGACCAACCCCGCCAGCGGCGCCGGGCTGGGCCGCGTTCCGAAAATGGGGGCGGCCGAGACACGCCGGGCCATCGAGGCGGCCAATGCCGCGTGGCCCGCGTGGCGCGCGAAAACGGCCAAGGAAAGGGCCGCCATCCTGCGGCGCTGGCACGATCTGATGCATGAGAATGCGGCGGACCTTGCCCGCATCATGACGCTGGAACAGGGCAAGCCGCTGGCCGAGGCGCGTGGCGAGGTGGCGTACGCCGCATCCTATTTCGAGTGGTTCGCCGAAGAAGGCAAGCGGGCCTATGGCGATACCATACCCGCCGGCTCGCCCAACAGCCGCATCGTGGTCATCAAAGAACCCGTGGGCGTGTGCGCGGCCATCACGCCGTGGAATTTTCCCCCGGCCATGATCACCCGCAAGGCGGGGGCCGCGCTGGCGGCGGGCTGTCCCATCGTCGTCAAGCCCGCTTCCCAGACGCCCTATTCGGCCCTGGCCCTGGCGGTGCTGGCGAACGAGGCGGGCGTGCCCGATGGCGTGTTCTCGGTGGTGACGGGCTCGGCTTCCGAAATCGGCGGCGAGATGACGGGCAACCCGTTGGTGCGCAAGCTGAGCTTCACCGGTTCCACCGAAGTGGGGCGCGTGCTCATGCGGCAGACGGCCGCCTCCATCAAGAAAGTGTCCATGGAACTGGGCGGCAACGCGCCCTTCATCGTGTTCGAGGACGCGGATCTGGATGCGGCGGTGGAAGGCGCCATTGCCAGCAAATACCGCAATACGGGGCAGACCTGCGTCTGCGCCAACCGTCTGTACGTTCACGAGGCGGTCTATGACGAGTTTGCGCGCAGGCTCGTCCGCGCCGTCGGCGGCCTGCGGGTCGGCAACGGCCTGGAAGACGGCACGAGCCTGGGCCCCCTCATCGATGAGCAGGCGGTCAGGAAAGTACAGGAGCACATCGACGATGCCCTGGAACAGGGCGCCGAAGTGTTGACCGGCGGCCGTGTGCATGCCTTGGGGGGAACTTTCTTCGAGCCCACGGTGCTGGCCAACATGACGCCGGCCATGCGGGTGGCGAGCGAGGAAACCTTCGGGCCGGTCGCCCCGCTGTTCCGTTTCGGCGGCGACGACGAAGTGATCGCCATGGCCAATGACACCGAGTTCGGTCTGGCCGCCTATTTCTACAGCCGCGACATCGGCCGTGTCTGGCGAGTGGCCGAAGCCCTGGAATACGGCATGGTCGGCATCAATACCGGCATCATTTCGAACGAGGCCGCCCCGTTCGGCGGTGTGAAGCAGTCCGGCCTGGGGCGCGAAGGCTCGCACTACGGCCTGGACGATTACATGGTGGTCAAGTACCTGTGCATGGGCCTTTGAGGCGTTCCACCCAGTGGGCGGTCGAGGCATTGTGCGCGGTTTCCACCGGCGCGGTGCCGTTGAGCTGGGCGGTCAGGCCCTTGGCCAGCACCTTGCCGTATTCTACGCCCCATTGGTCGAACGGGTTGATGCCCCACACCACCCCCTGCACGAATACCTTGTGCTCGTACAGGGCGAGCAGGGCGCCCAGCGTATAGGGCGAGAGGCGCGGCAGGACGATCAGGTTGGAGGGCCGCCCGCCGCCATAGGCACGATGCCGGGCCAGCCATTCGGCCCGCGCCCGCGGCATGCCCGCCGCCAGGCATTCCTTCAGCGCTTCGTCATAGGATTTGCCCTGCAGCAGTGCCTGCCGCTGCGCGAGGCAGTTGGCCAGCAGAATGCGGTGATGCCGGGGCCAGCCATGATCGGCATGGGCGCAGATGATGAAATCGACCGGCGCGCCGTCGCTGCCCTGGTGCAGCCACTGGAAGAAGGTGTGCTGGGCGTCCGTGCCTGGCATGCCCCATACCGCCGGCCCGGTGGGCACGCCCACGGCCCGGCCCGCCAGATCGACCGATTTCCCCAGGGATTCCATTTCAAGCTGCTGGACGTAGGGAACCAGGTTGGCGAGCCGGAAATCATAGGGGGCGATGTTCAGGGAGCCGTAACCCAGGATGCTGCGGTTCACGATGCCGGACATCGCCATCTGGACGGCGGCGTTTTCGGCGATGGGGGCTTCCGCGAAGTGCTTGTCCATGGCGGCGGCCCCCGCCTGCATGCCGGCGATCACATCGGCGCTCACGGCGAGCGCGGTGCTCAGGCTCACCGCCGACCAGAGCGAGAAGCGGCCGCCGACCCAGTCCCACAGCTTGAAGATGTGGGCATCGGGAATGCCCCATGCGGCGGCGGCTTCGGGCCGGGCCGTGATGGCGACCATCTGCTTGCAGGGGTCGGCCACGCCGGCCGCCCGCAGCCATTCCAGCGCCCGCTGGCCGTTTTCGAGCGTTTCGGCCGTGGTGAACGACTTGGAGGCCATGATGATGAGGGTGTCGCGGGGGTCGAAGCCCGACAGCCCCCCCTGGATCGCATGGCCGTCGATATTGGCAACGAAATGGACCTGGCGCCAGGTGCCGGCGTAGCCGAAGGCCGCCACGGCCAGCCGGACGCCCCAGTCGCTGCCGCCGATGCCGATATGCACGATGTTGCGCCAGCGCCGTTCCGAATCGGCCGTATGGACGAATTCGATGAGCCGTTGACGTTCGGCGGCGACTTCGGGGATGGCCGCGGGGGCGCGCAATGCCGTATGCCAGGCCGCGCGTTCTTCGGTGGGGTTGACGATATCGCCGTCCAGCAGGCGGCGGCGCATGTCGTCGAAGCCGCGGGCCGACAGCAGCGCCGCCGCCGCTTCGTGGAGTTCGGGTGAGGCGTGCTGCCCGCTGGTATCGAGGTCGATGCCGGCGGCATTGATCACTGCCAGACGGGAGGGATCAAGGGTGGCGGACCGTGCCGCCCGTTCGAACGCCGCCCATTCCGGCAGATCGGCCAGGGGGGACGGTTCAGCCGCCGTTGTTTTTGTGTCTGGGTTCACACGCGCTCCGGATGCAATGACATCATGGAGCAATTGTAATGCCGCGGCTTTCCCGGACAGCGGCGGTACCGGTTTCTACTTCGGCGGGTTCAACGGCGGCGGCGCTGCGTGGAGGCGCCGGCGGGACGGCCGGCAATGTGACGGTAGGTGATGCGGGCCTTGCCCAGATCGTAGGGGGACATTTCCAGCGAAACCTTGTCGCCGGCGAGGATGCGGATGTGGTGCTTGCGCATTTTGCCGCCGGTATAGGCGATGACGGCGTGGCCGTTGTCCAGGGTGACGCGGAAACGGGAATCGGGCAGGACTTCGGTAACGAGACCACCCATTTCGATGAGTTCTTCTTTAGCCATTTGTTCTCCTTGTGTGGGTCGAACATGAATCCACGACCGCCCGGGGCGGGTGGAGCGCGGACGCCATATGCCCGGGGGCAGGGACGCCAGATGATGCGTTCAGTGGAACGAATCGGCGGCAAGTGCCGGAGGCAGGGCTGTGGAGCCCTTGTTTGCTGCGCCACGGGGGGCGTGTAACAGAAACCTGCGCGTGAGCCGGGATTGGCCGTAGGACCGATTACGCGCTGTGATAGCGGCGGATGCCGCAGTTTCTGGCGGGTTTTATACGGAAAACCGCAACGCGCGGCTACCGCAATAGAACTATTCTAACATGGTCCCCGGGATATGACTAGGGTTTTCCTTAATAGATGATCCGCGGGCGCATCGGCCGGAGCCGGCGGGTAAACATGCTATCTTTGATCGCTTAGGTTTCCTCTTTCCTTCCTCTACGCATGAAGATAATCGTCACCGGTGGCGCCGGTTTCATCGGCTCCGCAGTCGTCCGCCACATCATCCGCAATACGGCGGATACCGTCGTCAATGTCGACAAGCTCACCTATGCGGGCAATCTGGAATCCCTGGCCGGCATTGCCGATGATCCGCGCTATGTGTTCGAACGGGCCGACATCTGCGACGCCGCCGAAATGTCGCGGCTGTTCCGCGAGCACCGGCCCGACGCCGTCATGCACCTGGCGGCCGAATCCCATGTCGACCGTTCCATCGATGGCCCGGCCGATTTCATCCAGACGAACATCGTCGGCACCTACACCTTGCTGGAAGCCGCCCGCGAATACTGGCGCGGCCTGCCTGAAGAAGCACGCCAGGGGTTCCGCTTCCATCACATTTCCACCGACGAAGTCTACGGCGACCTCGAAGGCCCCGAAGAGCTCTTCACCGAAACCACGCCCTACGCGCCCAGCTCGCCCTATTCCGCCAGCAAGGCCAGTTCCGATCACCTGGTGCGCGCATGGCGGCGCACCTATGGCCTGCCGGCGCTCATCACCAACTGTTCGAACAACTACGGGCCCTACCATTTCCCCGAGAAGCTGATCCCGCTCATGATCCTGAACGCCCTGGAAGGCAAGCCGCTGCCGGTATACGGGGAAGGCAACCAGGTGCGTGACTGGCTTTATGTGGAAGACCACGCACGGGCCCTGTATCGGGTGCTCACTGAAGGCGCGGTCGGCGAAACCTACAACATCGGTGGCCACAACGAGAAGCGCAATATCGAAGTGGTTCACGCCATCTGCGAATTGCTGGAAACCCTGCACCCGGAAAAACCCGCCGGGGTGGAACATTACGCGGATCTCATCACTTTCGTGGCCGACCGGCCCGGCCATGATCTGCGCTACGCCATCGATGCGGCGAAGATCGGGCGCGAGCTGGGGTGGTCGCCCCGGGAAACCTTTGAAACCGGCCTGCGCAAGACGGTGCAATGGTATCTGGACAACAGGGAATGGTGCCGCCATGTGCAGGACGGCAGCTATCAGCGCGAAAGGTTGGGTGCCGGGGGCTGATCAAGCCCCAGGGTGCGGGGCGGGTTCAGGCGTAGGTGTTGACCTGCGTGCCGAGATGGCCGCTGGTGGCCAGCCTGGGCATCGACGATTCGATGATTTCGGTCACCGTGCGGGCCTGGGTGTCGAGTGTTTCACGCAGCAGGTTCATCTGCGCCGACTGATGGGTGTTGAAGTTTTCCAGCGCCAGCGCGGCGCTGACAGTCGCTTCAATGGACATGCTCATTCTCGTCTCCCGATGGCCTTCTTCCATTTTACGGATGGAAACGTTTTTAAGCTAGCATGGGCCATCTCAGCAAGGAGAAAACATGAGCACATGGAAAAGCATCGCCGTCTTCATCGATTATGCCGATCGCGACTACCGGATCCTCGACTATGCGGGCTGGCTGGCGCAGCAATGCGACGCCCATCTGATCGGTATCTTCAACATGGGCGCGCTGTCGTCGGGAGCCGACGGGACCACTTTCGTCCGTGGCAATGCGGGCATCCAGGACGTGATTGCCCGCCGGCGCCAACGCGAGCAGGAAGCCGTGCTGGAAGCCGGCCAGCGGCTGGCGGAGATGGGGCGCCGCCGGGGCATTTCGGCCGAATTCCGTGTGCTGTGGCGCGCCTCCGAGGCCGAAGATGCCGTGCTCAATTCCCTGCATTGCGATCTGGTCCTGATCGAAGACCGGCGCGAGAGCTGCCTGCCCGAAGGCGTGACCCCGGAGCGGGTGGTATTCGAGGTGGGCGTGCCCGTGATCGTCGTGCCCGAGGGCTGGAAGCAGCGTGAAGGCGTCAAGCGCGTCCTGGTGGCCTGGAACGCCACGCGCGAAGCGCGCCGGGCTGTGTCCGACGCTCTGGCCTACATCACGCTGGCCGACCAGACCACCTTGCTGGTCATCGACCCCGACAAGAATGAGGGCCGCCACGGGGAACTGCCCGGCATCGATGCGGCGCATCATCTGGCCCGCCATGGCGGCAACATCCATACCCGCACGGAAAACTCCTATGGGCGCGCGGTGAACGAGGTGATTCTTTCCGTGGCCGCCCAGGAAGACGCTGATCTGATCGTGATGGGCGCATACAGCAAACCCCGGCGCAGACAGCTGCTTTTCGGCGGCGTCACGCGCTCCATGCTGTCGGACGTGCGCTATCCCCTGCTGATCTCCCGCTAGGCCTGTTGACTCTAAGGAGTCTCTGAACGACTCGTCGCGCCGCACCTCGGCGTCCGCCTTCCCGCGCAAGGACGCCCGGCTGTCTGCGCAAAAAAATACTCACCAGTAGAATTAAATTCCAATTGGAAGTAATATTGCCGCTATGGTATTCATGGCCGGCCTGGTGATTGACCACGTGGCGGCGCGCGGGCCTCGGCGCCCGCATGCGCTTCGATTCTCCAGGCATCCGACAGTCCGCGGGGGCCGTTGGGGGCCGGCCGTAGTCCTTCACATGGCCGGGCGGGAATTCTCCGATTTCACATGAAGAGGTGAGCAATGAGGAATGGAATACAGGTGGGGGTTGTGGGCACGGCGACGCTGGTGCCGCGCGATCCCCGGGGGATGGCGCTGGAAGAGGCCCTGTATGCGGCTTCGCAGATGGCGCTGCGGGACGCCGGCATGACGTTCGATGATATCGACGGCGTGGTGGTCGCTTCGTCGGATGAACTGGATGGGCGCGCCATATCCATCATGGCGGCTTCCGGTTCCGTCGGGGGCGTGGAGCGCGACATCATGTCGACGCCATCGAGCGCGGAACACGCTTTCGTGCTTGGCGCCCTGAGGGTGAGGTCGGGCCTTTACCGGACCCAGCTGATCGTGTCCTGGAGCCCTCTGGAAGTCGATTCGATCAGCGCGGTCCAGCAACTGGGCACCGATCCCTATTTTCATCGGGCGCTGCCCATCGATGAACTGTCGGCCAGCGCCATGCAGGCGTCGGCCCTGGCGGAGCAGGTGCCGGGCCTGCATGATGCCGCCGTATCCATCGTGTCGAACAATCGCAAGAACGGCAGGCTCGCCCATGCCGAGTTTGCCGGGGGCTGCGTGGAAGAGGTGTTGATACGCGGCGGCCGTATGCTGCGCTGGCCCATCACGGAAGGAATGGTCGCGCCGCCCGCGTTCTGCGTCACCGCGCTCGTGGTCGCGAACGAAAGCTGGATCGATGAGCGGAAGGACGACAAGGTCGCCTGGGTGCATGGCCTGGGCTGGGCAACCGAGACAAACTTCCTCGGCGACCGCGATCTTGCCGCATTGCCGTCGCTGCGCGCGGCGGCCGGCCAGGCCTATGGCGAGGCCGGGATCGAAGGCGCGCCGGAGTTCGACCTGGCCGAGGTGGCCGATGCCACGCCCTATCAGGCGCTGCTGGCGCTGGAAGGGCTGGGGCTTTCAGAAAGGAAAAGCTGGGTCGACGATGTGCGCAGCGGCAAGTTCGCGGCGGGCGGCAGCCTGCCCGTCAACCTGTCCGGCGGGGCCAGTGCCTTCAACCCCGTCTTCTGCACAGGCCTGCTGCGTATCGTCGAGGCGGCCAACCAGACGCGCGGCTGCGCCGGCCGGCACCAGCACCGCGGCGTGCGCAGGGCGGTGGCGCATGGGGCGAGCGGCTTCGCCATGCAATACAACACCGTGGTCGTATTCGGCCGTGATCGCAAGGGAGATATGCAATGAAGGCGCCACGTGTAGGCATCATCGGGATAGGGCAATCGGAATACAAGCCCCGCCGGAACGATGCGAATTATCCTGAACTGGTCCGCGAGGCCGTCGTTCTGGCTTTGAACGACGCCGGAATGGAGCTGGACCAGATGGAGGCCGTCGTCTATTCGCTGGCGCCGGACGCGCTGCTCGGCATCGCCAATGCCGAGCGACTGGGCGTGGACGCGGTGGGCGCGCGCAACAAGCGTTTCATGCGCATCAATACGGGCGGTTCAACGGGCATTTCCTCGGTCAATGTGGGTTATTCGCACATTGCGGCCGGCGCCTGCGATGTCGCCCTGGTCGCCGGCGCCGACAAGGTCGGGGAAAACGGCGATGCCCAGACGATCATGAACAAGATCTGGGACCCGATCTACGAGCGCCCGCTGCCTCAGGGGACGATCACCATGCTGGCGATGTCGGCCATACGCTACATGCACAAATACGGCATGACGCAGGAAGACATGGCCAGGATCGTGGTCAAGAACCGCGAGCACGCGGCGCTGAACCCCAAGGCCCACCTGCGCACGCTGGTGACCATCGACGACGTGATGGATTCGCGGATGATCTCCTGGCCCATCAAGCTCTATGACTGCTGCCCGCAATCCAGCGGCGGCTGCGCCATGGTGCTGGCATCGGAAGACTACATCCGCAAGAACAAGCTGGACGCCGTATGGATCACCGGCGTAGGCAACAATTCCGAAAGCTACTACATCGGCGACCGCATGGGCATCGGCCATACCGCCGACCATGCCGACGCGCATGCGCTCGAGGTCGCCTGCAGGCAGGCATATACGATGGCCGGGATCACCGACCCGCTCAAGCAGGTCGATGTCGCCGAACTCTATGCCCCATTCAGCAATACCGAATTCCACGCCATCGAAGCGGCGCAGCTTGCTCCCATGGGCATGTCGCCGACGCTTCTGCGTGAAGAGGGCTGCTTCAAACTGGGCGGGCGCATACCCGTCAATCCTTCGGGCGGCACACTGTGCTCGAACCCGATCGCCATCACGGCCATGGTCCGTGTCGCCGAGGTGGCGCTCCAGGTCTGGGGGCGCGCGGGCGATCATCAGGTCAAGGGTGCGAAGGTGGGCATCGCCAGCGGCAATGGGGGCGATCACCAGTTTTTTGGCGCAATGGTTGTTCAGTCTTGAACATGATCAGTAATTGATGAAGAGAGAATCTAATGGAACTTTTGACCCGCACTGAAAAATGGGATCTGACGTACAACCACGCTCTGGGTGAGACGGCGAGCTGGTTCTTCGCGCAGATACGGGACAACAAACAGATCTATGGCCGCAGGGACCCCAAGTCGGGCCGCGTCCTGGTGCCGCCGCGCGCATTCTCGGACCAGACTCTGGAGCCGACCACCGAATGGGTGCCTGTGGGCCCTGAAGGCGTGATCGAATGCTTCACCATCGTCTACGAACCCTTCCGCGGCCTGCCCGACCCCCCATACGCCTTCGGTTTCGTGCGCCTGGAAGGGGCCGACACGGCTGTGGGCGGCTATTTCAAGGGCGTCGACCTCAGCGACGGCGCCGAGGCCGCAAAGCAGCTGGCCATCGGCACCAAGGTCATGACCCGGTTCAAGGAAGAACGCAACGGCGACATTCTGGACTTCTGGTTCGAGCCGCAAGCGTGATGCTCAGCCGCGCCGCAATGCTTCCAGTATGTCGCGGGTGTGTTCGCCCAGCTCCGGCACCCCTTGCCTGACCGCGGCGCCGGCCGGCGCGAACCCCATGGGTTCGCGCACGAACCGCATGGGGGCGCCGCCGGCCGGCAGGGTTTCGATCATGCCGCGCCGGGCGACATGCGGATCATCGATGAGCGTGTCCACCGTATTGACGGGGCCGAAGGCGATGCGCCGGTCGGCCAGCTCGCGGCACAAGGTTTCCAGGCCGTGCCGGGCGATCGCCTCGCGCAGCCTGGGCGTGATCCGGCTGGCGAGTCGGTCGCGTTCGGCTTCGGTGAGCGCGGCAAGGTCATCCAGTCCCAGGAATTCGCACAGCGACCGCCACATGGCGTCTTCACCGGCGATGCTGAGCGTGATCTGCCGCTGGTCGGCGGTCGCGAAAATCCCGTAGCCGGGGTCGAGCGGGGGCAGGGGCCGGACGGGCAGGCCGTTCATCGGCGGCACGATGAACGGCGTCATCCAGCTCAGCAGCGCATCGAACATGGAAATGTCCAGCGTGGTGCCGTCGCCGGCCTGGTCGCGGGCGCGCAGGGCGCTGACGATGGCCAGGGCGGCGTACATGGCGGAGGCGATGTCGGCCAGCGGCAGGCGCGGCAGCGCGGCCTCGGCTTCCTTGCCCACCGGTATGTCGAGCATGCCCGCCGCCCCCTGGATGCTGAGGTCGTGTCCCGCCAGTGTCGAGAGCGGGCCCGTGTGGCCGAACGCGGAGATGGAAACATAGATCAGCCCGGGCTTGCGCGCGCGCAGATCCGCGGCGCCCAGCCCCAGTCTTTCCATGGCGCCCGGGCGGAAGCCTTCCAGCACCACGTCGGCGGTATCCACCAGGGCCAGGAAATCGTCATGCCCCTGACTGGACTTCAGATCGAGCGTGATGGACCGCTTGTTTCTGTTCAACGACGCAAAGAGGCCGGGAAAGCGCCGCGAGGGATCGCCAAGGCCGGGCTGCTCCACGAGGATGACATCGGCTCCCAGGTCGGCGAGAAGCAGGGTGGCGAAGGGGCCGGGATACTGCTGAGCGAGGCTCAGGATGCGAAGGCCGGCGAGCGGGGCGCCTGTCGTCATGCGAATGCTCCATGTTCAATGGGGTTATCTGTAGGAATTATTTTATACTCGCAAGTATTTTATGTTTACTTACCGGTTAGGGCAACGCCGGCGGCCTCCCAGCCGCCGTCTTCCCGGCGCCTGTGCCCTCCGGCCGCGTCCAGCGTGACGGCCATGGCGGGTACACCGGGGCGGGAAGGTGTATCATCGACGGGTATGAAAACCTACTTGCAAGTTCGTGAGCCACGGGCCTGAGCGCCATCCATTCCCATGACCAAATCCACCACCAGCACATCGACCGCCAGAAAAAAGCGCGCCAGGAAGACGACGGCGGAGGCGGCCGGGACGGACCAGCTCGTCGTCGATGACATTCGCGACGCGGTTTCGCAATTCAAGCGCGAGCGCATCATTGCCGCCGCGGTGGATTGCTTCTACGTGCATGGCTACAGCAATACGACGCTGGAATCGGTCGCCGACCAGCTGAATGTGACCAAGCCGTTCATCTATGCGCATTTCAAGTCCAAGAACATGCTGCTGGCCGAAATCTGCTCCAGGGGGATCAAGGTGTCCCTCGCGGCCCTGAACCGCATCGTGACGGCGCCCGGGTCGGCCATGGAGCGCATGACGATATTCAGCCGGGACTTCATGATGGCGGTGCTCGAAAACCAGAAACCGGTGGCCATCTATTTCCGTGAAATCAAGAATCTCGACCCGCAGGACAGAGATGCCATCAACGAACTGAGGCGCGACTTCGACCACAAGCTCATCGGGCTTCTGGACGAAGGGGTGGCCGCGGGCGAGTTCGTTCTCAATGACACCCGGCTCGCCGCGCATGCGATAGGCGGCATCGCCAGCTGGTCATATGTGTGGTTCCGCCCCGACGGCCCCGCGCCGGCACAGCAAGTGGCGGAAGAAATGGGCCGCCTGATGATGGCCATGCTGAGGCCGGATCCTGGCGCGCCCTGGGACAGCGGCCGGGTTTAGGCGTGGTTCACGCGTAAAGGCGCTTCGCATTGCCGCTCCGATGCCGCAAGGGCTGCCGCCAGGGCTTGTTTGCTCGCACTGCGTTGCAAATCCGCGCGATAGCGACCAGTCCGTCTCGCCGCTCCGATAGACATAAACGTTTTCTATAAAAAACAATAGAAATATGTGTCTTTTAATTATGAATCGGCGAGGCTAGAGTAGACGCGGTGCATGAAGAACCCCGTTCCGTGGCCGGAATCTTTCCGGCGCTCGGCCGTGGGGAAAAAACATGAATGAGATGAGTTTGGAGAACTGAATGGGCGTCAGACCAGCGAGTATCACGTTCCCGGCGCTGCTTGCCGAGCAGGCCGCACGTTACGGCGGCCGCGAAGCGGCGGTGGGAAGCCGCAAGCGGCTGACCTATGCGGAGCTGCGCGCCGAAGTGCTGCAGGTGGCCAGAGGGCTGGCGGCGCTGGGGGTGCGGCGGGGCGACCACGTCGGCATCCTCATGGGCAACCGTCCTGAATGGATCGTTTCCTTTCTTGCGGCGCATCAAGTGGGCGCGGTCGTCGTCGCCCTGAATACCTGGTCGTCGGCGCGCGAACTGGAACACGCGCTGTCCCATGCCGACGTCCGCGTCCTGGTTGCCCAGGAGCAGGCCCGCAACCAGTCGTACAGAGAGATGGTCGATCAGGCCCGAGGCAGATTGCCTTTGTTGCGGCATGCGGTGTGGCTGTGCGACAAGGCCGACGGTGCGGCGGAGCGGGGCGCTTATCGCGGCGGCGATCATGCCTGGAACGACTGGAGCCGGATCGCCGATCGCGGCGACGAGAATCGGCGCGTGTATTCGACCGAGGATGTCGAGCGCCTGGGCGCCCAGGTAGAGGGCGCCGATAATGCCTTTCTGCTTTACAGCTCCGGTTCGACTTCACTGCCCAAAGGCATTCTTCTGGGCCATCGGGCGGCGATCGAGAATGGCTGGAATATCGGCGAGCGGCAGCATGTCACCCAGGATGACCGCCTGTGGCTGGTGGTGTCGCTGTTCTGGAGCTTCGGAAGCGTGAACGCCACCGCCAGCCTCATGTCGCACGGCGGCTGTCTGGTCCTGCAGGAGCGGTTCGATGCGCACGAGGCGCTTGCCTTGATCGAACGCGAGCGCTGCACCGTCTTTTATGGGACGCCCAATATGGCGTTTGCGATGCAGACCCACGCTGAGCGCGGCCGCTACGACCTGTCTTCGTTGCGTACGGGCGCGGCCATCGGCACGCCCGAGCAGTTGATGCGCATCGTGGATCTGGGGGTGACGAGAATCTGCAATATCTACGGCCAGACCGAAACCTATGGCAACTGCGCCGTCATCGACGCGGATGAGCCGCTCGACGTCCGACTGCGCTCCGTGGGGCCGCCGCTGCCGGGGGTCGCGGTGCGCATCATCGATCTGGAAACCGGGAAGGAAGCGCCTTGCGGGCAGGACGGCGAAATCCGCGTCAAGGGATACGTGTTCAACGGCTACTACAAGAATGAAGAGCAGACGCGCCAGGCCTTCGACGAAGAAGGGTTCTTCCGCACCGGCGATCTGGGCCGCCGGGACGACGAAGGCCGGCTTTACTTCCGAGGCCGCATCAATGAAATGGTCAAGAGCGGCGGCATCAACGTGGCCCCGGCGGAAGTCGAGGAAGTGCTGATGCGGCATCCCGATGTACATACGGCTTTCGTGGTGGGCCTGCCCGACCCCGTGCTCGATCAGATCCTGGGCGCCGTCATCATTGCGAGGGCCGGCCATGTGCCGACCGCCGATGAGCTGCAGCGGTATTGCCGCGGGGAAATGGCGGTCTACAAGATACCGGCCAGATTCAGATTTCTCGAAGACGACGAATTGCCGCTGACCACGACGGGAAAGGTGCAGAAGAACCGCCTGCATGAATTGTTCTCGGAAGCGGAAGCGCGCCTGCCGGAACCGGGCGCGGCCGGCGGTCGCTAGCGGGGCGCGGCGGGGGCGCCGCCGTGTCGTCTCCCGCCTATTGCTTGAAGGTCGAGCACTCGGCGCCGATGTCGACAAGCCTGCGGATGACCGGTTGTTCCCGGCCGGCATGCCATGCGATCACGAATTCCAGGCCCGGCTCGGGCAGCGCGTGGGAGAACATCGCCAGGTGGCCGCTGTCGAGATGGTCCTGCACCAGGATGCGCGGCAGCAGCGAAATGCCGGCGTGGTTCAGCACCAGTTTGATGATGCCCTGGAAGTTGTCATAGGTGTGCAGCGTATGGAGGGGTATGTCGAACTGCCGCAGGGCATCGACAATCATGGAAAAGGTCGCCGATAGCTTGGGCAGCGACCAGATCGGATAGGCGTTGAGAATGCCGACATCCGTGCGGTTCGCCGCCGGAAGCCGGGCCAGGAGTTCAGGCGCGATCACCCAGACCATGTCGGCGGTGCCCAGCGGAATGGATTTGATTTCGTTCAGGACGAGCGGGGCGGCGACGATTGCGATGTCGATGTCGCCGCTTTCGAGACGGTGGCGCATATGCACCGTGATGTCGACTTCGATTTCGTAGCTGACGTTGGGCATGATGGCCTTGGCCTGCTGCAGCATGTCGGGCAGCCAGCTGAGCGCGGCGATTTCACCCACGCCCATGCGCACGACGCCGGTTGCGGCGTCCAGCCCGCCCAGCGCCACCATGACGTCGTCCAGATCGTGCAGCAGCGGCTCGGCCATCTGAACGAGCTTGCGCCCCTGGATGGTCAGCACCATGCGGCGCCCCTGCTTGCTGAACAGCGGCATCTTGACCGCATTTTCGAGCTCTTTGATGCGCGCCGAAATGGCGGGCTGAGTGGCATTCAGATGCTGGGCGGCGGCGCTGAATGTGCCCAGCCGGGCAATGGTGCAAAGGGTTTCGAGCGCCTGGAGATTGAATCTTTTCACGATGGCTTCCCTTTCTCTGGCGGGATGAACATTCCATCAATTTATTTTATCAAAATAAATAGAAAGATATGTCTATTATTTATGATTCTGGGCCGCTAGAGTACGTAATGCACGCTGTGCCAGCGGCTGCGCCGACCTTTGCGCAGGCCAGACATACAGAAAACAGACAGGAGATCGAGACATGAACAAAGTCATTCATTCAGGCATGGGCCGGGCCGGCAAGTGGGCTCGCACCCTGCTTGCCGCCTTTTGCATGAGCGGCGCGTGTGTCGCGGCGGCTCATGCCGCGCCGGCCGACAATTACCCCGAGCGGCCGGTGAAGCTGGTGGTGGGCTTCGCGCCCGGCGGGTCGGACATTTCCGCGCGCCTCGTTGCGGATCGCCTGTCCAAGCTGTGGGGCCAGCCCGTGGTGGTCGACAACCGCCCCGGCGCGGCCGGAAACATCGGCGCCGCGAACGTTGCCAATGCCACTCCCGATGGCTATACCATTCTGCTGCTGGTCAACTCATACACCATCAACACGACGGTATACAACAACCTGACCTGGGATCTGCTGCGCGATTTCAAGGCGATCGGCCGCTATGCCGTTTCGCCGATGGCCGTGGTCGTCAACAGCAAGCTGCCCGTCAAGACACTTGCGGAATTCATCGACTACGCGAAAGCCAAGCCGGGCGAACTCAATTACGGCTCCGCCGGCGTGGGGACCGCGCCCCATCTGGCGGTAGAGGTCTTCAACGAACGCACCGGCATCGATATGACTCACGTCGCGTACAAGGGTTCCGCGCCATCGGTGACGGCGCTTGCGGCGGATGAGGTCCAGGTTGCGTTCGGCGCCATGTCCGCCTTCGACGGTCTGGTGAAGGCCGGCACCCTGCGTCCGCTGGCGGTCACCACGGCTGAACGTTTTTCACAACTGCCCGACGTCCCCACCATCGTCGAAAGCAACGTGGGCGTGACTGATTTCGACCTCAATATCTGGTATGGCTTCCTGGCGCCGGCCGGGACCCCCGACGCGATCGTGCAGAAGCTCAGCGATGATCTGGGAACAGTCATGAAGGACCCTGGCCTGCAGGAAGAGCTGCGCCAGCGTGGCATGGAGCCCGCCTATCTCGATCACAAGGCCACCACCAAGCAGCTCGAACAGGACGTCGAGTTCTGGGCGCAGATCGCCAAGCGGCTCAACCTGTCGCTGAACTGAAGCTTCAATCCACGAGGCGCGGCCTGCGGGGCCCAATGCCGGCGGGTTTGTGGAACGGGGCGGTGCGTGCATGCGCATCGCCTCGTTTCATGAGATAAAAGGCGGAAGGAATGCAACGACATGCTGCCGCGGTAGGCAGAAGATCCGGTCAATCAACACTATGAACTTCAACGTCAGCCAGGCATGGCTTGAATCCCATGCGGAAGAAATCATCGAACCCGGTCTGCCCATCGTCGACCCTCACCATCATCTCTGGGACTCGCACGGTGGGTATCTGCTCGACGAATTATTGAGCGACACACAGACCGGGCATCGCATCGTGGCCACGGTGTTCTGCCAGTCGGACTATGGGTACCGAAGCGCGGGGAAGCCCGCCTTCCGACCGGTGGGGGAAACCGAGAGCATTGCGTCATTGGCCAGAGAAGCCGCCGGCCGGGGCGGCGATTGTCCGCGAGTGGCCGCGGGCATCATCGGCTATGCCGATCTGTCGCTGGGCGCAGCGGCCGCGCCCGTACTGCAGGCGCACATTGAGGCGGGGCAGGGCGGATTCCGGGGCGTGCGGCATATCGCCGCGAGACACGATGCCTTCGCCGCCCGGGTTCCCGATCAGCCGCCGCCCGGGCTGCTGGCGCAAGAGGCTTTCCGGGAAGGCTGCCGGGCTTTGCAGGAAGCCGGCCTCGTGTTCGACGCCTGGGTCTATCATCCCCAGCTGTACGAAGTCGCCGACCTCGCGAATGCCCTGCCGGGGCTGTCCATCGTGCTGGACCACATGGGCGGCCCGCTGGGCGCCGGGCCTTTCCGGGGCATGCGGGAACAGGTGTTTCCGTGGTGGCGCGAGGCCATGGCGACCCTGGCGGCCTGCCCGAACGTCACCGTGAAGCTGGGCGGGCTCGGGATGCCCATCGGCGGCTTCGATTTCCACAAGCGCGAGCGGCCTCCTTCATCCATCGACATTGCGGCCCAGTGGGGGCCCTATATCGAAACCTGCATCGAGCTGTTCGGCCCATCGCGCTGCATGTTTGAAAGCAATTTTCCCGTGGACAGAATATCGTGCAGCTATCCTGTACTATGGAATGCCTACAAACGCATCGCCGCGGGCGCTTCCGATAGCGAGAAGGCGGCGTTGTTCGAAGGTACCGCCACGGCGGTCTATCGACTGGATATACCGCCTGCGATGTCGTCCAATGACGCATCGCGTGAAGATTGAAGAGTGAAACATGCCCTTGTCCGAAGCCGTCGCGCGCAAGCCGATGCACAAACGATCCATAGAAATGCGGGGTTACTTCCGGGACGATGGTCTCTGGGATATCGAAGGATTCCTGCTCGACACCAAACCGTTCGACTACCATGACGCGCGCGGCCGGCTCAAGCAGGCCGGCTCGCCGGTGCATCAAATGTCGATACGCCTCACCGTCGATCAGCGGCGCACCATTGTCGCCGCCGAGGCGGCGATCGACAGCGCGCCGCACCCCAGCTGTTTCGACGTGAATGCGGGCATCCAGGCCATGGTCGGCGCGCGCGTCGCGTCGGGCTGGAAGGAAGAGGTGCGCCGCCGACTGCCCGAGCGCGCCGCCTGTACGCATTTGTCTGAATTGCTGGTCACCATGGCCACGGCAATCTTCCAGACGCAGACACTCGGTACGAACCCGGAAGGCTCGGCGCCCTTCGAAGCGCTGCGCAACGGCGAACGCATTCCATTCTTCCTGGACAAATGCGCCTCCTGGCGTCTGGACAGCGAGAACGTCGCCGAACTGTTTCCCCAGTGGCATACACTGCCATCCGGCGAGTAAATTTCATCCGCCTGCCGCCTGTCGCCTGCCGCCTGCCGCCTGCCACCTGTCGCCTGCCACCTGTCGCCTGCGCGCCGCGTGGCCGATGGGCGCCTCAGCCTTGCATCGGGCCCCCGTCCGCGCATGGGCGGTTTTGCTAAAGATCGCCAAAACTTATATTGAACAGGCACGGTGCGAGCTGAACGACACTTCCGTTATTCGCTCATAACGGAAGTCAGCATCGTGAACACTTACGAAGTCATCATCATCGGCGCCGGTGTCATAGGCAGCTCCATCGCGTTCCATCTTGCGAGGCTCGGCGCAAAGAATGTCCTTCTCCTGGACCGGGGAAGCATCGGCGCCGGAACGACATCTCAATCCTCGGGCATCCTGCGGACGCATTATTCGGTCAAAGAGAATATCGAGCTGGCGCGGCAGTCCTGGGATGTCTTCAATCGTTTTCCGGAATACCTGGGCGATGAAGAAGCCTCATGCGGCATGGTCAAATGCGGCTATATGATTGCCGCGCCGGAAGGCGGCAAACTGGAGCCGCTGCGGGCGTCGCTGCAGCAGCAGCGGAATCAGGGGGTAAAGGTGGAAGTGCTGAGCCGGGCGCAAGCGCGCGAACTGCTTCCCATCGCCCGGTTCGACGACGCCGCCCTGATCGGTTATGAGCCCGAAGCGGGTTTTGCCGATGCCTATCTGGTCGCCACGAGCTTCGCTCGCGCCGCGCGCCGCGCCGGGGTGACCGTGAAAGAACACGTCGATGTCAGGCGGCTTCTCGTCGAGAATGGCAGGGTCGCGGGCGTTTCGACCTCTGCCGGAGACCTGAGAGCGGCCATGGTCATCAGCACTCAGAGCATCTGGACACCCGACCTGTCAGGGTGGATAGGCCGCGAGCTGCCTCTGGTGCCGGAACGGCACGCCGTGCTCGCGCTCGAATGTGAGGCCGCCAAGTACACATTCTCGATGCCGGTCTTCAAGGATCTTGCCTCGCCCGGGATGCTGTACTGCCGCAGCTACGGCGGCAGTCAGATGCTGGTGAGCGAAGGCGTCATGGGGGAAAAGCTGAACGGCGCGGAACTGGAACAGGGCGATATTCCGGTCGACTACATCATTGAAGTCGGCGCTCAGGTCGCAGAGCGATTTCCCGCCTATGAAACCTCGGGCATCGCCTCGTCATGGACGGGGGTTTACGATGTCACGCCGGACTGGAATCCTGTGCTAGGCAGGCTGCCCGGTCTGGAGGGGCTGGTGGTCGGCTATGGTTTCTCGGGCCATGGCTTCAAGCTGGCTCCCATGGTCGGCCGCATTCTTGCCCAGGAAGCGCTCGGCCTGCCGACCGATGTTTCTCTCGACGCGTATTCGATCGAACGCTTCCGTACCGGCGCGTTGCTGAGGGGCAAGTACGGCGTCGGCGCCGTCTCGTAGGATCGGTGTCCGTCATGAAGGGGGTCTCTGTCCAACGCGTCGGCGACATACCCGCGGAGCCGTGGAAGAACGGCGGCGGCCTCACACGCACATTGGCCCGGGGGAAAAATTCCTGGCGTGTGAGTCTGGCCAGCATCGATCAGGACGGCCAATACTCCAGGTTCCCGGATACCACCCGTCTTTCCGTCATTCTGCGGGGAGCCGGCGTGATCCTGCGCCGGCCGGACGCCGTGGTCGAACTGCCGCCCTTGATTCCGGCTGTTTACGACGGTGACGCGATATGGGATGCCTGCTTGGTCGAAGGCCCGTGTGTGGCGCTGAATGTGATGGCGCGCACTGATGCGCATCGTATTTCTGCCGTCCCGATCGACGGGCCGATCGCGGTTCCCCCGGATACGGCGGGGATCGTCCTCGCAGATCATGCCAGTCTGCGCCTGCATGATTCAGAAGACGCCACGCTGGACCTCCACTCCGGCCAATTCGCCGTGCTGGCGCCTTGCGCCTCGGCGCGCGGGATTGCGTTTGCGGACCCTTGCTATGCGGGCCCTCCATCCTTTCTGGTATGGGTCGCATCCCTGGATAAGACCTTTCCTACGCTCACTGACCATACACCATGAACGATATTTACCATTTCGAGGCGGGCACCGCCCCCTTGCTGATATCCATTCCTCACCTGGGCAGCCGGATTCCGGAATCACTGCGGTCTTCCATGAGCGATGCCGGTCTGCGTTCGGGCGACACCGACTGGCATCTGGACCGGCTCTATGCATTCGCCCGGGCGCTGGGTGCTTCATTCCTGTGGGCCCGCTACTCCCGGTACGTGATCGATCTCAACCGCTCGCCGGACGACGGGAATCTCTATCCGGGGCAGACCAAGACCGGCCTGTGTCCCACGCACACCTTCGATGGCCAATCGCTCTATCACGACGGCGGGGAGGTTTCCGGCATAGAACGCGAACGGCGCCGCCAGACGTATTGGCAGCCATATCACGACAAGCTGCGCGCCGAGATCGGGCGTTTGCATGCCGAGCACGGCCGGCTGCTACTTTGGGAGGCGCATTCCATTGTAAGCGTGATCCCGCGATTGTTCGACGGCAAGCTTCCCGATTTGAATATCGGCACGGCCGATGGCGCCGGTTGCGCGCCGGCCCTGGAAGCCGCGGTGCGCCGGGAGCTTGAAGCCTGCGAATACAGCTGGGCGGTCAACGGCCGCTTCAAGGGGGGCTACATCACCCGTCATTACGGAGACCCTGCGAGGCACATCCATGCGATCCAGCTGGAGATGTGCCAGTCCACCTACATGGACGAGCGCTACCCGTACGAATGGCGCGAGCACCTCGCCGCGCGGGCCGCGCCCGCCGTCGAACGATTGCTGGGAGCGGCGCTTCGGTGCATTTGAGCTGAAGCGGCCAGCGCGAGCGGGGCGTGGCCGGCCCGCGCGTGATCACTCCACGATCAGGACGTCTTCATCGAAGCCGAGCGCAGCCGCAATATCGTCCGAAATCTTGCGGACCGCCGCAATGCGGACCATGTCGCGGATCTGAGTCGGCAAGGACCCCAGCTCGCCCTGGCGATAGGCCAGATAGAAAGTACGGTTCAGGTCCGGATAGGGCCCATTGATCCGTTTCAATGTCGGCAGGCGTACGACGCGGATGCACGGCAGCAGATGACGGGATTGCCACATGCATAGCGGCGTGGTGAGCGCAAAGCCCATGCCGTTGGCCACCAGGCTGAGCAAAGGGTCGGTCGTGTCGAACTCATAGGCGCGCTCCAGCGTATCGCCGCAGCGCTGCAGATAGTGGTCGACCTGCTGCCCGATCAGTGAGCGCGCGCTGTAGCGGATGAAGGGCAGCCCATGTCCAATGGTCATCAGCGAGCTGAACGGGGGCGGGTCGAAATCGGCTGGAACCACCGCATAATAGCTTTCGGACAGCAGCGGCGTGCGTACGATCCCCGGCGATGACAGGCCGCTCGTCGTGATCGCCAGATCGATCTCGCGGCTCGCAATGGATGCATCCAGCGTCGGAGTGATGCCTGACCACAAGCGGATCTGATGCGAAGACGCCGCCAGCCCCCGGATCAGCATCGGCCCCACGGTGGCGGCGAAAGAATCGACACAGCCGATGCGGATCGTCATGCGTTTGGCGCGGCTGACACTGCGCACGCTTTCTATCATCTGGTCGGCCTGGGTCAGCAGGCTTTTTGCCTGTTCGAACAGGCGGTGGCCGGCCGCCGTCGCCTGCGCCGGTCTGGTGGTCCTGTCGAGCAGCGGTGTGTCGAAGAAGATTTCCAGCTGTTTGATGCGCTGCGAGACGGCCGCCTGGGAAATACCCAGGCGCTGGGCGGCTTCGGAAACGCTGCCGCTTTCGACGACCGCAACCCAACTGACGAGCAGATTCCAGTCAGGCTGCCCCGCTTCACTGTTCACATTCATCGGCAACGGTCTCCAAAAGGCGGATCGGCGGATCGGCGGATCGGGCCGCCGCCCGGCCGGCATTCCGCCTGGGCGGACGCCGCGGCATGGCGGCGCCCATGGTTCGGGCAGAGGCGCAGCATCGGGCAAGGGAAGGAGGCCATTCCGTTACATCAGTCAGCCGGATGCAAAACATCACGCAGCGTTAATCTGCGCGCCCCCGCGAGGCTGGCGATTATCCTGGGCATCGACAAACCGGACGCTTTCGGAGCAGTGGGTCCGAGCCAAGCATTCCGCATCGTAAATCACCATTTGAGCGAGGAGCAGAAAATGAACAAAGAACGTCGGAACATGCTCGGGATCTTTTCCGGCCTGTGCGCGGCGGCGGCCATGCCGGGCCTGGCGCGGGCACAGCAGGCAGGCTATCCCGCCAATGCCGTCAGCATCGTCGTGCCCTTCGGCGCCGGCGGCAGCACGGACTATCTTGGCCGGCTCGTGGCGAACGATCTCAGTGCCAGATATCCGGGCAAGTTCATTGTTGAGAACAAACCGGGGGCCGGCGCGAGCATCGGTACGCGCTTCGTCGCCACGGCGCCGCCCGATGGCCGAACCCTGCTTTACTCGACCGCCACGCCGTTTTCCATCAATCCATACATTTACAAAACCCTGCCCTACGATCCCGATCATGATTTCACGCCCGCGGCAATGACGGTGGAAGTGCCACTGGTGCTGGTGGTCAGCAGGGACATGGGCATCAACACGCTGCAGGAACTGATCGATCATCTGCTCAAGAATGAAGCAACGAGCAGCTATGGTTCCTATGGCGCGGGCACATCCGGCCATATCGGCGGCACGGTATTCGCCAGGAACATCGGCGCTCCCGGGGTTCTGCACGTGCCTTACAAAGACACCCAGGCCGTGTCCGACCTTGTGGAGCGAAGGACGACATACATGGTGGATGCCTGGACGCCGGTGGCGCCTTTCGTGGCTTCCGGCAGGCTGGTGGTGCTGGGCGTATGCGGCAATGAACGCCTGCCGTGGATTCCGGAGGTGCCGACGATATCCTCGGTCATCAACAGGGACTTCGACATGTCGACCTGGCATGCCATCTTCGCTCCACGATCGACGAAGGACGGGGTCCTCGATTTCCTCAACGATGAGATCAAGATAACGATGGCCAAGGACAGCGTGCGGAAGTCCGCGGCGAGCCAGGGCTTCAAGGCATATCCGCACATGTCGCGAAACGAAGTCGAAGCATTCATTCTGGCGGACAGGCAGCGCTGGAAGAATCACATTGAAATGGCCGGAATCCAGCGCGTCTGAGCCTGCGGTCTTCCCGGCAGGGCCCGATGGCCGCCCCGTCTTTCACACTCAACAAGGAATCACCGCATTCAATGGAACATTCAGATCTTCATCGTTCGTCCATCGTTTTCGATGGCCTGGTCGTCGCAAAATGGAATCGGGAAGCCTTCGAACGCATGCGGCAGGGCGGGCTCACCGCCGCCAACTGCACCATCTGCATCTGGCAGGGCGTCCGTGAGACCATGGCGAACATTGCTCAGTTCAAGGCATGGTTCGAGGAGTTTTCCGACATCATCGTCGCCTGCCGCAGCGTGCAGGACATTCGGGCTGCCAAGCGGGCCGGCAAGGTCGGCATCGTGCTGGGATGGCAGAATTCCAGCGGCATCGAGGACAGAATCGACCTGCTCCCCGTCTATAAAGAGCTGGGCGTCGGCTTCATTCAGCTCACCTACAACACGCAGAACTACGTGGCCAGCGGCTGCTGGGAAAAGCGCGATGGCGGTCTTTCGTTCTTCGGGGAACACTTTGTGCATGAAATGAACAGGGTCGGCATTGTCGTCGATCTGTCGCATGTGGGTTCCCGCAGCGCCTCCGATGCGATCGCCGCCAGCACCAGGCCCTGCGCCTATACGCACATCTGCCCCTCGGGGCTGCTCGAACACCCACGCAACAAGACGGACGACCAGCTGCGGGCAATCGTGGACAAGGGCGGCTTCGTCGGGGTGGCCGCATATGCGCCCTTCATGAAGCGCGGCGCGGATTCCACGCTGGAAGACGTGATCGACATGTATGAATACGTCATCAATGTCTGTGGAGAGGATCAGGTTGGCATCGGGACCGACTTCACCGAAGGCCAGGACGAGGCTTTCTTCGACTATGTGCGCAAGGACAAGGGCCACGGCCGGCGGATGGTCCCCAGCACCGGGACGGCTCCCACGGTGCGGGGCTTTGGTTCGCTGACCAGCTACCCGGCCCTTACACGAGAGATGGAACGCCGGGGGTGGCCGGAGCGCCGGATCGTTTCAGTTCTTGGGGAAAACTGGCTGCGATTCCTGGAACGCGTCTGGTGACCCCGCCAAAGCGCCAGCCATGAGCGATGCACCCGGGGCGCAAGCCGGCGCGCCATGCGCCCCGGCCAGCTTGCAGCGGCTACGCGGCGATTTCACGCGCCACCACGCGCGCGGGGCCGCCATCCGAATCAATGACGTTCAGGGCGCCGAACACGATTTCCACCCGTTTGCCTGAAAGGCTGTCCAGGTTGGTCATGTGTTCCGCCACCAGGACTCCATGGCCCAGCAAGGTGTGATGAACGGGAAAAGTGAAGTTCTTCGGGCGTAGATGCGAGGTAAGGTCGGGTGTGCTGAAATCCACCCCGACCAGCTTGGCCTGTCTGTCCACCAGCCATTGCGCCGCGGCGGCGCTCAGGCAGGGGTGGTCTTCGTAGATGTCGGTGTTCACCTTCTTCCACCAGCCGGTGTTGATCAGCACGATGTCGCCGGGCCGCAGCGCGGGCGTGGCGTTTTCGAAATCCTCGGGTTCGATCTGTGCGAGCGGCGCCTTGTCCAGCTTCCATATCACGCCCTGTCCCGAAAGCCGTTCAATCGGGATTTCCTCGAAACTGGGGCCGTCGTTCAGGAAATGCCGGGGGGCATCGACGTGGGTGCCATGGTGACAGACCATCTGCAGCTCCGTGACGTTCGCGATGTTTTCCGGCAGCCGCATGATCTTGGAAATGCGGGGGCGCGGGAACACCGGCGAGCGCGACAGGTCTTCCGTAATGACATGCGATATGTCCACCCATGCGCCGACGGGGCGGGGCGGTTCCGCTTCGGGCAGATCCAGCCAGCCCTTCCAACCGGTGTATTTTCTGTCGCAATCACACATTCTTTCGGCCTCCTTGAAGCGGCCTGCGTTCAACCATTGCCCGCAATCTGTTCATTGTCTCCGCTCCGTCAATACCAGTGAGTATATACATGATCTGGTAAGTAGGAAGGCCGGGGCTGCAATCGGCCATCGACGGCTGTCGGTTCCAGGCCGTGACCGCCGGCGGAATGCGCCGCCGGGACTTTCCTCTTGCCCGTGGCGGTCATCAATTCATCCATGAATCCCGTTATAGTGCCAGGATCGGATCGTAGCGAAAGGAATGGCATGGCTGAGCAAACCACCGCCCCTGCGGCCGGCAGGCTCCCGATTGCGCTCGTAATCGGCGTCATTGCAATGGTGGCGGTGCTGCTGCTGCCCACGCCGGCGGATCTGCCGGTGGCCGGGCACCGCATGCTGGCCATTCTGGTGTTCGCGGTGATCGTGTGGGTGACCGAGGCGGTTTCCTACGAAGCCAGCGCCATCATGATCACGGCCCTGATGGCGTTTCTGCTCGGCACGGCGCCCTCGGTCCAGAATCCGGACGTGATCCTCGGCACTTCGGCGGCCATCAACATGGGCCTTGCCGGCTTCGCCAATTCGGCCCTGGCCCTGGTCGCCGGGGCGCTGTTCATCGCCGCGGCCATGACCCACACGGGGCTGGACCGCTACATTGCGCTTCACACACTGGACAAGATCGGCACCAGCACGCGGCGCATCTTCGTCGGCGCCATCGTGGTGACGATCGTGCTCAGCCTGCTGGTGCCCAGCGCCACCGCTCGCAGCGCGGCCGTCGTGCCCATCATGGTGGGCGTAATCGCGGCCTTCGGCGTGAGCAAGCGCTCCAACTTCGCCGCCGGCCTCATGATCGTCGTGGCCCAGGGGACCAGCATCTGGAATGTCGGCATCCAGACAGCCGCGGCTCAGAACCTGCTCACCGTCGGCTTCATGGAAAAAATGCTGGGTGAAACCGTGTCCTGGGCCGATTGGCTGATCGCGGGGGCGCCGTGGGCGATCATCATGTCGGTGGTGCTGATCGCAGTGACGATGAAGCTCCTGCCGCCCGAGGCAAATGCCCTTGAAGGCGGCACGGAAGGCGTCAAACAGTCGCTCAAGGAACTCGGCCCCATGACGGCGCCGCAGAAGCGGCTGCTGTTCGTATCGCTGGCGCTGCTGGTGATGTGGGCCACCGGGGGCAAGCTGCACCGGTTCGATACGACGTCGACGACCTACGCCGGGCTGGTCGTGCTGATGCTGCCGCGTGTCGGGGTGATGACCTGGAAGGAAGTCCAGGCGCGCATACCCTGGGGCACGGTGATCGTCTTCGGGGTGGGCATCAGTCTGGGAACGGCGCTGCTGACCACCGAAGCCGGCCAGTGGCTGGGCCAGCAGGTCGTGGTGCGCACCGGCCTGGATGCCTTCGGTCCCGTGGGAGTCTTCGCGATTCTGTCGGCCTTCCTGATCCTGATCCATCTGGGGTTCGCCAGCGCCACGGCCTTGACCTCGGCGATGCTGCCCATCATGATTTCGGTATTGACGGTTCTGCCTGGCGAGTTCAGCCGCCTGGGCATGACCATGCTGCTGGGTTTCGTCATGAGCTATGGTTTCATCCTGCCCATCAACGCGCCGCAGAACATGGTCTGCCTGGGAACCGAAACCTTCAATGCCAGGCAGTTCGCCAAGGTGGGGATCACGCTTACCGTCATAGGCTATTTGCTGATGCTCGGATTCGCGGGCACCTACTGGAAGTGGCTGGGCTGGATGTAGTCGCCGCCCGCGCCGGCCACCCGATGACGCTCAAGGAGAACGCTGCATGAATGAACCGCAAAAGAACCCGGCGGACTGGCCCGGCAACACGATCGCCGACGCCCTGGTCGAACTGCAGGCGCGCTGGGGCTGGTTCGTCGGCCTGGGCGCCGTACTGCTGGTGCTGGGCGCATTCGCCCTGATCCATGTCTTCGCCGCAACGCTGGCCAGCGTGATCTTCATTGGCGTACTGATGGCCATCGCGGGGGTGGGCCAGCTCATGCACGCCTGGCGCATCAAGCAGATACACGGTTTCCTGTTCTGGAGCGCAAGCGGTCTGCTTTATCTCGTTGCCGGCCTTTTCGCGACCTTTTATCCCGTTCAGGGCGCAACGATGCTGACGCTGCTTTTCGGGGCGATCCTGATCGCGGTGGGCGCCTTGCGCACCTGGCTGTGGTTCAACAACCGCGGGCAGCGCGGCTGGGGCTGGCTGGGCATTTCGGGGCTGCTGACCCTGCTGGTCGGCATTCTGATCGCCATGAACTGGCCGGGCAACAGCGTATGGGTGCTGGGCCTGCTGCTGGCTCTCGACCTGCTGTTTCAAGGCTGGTCCGCCCTGTTGCTGGGGCTGGTGCTCCGCCAAGCCCGCCGTTCCTGAGCCGCCCGGCGGGCCGGGCCCCTCAGTGCCGCACAAGGCGCCGTCCTGCTGATTCAGGCCGGGGTGCTACCCGCGGCCATCACTTGCCCCGTGGCCATCACTTGTCCCGCCGAAGGCTGGCCCATTCCACGGATGCCTCCGCCGGCGCGGGCCAGCCGGCGGCGCAGGCGGCCCCAGGCGCGGTCATGCAGGGGCAGTACCAGCACATTGCAGATGGGCTCCACCACGGCCGCCAGCCCACCCACCGCCAGCGAACCCGTAAAGCCGTACGTGACGCCGAAAGCGACGACCATATGAAGCAGAACCTGGCTGGTTTTCTGTGCGAAGGTGAGCATGTCGGATCCAGATAAATATGAACTTGTTTCATGAATGATAATGGGTCGCATTTATGGAGAGAAGTTCATTTTTTCAATTCCGGCGATAGGGCGCGGCTATCAAGCCGGACCTCACTCGGGATCGAAGGGCAGGCAGCCCGGGATAGTCGCCATTTACAAGTTGTTGGTAAAGTTGTATTTAGATACAATTGAAGGCTGGGGGACAAAAGAAAACAGACACACTACCGTGACGACACCCATCTTGACCCGGCTTTGGCGTGCCGCCCTTGATCTGGGCCTTCGCAAGAAGGTAGCTGTGGTGTTTGTCGGGATGCTCGTGTTCGCGGGCCTCAATATCAGCCTGCTGCACCGCATGCTGCAGGATTTCAACGGTGTGGCCACCACCGTAACGGTGGCCGGCAAGATGCGCCTGCTGGGCCAGACGCTGGCTTATGAAACCCTGTCGGTCAGCACCGGGCTCGATGAAGCCCGCGCTGGCATCGAATACAACGTGGTGGATTTCGAAGCGGCGTACCTGGCTTTGCGCGCCGGCGGCGCCGCTTTCGGCGAAACGATGCGGCCGGTCGGTGCGCGCCACCAGAATGCCATGAACTCGGTCTGGCTGGCATGGCAGCAGTACCGCGATCTCATCCGCGAAATGCTGGCGTCCGTCGCCGAGCCGGGCCCGCGCGACATCATGGCAGGCCGGCGGCAGCTGGCGGATACGGCAACCGTGCTGCTCGAACGCACGGACATCCTGATTCAGGAACTCGTCCACGAGGCGCGGGCCGCTCAATGGGGCGTGCTGCGCAATATGTATCTGCTGCTGGCTCTGAACGCGGTGATTCTGCTGGCGGCCTATCTGGCCGTCAGCACCCATATCATCGAACCGCTGCGCCGTCTTGCCCGGCACTGCGGCGAACTGGCCAGGGGCAACTACAGGGAACGCACTCTGCACGGGCCCAACGACGAGATCGGGCAGCTGGCGAACGCGCTGAATCAATCGGGCCGGCAGATCGGCGAACTCATGGCGGCCGTGGAGCGCGAACGCAAGGAACTGCGCCGCAAGAATGCCATGTTCCAGGGGCTGGCCCGCAACGCCGTGGTCGGCGTTTTCGTCATGGACGGCAATATGTGCCTGCGCTATGTGAACCGGAAACTGGCGGAAATGTTCGGCTACCGGCCCGAAGAAATGTCCGACAGCCTGACATTGCGCGATCTGCTGAATGCGCCCGGTTCCGATGGCCGGTGGGAACTGGCCGAAGACAACATGCAGCGGCGCTCCAGCTTGTTCGATACCTCCCACTACGTGACGTGCGCGCGGCATCGCGACGGCACCGCCATCGACATCGAAGTCTACACTTCGCGCATGATGCTGGACGGCGCCCCCGCCGTCATCGGTATCGTGCTGAATGTGACGGAGCGCAAGAAGGCCGACGCGTCGCTGAGACGTGCCGCGCTGGTCTATGCCAATACCAGCGAAGCCGTGGTGGTGACCGACGCCAATGGCGTCATCGTGGATGTCAACCCCGCCTTCACCGCCATTACAGGATACGTTCTGTCCGAGGTGGCCGGCCGGCGCATGAGCATTCTTTCATCCGGCAGGCATGATGCCTCGTTCTACCACAAGATGTGGGTCGGCCTGCGGGAAACGGGTAAGTGGTCGGGCGATATCTGGAATCGCCGCAAGAACGGTGAAGAATATGTCGAGCGTCTGACCATCGACACCACGTACAACGAGGACGGCTCGGTGAACTGCCATATCGGCCTGTTCTCCGACGTCACGGCGCAGCGGCAACGGGAAGAAACCATCTGGCGGCAGGCCCATTTCGATCATCTCACCGGCCTGCCGAACCGGCAGATGTTCCATGAAGAACTGCGCCGCGCCATGGAAGAAGCCGATCAGGGCGGCCACAGCTTGGCCCTGATCTACCTGGACCTCGACCTGTTCAAGGAAGTGAACGATTCCCTGGGCCATGACAAGGGTGACGAGCTGCTGAAGGAAGTTGCCTTGAGGCTGGCCCGGTCCGTCAGGCATGACGACATGGTGGCGAGGCTGGGGGGCGACGAGTTCACGCTCATAATGAGCCGGGACGATGAGCCCGATGTCGTCGAAAACGTGTGCCGGCGCGTGCTTGAGGCGGTCGCCGAACCCTATGAGCTGGGGCACTCGGTGATAACCGTGTCCGCCAGCCTGGGCATCACTTTCTACCCGCGCGACGGGGCCAATGTCACGGAACTGCTGAAGAATGCGGATCTGGCCATGTATAGCGCAAAGGACGCCGGCCGCAATCAGTACCGCTATTTCGCCCTGACGATGCAGCGGGTAGCGCAAGAACGCCGGCAGCTCCTGCGCGAACTGCAAAGGGCGCTGGCCGGCGGCGAATTCGAGTTGTATTTCCAGCCCATCATCGAACTGTCGAGCGGCCGCATCTGCAAGGCTGAAGCCTTGCTGCGCTGGCGGCATCCCCGGCGCGGCATGGTGGCGCCCGCCGATTTCATTCCGGCGGCCGAGGATTCAGGGCTGATCGTGCCCATCGGCGACTGGGTGTTCCGCGAGGCCGCCGCGCTGGCGGCCCGCTGGTGCGCGCAGTATGGCCCGGATTTCCAGGTCAGCGTGAACGTCTCGCCGGTGCAGTTCATGACGGAAGACCTGGATCCCGGCGAATGGATAGCCTGTATGCGGGCTCACGGTCTGCCAGGTTCGGCCGTACTCGTGGAAATCACTGAAAGGCTGCTGTTGGAAGCCGATGGCGAATCGAAGAACAAATTGCTGGCCTTCCGCGATGCCGGCGTGCAGGTGGCCCTGGACGACTTCGGGACGGGGTATTCGTCGCTTTCCTACTTGAAGCGCTTCGATATCGATTTCATCAAGATCGACCAGCTGTTCGTGCGCAACATCGCGCCCGACAGCGACGACCTGGCGTTGTGCCAGGCCATCATTGCGATGGCGCATCGCCTGGGCCTGAAAGTGGTGGCCGAAGGCGTGTCTACGAAAGCGCAGCATGAGCTGCTGTTGCAGGCGGGCTGCGACTATGCGCAGGGATACCTGTATTCGCGGCCGGTGCCGATCGCGAGCTTCGACGACATGCTGGCAGGCGGCGTCGTGAGGGATGCGGCGCCGGCCTGACAGTGTGGCGGCTTACTTCAACGCCATGACTTTGCGGATGTCTTCGGCGCTTTCTTCGGCTGTCTGTTCGTGGCGCAGCGCCATGCGCAGCGTGCCGTTGCCGTCGAACACATAGGTGAGCGCGGTGTGCTCCATGGTGTAGGAGTTGCCGGTGGGCACCTTGGCGTAGTAGACGCGGTAGGCTTTGGCGACGTCGGCGGTTTCCTGGGCATCGCCATACAGGCCGATGAAGCTGGGATCGAAGGCCTGTGCGTATTCGCGCAGTACGTCGGGGGTGTCGCGTTCGGGGTCGACCGTGATGAACAGCACCTGCAGGCGGTCGCCTTCGGCGCCCAGCAGCGATTTGATTTCCGCGGCCTTCACCAGCGCGGTGGGGCAGACGTCGGGGCATTGGGTGAACCCGAAGAACATCAGAACGACCTTGCCCTGGAAATCGGTCAGGCTGCGGACGTTGCCGTCAGGGTCCTTGAGACGGAAGCCGTCGCCGAAGGTGGCTTCGGACAGGTCGATGCCATGGATGTCCTGGAGGCCGGCCTCGGACTTGCCGCAGGCGGCCAGGGCGAAGGCGAGCATTGCGGCGCTCACGGTGGCGAGGAAGGTTCTGCGGTTGGTGAACAGGGATGGCAATGACATGCGGACTCCGGGAACATCGTCGATATTGAAAGCTTACCCGATATGCCTTTTCTTTCCTTGATCCGGATAAGGCCGACGGGTTTTTGCTAGGGGTTTACACTAGTCTTTTACCAAGTGTCGTGTGAATCCACAATGGAACAACGTTTCGTTGATATAGAACTCAAGCTCACCAGCCTGGAAGATACCGTGCAGCAGCTCAATGCGGCGGTCTATGAACAGCGGAAACAGCTCGATGAACTGCGCGCGCTGTGCCGGCTGTTGCTGCGTAGGCAGGAAGAGCACGATGGAGCGGCTTCCGGCGGCGAATACACTGCGCACACCAATGAGCGCCCGCCTCACTATTGACCGCGCGCCCGAGCGCGGGTTCCACGGACGCGGGTTCCACGGGCCGGACGCCGGGCTTCCGGGCCCGCCGGGGCAGGGCGGAGGGGCAGGCGTATGACGACCCGGACACTGGGCGGCTGGGCGGAATTGCTGTCCGGCCGCAACGGGCTGCGTTCATTGGCCCTGGCCGGCGGTGTGGCCGTGCATGCCATCAATGTCTACATGGTGACCACCATCCTGCCATCGGCGGTGCGCGACATTGGGGGGCTTTCCTACTACGCATGGAACATGACGTTGTTCGTGGCGGTGTCGATCTTCGGTTCCGCGATCACCCCGCGCATTCTGTCGGGCCTGGGGCCGCGCAGCGCCTTGTCGTGGGCCATCGCCGTCTTCGCCGCCGGCAGCATTGCCTGCGCGCTGGCGCCGACGATGCCCTGGATGCTGGCGGGACGCAGTGTGCAGGGGCTGGGCGGCGGGCTGATGCTGGGGCTCAGCTATTCCTGCGTGCGCCTGCTCTTCGAGGAAAGGCTCTGGTCGCGGGCCATGGTGCTGGTGTCCAGCATGTGGGGGGTGGCCACGCTGGCCGGTCCGGCCATTGGCGGCATATTCGCGCAGGCGGGTGCCTGGCGCGGCGCGTTCTGGGCCATGCTGCCGATTTCAGCGGCGCTGGCGGCGCTGGTGAGGACGCAGGTGGCGGTGGCGGGGCCGCGCGGCGGGCCGCCCGTCGCCGCGCCCTTCGGCAAGATCGCCGTGCTGGTCCTGACCGTGCTGCTGGTATCCGTCGGCAGCCTGTCCCCGTCCTGGGTGTGGAACCTGCTTTCCATCCTGGCGGGCGTGATCCTGACCGTGGGGATTGCGCGCGCCGACCGCCGGGCCGTCCGTCGTCTCATGCCCGAAGGCACCTATGGACGGGGTTCGTCGCTCGCCAGCCTGTATGCCTGCATCGCCTTGCTGAGCATAGGCGTCTGCACGGAAATCTACATTCCGTATTTCCTGCAGACCATACATGGGCAGTCTCCGCTGCTGGCCGGCTACTGGATGGTGCTCATGTCCGCCGGCTGGACGGCCGGATCGTTCATGAGTTCGGGGCGGGCAAAGGCCATTGCGGACCGCATGATCATGCTGGGGCCCTGGGTGTCGGCGGCGGGGCTGTTCGCGCTGGGCGTGATGATGCCCATGGGCGGGGGCGGGGCGATCGTCTGGTCGATGGTTCCGCCGCTGTTCGTGGTCGGGCTGGGTGTGGGCCTGTGCTGGCCCAATATGCTGACCCGCATCTTCAAGGCGGCGCCACCGGGGCAGGAGAACATCGCATCGGCGGCCATCACCACGCTGCAGCTGTATGCCATCGCGCTGGGGTCCAGCCTTGCGGGGCTGGTGGCGAACCTGGCGGGGCTGGCGGAACCCGGGGGCGTCGAGGGTGCGCGTCAGGCGGCCTTCGTGCTGTTCCTGGTCTTTGCGATGGCGCCCGTGGGCGCCGGCCTGATGTCGAAGGGCGCGCGGCGGGCAAAAGACGCCTGACACAACAGGGGCGCGGGCGTCCTCGCACGGCTCGTCCGAGGCACCTTTTTAGCGTGAACAGGCCTTAGTCGAAGGTGGCCGGATCGGGCCCTATGCGGCCTTCGGGCGAGTCGAGCCGGGAAATCGCGGCCATGTCGTCGCCCGACAGTTCGAAATCGAAGACGGCCGTGTTCTCGCGCAGCCGTTCGATGCGGGTGGATTTCGGGATGATCATATTGCCCAGCTGTACGTGCCAGCGCAGTATCACCTGGGCCACGCTGCGGCCCAGCCGGGCGGCGATGCCCTTCAGTACGGCGTCGTCCTGCAGCGTGCCCTGCGCGAGAGGGCTCCAGGCTTCGGTGATGATCTCGTTGTCGGCGTGGTATTGCCGCAGTTCCGCCTGCTGCAGGCGGGGGTGCAGCTCGATCTGATTGACGACAGGCAGCACGCCGGTTTCATCGAGCAGCGCCTGCAGCTGCACGGCGTCGAAGTTGCATACGCCTATCGACTTCGCCAGCCCTTCGTCGCGCAGCTGGATGAGCGATTCCCAGGCCTGCACGAAGAGGCCGGCCCGGGGCGCCGGCCAGTGGATCAGGTAAAGGTCAACGTAGTCCAGGCCCAGACGTTCCAGGCTGGCGTCGAAGGCGGGCCGCGAGGCGCCGTGGGCGTGGCTGTCATTCCAGAGCTTGGTGGTGATGAACAGTTCTTCGCGAGGCACGCTGCATTCCCGGACGCCCCGGCCTACGCCGGGTTCGTTTTCGTAGATGGCGGCGGTATCGATGGAGCGGTAGCCCAGATCCACTGCCTGGCGGACGACCTCGGACACGGATTCGTCGGGTATCTGCCAAGTGCCGAGCCCCAGTGCCGGTGCGCCGCGGCCGTCGTGGAATGCCATGATCTGCCGGGTGTCAGCCATTCGACCTCCTGTGGATGCGCAGGCCGCGGGTTTGCGGCATGCGGGCGTGATCTTTCACATGAACAGCCGATTATAAGTCTCCCTTGTTACGGTTTTTCCCGCCTCCCGGCCGAGTTCATTCGTTACATGTATATGACTTAGGGTAAAAATTTGTCATATGCATGTTACGTCTGCTATTGTTATGCGCAGCCATAGATGAGCACCCGCATATGGAAATTCGCCAATTCGAAGCTTTCGCGGCAGTACATACCACCGGCAGCGTGACTGCCGCCGCGCGCCTGCTGGATCGCTCGCAGCCCGTCGTCAGCCGGCAGCTCCAGGATCTCGAGCAGCAGCTCGGGTTCACCTTGTTTGCCCGTACGCGCCCCCAGGTCACACTGACCGATCAGGGCAGGCAGTTCCTTGAAGAAGTACGCAATGTCCTGACCGGGCTGCAGCAGCTTGAAGCGCGTTCCCGCGAAATCGCCGAAGGGCTGACGCGGCCGGTCCGCATTGCAAGCTCATTGTCATTGGGCGGGTCCTTGCTGCCCGAGGTCCTCGCCGAAATGGACCGCAGCGGTTCGGGGTTCGAATACAAGCTTCAGGTGGATGTCATGCCGTCCAGCAGAATCGTGCAGGCGCTGCTCGATGGCGACGCCGATCTCGGCATTGCCAGCCTGCCCCTCGAACTGGGCCGCTGCCAGCTGCACTGGTCCGCCCAGGCACCCTGTCAGGTTGCGCTGCGGGCGTCGCACCCGCTCGCGGGCGCGGCCACCGTCAGCGCGGCGCAACTGATGAATGAAACCGTGATCACGCTGTCGAATGCGTCACGGATGCGCCATCGCATGTCCACGGCATTGCTGCATCCGTCGCGCCCGCGCTCACAGCGGCAGATCGTGACCACGTCCACCATGAGCGCGGTCATGATGGTAAAGGCGGGGCTGGGCGTCGCCCTGGTGGACCCTTGCGTTGCGCTGTGCTTCCAGCAGGAAGGCGTGGTCTACAGGCCCCTGGACGCTTACGTGCCCTATATGTTCGGGGCTATCACGCATGGCGAGCGGCCGCCCGGCGCTGAAGCCGGGCGCATCATCGAAGCGGTGCACGACTACGCGTTCGCCCATATTCCCCAGCTCACCCCGGGCGACATCACGGGCATCCCCATCCTGAGCGATCCGCAGGCGCTGGCGGTGTTCGACGATGGCCGCGACGATCTCACAGGGGATCACGAGCCCACAGACTGGGCGACCCCCTGACCCCGCGCCCTTCAATGTGAACGGGCGCCGGCCGCGCTACGATGCGCCGCCGGCACCTCTTTTTACAGATCCATGCGGCTGAGCACATGGACCCCCGCGTGGGGGCCGAAGCGTTCCGCCGCTGCTGTCAGGCGTTCCAGAATCAGGTCGAGCAGCGTGGAAGACGCCCCGCTTTCCACGGCTTCCGCCTGGGCCAGCCGCAGGTCTTTGCGCAACAGGCCCAGCGTGAAGGAACGGTCATCGGACCCTTGCAGCATGCGCCCCGCATAGGTGTGGAACAGGGCCCCCGCGGCCGGCCCGCTGCCGACGGCTTCGAGCACCAGGGAGGGCGGGAAGGCGTCGCGGCGCGCCAGGGCGAGCCCGTCGGCCAGCCCCAGGAAAATGCCTGCCAGCACCGTCTGATTCACCAGCTTCATGCGATAGCCGGCACTGGTGGCGCCACAATGGACCACATGGTCGGCGAGCTGTGACAGGACGGGCCGGCAGGCTTCGAGCAGGTGTTCGTCGCCCCCCACGAAGCAGGCGAGCCGGCCTTCGCGAGCATCCGCAACGCTGCCGGTGACAGGGGCATCGAGGAAACCGGCGGAGCGCTCGGCGGTGAGGGCGGCCACCCGCTGGGCGACGGCCGGCGCGGCGGTGGTCATGTCGATGAACAGCGTGTCGGGCTGCATGCCGATGCGCATGCCGGCGTAGACTTCGTCGACGTCGGCCGTGTCGCGCAGCATGGTGAAGACGATGCGCGCCCGCTGGGCCAGTTCGATCAGGTCGGTCGCAACCCGGGCGCCCTGCCGCTTGAGGTCGAGCGCCTGCTGTGGATTGCGCGCCCATACCCAGAGCGGATGGCCCGCGGCGAGAATGCGCTGGGCCATGGGAAGCCCCATATTGCCCAGACCTACCCAGCCTATCGTTTCCATCGTCGTCCCTCCGTTTCGTTGCCGGCGTCTTCGTTCATTGTAGGCGCGCCCGCCGGGATTCAGCGCGGCTGGAGGTGGGCGTCCCGGATGATTTCCCGCCATTTGGCGGCTTCCCGCGCCAGGAAGACATCCAGGTCGCCGGGCGTGCCCCCCAGTGGCGTTGCACCGAGCTCGAGCAGCCGGTCGCGCAGTTCCGGCGATGCCAGCGCCTCGTTCAGCGTGGTGTTGTAGTGGTCGATGATGTCCTGGGGGGTGCCGCGCAGCGTCAGCAGCGCGTACCAGCGTGTAGCCTGCAGCCCGGGATGGCCGGCCTCGGCCATGGTGGGCACATCGGGCAGGGCGGGGCTCCGGTCGCGGGACATGACGGCAAGCGCGCGCACTTTGTCCATGCGCACGTAATTGAGGACGCCCGAAACCACCTGGAACATGGCCTGGATGTCGCCGCTCACGAGATTGTTGGTTGCGAGTTCCGCCGCGCTGTAGGGCACGTGGACCATATTGGTGCCGGTGGCGCTCATGTAGAATTCGCCCGCCAGGTGCAGCGCGCTGCCGTTGCCCGAGGAGCCGAAGTGCACCACGCCGGGGTACTTGTCGATGTAGTCGGTCAGTTCGCCGACGGAATGCGCCGGCAGGTCGTTGTTCACCACCAGGATATGGGGGATTTCCGCCACCAGGGCGATAGGGGTGAAGTTTTCGAGCGGATCGAACGAGGGCGAGCGTTGCAGAGCGGGTTCGATCACGAGGGTTTCCACCGAAGCGAACAGCAGCGTGTACCCTTCGGTGCTGGCGTCGATGGCATTGAGCATGCCGGGAAAGCTGTTGCTGCTGGTGAAATTGTGCAGGGCAATGCGGTTGCCCAGGCGGGCCGCCAGGGCGTCGGTGACGAGCCGGGCAATGAGGCCGCCCACGCCCGAACCCGTTTGCGCGGGCACGATGGTCTGGATGCTGCGGCCGGCTTCGGGCCACTGTGGGGCCGTGGCGGCAGCCACCGACAAAGCCAGAAGAAGGATCAGCCCGATTGCACCGGACGCCAATCGCCGCATGTTCATGCCAATACGTGTCGTTTACATTGGGAATGTATCATGCTTGCTGGCCGGGATTTCAGGTAGGGGGAGGCGGGATGGAAGCCATGCGGGATGCTCCTGTTGCATATGTTCTGGCGATGGCGGCCCTGGCGGTCGTCGCGATCGTGCTGGCTGTGGCGTGGCGGCGCGCGCGCGGCCGCATTGCCGGGCTCGAACACGAGCGCGCCCTGCTGCTGCAGGCGGGGGATGCCGCCCGCGAGCTGGCGGCCGGGCAGGCCCTGCGCTGCGAGGATCTGCTGCGGGAAAAACACGCCGCCGAGCTGGAACTGGCCCGTTCACAGGCGGCGCACCACGAGCGGCTGCGGGCCTTCGAGGCCATGCAGGAAGAGCTCGGCGCCGCGCGTGAACGGCTCAAGGCCGACTTCCGGCAACTGGCGACGCAGGTGCTGCAGGCGCGGGAGCTCGATTTCCGGGCCTCCAGCCAGGACGCCATGTCGACCCTGCTGCAGCCCTTCCGCGAACAGCTCCAGGCTTTCCAGCATCGTGTCGACCAGGTGCACGACGAATCGCTGCGGGGCAATGTGTCGCTGGCAACGGAGATCCGGCGGTTTTCCGAGGTCGGCCTGCAGATGAGCCGCGAGGCCGAGACCCTGGCCCGAGCCTTGAAGGGCGACAAGAAACTGGCGGGGAACTGGGGTGAAGTCCAGCTGGAACACAGCCTGCAGATGGCCGGCCTGGAACGCGGCGTGCATTACGAATCGCAGGCGCGCTTCAAAGACGGGCTGGGCGATGTGCGGGTGCCTGATTTCATTCTCAAACTGCCCGATGGCAAACATGTGGTGCTGGACAGCAAGGTTTCGCTCGTGGACTATGACCGCGCTCTTTCAGCCGACGCCGACGAAGAGCGGGCGGCGGCGCTGGATGCCCATGTGCGGGCGGTGCGCAACCATATCGACGATTTGTCGCGCAAGGATTACAGCGGCCTTCCCGGCATCGGCAGCCCCGGCTTCGTGTTGATGTTCATGCCCATCGAGGCCGCCTACATCGAAGCGCTGAGGCATGGCCGGGATCTCGTCGACTACGGCTGCCAGCGCAACGTCGTGCTGGTTTCCCACAGCACCCTGATGCCGGTTCTGAAGACAGTGTCCAATCTCTGGATGATCGCGCGCGGCAACGAGCAGGCGCAGGCCCTGGCTGACCGGGCGGGCGAGCTCTACAACCAGGTGGCCCTGGTGGCCGAAAGGCTCAGGAAGCTGGGCGATTCCCTGGATACCGTCAGCCGCAACTACAACAGCACGGTGACGGCGGTGGCCGGCCAGCAGGGCCTGCACGGCAAGGTCTCCCGCTTTCGTGAACTGTCTTCGCGCGCCAACCGCAAGATGCCCGACCTGCAGCCGCTGGCGGCCGACATCGAGAACGAGAGGCTCGGATTGATCTCGGGAAGCGTAGAATAATTTCATCCGGCTGTCTTGGTTTTCTGGAGCCCATCGTGTCGTCCATTTCGCAGCGCGAAAACACTGCTTCCCTTTCCCATCCGGAGCTGTCCCACCGGCTGTTCCTGACAATCGCGGTCATAACGTTCGTGCTGCTGGCCATAGGCGTATATGCCGCTGTGCGGGGGGACATGCCGGCGCTGTCCGGCGCCATTCTCGGGGGCGGCGGCGCCGCGCTGGCCACCGCCCTGGGCACGCTGCCGGTGCTGCTCACGTGGCGTCCCTCGCAGCGCATGCATGATGCGATGCTCGGTTTCGGCGCGGGCGTCATGCTGGCGGCCTGTGCCTTTTCGCTGATCGTTCCCGCGCTGGATGCGGCGGCGTCCATGGGCGCCGGCAAGTGGGCGGCCAGCTCCACGGTCGGCTGCGGCATTCTCATGGGTGCCGGCCTGCTGCTGCTGATCGATCGCCTGCTGCCCCATGAGCATTTCATCAAGGGCGTGGAAGGCAGCCGGTCGCTGCAGATCAAGCGGGTCTGGCTGTTCGTCATCGCCATTGCGCTGCACAATCTTCCCGAAGGGCTGGCCATCGGCGTGGCTTTTGCGGGGCCGGATGTCGACAGCGCGCGGGCGCTCGCCGTGGGCATTGCACTGCAGGACATACCGGAAGGCCTGGTGGTGGCCCTGGCGATGCGCGGGGTGGGTTACGGCCGCGCGATGTCGGTGGGCGTCGCCGTGTTCTCGGGCCTGGTCGAACCGCTGATGGCGGTGTTCGGGGTGGTCGTCGTGGCATTGTCGGCCGCCCTGCTGCCGTGGGGGCTGGCGATGGCCGCCGGTGCCATGCTGTTCGTGATCAGCCACGAAATCATCCCTGAATCGCACCGGAAGGGCCATGAGTCATGGGCGACCGGGGGGTTGATGATCGGTTTCGTGGTCATGATGCTGCTCGATACTGCTCTGGGATGAGCCCGGACATAGGACAGTCCCTGCGGACTGTTCTATGCCTGGCGAATCCGAGGCGCATGCAGGCGCCGAGGTGGGGCAGCCCGGACATAGGACAGTCCCTGCGGACTGTTCTATGCCTGGCGAATCCGAGGCGCATGCAGGCGCCGAGGTGGGGCAGCCCGGACATAGGACAGTCCCTGCGGACTGTTCTATGCCTGGCGAATCCGAGCGGCATGCAGGCCGCGCGCATCCGGTGGTTGGAAGGGCCGGGATTTTGCGAAAAAGCGTGCATTCTAGGGCAAACCCCAAGAAAATCGGGACGCTACCATGGCCGCTGTGGCGGTAGGATACTCAGGTCATTGCAATGGGTATTCTTTCATTGCGACGGTTATAACCACTGGATAATCACGGGCCAGCCCAAGGAGTTCGTATGCACGAGAAAATCAAGTCCAAATTCGGCAGGCATCTTGCCGTAAGCGCCGGAGCCGCGGCCATGTTCGCCGCACTGATGGCTCCGCTGCCCGCGGCCGCGCAGCAGAAGTTCGTCAGCATCGGCACGGGCGGTGTCACGGGCGTCTACTATGCCGCCGGCGGCGCCATCTGCCGCCTCGTCAACAAAGACCGCGCCGATCACGGCATCCGCTGTTCGGTGGAATCCACAGGCGGTTCGGTCTTCAACGTGAACACGATCAAGGCGGGCGAGCTCGACCTGGGCGTGGTCCAGTCCGACGTCGGCTTCAATGCCTACAACGGCGACGGCCAGTTCAAGGACGCGGGCAAGTTCGAAAAACTGCGTTCGGTGTTTTCGCTGCATCCCGAGCCCTTCACGGTCGTGGCGCGCAAGGAAGCGAACATCAAGAGCTTCGACGACTTCAAGGGCAAGCGCTTCAACGTGGGCAACCCGGGCTCGGGCACGCGCGCGTCCATGGAACAGTTGCTGGCGGCCCAGGGCCGCGACCTGAAATTCTTCTCGCTGGCCTCCGAGCTGCGTCCCGACGAGCACGGCAGCGCGCTGTGCGACGGCAAGATCGACGGCTTCTTCTACGGCGTCGGCCACCCCTCCGCCAACATCCAGGATCCCACCACCAGCTGCGGCGCCCAGCTGGTCTCCCTGACGGGTCCGGTGGTCGATAAGCTGGTCGAAACCTATCCCTACTACGCCAAGGTCGCCATTCCCGGCGGGCTCTATCCCAACAACGCGGAAGACACCGAGACCTACGGTGTGCTGGCCACCTTCGTCACCTCGGCCGACGTCCCCGATGAAACCATCTATACCGTGGTGAAGGCCGTCTTCGAAAACTTCGACGACTTCAAGAAGCTGCATCCGGCTCTGGGCCTGCTCGAAAAAGAAGACATGGTCAAGAACGGCCTGTCGGCTCCGCTGCATCCCGGCGCCGAGAAGTACTTCAAGGAAAAGGGCCTGCTCTGACCACGCGGCTGATCCCGGCCCTCGCCGTCCATGACGGCGAGGCGGGCGCAGCCCCGGCCGGGCGGCCGGGGCCCGTCACAGGCCTTGCGGCCTGTACGCCGGCGCTACAGCGCCGGTCTTTCGTTTTATGACTGGGGAATACGCATGACCTCCAAGCCCGAGCTGTCCCAGGAACAGCAGGCCGCCAACGCCGAACTCGAACAACTCGTCGCCGATGTGGACAGGGGCGGCCGGACGGTCGGCGGCGTGACCGGCGCAGTCCTGTTTGTGGGGGCGCTGTGCTGGTCCCTGTTCCAGCTCTGGTATGCCTCGCCGCTGCCGTTCACGTTGAATTTCGCCATTTTCAACGATACCGAGGCGCGCGCCCTGCATCTGGGCATTGCCGTATTCCTCGGCTACCTCGCCTATCCCGCCAGCAAGCGCTCGCGGCGCGACGTCATGCCCCTGCATGACTGGGTGCTGGCGCTGGTCGGGGGCTTCTGCGCCAGCTATCTGTATTTCTTCTATGGCGAACTGGCCACCCGGCCCGGGATGCCCACCACCATGGACGTCGCCACGGCGGCCATCGGCCTGGTGCTGCTCCTGGAAGTCACCCGCCGAGCGCTGGGCGCGCCCATGGCCGTGCTGGGCGCCGTGTTCGTCGCCTATGTCTTCCTGGGACCCTGGCTGCCGGAAGCGCTGGCGCACAGGGGGGCGTCGGTCGAACGCCTGGTGTCGCACATGTGGCTCACCACCGAAGGCGTCTATGGCGTGGCGCTGGGGGTCTCGGTTTCCTACATCTTCATTTTCGTGCTGCTCGGCTCCCTGCTCGACCGCTGCGGCGCGGGCAACTACATGATGCAGGTGTCCTTCGCGCTGCTGGGACACCTGCGCGGCGGTCCGGCCAAGGTGGCGGTGGTCAGCTCGGCGGTCAACGGCATCGTTTCGGCATCATCGGTCGCCAACGTGGTGACGGGGGGCATCTTCACCATCCCGCTCATGAAGAAGGCCGGCTATGGCGGGGTGCGCGCCGGCGCCATCGAAACAGCCTCGTCGGTGAACGGCCAGATCATGCCTCCGGTAATGGGCGCGGCGGCCTTCCTGATGATCGAATACGTGGGTATTCCGTATACGGACATCATCCGCCACGCTCTGCTGCCCGCCAGCATTTCCTATGTGGCGCTGTTCTATATCGTCCACCTCGAAGCGCTCAAGCTCGGCATCAATCCCATGATGTCCGCCGGCAAGCCCAAGACGCCGCTGCAGAAGCTGGCCGGCTGGGGCATGGGGATCGCCGGCACGCTCGTCGTCATGGGGCTGGTCTACTGGGTTGGCATCGGCGTGCGCGCCGTCGCGGGCGAGGCGGCCACCCCCATCCTGCTGGTTCTGCTGCTGGTGCTGTACCTGTGGCTGCTGCGCATATCAGCGCGGCAGCCGGATCTTCCCACGGACATCAACATCACGAATCCGGTGCGGCCCGAGGCATGGCCCACGGTGCGTGCGGGCCTGTACTATCTGATCCCTATCGGCATTCTGGTGTGGTGCCTGGCTGTGGATCAGCTCTCGGCCGGCCTGTCGGCATTCTGGGCGGTGATGGCCATGCTCTTCCAGATGGTCACGCAACGGCCGCTGATCGCCTTCTTCCGCGGCCAGTCCATTGCCGAGCCGCTGCGCCAGGGCTTTCACGAGGCCATCGTCGGCCTGCAGGAAGGTGCGCGCAACATGGTGGGCATCGCCATCGCCTGCGGCACGGCCGGGCTGATCGTGGGTGCCATCACCCTGACCGGCCTGGGCCTGCGCATGACCGCCTTCGTCGAGATGGTGTCCATGGGCAATGTGCTGGTGATGCTGTTCTTCACGGCAGCGGTCTGCCTGGTGCTGGGCCTGGGCATGCCGACCACCGCCAACTACATTCTGATGGCGACGCTGATGGCGCCGGTGGTGGTAGAACTCGGCGCGCAGAGCGGCATGGTGATCCCGCTGATCGCGGTGCACATGTTCGTCTTCTATTACGGAATCATGGCGGACATCACGCCGCCGGTGGGGCTGGCCACCTTCGCGGCGGCGGCCATTTCCGGCGAAAGCCCGCTGGCCACCGGCGTGCAGGGCGTGACATATGCCATGCGCACGGCCGTGCTGCCCTTCATGTTCATCTTCAACCCCATGCTGCTGCTGATCGATGTATCGGGCTGGCTGGAGCTGATTCTGGTGGTGTTCGGCGCTACCGTGGCTTCCCTCACCTTCGCGGCGGCCACCATGGCCTGGTTCCGCAGCAAGTGCTCGATCATCGAAGTACTGCTGTTGCTGCTGGTGACGTTCGCGCTTTTCCGCCCCGACTGGTTCATGAACTACGTAGCGCCCAAGTACGAGGCGCGGCCGGCTTCGCAGATCTACGAGATCGCCGCGGATCTGCCCGCCAACGGCCGTTTCGTGGCCGTGCTGTCCGGCATGAACCTCGAAGGCGACGAGCTGAGCAAGACGGTGGCCGTCGGGCTCAGGGAATTGCCCGAAGACAGCGAGGCCACCGGTGACGATGCCGGCCGCCAGCGCCTGTCCGCCGCCGGCCTGACGGTGGTGAGCATGGGGGACATGACGCAGATCGCCGCCGTGCGCTTCGGCAGCACGGCCCGGCGCGCCGGCTGGGAGCAGGGCTGGGAGGTCAGCGAACTTCTGGTGCCGAATCCCCACCGGCCATCGGAGTTCTGGGTGTATCTGCCCGCCCTGGCGATTCTGGCCTTCATCTGGGCGCTGCAGGGCCGGCGCATGCGCCGCGATGGCGCGGGCGCCACGCCGGCCGTGGTATAGGTGGAGCGGCCCGAGCGCGATGCGCCCGCAAAGCCGCGCGGCTCCGGCTCCGGCTCCGGTTCCGGGGCCGCGCACGGCATACCGCGCAGCCGCGTCTATTTGAACGAAGGCCCGTGGGAAACCCTGTTCCATTTCCTGTGCGAGCGTTTTCCACGGATTCCGCCGGATATCCTGCTGCGGCGCCTGGAGGCGGGCGATATCGTCGATGGCTCCGGCAGGGCACAGCGGCCTGAAGAACCCTATCGCGCCGGCCGCTGGCTGTGGTATTACCGCGAGGTGCCGGATGAAGCGCCCGTGCCCTTCGATCTGCCGGTGCTGCATCGCGATGCGCGGCTGCTGGTCGTCGACAAGCCGCATTTCATGGCCACCGTGCCGGGTGGCCGCTACCTGCTTCACACTGCCCTGGTGCGCCTGCGGCGCGAGCTCGATCTTCCCTTGCTGTCGCCCGTCCATCGCCTGGACCGCGATACCGCCGGTGTGCTGATGTTCTGCGTCGACCCGGCCTGCCGCGGCCGCTACCAGTCACTTTTCCAGGCTCGGGCGGTGCACAAGGAATACGAGGCGGTGGCAGCCGCCCCGCAGTCGCTCGTCTTTCCGCTGATGCACCGCAGCCGGCTGGCCGAGCGGCCCGGCGGTTTTCTCATGCGGGAAATGCCGGGCGAGCCGAACAGCGAGACCCGCATCGAGCTCCTGGGCCGGCTGGACGGCGGTGCGCTTGCGCATCTGCGCCTGCTGCCTTCGACGGGCCGCAAGCATCAGTTGCGCGCCCACATGAGCGCCCTGGGCATGCCCATACTCAATGATGCCTACTATCATCCCGGCCTCCAGAACGAAGCGTCGGGGCAGTCCGGGCCGGACGATTTCGGCCGGCCCCTGCAGCTGCTGGCGAGGGCCGTGGAATTCCGCGATCCCTTCGAGGGCGCCTTGCGCCGCTTCGAAAGCCGGCGGGTCCTGCTGAAGGTGGCCGAAGCCGGATAGGGGGCCGCCCGGCCATGGGCGGGGCGGTGGCGCCGGCCCCGGCTGAGGCATGCACCTTGCTGGATCCCCTGTATCTTCAGGAGGAATTCCAATGAGCACGAATATCCTGGAATCCGCGGGTCAATCGGAAAACGGCGCCGAAGCGGCGGGCCAGGGTTCGGATCAGCGGCCAGAGGACGGCCGGACCCTGCCCCCGCAGGAGCAGGAGCGCCAGCCGGGCCATCAGAAGGCAATGCGTCCGCAGCCGCGCAGCGGCGAGCACCGCTATCTTGCCGCCGGCAAGCTCAAGGGCAGGACGGCCATCATCACCGGGGGCGACAGCGGCATCGGTCGCGCGGTGGCGGTCGCCTTCGCCAAAGAGGGCGCCGACCTGGTGGTGTGCTATTACGATGAGCATGACGACGCGCGGGAAACGCGGCGCCTGGTCGAGGATGCCGGCCGGCGCTGCACGCTGGTGGCGGGCGACATCGGGGACGAGGGACATTGCAACGAGATCGTGAAGCGCGCGCTCGAAGTTCAAGGACGCATCGACATTCTGGTGAACAATGCGGCCGAGCAGCATGTGTCCAAGCGGATGGAGGACATCGGCACAGCGCAGCTGGAACGCACTTTCCGCACGAATTTCTTCGGCATGTTCCTGCTGACCCGGGCCGCGCTGCCCCATCTGCGGTCCGGGGCGGCCATTGTCAATACCTCGTCCGTGACCGCGTACCGGGGCAGTCCGGGTCTGCTCGACTACTCCGCCACCAAGGGCGCCATCGTGGCGTTCACCCGCTCCTTGTCCAAATCGCTGGCCGAGCGCGGCATCCGGGTCAACGGCGTCGCGCCCGGTCCGATCTGGACACCCTTGATCCCGGCGAGCTTCCATGCCGACGATGTGGCCACCTTCGGTGCGGATACGCCCATGAAGCGGCCCGGCCAGCCCGAGGAAGTCGCGCCCTGCTATGTGTTCCTGGCTTCGGATGACGGCAGCTACATGACGGGCCAGTTCCTGCACCCCAATGGCGGCGAGATCGTGAATGCGTAGAGGGCGGGCCGCTGGCCGCGCGATGCCCGAGCCGCTCCGGCCCGGCGGCCGGAGCGCTTCCTTCGCAGGGCTTCACGCCATCAGCACGGGGCGTCGGCGCTGTTCGGCGGGGGGGTATTTGATCTGAGCCCGGTATTTGGAGACCGTGCGCCGGGCCACCCGCACTCCCTCGCGCGCCAGACGTTCGGCCAACATCACGTCGGACAGGGGCTCGGTGGGATTTTCGGCCTCGATCATTTCCTGGATCAGCGCCCGCACGGCCACGGCGGAGCAGGTGCCGCCCGACTGAGTGGCCAGTTCCCGTGAAAAGAAATACTTGAACTCGAAAATGCCGCGCGGGGAAGCCAGGTACTTGTTGCTGGTCGCCCGCGATACCGTCGACTCGTGCATGCCGAGCTCTTCGGCGATCTCGCTGAGCATCATGGGGCGCAGGGCGACGTCGCCATAGTCGAAGAAGGTTTGCTGCCGGGCGACGATCGCCTGGGCGACGCGGGCGATGGTGGTATTGCGCTGTTCGAGGCTGCGCATCAGCCAGCGGGCTTCCTGCAGGGCCTGGGCCATGAGCGGGCGGTCGTCATAGCGGGTCTGCCGGAAGAGCTGGGTATAGGCGGTATTAAGGCGGGCGCGCGGCGTGGCCACGTCGTTCGGGATGGCCACCCAGTCCGGGCCGGCCTTGCGTACGAGTACGTCCGGCACGACATAGCACGAAGGGTCGACACGGGAAAAATGCGCTCCCGGGCGGGGTTCCAGGCCACGGATCAGCAGGCAGGCCTGGTTGACGTCGGTCTCCGCTGCGGACAGCACGCGCGCCAGGCCGGCATAGTCGCAGCGGCCCAGACGTTCGATCGCTTCTTCCACGATGCGCAGCGCCAGGTCCCGGGCGGGGGTGTCCGGCGCCAGGGCCTTGAGCTGCAGGGCCAGGCATTCCCGCAGATCGCGCGCCCCGATGCCCGGCGAGCCCAGGTGCTGGACGAGATTGAGCGCCATTTCCCATTCGCCGTCGGCCGGCATCGGATCCATCTGGCCCGACTGGACGAGCTCGTCCATGGGAATGCGCAGGTAGCCGTTGTCGTCCAGCGCTTCGATGATGAGTTCCACAAGGCAGCGGTCGCGCGCGTCCAGGTGATAGCTGCAGAGATCCCTGCGCAGGGATTCCTGCAGGGTGGTCTCGCTGCGGGCCCACTGCCCGATGTCGGTTTCCGGCTGGTCGTTGTTGCGGGCGGTGGGGTAGTCGCCGGAATAGGAGGTGGCGGATTCGGCGGCGGCATCGTAGTCGGCCGTCACGGTGTTGTCGAACTCTTCGCTGGCGGCGGTTTCCGAAGGGGGCGCGCCTTCCTCGGGCAGAGCGGCGCGCGCCTCCTGCCGCTCCGGCTGACTCTCCTCGGATGGCTGGCCTTCTTCTTCATCGAGGAAGGGGTTGTTGGAAATGGCTTCTGCGACTTCGCGGCTGAAATCCAGCGTCGACATCTGCAGCAGTCTGACTGACTGTTGAAGTCGGGGCGTGAGCGTGGTCTGTTGCTTGGCCCGCATTTCATAAATGAGCTGTCCCACAGCGTCTCCTTGTAAGGGGTTCATCGCAAGGATGAATCACGCAACATCCGTGCCAATTTCAGGGTAACGGGGGAAAACCTTGTGTTTCCGCCTGTGTGAGCGCAGTCGCCATGCGGCCTGCCGGCGTTCGGCAAACGGCGGACGAAGTGAAAAAACGGCTTCGGAACACCTCGGGGCGGCATCGGTGAGCGATGGAAAACGGGGTTCTTCCGCTTCTCCTTTGTCCGGCACCGTGTAAGAAATGCACGGTAAGGGCGGGTTTCGCGCTTATCGGTACGGGGCTTGCTGGCCATGCCATGCGAGGGCGGCGCGGGCTGCCCACCGATGGAGAGCGGGGCCGAAGGAGGCAGGCATGCGGAAAAAGGAAACGAACGATCACAGCCACGATGACGACCATGGCGCCAAGGAAGGGAAAGACCGGGCCGGGCGGGATCAGCGCGACCCCAGGGACGATGCCGGACACATGCCACGCCACTGGCAGGCTCCGGGTACGCGGGGCGAAGCCGCCGGGCAGCCGCCTCCCGGCCCCGACCGCAGAGAGGTCGCACGGGGCAATCAGTATGGCAGGGCCGGGCAAGTGGCCAGCGAGCAGCTGCGTGAAAGCACGACGGAGCACGGCCAGACGCCGCCGCCGCAGCGGCGTGACAATGAACAGCTGCCCAAACGGCCCGGAGAGCGGCCGAGCGATGATTTGCCCACGCCTCGGGAATCCGAAGGCCGGGAATGAAGTGGAGTTTCTTCAGTGTGGACGCGGTTCGAGACGCGGACATACGGCGGCCGGCGGGCCGCCCCTTGCGTTCAGCCGACCGCTTCGATGGGTTCCGGTTTTTCGGCTTCCGCCTCTGGGACGGGCGGCGACTGGTTGCGCTTGAGCCGTTCCAGCCGGTTGTGCAGGGTCTTGGGGCTGATGCCCAGGGCCAGCGCGCTGCGCCGGCGGTCCCCGTCATAATGATCCAGGGTTGCCAGGATGATGGAACGCTCCGCCGCCGCCAGTGATGTACCCACGGGGATGCGCAGCATGTTCAGATGGCGTGTGGGGGTGGAGTCGCGAAAGAATGGCCGCATCGGGGCAATGTCGACCAGCTTGTCGTCGGCCAGGATATAGGCGCGGATGATGGTGTTCTTCAGTTCGCGGATGTTTCCGGGCCAGTTGTATTCCTGCAGGCGGGGCATGGATGTGGCCGAAAACACCTTGCCGCCGCCTTCCTGGGCATTCAGTTCGTCCAGGAATTTCTGCGCCAGGTAGGCGATGTCGGATTTGCGTTCCCGCAGCGGCGGCACCTTGATCGGGAAGACCGCCAGCCGGTAAAGCAGATCCGAGCGCAGCGTGCCGCCGTTCACGGTTTCCTGCAGGTCGCGGTTGGTGGCGGCGATGATGCGTACATCCACGCTGATCGGTTCGCTGCCGCCCACGCGGTAGAAGGTGCCCGTCTCAAGCACGCGCAGCAGCTGCACCTGTATGGAGGCCGGCATTTCTGTTACTTCATCCAGAAAAAGTGTGCCCGTATGTGCCCGCTCAAAGCAGCCCGTGCTGCGCGACACGGCGCCGGTGAAGGCGCCTTTTTCGTGGCCGAAGAGCTCGCTTTCGGCCAGCGACGGCGAGATCGCGCCGCAGTTGATGGCGACAAAGGGCGCATGCTCGCGCTGGCTTCTTCTGTGGACCGTACGGGCGATGACTTCCTTGCCTGTGCCGCTTTCGCCGATGATGAGCACGCTGGCATCGGTCGGCGCAGCTTTTACGATAGCCCGCGCCATTTCAAAGGCGGCGGAAGATCGCCCCAGGAGTTTGGATGATGGAATCATGTGGCAAGTCTATCTCTTTGCGCGGCCGGACGTAATCGCCGGTGGTAATTTCGTTGCAAATGAGATGGATCCTTACTTTCCGTATCAGGGAAACCCTGTAACATCATTCAAACCGTGGCTTCACGTTTTCCCTTACGAGGCAATATGCCGCATCTATTGATCATTGACGATGAGCCTGATACTCGGGAGCTCATCGCTGAAATAGCAGTCGAGGAAGGGTATACGGTGGCGCAGGCCGGTGATGTCCGCCAGGCCCGCATACAGGTGGAACGCCATAAGCCCGACGTCGTGCTGCTGGACATGCAGCTTCCCGACGGCGATGGTATGGAATTGTGGAAGCGCATGGCGCTGCCCGATTGCCAGGTGGTGTTCATCACTGGTCATTCCAGTGTGGAAAGCGCCATTGAAGCGCTGCGTTGCGGCGCTGCCGATTATCTTATCAAGCCGATCGCCCTGCGCAGGTTGCGAGGCATTTTCTCCGAGCTGAAAACCATGGCTGGCTCCAGCCGAGAGGCCGGCTCGCAGGATGCGTTTTCACGCATTGTGGGCACGTCGCCCGCCATACAGCTGCTCTGTGCCCATATCGAGAAGGTGGCGCCCACCCTGGCAACGGTGCTGCTGGTGGGCGAAAGCGGGACGGGCAAGGAGCTCGCCGCGGAAGCCATCCATCTGGCCAGCCCCCGCCATGACAAGCCTTTCATGGCCGTCAACTGCGGCGCGATCTCGCCCAACCTGATCGAAAGCGAGCTCTTCGGCCACGAAAAAGGCGCTTTCACCGGGGCCGACCGCCAGCACAAGGGGTATTTCGAACGCGCCGACGGCGGGACGCTGTTCCTGGACGAAATCACCGAGATGTCCATGGATCTGCAGGTGAGGCTGTTGCGGGTACTGGAAACCGGGCGTTTCATGCGTGTGGGCACCCATGAGGAAATTGCCGCCGACGTCAGGGTGGTGGCCGCGACCAACCGCAACCCCGAACAGGCGGTTGCCAAGGGCAGCCTGCGGGAAGACCTGTACCACCGCCTGAGCGTGTTTCCGCTGGAATTGCCACCGCTGCGAGACCGCGAAGACGACATACTGCTCATCGCCAATCATTTCCTGCAGGCGCTCAACCAGGAATACGGCACGGCCAAGCGGTTTTCCGAGGACGCCAGAAAGGCCATGCTGACCTACCCCTGGCCGGGCAATATCCGCGAGCTGCGAAATTATGTGTACCGCAGCTATATCCTGGCCGATGATCTCATCAAGGGCGACTTCAATTCATTCTCGCTCGAATCCCACTCGGTGGGCTGGGGGTCGGAAATCACCGTGCCGGTCGGGGTGCCTCTGGCGGATGCCAACCGTCAGCTCATTCTCGCCACCTTGAAGCAATGCGGCGGGGTGAAGAAGGCGGCCGCCGAAATGCTGGGCATCAGTCTCAAGACGCTCTACAACCGCCTGGAGGAATACGGGGCGCTGAGCGACGTGGACGAGTCGTCCTCCAGCCTGCGCTGACAGGGCGGCCGCGGTCCGGCACGGGATATGCTGAAGCGAAGCATTGACGGATGCTTCACATACAGCGCATGGCTTCTTTAGAACGCGGAACAATCGTAGTCCTCACGCACAACCGCCGTGTGCAGTTGTTGCAAACCTTGCGAGCCCTCACGCAATTGCCTGAAGGCTGGCCCATCATCGTCGTCGACAACGGCTCCACCGACGGGACGGCGCGGGCGGTTGCCCGCGAGCTTCCCTCTGTCATGCTGATACGCAGCCGCCGGAACATCGGCGCGGCGGCGCGCAACATCGCCGTGGCCTACGTGCATACGGCCTATGTTGCTTTCTGCGATGACGACACCCGATGGCAGGCCGGCTCGCTGGATCGCGCCGCCGGGATTCTCGACGGCGACTCGCGCATCGGCATCGTGAATGCCCGCGTGCTGGTCGGCGATGCGGGCCGGGTCGATCCGGCCTGCGCGCAGATGGCGGACAGTTCACTGGACAGGGACGGTCTGCCCGGCCCGCAATTGCTGGACTTCATGGCGGGCGCCTGCGTCGTGCGCACCAGGGCTTTCTATGAGGCCGGCGGGTACTGGCCGCCGCTGTTCTTCGGCGGGGAAGAGGAACTGCTCGCGCTGGACCTTGCGGTGCGTGGATGGCGCATGGTCTACATGGAAGACGTCGTCGCCCGCCATTTTCCATGCCATCCGCGCAATGGCCGGCTGCGCGAGCGGCTGCGGCTGCGCAATGGCATATGGGTGGCCTGGCTGCGCCTGCCCGCCGGGCAGGCCTGGCGCGAAACACTGGCATTGCTGCGCAAGGCTCACCGGCGGCGGCTGTTGCGCATCGTGCTGCTGCCGACCTTGGCGGGGATGACGCGGGTGCTGAGGGAACGCCACGTCATTACGCCCCGGGTGGCGGCCATGCGGGCGCGGCTTTTTTCCCAGGCCCTTGCTGAAGCGGCGGAAGACGTGCGGCCGCCGCCGAACTGGCACTCCATGGTGTAGTTCACGCAAAAACCCGCCTTGCACTGGCTGTTCATTGGGTGGCCGGCTTTGCGGAGGGCTTGGCGCCGACAGGCCATGCGCCTCCCGGCCGGGGAGGCGGGGCTCAATGGACGGGAGGAGGCGGTGCCTCCGGGTCGGGCTCCGGAGCGTCGTCGGGCGGCGTGTCATGCGGTTCCCGCACTTCATCCGGATCGCTCAGCGGCGGCAGATCGATTTCGCGTCCCGGCTCTTTGCCCGGCGGCGTGGTCGGCGGCGGATTCGGGTCGTGGCCGGGGGGCTCGGGAACGTGCAACCGAAGAAGAGTGTCGCCAATGTTCATGTTCGCCTCCTGGTGAAATAGTGGTTGCAACGCAGCAAGCTGCGTGCCCCGCAAGCCGTGGTTCCACCATGGTCCACGCCGGCCGACAGGCATGTGGATTGCTCGAAACCGGACGCCGCGGTCCGTGCCCGGCATGTCCGCCGGGCGGGTGCCGGCGATGCGGGCGGCCTGCGGCCTTTTCAGGCAGATCATCGGGCAGGTTCTACATCATGCAGCACATGGAAACAGCACAGGAAGGACTCGGACGAGCGACCGGCTGGCGCATCTGCGCCTTGTCGGCCGAGGGTGACGATGCGCTGTCGCGCGCGTTCGGAAGTGCCTCCGCCGAGGGCGGCGGCTACTGGGTCATGTGCGCGGAAGCGGTCGTGCAGGGCTTTGATACCTTGTCGGTGCCCGCGGAGTGGCTGAACGCCCCGGAGGACGCCGTGTCCGAGCGGCTGGTCCAGGCCTGTTCCCAGGCCGGACTGCGCCTCATGGCCGACCTCGTGCTGGCGCCGCCGGCCGCGCCGGCGGCCCTGCCCGCCGGGCTGAACGGGCTGCTGGACATGCCGGCCGTGTCCGCCGTCTGCCTGCGCGGCATGGAACGTCTGTCCACGGATGGCAGTCAGGCGGTTCTGGCGGCGCTGCGCGCGCGCCGCAGCGACCTGCTGATCACGATCTGGACGCCCGGCATGACGCCCGCCCAGCTTGCGCAGCTGGAGTCGCTGCCCATCGACGGCGTCTATTCCTCGTTGCCGTGGTGGGATTACCGCGACGCCTGGCTGCTCGAAGAGTATGAACGTCTGCGGGCGGTCGCGCCGGTCATTGCTCCGGTCGCCGACCCCAGGGAGCCCATGGCATCGGGGCCCGCCGGGGAAGAGGCCATGCGCCGGCTGGCGGTGGCGTCCGTGATCGGCGAGGGTCTGCTGCTGCCTTCCGGCTTCGTATGGCCGGCGGCGCATGAAACGCGCCTGCCCTGCATGGCATGGCCCGTGGAACCGGGCAAGAACGGCACGGGCCCCCGGCGCCTCACCGGCCCACTGTCGGAAGTGACGGCCCTGTTCCGGGGTGGCGCGGCGGGCCGCCTGCTGCTGCTCAACCCGGACCGCCATCGCGGCGGTTCCATCTCGCGCGCCCTGATAGAAAGAAGGCTGCCCAACGGCTTCGTGCTGGAATCGCCGCCGCCACGCTTCGAGCTTGCCGCCGGGGCCTGGCAGCTCATTCCCCTGGCGTCGGCCGACTCTATCGCCAAGCATGGCACGACATCCAGCGAACTGCGCCGCGGCCTGAGCGCCGCCCTGCGCGGCCCCCGCATCGCGATCGAAGCCGTGCGCCCGGCGGTGGACGAGGGTGCGTTCGCGGTGAAGCGCACGCTGGGCGAAACGGTCGTGATCCAGGCCGACATCTTCATGGATGGCCATGAGGAACTGGCCGCCGAACTGTTGTGGCGCCCGGCCAATGAGACAGAGTGGCACCACGTGCCGATGGCGCCGCTGGGCAATGATGCCTGGGAAGCGCGTGTCACGCCGCGCCAGCTGGGCCGTTACATCTATGAAGTCAGTGCCTGGCTGGATACGTGGCGCAGTTTCTGCGTGCAACTGCACAAGAAGGCGGCGGCCGGCCAGGACGTGAGCCTGGAGGTCGAAGAAGGCCGGCGCACGCTGGCCCGCTACCTGGATGAAGCCCGGAATGAAGGCTCCGGGGCCCTGCCCGCCATCGAGGCCGCGCTGCGGACGGTCGGCCCTCCCTCCGACGGCGCGCCCGTCCGCAGGCGGGTCCGGGCACGGTCGGGCGCCGCAACCAGGCCGCCCGCGCCGGGCCAGCGGGACGAGATGACGATCCCCCCGGCCGACGCGGGACAGGTGGAAGCGCTGCTGGATCCCGGCCTGGCCGACGCCATCCAGCTGGTGGACGAGCATGCCTTCGAGACCCGCACATCGGCGCAGTATCCCCTGGACATAGAACGCAACGAAGCGACGTTTTCCGCCTGGTACGAGCTGTTTCCGCGTTCGCAGAGCCCTGTGGCGGGCCGGCATGGGACCCTGCGCGACGTCATCCAGAGGCTGCCCGTCATCCGCCGCATGGGCTTCGACGTGCTGTACTTTCCGCCCATCCATCCCATCGGGCACAGCAACCGCAAGGGACGCAACAACTCGCTGGTGGCCGGGCCAGATGACCCGGGCAGCCCCTATGCGATCGGCTCGGAAGACGGCGGGCACGATGCCGTGCATCCGGAGCTGGGGACGCTGGAGGACTTCCGCGCGCTGCTCGCCGCCGCCCGGCGCCACGGAATGGAGGTCGCGCTGGATTTCGCCATTCAGTGTTCGCCGGACCACCCCTGGCTGCGGGAGCATCCGGACTGGTTCAACTGGCGGGCGGACGGTTCGCTGAAGCACGCGGAAAACCCGCCCAAGCGCTACGAGGACATCGTCACTCCCGATTTCTACAGCGCGGCGGCCAGCACGCCGCGGCAGGCCGCGCTATGGCGGGCGCTGCGCGACATCGTGCTGTTCTGGGTGCATCAGGGCGTGCAGATATTCCGTGTCGACAACCCGCACACCAAGCCGCTGCCGTTCTGGCAATGGATGCTGAGGGAAGTCCGCAGCCGGCATCCCGACACCCTTTTCCTGTCGGAGGCATTCACGCGGCCCGCCATGATGTACCGGCTGGCCAAGCTGGGGTTCTCGCAGTCGTACACCTATTTCACCTGGCGCAATACCAAACAGGAACTGACCGATTACATGACCGAGTTGAACCGTACGCCGGTGCGGGACTTCTTCCGCCCCAATTTCTTCGTCAACACCCCGGACATCAATCCCTGGTTCCTGCAGAGTTCCGGGCGCGCGGGGTTCCTGATCCGGGCGGTGCTCGCCGGCACGCTCTCGGGGTCCTGGGGCATGTACAACGGCTTCGAACTGTGCGTGGCCGATGCGGTGCCCGGCAAGGAGGAGTATCTGGATTCGGAAAAATATCAGCTCCGCCAATGGGACATGGACGCGCCGGGGAACATCATCGAGGAAATCACGCGGTTGAACCGCATCCGCCGCAGCCATCCCGCCCTGCAGACCCATCTGGGCGTCCGTTTCCATGAAGTGGACAATGACCGCATATTGTTCTATTCGCGGCACAGTCCCGAGGGGGACAGCATCGTGCTGGCGGCGGTGAGCCTGGACCCGCATCATCGGCAGGCGGGCACGATGGAACTGCCGCTCTGGCAATGGGGGCTGGCCGACGATGCCGAAGTGCCCCTGCACGATCTTTTCGAGGACCGCCGCTTCGTGTTGCGGGGCCGGCGCCAGACCATCGAACTGACGCCGCACCGCCCCTTCGTGCTGTGGGCCCTGGTGCGCGAACACGGAGGGCCGGCATGAGCACACGGAAGACAAGCAGGCAGCGGGTGCTGAACGAGCCCGGCTGGTACAAGGATGCCGTCATCTACCAGCTGCACGTCAAGTCATTCTTCGATGCAAACAACGATGGGAAGGGTGACTTTCCGGGCTTGATCTCGCAGCTGGACTACATTGCGCGGCTGGGGGTCAACACGGTCTGGCTGCTTCCCTTCTACCCCTCGCCGAGGCGTGACGACGGCTATGACATCGCCGAATACCGCGATGTCCACCCCGAGTACGGCACCCTGGCCGACGTGCGCCGCTTCATACGCGAGGCGCATGTCCGCAATCTGCGCGTCATTACGGAACTGGTGGTCAACCACACTTCGGACCAGCATGCCTGGTTCCAGCGCGCGCGGCACGCCCGCTCCGGCTCGGCGGTGCGCGATTACTACGTGTGGTCCGATGACGATCAGCGCTACACGGGCACCCGCATCATCTTCTGCGATACCGAGACCTCGAACTGGACCTGGGACCCGGTGGCCGGCGCGTATTTCTGGCACCGCTTTTATTCGCACCAGCCGGACCTGAACTATGACAACCCCCGCGTGATCCGGGAAGTCATCAGTGTGATGCGCTACTGGTTCGACATGGGGGTGGATGGCTTGCGGCTGGATGCCGTGCCCTATCTGGTGGAACGCGAGGGCAGCAACAACGAGAACCTGCCCGAGACCCATGCCGTGCTGCGCCGGATCCGCGCGGCGCTGGACAAGGATTATCCGGACCGCCTGCTGCTTGCGGAAGCCAACCAGTGGCCGGAAGATGCGCAGGAGTATTTCGGCGATGGCGACGAATGCCACATGTGCTTCCACTTTCCGCTCATGCCGCGGATGTACATGGCGATCGCGCGGGCGGACCGCTTTCCCATCACGGACATCATGCAGCAGACACCGGAAATTCCCGAAAGCTGCCAATGGGCCATCTTCCTGCGCAATCATGATGAGCTGACGCTGGAAATGGTGACCAGCAGCGAGCGGGATTATCTGTGGGAGGTCTACGCCGCCGACCGGCAGGCGCGCATCAACCTGGGCATCCGCCGCAGGCTGGCGCCGCTGCTGGAGCGGGACCGGCGCCGCATCGAGCTGATGACCAGCCTGCTGCTGTCCATGCCGGGCACGCCGGTGCTGTACTACGGCGACGAGATCGGCATGGGCGACAACATCCATCTGGGCGATCGCGACGGCGTGCGCACGCCCATGCAGTGGTCCTCGGACCGCAATGGGGGATTTTCGCGCGCCGATCCCGAACAGCTGATCCTGCCCATGCTGCAGGGCCCGCTCTACGGTTACGAGGCCGTGAACGTCGAGGCGCAGCAGCGCGACCCGCATTCGCTGCTGAACTGGACCCGGCGCATGCTGGCCAAGCGCCAGCAGACCCACGCCTTCGGGCGGGGCACGCTGCGTTTCCTGTATCCCGGCAACCGCAAGATCCTGGCATACCTGCGCGAACACGAGGGCGTGGTGCTGATGTGCGTGGCCAATCTGTCCAATGCGTCGCAGCCGGTGGAGCTGGAGCTTTCGGAAATGTCCGGCCGCGTGCCGGTGGAGCTGCTGGGCGGCACCCCGTTCCCGACCATAGGCGAGCTGCCCTATCTGCTCACCCTGCCGCCCTATGGCTTCTACTGGTTCGAACTGAGCGCCAGCGCCAACCCGCCCGTCTGGCACGCCATAACGCCGCCCCAGCTGCCCGAGTTCGCCACCCTGGTGCTGCGCAAGCGGCGCGGCTACCAGATGATGGAGCGCTCGTGGCGCACGCTGAACGAGCAGGTGCTGCCGCGCTATCTGCCCAACCAGCGCTGGTACCCTTCCAGGGGATCGCCGGCCGCCGTGAAAGTGATCTACATGGAGCCCATGCCCGGGCACAGCGATTTCTTTCTGGTCGAGGTGGCGGTGGAAGCCGGGAGGCGGGATGCGCCGGCCGACGTGCAGGGCGAAGGCGGGCCGGCGGATGCCGTGGCCGACCATAGCTGGTTCATGCCGCTGGCGATGCTGTGGGCCGAAACCATCGACGGCATGCCCTTGCAGTACGCGCTGGCCCGGATCCGCCGCGGCGCGGAGGTGGGCTTCGTCACCGACGCCTATACGGTTCCTTCCTTCGCGATCTGCCTGCTGGACAATCTGCTCAGCCAGAGGGAAGTGCCCCTGCCGATGACGGGCTCGCGCGGCATGCTGAAGTTCCAGGGCGAAGCCGGCCTGAAAGAGCTGGAATGGTCGAACGACACCCCGGTGGAGTGGTTTCACGGCGAGCAGTCCAACAGCACGGTGCTGGTGGGCGATGGCATCATGCTCAAGCTCCTGCGCCACGTGGTGCCGGGCGTGCATCCCGAGGCCGAGATGACCCGCCGGCTCACGCAGGCGGGCTATGCCAACATGGCCGGCCTGCTGGGCGAGATGCTGCGCATCGATGCCGATGGCACTCCCCATACCCTGGCGCTGGTGCACCGGCGCATTCACAACCAGGGGGATGCCTGGACATGGACGCTGGATTTTCTCAAGCGCAGCCTCGAGAGCGCGGCCCTGACCGGCAAGAGCGGCGATGATTACGCCGAAGGCCTGACCTCGTACGAAATGGTGGCCACCATGATAGGCCGGCGTCTGGCGCAGATGCATGGTGTGCTGGCCCAGCCCTGCGACGATCCCGCCTTTCAGCCGCTGACGGCCGGCGCGGCGGAAGCCCGGGCCTGGGGGCGTTCCGTGCGCAATATGTTCGATGCGGCCTGCCGCGCGGCCCATCGGCATCGCGCCGGGCTGGACGAATCCGCCCTCGAAGCCCTGGAGGCTCTGCGCGCGGACCGTTCCAGGATAGAGGCCGAGATTCAGCGGCGGGTCCTGCTGGCGGTGGGGTTGCCGCTGATGCGCATCCACGGCGATCTGCATCTGGGACAGATCCTCATCGCCCAGGGCGATGTCCATTTCATCGATTTCGAAGGGGAGCCGGCGCGCACGGCGGAAGAGCGGCGCGCGCGTTCCTGGCCCTGGCGCGATCTGGCCGGTGTCGTGCGTTCCTTCGATTACGCCGTGGCGGCCTTCGATTCGCAGCCCTTTGCGGGCACGGGCAGCGCCAGCAGCGTGGTGGCGGAATCCGATGCTCTGGCCATACCCGACACGCCGGATCTGGCCGAGCGCCGGCACGAGCTGGTCACGCGCTTTTGCAGCACGGCCGTGGAAGCCGTGCTGGGGGGCTACCAGGCCGAGGCCGACGCCTGGGCCGCGGCCCACCCCGGCAATGCGCCGCTGTGGCCGTCGGATCCCGGGCAGCGGGCCGGGATCCTCGACGTCGCGCTGCTGGAGAAGGCCGCTTACGAAGTGTGTTACGAGGCGGGGCACCGCCCCGACTGGCTGGTGATTCCGCTGCATGGCCTGCGGCGGGCGGCGCAAAGAATGCTGCGTGAACAGGATGCGCGGGACGACGATACGGCCCGGAAGGAGCAACCATGACCACGCGCCAAAGCGCAAGCCTCGCCGTTTACGGCGAGGTCGAGCGGGGCAAAATCAATGCGGCGCCGCAGTCGCCCCCGCATGGTGGCGGAGAAGCTCCGGCCGACAGGCCCGAGTTCTTCACCGCGCGGTCCCCCCTGCTGGGGGAGCTGGATCTGTATCTGATCGGCGAAGGCCGCCACTGGGACCTGGCCGATTGCCTGGGCGCCCACATCATCGAGCATGAAGGCAGGCGCGGCACGCGTTTCGCCGTATGGGCGCCGAATGCGAGCCGGGTGTCCGTGGTGGGCGACTTCAACGATTGGGACGATGAAGCCAACTTGATGTATCTACATAGTAGAAACTCCGGGGTGTGGGAGGCGTTCGTTCCGGCGGTGGGCGCCGGCGCGCGCTACAAATATGCGCTGCGCGGTTCCGACGGGCGGCGGCTGCCGCTCAAGGCGGATCCCCTGGCGCGGCAGGCGGAGCCGCCGCCCGCCACGGCATCGGTGGTGGCCGACGACGCGCCCTTCATCTGGACGGACGACGAATGGATGCGCGGCCGCGCGGGCCGGCAGGCGCCCGAAGCGCCCTTGTCGATCTACGAGGTGCATTTCGGTTCGTGGCGCCGGCCGGAGGGCGCCGGCGGGGGCGGCATGCCGCACTGGCGCGGCATGGGCGCAGCGCTCATCCGCTATGCCGTGGAAATGGGTTACACCCATATCGAGCTGCTGCCCATCACGGAGCATCCCTTTGGCGGCTCCTGGGGCTACCAGCCCCTTGGCCTGTTCGCGCCGACGGCCCGACATGGCACGCCGGCCGAGTTCGCCGCCTTCGTCGATGCCTGCCATGCGGCGGGTATCGGCGTGATTCTGGACTGGGTGCCGGCGCACTTTCCCGCCGACGAGCATGGTCTGGTCCGCTTCGACGGGACGGCGCTTTATGAGCACGAGGACCCGCGCCAGGGCTTCCACCCCGACTGGAACACGCTGATCTACAACTTCGGGCGGCATGAGGTGAGCAACCTGCTGCTGGCGAGCGCCCTGGAATGGACGCGCCGCTATCACGTTGACGGGCTGCGTGTCGATGCCGTGGCGTCGATGCTGTATCTGGACTACAGCCGCGAAGCCGGCCAGTGGCGGCCCAATGTGCATGGCGGCCGCGAGAACCTGGATGCCGTGGCCTTCCTGCAGACATTGAACACGCTGCTGGCGGAGCAGGCGCCGGGGGCCATGGTCATTGCCGAGGAATCGACGGCCTGGCCCGGGGTCACGGCGGCAACCCGCAGTGGCGGCCTGGGCTTCCAGTACAAATGGAATATGGGATGGATGCACGACACCCTGCGCTACATGGGCCATGAGCCCATCCATCGGCGCTATCATCATCATGACATGACGTTCGGTACGGTGTATGCATGGTCCGAGCGTTTCATACTGCCGCTGTCCCATGACGAGGTGGTCCACGGAAAAGGCTCGCTGCTGGGCCGCATGCCCGGCGACGACTGGCGGAAGTTCGCCAACCTGCGCGCCTACTTCGGCTTCATGTGGGGGCATCCGGGCAAGAAGCTGCTGTTCATGGGTGGGGACATTGCCCAATGGAGCGAGTGGAATCATGATGGCGAAGTGGACTGGCAGGCCCTCGGCTACATCGGCCATGCGGGCGTGCAGGCCGTGATTCGCGACCTGAACGCCATTTACCGGCGCCATCCCGCCCTGCATGCCGGTGACGCGCGTCCGGATGGTTTCGCCTGGCTCATCGGCGACGATGTGGAGAACAGCGTGTTCGCCTTCCTGCGTTCCCACGGGCACCAGCATGTGCTGGTCGCATGCAATATGACGCCGGTGCCGCGCACGGGCTACCGGGTCGGTGTGCCCCGAGGCGGCCTCTGGCGGGAAATCCTCAACACCGATGCGTCGGTGTATGGCGGTTCGGGCATGGGCAACGGCGGCAGTGTGCAGGCCGCCGACCGGCCTTCGCACGGGCGGCCGCACAGTGTGAGCCTGGTGCTGCCGCCGCTCGCCACACTGATGCTGGTGCCGGCGGACGACGGCGAAGGGGGCATGGCATGAACGCGGATGCGCGCCGCCGGCCGGCCCTGGAGCCGGGCCTGCCCTATCCCCTGGGCGCCAGCTTCGATGGCTCGGGCATCAATTTCGCGGTGTTTTCCGCACATGCCTGGAGAATCGAGCTGTGCGTGTTCGATGCCCAGGGCCGGCGGGAGCTGTATCGCCTGCCGCTGCCCGAGTGCACCGATGAGGTCTGGCACGGCTATCTGCCCGATGCCGCACCGGGGCTGGTCTACGGCTACCGCGCCCATGGGCCTTACGATCCCCGCAACGGCCACCGCTTCAATCCGCACAAACTGCTGATCGATCCCTATGCGCGGCAACTGCTCGGCGGCCTGCAGTGGAGCGACGCCGTATTCGGCTACCGGGTCGGGCACGCCAAGGCCGACCTGAGCATGGACAGGCGCGATTCCGCCGCCCTGGTTCCCAAGAGCGTGGTGGCGCCGGACCTGTTCGACTGGGGCTGCGGCGGGCGGCCCGTCGTCCCCTGGGACAGCACAGTCATCTACGAGGCGCATGTCAAGGGCCTGTCGATGATGCGCGAAGACCTGCCCGGGCCGCTGCGCGGCAACTGCGGGGCACTGGCCGATCCCTGGTTTCTGGAACACCTGCACCGCATGGGCGCGACCACGATCGAGCTGCTGCCGGTCCATGCTTTCCTGCAGGACCATTTCCTGGTCGAGCGCGGCCTGCGCAATTACTGGGGCTACAACACGCTCGCCTATTTCGCGCCTGAGCCGGCCTATCTGCCGGGCGGCAATTGCAACGACCTGCGCCGGGCCATCTGCCAGCTGCAGGCGGCCGGCTTCGAGGTCATTCTGGATGTGGTCTACAACCATACGGCCGAGGGCAACGAGCTGGGGCCGACCCTGTCCTGGCGGGGGCTGGACAACGCCAGCTACTACCGGCTGGTGCCGGGCGATGAACGCTACTACATCAACGATACCGGTTGCGGCAACACGGTGAACCTGTCCCATCCGCGCGTGCTGCAGATGGTGATGGACTCGCTGCGCTACTGGGCGGCCAGCTACCGCATCGATGGCTTCCGCTTCGATCTGGGCGTGACGCTCGGCCGCGAAGGCGGCGGCTACGATCCCGGTTCGGGCTTTTTCGACGCCATCCTGCAGGACCCGGTGCTGTCCCGACTGAAGCTGATCTCCGAGCCCTGGGATACCGGGCCGGACGGCTATCAGCTCGGCAATCATCCGCCGGGCTTTGCCGAATGGAACGATCGTTTCCGCGATGCACTGCGGCGCTTCTGGAAGGGGGAGTCGGGCCTGCGTCGGGAGCTGGCCGCCCGCCTGGCGGGCTCCCCCGACCTGTTCGACCGGCGCTTCCGGCGGCCCTGGGCATCGGTCAATTACATGGCTTCGCACGACGGTTTCACGGCCTATGACGTCGTCTGCTATGAGGAAAAGCACAACGAGCAGAACGGCGATGGCAATGCCGACGGGCACGCCGAGAACCACTCCCACAATTGGGGCATGGAAGGGCCGTCGCGCGATCGAAGCGTCAATGCGGTTCGTGGGCGGGTATTGCGTTCCATGCTGGCGACCGTGTTTCTGGCCAACGGGACGCCCATGCTGCTGGCGGGGGACGAATTCGGCAATTCCCAGCGCGGCAACAACAATGCCTATTGCCAGGACAATGAGCTGTCGTGGCTGGACTGGCGCCAGCTGGATATGCCGACCGGGCGGGACCTGGCGCATTTCATCCACCGGCTGGCGCATTTGCGGCGGCGGCATCCCTCGCTGCGCATGAACCGGTTCCTCGACAACAACGCGGAAGTCGCGCCCGGCGTGGCACGCCTGCAGTGGTACGACCTGGACGGTTCGTCGATGAGCGATGCGGCCTGGGATTTTGCCGAAGGGCGGGTGCTGGGCCTGCGCCGCGCCTGCGTGCGCGAAGACGGAAGTCTCGATCTTTCGCTGGTGCTGGTCAACGGGGGGGACGGCGACATCGATTTCCGGCTGCCGGACTCGCCCTGCCCATGGCAGCGCATGTTCGATACGGCGGACGTGAGAGCGGCCGTGGCGGCCGTGCACGCAGCACAGATCAAAGTGTGCGCCCATGCCCTGGTGCTGCTGCTGGGCGGCGTGGACGCCGACAAGGGGAGGGCGTGAGATGGCCACGTATCCAGGCGCGGGATCCGGCGAGGCCGGGCGAGGCGGGAGCCATGAGGCGCCCCCGCAATGGCGCGGAGAAGCGCCGGCCGGCGGCCCGGCATCCTTCCAGCATGCGCCCGGCTATGACCACGGAGCGCAGATGCTGTCCGATGGCCGCGTGCGCTTCAGGCTCTGGGCGCCCGGCGTGGACAGCGTGATGCTGCATGTGGGTGATGCCGCGGTGCCCATGGGACGCCTGGACCACGGCTGGTTCGAGGCCTGGCATGCGTGCCGGGCCGGTACGCCGTACAGCTATCAGCCGGAAGGCCTGGGCAGGGTGCCGGACCCGGCTTCGCGCATGCAGCAGGCCGACAGCGCGGGGCCCAGCCTCGTGGTGGATCATGCCGCCTATTCGTGGGCCAATGATGCGTGGCGCGGCAGGCCCTGGCATGAAACCGTGCTGTATGAGATCCATGCCGGTCTGCTGGGCGGCTTCGACGGTGTGCGCGAGATTCTGCCGTCGCTGGCGGAACTGGGCGTGACGGCGGTGGAGCTGATGCCCATCGGGGATTTTCCCGGGCCCAGGAACTGGGGGTACGATGGCGTGCTGCCTTATGCGCCGGACAGTGCCTATGGCACGCCCGATGCGCTCAAGGCGCTGGTGGACGTGGCCCATGGGCTGGGCATGATGGTGTTCCTCGACGTGGTCTACAACCATTTCGGGCCGGTGGGCAATCATCTGCCGTCCTACGCGCCGGAATTCTTCCGCGCCGATGTAGCCACCCCATGGGGGCCGGCCATCGATTTCCGCAAGGCGCCGGTGCGTTCCTTCTTCGCCGAGAACGCGCTGTACTGGCTGCGGGAATACCGCTTCGACGGCCTGCGTTTCGATGCCGTGCACGCCATTGTCGATAAAGAGGAGTGGCTGGGCGAACTGGCTGTGCAATTGCGCACCGCGTTTCCCGGCCGCCACGTGCATCTGGTGCTGGAAAATGACGACAACACGGCCTCGCTGCTGAGGCATGGCTTCGATGCCCAGTGGAACGACGACATGCACCATGTGCTGCATCATCTGCTGACCGGTGAAACACAGGGGTATTACGGTGCCTATGCGCAGCGGGCCACCGAGAAGCTGGCGCGGGCGCTCGCGCAGGGTTTCATCTATCAAGGCGAAGAAAGTCCGGCGCATGGCGGCAGGCCGCGCGGGGAACCTTCCGGCATGCTGCCTCCCACTGCCTTCGTCTTTTTCCTGCAGAACCACGATCAGATCGGCAATCGCGCCAGGGGCGAGCGTCTGGCCGCTTTGTGCCGGCAGCGGCGCGGGGCCCTGGCCGCGGCGGCGGCGCTGCAGATGCTGTGTCCGTCCATCCCCTTGCTGTTCATGGGCGAAGAGCAGGGCGCCGAAACGCCTTTTCAGTATTTCACGAGTTTTTCCGACCCCGAGGTCGCGGCCAGGGTGAAGGCGGGGCGGCAGGCCGAATTCGAAGCCTTCCATCGCGGCGATGAGGCGCTGCCCGACCCGAACGCAATGGACACCTGGGAAAGCAGCATGCCGCCGGCGGAAGAGTCCGCCGGCGGGGCCCGCTGGCGGGCCTTCTACCGGCAATTGCTGGCCTTGCGGCGCGAATACATCGTGCCCGGGCTGACGGGCGCGGCCTGCGTATCGGTCGAAGTGCTGGCCGAGGCCTGCCTGGTGGCCTGCTGGCAGCTGGGCGGCGCTCGCCGCCTGACGATTTATTGCAATCTCTCCGCCGAAAAGGTCGGCGCCGGCTCCGGCCTGCGGGATCCGCGCGAAACCGTCTTTTATGAAAGCGCCCAGGGCGCGGCGGCGGCCCTGATGAGCGGGTGGATGCCGGCCGCCTGTACCATCGCCAGCCTGCGGGATGCGTCTGAAGACGCCGATGCCGGCGCGGAGCGGCCATGAGCCGGGTGCCGGACGCGCTCCTGCTGCAGCTGGCGGACGCCGCGGGGCTGCAGACGGCCTGGCGCGATTGGCTGGGCCGCGGCAGGCGGGTGGAGGCCGGCACGCTGCGCAGCGTGCTGGAGGCTTTGCGGCTGGACTGTGCGAGCGAGGCGCAGTGCCGGGAAAGCCTGCGGATGCTGCAGGATGAAAGGCGGCCGCCGGCCGAAACGGATCTGCTCATCGCAAGATCGGGCGCTCCGCTGATCGTGCGCCAAGCCGGTTCCCTTCATTATCGTCTGCTGCTGGAGGACGGCACCCGGGTCATGGGAACGGCGCGCGATGTGGGCGGCGGGCATGCCGCGATCTCCGGCATAAAGCGTCCCGGCTACCATCGTCTGGAAATGGGGCGGGTCGCCAGGGTGATAGCGGTTGCGCCGCGACGCTGCCCCTCCGTCGCGGAGCTCACCGGCCATGAACGTGCCTGGGTGCTGGGCGCCCAGGTCTACAGCCTGCGCCGGCGGCGCGGCGAAGCGCCGTTGCCCGACGACCCGGCGCGGGCGGGCATCGTCTTGCCGGCCTGGGAAACCGGCGGGGATTTCACCGGGGTCGGCAGGCTGGCCGGACAGGCCGCGGCGCAGGGGGCGGCCGGCCTGGCCATCAGCCCGGTGCACGCTCTCTTCACCGCCGATCCGGCCCGCTACAGCCCTTATGCGCCTTCCAGCCGGCTGTTCCTCAACGCCATGCACGCCGACCCGGCCACCGTGTTCGATGCGGGCATGCTGCGTCCACTGTTGCAGAACGGCGGGGGGCCGGCGGCTGACCTGGACGGCTGTGTGGACCGGCCGCTCGTCCATGCCCGGCGCCTGCGCTGCCTGCGCCGCGTATACGAGGATTTCAGCATGGCCCTGCCCGAGGCCCTGGTCCGCGATTTCGAGGACTTCCGCCGGGAGGGCGGCGAAGCGCTGGAAAGCCATGCCCGCTACGAAGCTCTGCATGCCCATCATGCCGCCACGCTGGGGGCCGGGCATGGCTGGCAGGACTGGCGGGCGGAATACCGTGATCCGGGCGGCGCCTTCGTCCGCCGCTTTGCGGAAGACCACGGGAACGAGATCCGCTTCCACGTGTTTCTGCAGTGGCTGGCGGCACGCGGCATGGCCGATGCGCAAGCGCGCGCGCGCGCCGCGGGCATGCCCGTCGGACTCATCGCGGACATGGCCGTCGGCACGGACCCGCGCGGCAGCCATGCCTGGAGCCGCCAGGCCGAGATCATGCACGGGGTGTCGGTCGGCGCGCCGCCGGACGCCTTCCAGCAGCAAGGGCAGAACTGGGGGCTGACGGCCTTTTCCGCGCGCGCGCTGCCGCAGCGCGGCTATGGCGCCTTCATCGAAGTCTTGCGCGCCGTCCTGGCGCATGCCGGCGGGATACGGGTGGACCATGCGCTGGGCCTGGCGCGCATGTGGCTGGTCCCCGAAGGGGCCGGGCCTGCCGAGGGCGTCTATCTGCGCTATCCCCGCGAGGCCCTGATGAGCCTGCTGGCGCTGGAAGCCTGGCGGCATCGCGCCCTGGTCGTCGGCGAGAATCTGGGAACCGTTCCCGAGGATTTCAATGCCGCGCTGGCCGAACATGGCGTGCTGGGCACCAGCGTGCTGTGGTTCGAGCAGGAAGGCGGGGAAGCGCCGGCCTTCCGGCCCGGGAATCAATGGCCGGTGTGCGCGATGGCGACGGTCACCACCCACGACCTGCCCACGCTGCGCGGCTGGTGGCTGGGGCGGGATATCCAGTGGCGGGAGCGCCTGGGCGAACTGGATGGGGAACAGGCGGCGCAGCAGAGGGGCGCGCGCGCGCAGCAGCGGCAGGCCTTGTGGGCCGCCCTGCGGAATGCCGGCCTGGCGCCGCCCGATGCCGCGCCGCCGGACGAGGTGCCCGCCGAGGCGGTGCTGGCCTACGTCGCGGGCACACCCGCCGCTTTGTTCAGCATCGGCCTGGAGGATCTGCTCGGCCTGGAGGAACAGCCCAATCTGCCGTCCGGCCCGCCGACGGCCGGCGCCGGCCCGGGGCATCCCGATTGGTGCCGTGCGCTGGCGGTCGCCGTGGACGAGCTGTTTCAGGCGGAGGGGGTGCAGGGGCTGTTGCGCGTCATCCGGCAGGCCAGGGGGGACACCGGCGCGACGGCCGAGGGCGGGACATGAGCCTGTGCCCGGGCACCCGCGCCGCCGGCCCCCGGGCGACCTTGCGGCTGCAGCTGCACGCCGGCTATACGCTGGACGATGTTCGTGGCGATCTGCCGTATTTTTCGCGCCTGGGCGTGAGCCACCTTTACCTGTCGCCGGTATCGCAGGCGCGCCGGGCGTCCACGCATGGCTACGATGTGGTCGATCATGGCAGGGTGGACGCGGCAAGGGGCGGAGAAGAAGCCTTGCGCCGCCTGGCTGGGGCGGCCCGCCGCGCCGGCATGGGGATACTGCTGGACATCGTGCCGAACCATATGGCCGCCGACCCGGACAACGCATGGTGGTGGGATGTACTGGCGCGCGGCAGGGAAAGCGCCTGGGCCGCGTGCTTCGATATCGACTGGGATGCCTCTTCGCCGCCCGGCCGCATCCTGGCGCCCTTTCTGGCCCGGCCTTATGCCGATGCGCTGCGGCGGGGCGATATCCGTCTCGTGCGCACCGCGAACCTGGGCCCGCACATCGTGGCGCACGAAATCCCTTATCCGCTGGCGCCGGCTTCCCTGGCGGCGCTGGGCGAAGGCGATGCCATGCTCGCCGCGCACGATCCCGCGCGGGCCGAGGGCCGGGCGAGGCTGCATGATCTGCTGGAGCGGCAGCACTACCGGCTGGCCGATTGGCGTTGTGCGGCGCGGCACATCAACTGGCGCCGCTTCTTCGAAGTGAGCGGCCTCATCGGTGTGCGGGTCGAGTGCCCCCGGGTGTTCGACCTGGTGCATGACCTGCCCCTGCGGCTGTATGCCGAAGGCATCATCGACGGCCTGCGCATCGATCATGTCGACGGCCTTGCCTGGCCGCTGGCCTATTGCCGGCGCCTGCGGGCCGCCCTGGAGGCGCTGCGCCCGAGCCGGCCGTCTTCGGCCCTGGCGGGGCCGCCGTGGGTCGTGGTGGAGAAAATCCTCGCCCCCGGCGAGTCGCTGGACGACCGCTGGGCGGCCGACGGCACGACGGGCTACGACTTCGCCGGCGACGTGGGCGCCCTGCAGCATGACGGCCGGGGCGAGTCCCCGCTCTTTGCCGCCTGGGCGCGGCTCGCCGGGGACGGCCGGCCCGCCCGCGCATGGCGGCTGGAAGCGCGCCAGGAGATGCTGGACCGGCACTTCATCGCGGAACGCAACGCGCTGCTCGATGCGCTGCTGCGCCGGGCGCGGGCGGATGCGGCCGCCGGCGTTCGCGGGCCGCTGGACACGCCGCGTGTTCCGGAGCGGCTGCCGGTGGGCCGGGCCCTGGACGCGCTGCTGCGCCACTTCCCGACTTATCGCAGCTATGTGGAGGAAGGCCCCCGCACGGCGGCCGACCGGTTCTGGTTCGGCCAGGCGCTGGAAGGCGCGCGAGCCGATGCGGACGGCGGCGGTTACGCCGCCCTGTTGCCGCTGCTGGACCGCTGGCTGGGCGGCGCCGCGCCGGTCTCGGCCAATGAGCGCCGCGCCGTGCGCGCCTTCCAGCAGCTGACGCCGCCCCTGGCGGCAAAATCGCTGGAGGACACGGTCTTCTATCGCTATGGCTGCTTATTGTCGCGCAACGAGGTCGGTTCGGACCCGGCCGTGTTCGCGCTCACGCCCGATGCCTTCCACGCCGCCAATGTGGCGCGGGCGGCAAGAACGCCGCGCGGCCTGCTTGCCACGGCCACTCACGATCACAAGCGCGGCGAGGACGCGCGCGCCCGCCTTGCGGTGCTGTCCGAGATCCCGGGTGAGTGGCTGGAAGCCTGCGGGACATGGCTGGACGAGGGCGCCGGCGATGCGGCGTCCGCCGTGCCCGCCTTCCGCTACATGCTGCTGCAGACGCTGGCCGGTGGTTGGCCGCCCGGATTGAGCGCCACGGATGCGGCCGGCCTGCGCCCTTATTTCGACCGTGTCGCCGCATGGGTGGTCAAGGCGCTGCGCGAAGGCAAGCAGCTTTCAGGCTGGTTCGACCCCGATCCGGCGCAGGAAGAAGCCTGCCTGGCTTATCTGGAAAGCATGGCGCCGGGCGGTTCCCGCCATGATCTGCTGACTCGCATCGAAGATTTCGTGCGCCGGATCGAGCCCGGCGCCATTGCCAACGGTCTGATACAGGCGGCGTTGCGCCTGACCTGTCCCGGCATTCCGGATCTCTACCAGGGGACGGAATTCCGTGATTTTTCACTGGTGGACCCGGACAACCGCCGGCCGGTCGATTTTGCCGCGCGCTCCGGGGCTCTGCGGAATTACGAGGAAGGGCGAGGGGGTGCCGCCGCGCACCGGCCGCTGTTCGATTCCGGGCGCTGGCCGGCGCACGCATGGGCGGACGGCCGGGTCAAGCAGGCACTGGTGGCGGAACTGCTCGGCCTGCGGCGCAGGTGTCCGGAAGCGTTCGAGGGCGGCTATCGGCCTCTGGCGCCGATCGGCGGCCCGCCGGGCCGGTTGCTGGCCTTCGGCCGCGGCGACAGCGTGCTCGTGATCGCCGGCGTCAAGTGCGCCGCGCCGATGCGGTTCGACGCGACGGGCATGCCGTCACTGGGGCCGGCGTACTGGGAAGGCGCCGCGCTTTCGCTGCCCGCCGCCCCGGACGGCTGGCGGGATGTCCTGCGCGGGCGGCGGTGGCCGGAGACGCCGCCGCCGCGGGTGGCTGAGCTGCTGGCCGGTTTTCCGCTCGCCGTGCTGTGTCGTGAATGAACCGGGACATACAGCCCTACAGGAAGTGGTCCAGCAGCCGGCGGCTGGTCTTGTCCAGCCGTGACACCTGCGGTATGAGGAAGGACAGGCCGTGGGCATCCGCGATCAGGAGGGCGCCATCGGGCAGGCGGCGGATGTCTTCCTCCGCCTTCAGCGTCAGGCGGGTGGGGCCCCGGTCCGTCCCGACCTGCCAATGGCTGGGCGTGGCGCGGCTGGATATCCGGATGATGCGTTCGATGACGGGTGTGCAGGCGCGGCCGGCCAGTTCTTCCCGGATGAGTGTCTGGCTGGCCGGGGGAAGGTCGCTCAGTCGTTCCACCCAGCCGGCTTCGCCGCCGTCCGGTCCGACCAGGGAAATATTTTCTTCCGTGGCGGACAGGGGGAAGGCCCGTACGGGCACGACGATCAGCGGTGGCCAGCCCGGAGGGTGCAGCAGCAGTTGGCCATGGGCGTCGCGCGCCAGCGGCGGCAGGCCGGCGGCCGCTGACAGGGGGCCGTGGTGATCGTATCCGGCCGGGGACGATGCCGGCGTGGCTTCCGCGTCGGGCCGTGGGGAAGGCTGAGGCGCGCCGGTCATGGGAAATGCGGGGGAGCAGGCGCCGGCATCCTGCGCCTGCGCCAGGTAAAGCGCATGATAGGCGCCCCGGCGCGCCAGCAATTGCTCGTGAGTGCCGGTTTCCACGATGTCGCCATGCTCCAGCACCACCAGGCGGTCGGCCTGGCGCAGCGTGCTCAGCCTGTGGGCGATGCACAGCGTGGTGCGCCCCTTGACCAGGTTGTCCAGCGCTTTCTGGATCTCCTTTTCCGTGGCGGTGTCCACCGAGGCCGTGGCTTCGTCGAGGATCAGGATGGGAGGATCGATCAGCAGCGCGCGCGCAATGGAAATGCGTTGCCGCTCGCCCCCGGACAAGGCCTGGCCGCGTTCTCCCACCAGCGAATCATAGGCCTGCGGCAGACGCAGGATGAACTCATGGGCATGGGCCGCGCGCGCCGCCGCAATGATTTCCCGGCGGCCGGCATCGGGCCGGCCGTAGGCGATGTTTTCCGCGATGGTGCCGAAGAACAGAAAGGGTTCCTGCAGCACCAGGCCGATATGGCGCCGGTAGTCCGCCACCGCGTGGCGGCGGATGTCGACGCCGTCCAGCAGGATCGCTCCCTGTGATACATCGTAGAAACGGCAGATCAGGTTGATGAGTGTGCTCTTGCCCGAGCCGCTGTGACCCACCAGACCGATCAGTTCGCCGGGAGCAATGTCCAGGTCGAGGTCGCGGAGCACCTTGCGGTTGCCATAGCGGAAGCCCACCCTGCGCAGCTGGATGCGGCCCTTCACCTGTTCGATGGGAACGGGCCGGGGCGGTTCCGGCACCGTGGAGACGTGGTCCAGGATGTCGAAGATGCGTTTGGCGCCCACCGCCGCCTTCTGCGTGTGCGAGACGATGCGGCTCATGGAATCCAGGCGGACGTAGAAGCGGCTGATGTAGGTCAGGAAGGCGGTCAGCACACCGACGGTGATCTGATCGTGCGCCACCAGCCAGATGCCGAAGGCCCAGACCACCAGCAGGCCGGCCTCGGTCAGCAGCGTGACCGACGGAGAGAACAGCGCCCAGATGCGGTTGACCCGGTCGTTGATGGCCAGGTTGCGGTCATTGGCGGCGCGGAAGCGCCGGATCTCGCGGTCTTCCTGGGCGAAGGCCTTGACCACGCGGATGCCGGGTATGGTGTCGGCCAGCACATTGGTGAGTTCCGCCCAGACACGGTCGACCTTTTCGAACCCGTGGCGCAGCCGGTCCCGCACGAGATGGATGAGCCAGATGATGAGCGGCAGGGGCAGCAGCGTTACCAGGGCCAGCCAGGGGTTGATGGAGAACAGAATGGCCGCCGTCATGAGCAGCACCAGCATGTCGGTGGCGAAATCCAGCAGGTGCAGTGACAGGAACAGGCAGATGCGGTCTGATTCCGTGCCGATGCGCGCCATCAGGTCGCCGGTGCGCTTGCCGCCGTAATACTGCAGGGGAAGCTGCTGCAGGTGTGCATAAGTGGCCGTCCGCAGGTCGGCGCCTATGCGTTCGCTGACGCGCGCCAGCACGTAGGTGCGGCCCCAGCCCAGGCACCAGGCCAGCAGCGCCGAAGCCAGCAGGGCGCCCAGGTACAGATGCACCAGGTCCCACCGCAGCGGGTTGCCGTTCTGGAACGGAATCAGCACCCGGTCCATCAGCGGCATGGTCAGATAAGGCGCGACCAGCGAGGCGGCCGTCGACACCAGCGTCAATACGAACCCGGCCAGCAGCGGAAGGCGGTAGGGCCTGGCGAACCGCCACAGGCGCAGCAGCGCCCAGGTGCCCGGCGGTTCGGGCTGGGGAGCGGTTCCCGAAGACAGTTCGGAGTCGTTGTCCTCGGCGGAGGACGAAGAAAGCGCCGGCCCGCGCTGCAGCTGCTCGAAACGGGCGGCCAGGGTCTGCGCGGCGTTCCCCGAGCGCAGCGTGTGACGCCAGACGGCCACACGCTGCGCGGCATTGTGCAGCGACAGCGTACCGATGCCGGCGTGGTCCTTCAGCCGCAGCTCCATGCCGGGCGATAGAGGCCACGATTGCCACTCCGCCCCGCTTTGCGCGCAGGAGAGCAGACGCTGGCCGGTGAGCAGCAGCAGACCTTCCTGGAAATCCAGCTCCGGGCCGAGGTCGACGGGCATCCAGGCCAGCGGTGTTTCGCCGGCCCGCATCTGCGACAGGATGGCATCGCGCCAAGGGTCGGGCAGCGCGCGGGCGCCGGAGCCGATGCCATCTTTTCTGGAGGTCATGAATGTGTTGCCGAAGAGTCGAAAACGGCGGCGGGGCAAATCGGCAAGGCCGCCAAGCCGGCGTATTGTCCTTGCTCTGGGTGGGATTGTGAACAGGATCCCCGCCGGGAATGTCGTTTTTTTGCTTCGGGAAAATTATATTTTTTCTTCCGCGCCCCCGGGAAAACACGAGCGCGGCAAATTGCCGTTAAATACGCATCATTCCGCTGTCCGATTTCGTTATCCCGGTGTCAACAGACCCTAAGATGAATAAACGAACCATAGTCTTCACGCGCATGTTCTTGCTGCGGGGGCCGAACATCTGGACTTATCAGTCGGCCATCGAAGCCTGGACGGACATCGGCGGGCTGGAAGACTGCCCTTCGAACATACTGCCCGGCTTCAACGACAGGCTGATCCGGTGGCTGCCGTCGCTGATCGAGCATCGCTGCAGCATCGGCGAGCGCGGCGGCTTCCTGCAGCGTCTGAGGCAGGGCACCTGGCCCGCGCACATCCTCGAACACGTCGCCCTGGAACTGCAGGCACTGGCCGGCATGCCCGGCGGCTTCGGCCGCGCGCGCGAAACCTCGATGCGCGGTGTCTACAAAGTGATAGTCGGGTGCCCCTGGCACGAAGACATCACGCGGGCGGCGCTGCATGCGGGGCGCGATCTGGTCATGGCGGCCATCGAAGACCAGCCCTTCGACGTGGCGGCCGCCGTGTGCCGGCTGCGCGATCTGGCCGAAACGCTGCACCTGGGGCCCAGCACCGCCTGCATCGTGGATGCCGCCGAGCGCCGCCGGATCCCGGCGATCCGCCTGAGTGACGCCAATCTGGTGCAATTGGGATACGGTGCCCGGCAGCGTCGCATTTGGACGGCGGAGACGGATCGCACCAGCGCCATCGCCGAGGGCATCTCCCGCGACAAGGAATTGACGCGCGGCCTGCTGCAGGCCTGCGGCGTGCCGGTGCCCAGGGGAAGGGTGGCGGATACCCTGGACGAAGCGTGGGAGATGGCCCAGGACATCGGCCTGCCCGTCGTGATCAAGCCGCTCGACGGCAACCACGGGCGCGGGGTATTCACCAACCTCAGCACGCGCGACGAGGTCGCGATGGCCTACAGGGTGGCCGTCGAGGAAGGCAGCAGTGTCATCGTCGAGCAGTTCATCCAGGGTGACGAGCACCGTCTGCTGGTCGTCGGGGGGCGCATGGTGGCCGCCGCGCGCGGCGATATCGCCATGGTGACGGGCGATGGCGTCCATACCATCGCCGGGTTGATCGAGCTGCAGCTGAATTCCAGTCCCCTTCGGGGAAGCGAGGAAGCGCACACCCTGAACCGGGTGCGGGTCGATACGGCCGTGCGCATGGAGCTGGCACGCCAGCAGCTGGCGCCCGAAGACGTGCCGGCCGCCGGGCGCGAGGTGCTGATCCAGCGCAACGGCAACGTTGCCATCGACGTCACGGACAATGTGCATGCCGACGTGGCGCGGGCCGTGGTGCTGGCGGCGCGTGTCGTCGGTCTGGACATCGCCGGGGTGGACCTCGTGGCCAGGGACATTTCCCGGCCGCTGGGCGAGCAGCAGGGGGCCATCGTCGAAGTCAACGCGGGTCCAGGCCTGCTCATGCATCTGAAGCCCTCGGCCGGGCAGCCGCGGCCAGTGGGCGAAGCCATCGTTGATCATCTGTTCGCCGCCGGCGATACCGGCTACGTACCCATCGTCGGCGTCAGCGGCAGCCGTGGCAAGACGATGGTGGCGCGCATGGTGGCGCATCTTCTGCAGCTGGGCGGCGCGCATATCGGCCTGGCATGCAGCGATGGCATGTTTCTCGCGCAGCGCAGGGTGCTCCGGCACGATTGCGCAGACTGGGATTCCGCCCGCCGCCTGCTGATGAATCCGGCCGTGGAGGCGGCTGTCGTGGAAACCGGCTTCAGCGCAATGCTGCGCGATGGCCTGGCCTATGACCGATGCCGGGTGGGCGTCGTCACCAACGTCGATCCATTGGCCACCTATCCGGACTTCGACATCCTGGATGCGGAGCAGCTGCCGCGGCTGGCGCGCACGCAGGTGGATGTCGTGCAATCCGAGGGTGTGGCGGTGCTCAATGCGGATGATCCGGCGTGCGTGGAGCTGGCGCCGCTGTGCGATGGGCAGGTCATCTTCTTCGGTCTGCATGCCGACAGCACCGTGCTGGCACGGCACCGGTCGGCGCAGGGCCGCGCCGTGTTCGTGCGCGACGGCGAGGTGTTCCTGGCGCAGGGCATGCAAGAGACGAGGCTGGCGAGGGTCGCCGCCATTCCGCTGGCCAACGGCGGGCTGCATGTGTTTCATCTGCAGAACGTGCTGGCGGCCGTTGCCGCCGCCTGGGGGCTGGACGTCCCCTGCGAGCGGATGCGCGCGGGCGTCGAAACCTTCGGCGCGCCGGAGGATGAATCCATGCCCGAAGGCGCCCGGTGGACTTTATAGATAGAGATACGCGGCCCGATGTCCCGCCCGCCGGCGCGGGACGCCTTTCGGCGTGTACCGGCCCGGGATCCGGCCATTCTTTCGCCATTTCCTTTCCATCATCTGCCGCATCATGAAAGTGTCTCGCGTCCGGGTCCTGAGAGGTCCCAATCTGTGGTGCCGCCAGCGGGTCATCGAGGCCATCGTGGCCTGCGACGAGGCCGAGCACGGCCTCGACGACCATGAAACCCGCATGCGCGCGCGTTTCCCCGATATAGACATCCGCCATCCTCCCGGACAGGAAGCGCCGCGCACCATGGCGCACATGCTGGCCGCCGCGGCGTATACCTTCCAGACACGCGCCGGCTGTGTACTGTCTTTCCAGCGTACGGTGCGGACGACTGAGCCCGGCGTCTACCAGGTGATCGTCGAGTATGCGGAAGAGGCGGTGGGCCTGCTGGCTTTCACGCTGGCCGAACAGCTTTGCGCGGCGGCCTGGCGGGAGGGCCCCTTCGATCTGGAGGACGCGCTGGCGCGGCTGTGCGCGCTGTACGAGGATGAACGCCTGGGGCCAAGCACGAGCGCCATCGTCCAGGCCGCCGTGCGCCGGGGCATTCCCTACCACCGCCTCACGAGCGGCAGCCTGGTGCAGTTCGGCTGGGGCCATCGCCAGCGGCGCATCCAGGCGGCGGAGACCGACCGCGGCAGCGCCATCGGCGAGGCCATTGCGCAAGACAAAGTGCTGACCAAGACGCTGCTGGCCGCGGTGGGCATGCCTGTGCCCGAGGGGCGCAGCGTGGCGAGCGAAAAAGAGGCCTGGGAGGCCGCCCGCGCCATTGGCGGGCCTGTCGTGCTCAAGCCGCGCGACGGCAGCCAGGGTCGGGGCGTGACGGTCAATGTCCAGGGCCGCGAGCAGGTGGTGGCCGCCTACAACGGCGCGCGCGAGCATGGCCCGGAAGTCATTGTCGAGCGCTACTTCCCGGGCCATGACTTCCGCTTGCTCGTGGTGGGCGACAAGCTGGTGGCGGCGGCCCGCCGCGACCCGCCGCAAGTGGTGGGCGATGGCCTGCGCACCATCAGGCAACTGGTCGCGGCCGTCAATGCCGACCCGCTGCGCGGCGACGGCCATGGCACTTTCCTGACCCGCATCAGCCTGGATGACATCGCTCTGGCCACCCTGGCGGGACAGGGCTATGAACCCGATTCCATACCCCAGAACGGTGCCTGCGTGATCCTGCGCAACAACGCCAACCTGAGCACCGGCGGCACCGCGACCGACGTCACCGACGAGGTGCATCCCGATCTCGCGGCTGGCGCCGTCGCGGCGGCGCGCATGGTGGGCCTGGATGTCTGCGGCCTGGACATGGTCGGCGACAATGTATACGAACCGCTGGACAGACAGGCCGGCTGCATCCTGGAAGTCAACGCCGCGCCAGGTCTGCGCATGCACCTGGCGCCCTCGTTCGGGCAGGGGCGCGACGTCGGCGAGGCCATCGTCGCCAGTATGTTTGCCGAAGGCGAAGATGGCCGCATTCCCATCGTGGCGGTGGCCGGCACCAACGGCAAGACGACCACTGTGCGTCTGATTGCGCATCTGATGTCCGTCGACGGGCGGTGCGTGGGCATGACCAACACCGATGGCATCTACATCGGCGATGAGCGCATCGACACCGGGGACTGCAGCGGCCCCCGCAGTGCGAGGAATGTGCTCATGCATCCGGAAGTGGAAGCGGCGGTATTCGAGACGGCCAGGGGCGGCGTCCTGCGCGAGGGCCTGGGCTTCGACCGCTGCGATGTGGCGGTGGTCACCAACATCGGCACCGGCGACCACCTGGGCCTGAACTACATCAATACTCTGGAGGACCTGGCCGCCGTCAAGCGCGTGATCGTCGAGAACGTGGCGCCCGCCGGCACCGCCGTGCTGAACGCGGCGGACCCCATCGTGGCCGCCATGGCGCCCGGCAGTCCAGGTGCGGTGATCTTCTTCGCGGCGGACCGGGCCAATCCCCGGCTCTCACTGCATCGCGCGCAGGGCCAGCGGGTGGTCTGCATCGACGGACAGGACATCGTGCTGGCGGAGGGCGATGCGGTACTGCGCTTTCCTCTTGCGGAAATTCCGCTCACGGGCGGGGGGAGCATCGGCTTCCAGGTGGAGAACACGATGGCGGCAATGGCCGCCGTCTGGGCGCTGGGCCTGTCGCCCGGGGCAATGCGGCTCGGGCTGGCGTCGTTCTCGGGCAATGCCGAGATGGTGCCTGGCCGCTTCAACAGGTTGCGCTATCGCGGCGCAACGCTGGTCGCCGACTACGGCCACAATCCCGACGCCGTCCAGGCGTTGGCGCAGACCCTGTCGGCCATGCCGGCGAAGCGCCGTTCGGTGGTCATCAGCGCCGCGGGGGACCGGCGCGACGAGGATATCCGCCGCCAGACCGAGATACTCGGCGAGGTGTTCGACGACGTCATCCTGTATCAGGACATGTGCCAGCGCGGACGGGCCGATGGAGAGGTGATCGCGCTGCTGCGCGAAGGCCTGCGCAATGCCGGGCGCACTACGCAGGTACAGGAGGTGCAAGGGGAGTTCCGGGCGATCGACACGGCGCTCGCCCGCCTGAGCCCTGGCGATCTGTGCCTGATCCTGGTGGACCAGGTGGAAGCATCCCTGGCCCATATCGGCGCCCTCGTGGCGCGGGACGGCGAGTCGGCGCCGGGGGCGGCGCCGGCATCCTGAGCGGGATCTTCAGGGATAGAGGCCGCGCACTTCCCGCGCCTGCAGGATGCGCGAGCAGGCCGTGATGAAAGCGGCGGTGCGCAGCGACACCTTGTGCTGTGCGGCGACGCCGGCCACCGACGAGTAGGCGGCGCCCATCATGCGTTCGAGGCGGACGTTGATTTCGTCCTCTGTCCAGAAGAAGCTGGAGAAATCCTGCACCCATTCGAAGTAGCTGACCGTGACGCCGCCGGCATTGGCGATCACGTCGGGAACGATCAGGATGCCCTTGTCGGTGAGGATGTCGTCCGCTTCCGGCGTGGTGGGCCCGTTGGCGCCTTCGACGATGATGCGCGCGCGGATTTTTTCAGCGTTGCCTTCATGGATCTGGCCTTCCAGGGCGGCGGGGATCAGGATGTCGGTGTCCAGTTCCCAGAAGGCGTCCGGCGGCAGCGACTCGGCTTCGGGCGCGCCGGCGACGCCGCCGTTTTCTTCGACGTGCTTGAGCAGGCCGAGGACGTCCAGCCCGCCGGCGTTATAGACCGTGCCGGTGTGGTCCTGGACGGCCACGACCTTGGCGCCGGCTTCGTAGAACAGCCGTGCCGCCGTGCCGCCCACGTTGCCGAAGCCCTGCACGGCCACGCGCGCGCCTTCGATGGCGATGCCGTGCTGTTGCGCGGCGGCGCTGCCCACCACGAATACGCCGCGGCCGGTGGCCTCGACCCGCCCCAGGCTGCCGCCCAGGGAAATGGGCTTGCCCGTCACCACGCCGGTGGTGGTCGAGCCATGGTTCATGGAATAGGTATCCATCATCCAGGCCATGGTCTGGGCGTTGGTATTGACGTCCGGCGCGGGGATGTCCTTGTGCGGCCCGATGATGGAGCCGATTTCGCTGGTGTAGCGGCGTGTGATGCGTTCCAGTTCGGACCGGGAATAATTGCGGGGGTCGATGCGGATGCCGCCCTTGGCGCCGCCGAAGGGCAGGTCGACCGCGGCGGCCTTGACCGACATCCAGGCGGCCAGGGCCATGACTTCCGACAGGGTGACGTCCTGGTGATAGCGTACGCCGCCCTTGCCGGGGCCGCGCGACACATTGTGCTGCACCCGGTAGCCTTCGAAGTGGGCGATGGTGCCGTCGTCGAGCTCGACCGGAACGTCCACGATCAGTACACGCTTCGGACGCTTGAGCGTCTCCACCCACTTGGCCAGGTGGCCGAGATAGGGTGTGACCCGTTCCACCTGTTCCAGATAAATGCCCCAGGGACCGACATGGTCCGCATCCAGATATGAGGGTAATGCGTGTATCGTTTGTTCTGACATTTCCGGCCTCGCCGAGTGTGTAACCAAGTGCCCGCCCACCGTGGGAGGGTTTACCCGCAAGCTTACTACGTCCCCCTTCGGGAGGTCATCGGAAGAACTGGGGACGTATCCTGGAAAGCGCGTTTCTCCGGGTAAACCATGGGTTAGCCCTGGTGCTGAAGTTGCTTTTCTCCGTCAATAATCATTGGTTCCGCCCAGATTTCATGATTGGCTCCATCCGGGGCCGCCGATGCGACCGTCCCGCCTTCGCGGGCTCCCCGCCTCGCCGCCTGCTGGAGTAAGATTCCCGGACACAAGTCCCTCCACTGGAGTTGCCATGCTTAAACTCAAGACGCTTTGCCTGGGCGTGCTCGTTGCGCTTGGCGGCCTGTCCGCCGCCCATGCCGATACCCTCAAAGAAGTCCGCGAACGCGGCGTGGTGCGCTGTGGTGTCACCACGGGCTTCGCCGGTTTTTCGGCGCCCGACAGCCAGGGCAACTGGAAGGGGCTGGACATCGATGTATGCCGTGCCGTGGCGGCCGCGGTGTTCGGTGATGCCGCCAAGTTCAAGGAAGAATCGCTCAATTCGCAGCAGCGCTTCACCGCCCTGCAGTCCGGCGTCGTCGATCTTCTGGCGCGCAATACCACTGTCACACAGCAGCGCGATACCGCCCTGGGCGTCATTCATGCGGGCATCAATTTCTATGATGGCCAGGGTTTCCTGGTGCCCAAGAAGCTCGGCGTGAAGAGCGCCAAGGAACTGAACGGCGCTTCGGTCTGCATGCAGCAGGGCACGACCAACGAAAACACGATGGCGGACTGGGCCCGTACCAACGGCATCAAGTACAAACCTGTGGTGTTCGACCAGTTCAACGAGGTGGTGGGCGCATTTGCCAGCGGCCGCTGCGATGTTTTCACCACCGATGCGTCGGGCCTGGCTTCGATCCGCATCTCGCGCCTCGAAAATCCGGACGATTACGTGGTCCTGCCGGAAATCATATCCAAAGAGCCGCTGGGTCCTTTCGTGCGTCAGGGCGATGATGCCTGGCTGAATGTGGTGAAGTGGTCCCTGCAGGCCATGGTGCTGGCCGAAGAGCTGGGGGTGAATTCCGAAAACGTCGACGATATGCTGGCAAGCGCCAATCCCGATATCCGCCGCCTGCTGGGCGTGACGGAAGGCGCGGGCAAGAATCTGGGCCTGGATGAACGCTGGGCTTACAACATCGTGAAGCAGGTGGGCAACTACGGCGAAAGCTTCGAGCGCAACGTCGGGCAGAACAGCCCCCTGAAGATCCAGCGCGGCCTGAACGCCTTGTGGACCGAAGGCGGCCTGATGTACGCCCTGCCCGTCAGGTAGGCGGGGTGCCCTTGGCACCGCATTGATCGTGCCTGAGCTGGCCTCGCCGTGAAGGGCGAGGCTTGCGCATGGATGCGTGGTCAGCGCCGCCGGTAGGCCAGGGCGATGCGCGCGAAGGCGATTTCCAGTTCGCGGCTGCCGGCCTGGAAGGTGACGGGCCGGCCGCGCACCGGGAAGCAGACCAGTTTCTTCGAGGCGATGAGCGGGATGAATTTGACGAAGGTGATGTCTTCCCAGGCGATTTCGCGCCGGCTGACCCATGACTGTTCCAGGCCCTTGTCGGTAATGCGCATGACCGAGGTGTGCATGTAGCGGGCCAGCACGGCGAGGCCGACCACGCATATCACCAGGCTGGCCTTGATCGCCGTGCCCACCGATTGGGCGGCGGGGCTGGCCGCTGTCTGAGCCAGGCGTATCACCACCAGGCACAGCACCAGCCATGCCATCCATTTCACCCAGGTGGGCCAGGCCGGCCCTTCGAGGGGAAGCGGGCCGATCGCGGCGATCAGCTCGCGGTGTTCGGGTGTGCCGGGGCCAGGGCGCCCATCCGTCGACATACCTGCCGGGGTCTTCAGGCTGCCGCCTTGGCCGCCTTGCGGGTGGCGAGCGCGTTGCCGGCCAGGCTGGCCGACTTGCGGCCGAGATGGCCCGAAATCCACTGGCCGATGTCCACCACGGCGTCGAGATCGACCCCGGTTTCGATGCCCATGCCGTGCATCATGTAAAGCACGTCTTCGGTGGCGACGTTGCCGGTGGCGCCCTTGGCGTAGGGACAGCCGCCCAGGCCCGCCACCGAGGCGTGGAAAATGGAAATGCCGGCCTGCAGCGAAGCCAGGATGTTCGCCAGCGCCTGGCCATAGGTATCGTGGAAATGTCCGGCAACGCGGGCGGGGTCGATCACTTCGGTCACCGCCTTCATGACGCGGTCGACTTGCAGGGGAGTGGCCACGCCTATGGTGTCGGCCACATCGAATTCATCGCAGCCCAGCGCCTGCAGGCGGCGGGCGACATCGACCACGGCCGCCGGTTCCACTTCGCCCTGGTAGGGGCAGCCGAGGGCGACGCTGATGGCGCCGCGCAGGCGCAGGCCGGCCGCCTTGGCGGCTTCCGCCACGGGTTCGAAGCGGGCAATGGATTCCGCGATGCTGCAATTGATGTTTCTTTGGGAAAAGGCCTCGCTGGCCGCGCCGAAGATGACGATTTCGTCGGCGTTGGCCGCGAGGGCGCCGTCGAAGCCCCGCATGTTGGGAGCCAGCACCGAATAAATGGTGCCGGGCCGGCGTTCGATGCGGGCCATGACTTCGGCGGCGTCGGACATCTGGGGGACCCATTTCGGGGAAACGAAGGAAGTGGCTTCGACGTTGACGAAGCCCGCCCGGGCCAGCCGGTTGACGAGTTCCACCTTGACGTCGACGGGAATGAGCTGCTTTTCGTTCTGCAGGCCATCGCGGGGGCCGACTTCGACGATCTTGACTTTATCGGGGATGGACATGCTGTCTCCTGGATCGATGCTTTTCTGAAAAAGGGGCTGCCCGGCATGGCGGGCGCCAACTGACTAAATGATACTCTGCTGGCGCCTGACGTAGCGCCCGTCGCCGAGTCTTTGGATGACATCGTTGAGTTCGAGTTCCGTCAGGATGGCGGCGACACGGGAAAAATCCAGGCCGCTGCGGCGGCACAGCTGGTCTGCGCCTGCGGGGTCGTAGCCCAGCGCGGCCAGGACGCGGCCCACCGTCGGGTCCTTGAGCATGCGGCCCGCCCCGCGGGCCGTGGCGGGCCGCGCCGCGCCGGACGGTTCATCGAAAGAAAGGGCGGCCGCAGGTATGGCGCCCGTGCGGGTCAGCTCTTCTTCGATGTCGCGGCCCTGTTCCACCAGCTTGGCTCCCTGCCGGATGAGGGCATGGCAGCCCCGGGACAGCGGGGCGTGTATGGACCCCGGAATGGCGAAGACTTCCCGGCCGCATTCGGCGGCCAGCCGGGCCGTGCCCAGAGAGCCGCTCTGGCTGGCGGCCTCTACCACCAGAACGCCGCGGGCCAGCGCGGCCACCAGGCGGTTGCGGTCGGGAAAACGGAAGGGCAGGGCGGGCGTGCCGGGCGGGTATTCGGTGACGAGGGCGCCGCCGGCGGCAACGGCTTCGGCGAGGGCGGCATTCTGGCGCGGATAGGTGATGTCCAGGCCGCAGGCCAGCACCGCCACGGTTCCGCCGCCATCGGCGCCGGCCTGCAGGGCGCCTTCATGGGCGGCGGCGTCGATGCCGCGCGCCAGGCCGCTGACGATGGTCCAGCCGCGCCCGGCCAGATGGCGGGCAAAGGCCCGGGCATTGTCCTTGCCGCCTTCGGTGGCGTTGCGGGCGCCCACGATGGCCACGGCCGGCTGCCGCAGCAATTGCGGGTTGCCGCGAACGTAAAGCACGATGGGCGGATCGCCGGTGTCGAACAGCGAGGCGGGGTAGCCGTCGTCGGCCAGCGTGAGCAGGTGATGGCCGGGCTGGGCAAGCATCCGCAGGGCGTGGTCGATAGTGGCCTGGACATCCGGCTGGGCCGGCGCCGCCAGGCGCGCGGCCACGTCGCGCGGCACGAGGCGGCCCAGCGCCGTGGCGGATGAGTCGAAAATGTGCTGCGGCAGGCCCAGGGCCTTGAGCAGGAGCGTGGCGGCGGCGCGGCCCAGTTCCGGTTCCGCCGCCAGGCGCAGCCAGCCGCCGAGTTCTTCCGGTGTTCGATGTTCGACCATGCCTTGCGGTCTGTCCTGTCAATGTGAACCGACCACTAGTTTGCCACGGCTTCCGGCGACGTCGCGGCCCGGCGGGTCCGGTTTGTCCCTTCCATGTAGAAAAAATGGTTTTATAATAGGGGCTTACCCTGAGGATGCTTTAATGGCTCTACTTCCCATTCTTCGATATCCGGATCCGCGCCTGCACAAGGTCGCCGAGCCCGTGCGCGAAGTCGACGACCGCATACGTCAACTGGTGCGCGACATGGCGGAAACCATGTACGACGCGCCCGGTGTGGGTCTGGCTGCCACTCAGGTGGACGTCCACGAGCGCGTCATCGTGATCGACGTCTCCGAAGACGGCAACGAACTGCGTGTGCTCATCAATCCCGAAATCATCTGGAAGAGCGACGATCTGCAGGTGTACGAAGAAGGCTGTCTTTCCGTGCCGGGCATCTATGACCAGGTCGAGCGTGCCGCCCGCATCCGCGTGCGCTCCCTCGACGAACAGGGCGAAACCTTCGAGTTCGATGCCGATGGCCTACTGGCCGTGTGTGTTCAGCACGAAATGGACCACCTCATGGGCAAGGTGTTCGTCGAATACCTGTCGCCGCTCAAGCAGAACCGTATCCGCACCAAGCTGCGCAAGCAGGAACGCGAAACAGTGCGGGCCTGACCGGCATGCGCGTCGTCTTCTCGGGCACGCCCGAATTCGCCCGGCTGGCGCTGGATGCCCTCATCGCGGCCGGGCATCAGGTTCCCCTTGTCCTGACCCAGCCAGACCGGCCTTCAGGCCGGGGCATGAAGCTGCGTCCCGGTCCCGTCAAGGAAGCCGCCCTTGCCCATGGCATTCCCGTCGCGCAGCCCCGCAGCCTGCGTCTCGACGGCCGTCATCCCGAGGATGCGGCGATGGCCCGCGATGCCTTGCTGAAGGCGGCCCCACAAGTCATGGTGGTGGCGGCTTACGGGCTGATCCTGCCGGAATGGGTGCTGACGCTGCCGCAGTACGGCTGCCTCAACATCCATGCCAGCCTGCTGCCGCGCTGGCGCGGTGCCGCCCCCATCCAGCGCGCCATCGAAGCGGGCGACAGCCGGACCGGCGTCACCATCATGCAGATGGATGAAGGCCTGGATACGGGCGATATGCTGCTCGAATGCGTGGTGCCCATCACCGAAGCCCACACGGCGGCCACGCTGCACGATGAGCTGGCACAGGCGGGAGCCGGCGCCATCGTCGAGGCGCTGGCCCGTCTGGAACGCGGCGGGCTGCAACCGCGCCCGCAGCCGGATGCCGGCGTGACCTACGCGGCCAAGCTCGAAAAATCCGAAGCCGCGCTCGATTTCACCCGGCCGGCGGCCGAACTCGCGAGGCGGGTGCGGGCTTTCGATCCAGTGCCGGGGGCCACCATGATGCTGCCGGGCCTGGATCAGCCGGTGAAAGTCTGGTCGGCGCTCGCCCTGCCCGGGCCGGCCGCCGCGCCCGCCGGCAGTTTGCTGGGGGTGTCGCCGGAAGGCGTGGATCTGGCCACCGGCGATGGCGTGCTGCGCGTACTGGTCTTGCAGAAGGCGGGCGGGAAGCGCCAGCCGGTATCGGCCTTCGTGCAGGGCTGGAGCCCGGCCTGATGCGCCGCGGGCGGCTTGTGCGGCGCGCCGGCCACGGGCCCTGTGCTACGATCAGTCGCGCATCGATGTCGCTTGCCGGCATCGATACCGCTAAACAGAATATGGACAAGACGGAAACGACATGACCCGTTATCGGCTCGGAGACAAGGCCCCCTCCATCGACCAGAGCGCCTATGTGGCGACCGAGGCCACCATCATTGGCGACGTCCGTCTGGCGGCCAATACCAGCGTATGGGCGGGCGCCGTCCTGCGCGGCGACAACGAACCCATCATCATGGGCGAAGGCAGCAATGCCCAGGAAGGCGTGGTCCTGCATACCGACCCCGGCAGCCCGCTGCTCATCGGCGAGCGCGTCACCATCGGCCATCAGGCCATGCTGCATGGCTGTACCGTGGGCGACGGGTCGCTGATCGGCATACAGGCCGTCGTGCTGAACAATGCCGTCATCGGCAAGGATTGCCTGGTCGGGGCGGGCGCCATCGTCACGGAAGGCAAGGTCTTTCCCGACCGCTCGCTGATACTGGGCGCGCCCGCCAAGGTGGTGCGCACGCTCAGCGATGAAGATGTCCAGAACCTGCGCCGCAATTCGCAGGTCTATGTCGACCGCCGTGGGCGGTACAAGACCGACCTCGTGGCTCTGCCCGAACCAGAAGCCGGCCAGAAAGCCTGAGCCCGCGCCGGCGCGCGCCCTTCACGACCCTTCGCCCATTCCGATGTCACGCATCAGCCAGGCCTCATCAGGTCCGCAACCGCGCACGCTGGCCGCACTAGGGGTGCGGCCGATCGCCGGCATCACGACCCTCATTCTCTCGACCTGGGCCCTGTCGGGCCTGGACGCCAGCGGCAAATGGGTCATGGCCGCCGGCGTGTCGCTGTGGGTGCTTTGCTGGGTGCGTTATGCCGTACACCTGCTGCTGGTCCTGAGCTTCATTCTGCCGCTGCGCGGCTTGCGTGCATTCCAAAGCATCAGGCCGGGAGCCCAGTTGTTGCGAGGCCTTATCATGCTGGTGGCTACCGCGGGCCTGTTCAAGGCCCTGAGCTACTTGCCGCAGGCCGAGGCCACCGCCATCAATTTCCTGGCGCCGCTCATCATGATGGCGCTGGCGCCCTGGGTGCTGAAGGAGCCGGCGCGCCTGTCCAGGTGGGTGGCGGCGGGTATCGCATTCATTGGGGTGCTGATCGTGATCCGCCCCGAGGCGGGCCTGCATCCCGTGGGTGTGGCCTGGGGCCTGGGCACAGCCTGTCTCTTCGCCGCGCAGCATTTGGCGACGCGCTATGTCGCCGTGGATGATCCTTACACCACGCTGATCTGGACGGGCGGCGTGGGAGCCGTGGTGCTCAGCGTAGCCATGCCCTTCGTGCTGCCGCAGGCCATACCCGTTCTGCGAGGCCTGGGGGCCTTGGATTGGCTTGTGCTGATCGGCACCGGTTTCTTCGGGGCATTGGGGCATTTGCTCCAGATACGCGCATTCCGCTGCGCGCCGGCCTCGCTGCTGGCTCCGTTCATCTATCTGCAGATCATCGCGGCGGCCACGCTGGGCTGGCTGATCTGGGGTCAGTTCCCCGATGCTTTCAGCTGGCTGGGCATCGCCGTGATCTGTGGCAGCGGCGCCAGCCTGGCTGTCTGGGAATGGCACAGGGCGCGGGCCTGACCGCGCGCCACAGCGCGCCGCTCTTGGGCCGGCGTTCCGCTCTCTTTATAATCGCGCAATGACGAAGAGAATCCTGATCGTCCGTACCTCCTCCCTCGGTGATCTGGTCCACATGCTGCCGGCCATCAGCGACATTGCCCGCCATGTGCCCGGCGCCCGCATCGACTGGGTCGTCGAAGAGGGCTTTGCGGAAGTTCCCTCGTGGCACCCGGCCGTCCACGAGGTGATTCCCGTTGCCCATCGCCGCTGGCGCAAAAGCTGGTGGGCCCCCCAGACTCGCGCCGAAAGGGCCGCCCTGCGCCGCGATCTCGATGCGCGCCGCTACGACATCGTGCTCGACATGCAGGCATTGATGAAATCCGTCTGGCTGGTGCGCCAGACCCACGGCGAGCGCCATGGCCTGGACCGCCGTTCTGCGCGCGAGCCGCTGGCGTCATTTTTCTACGATGTGCGGCATACCGTCGAGTTCTGGCAGCCGGCCGTCACGCGCCAGCGCACGCTGGCCGCTTCCGTCTTCGGCTATCAGTATGAAGGCGAACCCGACTTCGGCCTGGGGCGCTTCACGTCCGGGGCGCAGGTCGGATCCTGTGCCGTGGTCATGCCTTCCGCCAGCCGCGACGACAAGCTGTGGCCGGCCGGCCATTGGCACATGGTGTTCGATCATCTTCAAGAGCACGGCCTGGCCTTGCGCCTGCTGGCCGGCAATGAGCGCGAGGCGCGGCGGGCCGGGGAATTGATCGACGGGCGCAAGGGCGCCGAGGTGCTGCCGCGCATGACGCTGGAAGACGTGGCGCGCGTGCTGGCATCGGCGCGTATCATGGTGGGCCTGGACAGCGGGCTCACGCATTTGTCCGCCGGCCTGGGCCGGCCCACGATAGGTATCTACAAAGCATCTACGCCCGTGCGTACCCCGCTGCAGGGGTCGTCCTACACGGCCAGCCTGGGCGAGCGGGGTTCCGAGCCTTCCGCGGAAACCGTGCTCAGTGCCGTCGAACAGGCCCTGTCCTTCGATGCGCGGCAGGCGCATCCTCTGGCGGGCGTCGATGATTCTGATCCGGTGCCGGGCTGATGCCGGTCCCGCCGGCCGGGTGGGAAGGGTGCGCACCACCGTGGCGGGCCGTAGAATCCCGGGGTGAATAACCCTTACCTTGTATCGGCTCAGGCCGACATGGGCATGTTTTGAACAGAATTGCATATACCTCGCTGCTGCGTTGCCTGTCTCCCTTTCTATTGGGATGGATGGCCGCGCGAGCGCGCCGCGCGGGCGGGTGCTGGGGGGTGATGTCGGGGGAGCGTTTCGGCCGTTATCCAGAGGCTTCGCCGTTGCGCGGGCCGGTGTGGGTGCACGCTGTCAGCCTGGGCGAGACCCGCGCCGCCCAGCCCCTGATCCGTGCGCTGCTCGATGGCGGCGATACCGTGCTGCTGACCCACCTGACCGTGACCGGCCGCGATGAAGGCGCCCGGGCCTTCGCCGGCGAAATCGCCGAAGGGCGGCTGGCGCAGCAATGGCTGCCCTATGATTTCCCGGGCGCGACCGCCCGATTCCTGGATTGCTACCGGCCGGTAGCCGGTATCCTGATCGAGCGCGAGGTCTGGCCCAACCTGCTGGCCATGGCCCGCCGGCGCAAACTTCCCATGATCCTGGCCAGCGCCCGGTTTTCGGATCAGGCGTTGCGCACCGTGCTGCGCGCGGGCAATGTCATGCAGGAAGCCTATTCCAGCTTTGCGGCGGTGTATGCACAGACCTTGCAGGATGCGCAGCGCCTGGAGCAGGCCGGCGCCCCGGCCGTGAACGTCTCGGGGAATTTCAAGTTCGACGTCAGCGTCTCCGCGGAGCAGATCGCGAAAGGGCGGGAATTCGCCGCGGCGCTGGATCGCAGCATCATCACGATTGCGAGCACGCGCGAGGGCGAGGATGAAATGTTCATCCAGGCCATTCAAAGGCAGATCAAGCGGGCGCGCACTCAGGGCCGCGAACTGGCGGATTCCATTGTGTTCAGGCTGGTGCCGCGCCATCCGCAGCGTTTCGAAACGGCCGCGCAACTGTTGACGGCATCGGGCCTGCCCTTCGTCCGGCGATCCGAGATCGTCAGGGCGGGGGACTGCAGCGCCAGCGCCGTGCGGGCGGCCCGCGATGCCTCGGTCATGCTGGGCGACACGGTGGGCGAGATGGTGCGCCATTATGCCTCCAGTCAGGTGGCCATCATTGCCGGCAGCTTTGCGCCCCACGGCGGCCAGAATCTCATCGAGGCCTGCGCGGTGGGCGTGCCTGTCATCGTCGGGCCGCATACGCGCAATTTCGAGCAGGCCGTCAGCGATGCCGTCCATGAAGGGGCGGCCTTGCGCGCGCCGGACGCCGATTCAGCCCTGCAGTTGGCCCTGCAGCTGCTGGAAGACCCGCGCCGCCTTACGCGCATGGGCGTAGCGGGCGAAGACTGGGTGCGCAAGCATGCCGGCGCCGTTCAGCGCGTCATGGACGGCTACCGGGCGGTACGCGCGAATGAGCGGGGCGTGCGGCGGCCGTCGTGAGGTTGCACCGGCTTTGTGATCAAGGTTCCAGGCCGTGGTATTTCTGGCCGAGTTCCAGGGTGGCGCGGAAAAAGCCTTCCTTGCTGCCGCAGTCATAGCGCACGCCCTCGTACTGCAGCCCGTAGACGCCGCGGGTCTGCATCAGGCTGGCGATGCCGTCGGTAAGCTGGATTTCGCCGCCCACACCGGCCTGCGTCCTGCGCAGATGCTCGAAGATTTCGGGTTCGAGGATGTAGCGGCCCACCACCGCCAGATCAGAAGGCGCCTGGGCGGGCGCAGGCTTTTCCACCATGCCTTTCACACGCGTGGTTTTGTCGTTCACTGCGTCGCCGGCAATGATGCCGTAGCGGTCGGAATGTTCCGGGGCGATTTTCTGGATCGCCAGTACGCTGCCATTGTGTTCATGGGCGGCTTCCACCAGCTGCTGGGTGACCGAAGTCCGTGAATCGATCAGGTCGTCGGCCAGCAATACGGCAAACGGCTCGTTGCCGACGATGGGGGCGGCGCACAGCACCGCATGCCCCAGCCCCAGTGGCGCCGGCTGCCGCGTGTAGATGCAATTGACCTGCGGCGGCAGTACATTGCGCACGATTTCCAGCAGGGCGATCTTGTTCTTGGCTTCCAGTTCGGCTTCGAGTTCGGGAATGGAATCGAAGTGATCCTCGATCGCCCGTTTGTTGCGCCCGGTGATGAAGATCAGGTCGGTGATGCCCGCCGCCACGGCTTCTTCGACAGCGTACTGGATCAGCGGCTTGTCGACGATAGGAAGCATTTCCTTGGGCATGGCCTTGGTGGCTGGCAGGAACCGGGTTCCCAGGCCCGCAACGGGAAAGACAGCTTTGCGTATGGGTTTCATTTGTCGGAGAGTGGGTGGATGGGTTGTTGCCGCGGCGTGCTGCGGCAAACGTCATGCCATTGCCGCCTACTGTAGCAAATCACCGGCCGGCGGACATTGCCGCCATCTGCATTACACTGCACGGAAACATCGTCTATGGCAGCGATCATGCGTTTTCTGTTTCTTCTGGTGCTGTTGGCCAATGTGGCCGTGCTGGGCTATGGGCAGGGCTTCATGGGGCCGCCACCCAGCGAAGAAGGCCGCACGCCGCGGATGCTTTCCGAGCGCAACCAGCATATTGTCGAGTTCGGCGAGGCGCGCCTGGCCACCCCGGTGCGCACGCTGAACTGACGTTCGGGAAGGGGCGAGCGCCGGCGGGCGGCATTCATGCCGTTGCGGCGGCCGCCAGGCTGGCCAGGCCATCGAGCACGGGGGCGTCCAGCCAGCGCGGGGCTTGCGCCGGCAGCCCCAGGTCGGCCTGATGGCGCGCCAGCACCGCCGCGAGCTCCCCGGCCACCAGCGGCCAGCCCCCGCCGGTGCAGTACAGCTCGGGCGCTTCGCCCAGGGTTTCGATGGCGGACCGCCATTGCCGCAGGACGGCTCCGGCCTGCGCCGCCGCGATGCCGCTGCTGATGGCGGCGTGCGTATTGCGCGGGAAACCGGTGCTGTCGCCCTCGGCATAGGGCAGGCCCGCGGTGCCGTTGGCCAGGGCGCGGCGCATCAGCTCGGGGCCGGGCAGGATCAGGCCGCCTTCGAAGCGGCGACCGGCCGGCGCCCCTTCACCTTCCCGTTCGCGGGATGGCCCCAGTGTATCGACGGTCGTCGCCGTGCCGAAGCTGGCCAGCAGCGCGGCGGCCGGTGTGCGCGCGGCCAGGCCGATCAGCGAGATCCAGCGATCGGTGCCGAGGCTGGCCGGGTTTTCATAGAGGTTCAGCACCCCGCCGGCGCTGGCGGTGCTGTGCTGCCACCGCACGGGCAGGCGGCAGTGCCGTTCGATGAGCGCATCGAGCGCGGCCGTCATGGCGGCACCGGCGACGCTCGCCCCCAGAGCGCCCGAGGGGCGGGCAGGAAGCGCCGCCAGCCATGCGGCCAGCCCATCGAGCTCGGCATGGGCCAGCGCCAGCGGCGCGGGCTCGCGCCGCATGCCCCCGGGTTCGAGCCAGCCGAACTTGACGCGGGTGTTGCCGGCGTCGATAAGCAGGATCATGCCGGTGCCGTTCATGATGCCCGGGCCGAGACTTCGCCCACGGATATGGCATGTTCGCCCGCCGTGTCGCGCAGCAGGAGCTGGCCGGAGCCGTTGACGCCGATGGCAATGCCCGTGCGTATGATGCGCCCATTGTCGAGGATGTCCACCTTCTGCCCCACCAGGCTGTCGACCTGCGCGTACCGGGCGGGCAGGTCTTCGAAGCCGCGCGAGCTGATTTCGGCCAGGTTTTCATACCAGGCGCGGGCGATGCGCATCACCATCTGCTCGGGACGCAGCCGCGAGGCCGCGCCGTCCGCCCGGGAAACTTCCGACCAGTCGGCGATCTGCCGGTTCAGCGAGGTGCTGAGTGCGCGGGCATCGTCCAGGTTGATGCCGATGCCGGCGATGGCCACGTAGTGATCGGCGGTCTGCCTTGCGGTGCCCGCCCGGGTGGCTTCCACCAGCAGGCCGGCCAGCTTGGCGAAGCGCCACTGGATGTCGTTGGGCCACTTCATGGTGAGCAGGGGCCGGCTGGATGAGGCCAGCACCCCGCGCAGGGCCTCGCACGCCACGACGCCCAGATAGGGCGAGAGGGTCGGCAGCGAGGTCGGCGGCAGGAAAACGTCGAAGGCGCAGGAAAACATCAGGTTGGCGCCCGTGCGGTTCTGCCAGCTTCGGCCCGAGCGGCCGCGGCCGCGTTCCTGGAGGTGGGCGCCCAGCAGCCAGGGACGCGCCAGGACTCCCGATTCCCTGCGGGCGCGTTCGAGCAGGTCGGCGTTGGTCGAGGTGGTGCGGCCCACCCACTCGACCCGGCGGAATTCCGGCAGCCTCCGCTGGAGCAGGGACTGCATGTCTTCGGGCATGGGCAGCGGCAGTTGGGGGACGGATGACATGTCGTGGGGATCGCGTGGCGTAAAATGCATTGGTTGCCGTTATAACTCATTTGGAAACATGCAGGTTCGCACTGAAATCCTTACTTTTCGCGGCGAAGCCGGTGCCATCGAATGCGCTTTCGACCGCCCCATGGGCGAGGCCCGGGGCTGGGCCCTGGTGCTGCACCCGCATCCGCTGCATGGGGGAACCCGCGACAACAAGGTGGTGACCACGATTGCCCGCGCCTGTGTCGAACACGGCCTGGCGGCGCTGCGCCCGAACTTCCGCGGGGTCGGCGCCTCGGCCGGCGAATTCGATCGCGCGCGGGGGGAAACCGCTGACATGCTGGCCCTGGTCGGGCAGTTCGGGGCGCAGTATCCCGATCTGGCGTCCGGGCAGTGGATGCTGGCGGGTTTTTCCTTCGGTACTTCGGTGGCGGCGCAGGTGCATTCCGAGCTGGCGGCGCTGTCGCAGACCACGCCCGATCTGTTGCTGCTGGCGGGCAGCGCGGTTGACCGCTTCCGCTTCCGCGAAGTGGAGGTGCCCGAAGACACGGTGCTGATCCACGGCGAGGCCGATGATGTCGTACCCCTGCCCGAAGCCATGGACTTTGCGCGCAATCACGGCCTGCCCATGGTGGTGATGCCCGATGCGGGGCATTTCTTCCATGGTCGCCTGCCGGGGCTCAAGCGCCTGGTGCGGCAAAGCCTTTGTACTCTGGCCTGATGGCGACACCGTCTGCCATAATGGCCCAGTCTTCACATTCGTCCCTTCCCCGACGGATACGAACCGATCCATGCCGATGACATCCCGCACACGTATATTCATAAATTCGATTTCCTCTCTTGCCGCCGGCCTAGCGCTGGCTTCGGCCACGCTTGCGCATGCCGAGGACGCCACCCCGGCCGTCACCACGCCGGGGGCGGTCGTGGCCCAGGCCGTTTCGCCGGTGGGCGAACTGGCCAGCGTGCCCGCGCCGGCGCTGGGCGCGCGCGCCTGGCTCAGCCTGGACATGAACAGCGGCCAGATCATTTCCGGCCACAACCTCGACGAAAGGATAGAGCCGGCATCGCTGACCAAGATCATGGCGGCCTATCTCGTATTCGAGGCGCTGGACGCCAAGCGCCTGACGCTCGAACAGACCGTCCACGTTTCCGAGAACGCATGGCGCACCGAAGGTTCGCGCATGTTCATCAAGCCCAATACGCAGGTGTCCGTCCACGATCTGCTGCAGGGCCTGATCGTGCAGTCGGGCAATGACGCCACCGTGGCGCTGGCCGAGGCCATCGCCGGCAGCGAATCCGCCTTCGTCGCGCTCATGAACGAAGAGGCCGGGCGCCAGGGCCTGAACGACACCGTGTTCACCAATTCCCCCGGCCTGCCGCATCCCGACCATCTGACCACCGTGCGCGACCTGGCCACCCTGGCGTCCAACCTGATCAGCCGCTTTCCGCAGTATCTGCACTACTACAGCCAGAAGGAATACAGCTACAACAACATCAAGCAGAACAACCGCAATCGCCTGCTGTGGGCCGATCCCACGGTCGACGGCCTGAAGACGGGCCATACCAAGTCGGCGGGCTACTGTCTGATCGCCACGGCGCAGCGCGAAGGCCGCAGGGTGCTGACCGTGCTGGTCGGCTCGGCGAGCGATTCGGCCCGGGCCGAGAACAGCCTGAAGCTGCTGAACTGGAGCTTCCAGAACTTCGATACCGTCAAGCTGTACGACAACGAGCGCGCCATGGTCACCGCCCGCGTATGGGAGGGCGATGCCGAGACCGTGGGCCTGGGCTCCGAGACGCCGGTGTGGGTGACCGTGCCGCGCGGCAAGGCCGACCAGGTGCGTCCGGTGGCCCAGTACGGCCAGCCGCTGATCGCACCGCTGAAGAAGGGTGCCCAGGTGGGCGAAGTCTCGCTGTCACTGGATGGCCATGTCCTGCGCCGCGAATCGCTGCATGTGCTGGACGATGTGGCGCAGGCCGGTTTCTTTGGCCGCATTTACGACAAGATCCGCCTGTTGTTCGAATGAGCCGGAACCGTCCATGATTCCTGATGTCGATCACGACGCCATTGTTTACCTGAATGGCGAATACCTGAAGCTGGGCGACGCCCGCGTCCCGGTACTGGACCGGGGTTTCATCTTCGGGGATGGTATCTACGATGTGGTTCCGGCCTATGAAGGCAGGCCCTTTCGCATGGGCGAGCATCTGGCGCGGCTGGAGCGCAGCATGGCAGCCATCGGCATCGTCTGCGGGCTGCGCCGGGCCGACTGGGAAGGCATCGTCCGCGAACTCATCGCCAGGTCGGGCCTGGGCGACTGCGTGGTCTACATCCAGGTCACGCGCGGTGTCGCCAGGCGCGATCATGCGTTTCCGCAAGGCATCACGCCCACGGTGTTCTGCATGGTGTCGCCCTTCAAGCGGCCCGGTGCCGGCCTGCGCGAGCAGGGGCTCAGCGCCATCGCCATTCCCGATCAGCGGTGGCTGCGCTGCGACATCAAGTCGATATCGCTGCTGGGCAATGTCCTGGCCCGCCAGGCGGCCGTCGAGGCCGGCGTGGACGAGGCCATCCAGTTCCGCGACGGGCATCTTACCGAAGGGGCCGCCGCGAACATCTGGGTGGTGAAGGGCGGCGTCCTGCTGGCCCCGCCGCGCGGCAGCCTGATCCTGGAAGGCATACGCTACGGCCTGATGGAAGAACTCGCCCGCGGTTGCGGCATTCTCTTCCAGGCGCGGCCCATTACCCGGGAAGAAGTGGCAACCGCCGACGAGCTCATGCTCACGTCGGCCACCAAGGAAGTGCTGCCCATCCTCAGCTTCGAAGGCCGGCCCGTGGCGGACGGCAGGCCGGGCCCGGTATATGCACGCCTCAGAGCCGCCTACGATGCGGCGATCGCCGCCTTGTGAATTTTCCGACCACGGTTTTCAAATGAAAGACATACCGCCCGAGGAATCCCTGATCGAATACCCCTGCGACTTTCCCATCAAGGTCATGGGCAGGGCGCATCCCGATTTCGCACAGGTGCTGACAGAAGTCGTGCAGCGCCACGACCCCGGCTTCGACCCGGCCACGGTGGAAATGCGCGCCAGCAAGGCGGGCAACTATCTGAGCGTGACCTTCACCGTGCGCGCCACCTCGCGCGAGCAGCTCGACGAGCTGTACCGCGGCCTGCATGGGCATCCCATGGTGAGCGTCGTCCTGTAGCGTAGCCATGGAATACCGCTGGCTGCCGGAAGGCGCTCCCTATCTTCCCGTCTGGGAAGCCATGAAGGAATTCACCGAAGCGCGCGATACGGACACGCCCGACGAAGTCTGGCTGGTCGAGCATGCGCCCGTCTACACTTTGGGGCAGGCGGGCAGACAAGAGCACCTGCTCGATGCCGGGGGCATCGAGGTCGTCCACTGCGATCGCGGCGGGCAGGTCACCTATCATGGGCCGGGCCAGCTGGTGGCCTATTGCCTGTTCGATCTGCGCCGCCGCGGCGTGTTCGTGAAGGAATACGTCGAGATGCTCGAAGACGCCATCATCGGCACGCTGGCCGATCTCGGGCTGTCCGGCGCCGGCCGCAAAGCCGGCGCGCCGGGTGTCTACGCTCCTTATGATGCGGGGCGCGGCGCCTACGATCCCGGCGGGGCGCAGCTGGCCAAGATCGCCGCGCTAGGCATCAAGATACGCAATGGCCGGGCCTATCATGGGCTGTCCCTGAACATCGACATGGATCTGGCGCCCTTCTCGGGCATCAATCCCTGTGGCTACGAGGGGCTTCCCACGGTTGATCTGCGCCGTTGCGGGATATCATGCACCCTGACGCAGGCGGCGGATCGCCTGATGGGGCGCCTGGATGCCGTTTTCGAGGAATGATGAACGTGCCCGGTACGGCGCCTGCCGCGCGGGCCGATGCAACAAAGGAGACGATCATGGATACGATGGAACCGCCGGTCACCGGCAGGCTTGCACAGGGCGTGCTGACGCTGACGCTCAACCGTCCGGGGAAGTTCAACGCCCTGTCCGAAGACGTGCTCGCCGCATTGCAGGACGCCCTCGATGAGGCGGCCGGCGACGAATCCCTGCGCTGCGCCGTATTAGAGGCTTCGGGCCGCGCCTTCTGCGCCGGCCACGATCTCAAGCAGATGCAGGCCAATCGCGACCACGACTATTACCTGCGGCTTTTCGGCCAGTGCGGCCGGCTGATGCAGTCCATCGTCGGCTTTCCGCTGCCGGTCATCGCCAAGGTGCATGGCATGGCCACCGCGGCCGGCTGCCAGCTGGTGGCCAGCTGCGACCTCGCGGTCGCGGCGGATACCGCGAAGTTCGCGGTGTCGGGCATCAATGTGGGCCTGTTCTGCTCGACGCCGGCCGTGGCGCTGTCGCGCAATGTGGCGGCCAAGAAGGCCTTCGAAATGCTGATCACGGGCGAATTCATCGGCGCCGAGGACGCCGTCCGGCACGGGCTCATCAACCGCGCGGTGCCGGCCGCGGAACTGGATGCCGCCGTCGACGCGCTGGTGGCGACGATAGCCGCAAAAAGCCCGGTGGCCGTGCGCACCGGCAAGGCAATGTTCCACCGGCAGCGCGGCATGGCCCTGGATGCGGCCTATGACTACGCCGCCGGGGTCATGGCCGGCAACATGATGGCCGAAGACGTTTTCGAGGGCATCGACGCCTTCATCAACAAGCGCGATCCGGTCTGGAAAGGCCGGTGAATGCAGGGGGGCATTATGAGCCGCCGTCGCCGGCGCGCTAAAATGCCCGGTACCACCCGCAGCCAGGAAGCGTATGTCCATAATCGATGAGCAGGCCGCCGAGCGCAAACCCACGGTCCGCCCGGCAGCCTATGACCCCTCCGCCAAGCAGAAGTCCGCCGACAAGACGTCGCGCCTCCCGATCAAGGTCGTTCAGGCCGAGCGCCTGAAGAAACCGGAATGGATCCGCGTGAAGGCCGCGGCGCCGGGGTCGCGGTTCCACGACATCAAGCGCATTCTCCGTGAAAACAATATGTTCACGGTCTGTGAAGAGGCCTCCTGCCCGAACATCGGCGAATGCTTCGGCAAGGGTACGGCCACTTTCATGATCATGGGCGACAAGTGCACGCGCCGCTGCCCGTTCTGTGACGTCGGCCATGGCCGGCCCGATCCGCTGGATGTCGACGAGCCCGCCAATCTGGCGCGCAGCATCGGCGCCATGCGGCTGTCCTATGTCGTCATCACATCGGTCGACCGCGACGACCTGCGTGACGGCGGGGCGGCCCATTTCGCCGACTGCATACGCGAAGTGCGGCACCATTCCCCTTCGACGCGCATCGAAGTGCTGGTGCCCGACTTCCGTGGCCGCCTGCAGCGCGCGCTGGACATTTTCCAGGTGCAGCCGCCCGACGTCATGAATCACAACCTCGAAACCGTGCCGCGCCTCTACAAGCAGGCCAGGCCGGGTGCCGACTACATGCATTCCCTCAAGCTCCTGAAGGATTTCAAGGCGATATGCCCCACGGTCCCCACCAAGTCGGGCCTCATGGTCGGCCTGGGCGAGACCGATGACGAGATCCTGCAGGTCATGCGCGACATGCGCGAGCACGATATCGAAATGCTGACCATCGGCCAGTATCTGCAGCCATCGGCACATCATCTGCCGGTCATGCGCTACGTGCATCCCGACACTTTCAAGATGTTCGAGCGGGAAGCCTATGCCATGGGCTTCACCCATGCGGCGGTGGGCGCCATGGTGCGGTCCTCGTATCACGCCGACCAGCAGGCGCATGCCGCGGGCCACCATCCGGCCGGCGCCTGATACCCGCCGCCGTCCGGGGTATTGCCGCTTTCCCGCCGGCAGTACCCCTCCCGGCCTGTTTTCCCCGTACTTTTTTCCGTGGTTGTTTTCTTTCCACCGGTTTGGCATTGCGCCCGCGCTTGAGTTTGTGTAAATATTCAAGGTTTGTGTCAAACTGATTCGCCGGCCCAAACACTGGGCGGCTCAATCACGGGAGCAAACATGCGGATAGGCGTACCCGCCGAAACGGCGGCTGGAGAGACCCGGGTGGCAGCGACACCCGAGACGGTCAAGAAACTCGTTGCGCAAGGCCATGCCGTGCATGTGCAATCGGGTGCCGGCCTGGCGGCCAGCGCCGTCGACGATGCCTATCGCGCCGTCGGCGCCGAGATCGTCGATGCCCAGGCGGCGCTGGGCGCCGAACTGGTGCTCAAGGTGCAGGCGCCCAGCGAAGCCGAACTGGCGGGCATGAAATCCGGCGCGGTGCTGGTCGGCATGCTGAATCCCTTCGATGCCGAAGGCCTGGGGCGGCTGGCGGCGGCGGGCCTCACGGCCTTCGCCCTTGAAGCCGCGCCGCGCACCACCCGTGCACAGAGCATGGATGTCCTCTCCAGCCAGGCGAACGTGGCGGGCTACAAGGCGGTCATGCTTGCGGCCAACCAGTATCAGCGTCTTTTCCCCATGCTCATGACCGCCGCGGGCACCATCAAGGCGGCCCGTGTGGTGGTGCTGGGCGTCGGCGTGGCCGGCCTGCAGGCCATCGCCACCGCCAAGCGCCTGGGCGCCGTGATCGAGGCCTCGGACGTGCGGCCCTCGGTGAAGGAACAGGTCGAATCCCTGGGCGCCAAGTTCATCGATGTGCCTTACGAAACGGCGGAAGAAAAAGAAGCGGCCGAAGGCGTGGGCGGCTACGCGCGCCCCATGCCGCAGAGCTGGCTGGACCGGCAGAAGGCCGAAGTCGCCAAGCGCGTGGCCCAGGCCGACGCGGTCATTTCCACGGCCCTCATTCCTGGCCGGCCGGCGCCGGTGCTCGTCACCGAAGAAATGGTGCGATCCATGAAGCCGGGCTCGGTGATCGTCGATCTCGCGGCGGGCCGGGGCCCCAACGGAAGCGACGGCAACTGCGTCCTGACCGAAGCCGGAGCCACGGTGCAGAAGCATGGCGTCTTCATCATTGGCCATACCAATCTGCCGGCCCTGGTGGCGGCCGACAGCTCCAGCCTCTATGCGCGCAACGTCCTCGATTTCCTCAAGCTGGTGCTGCCGGCCGAGGCCGCCGCGGTGCAGGTGCCCATGGACGACGACATCGTCGCCGCCTGCCTGATGACCCAGTCGGGGCAGGTGCTCAGGTCGTGAGCCCGCACCGGCCGCGGGAAGCCCGCCAGGCCAGCCAATTCAACCAATGAAGCGTTACTGAAAGGTCACAAATCCATGGAATCGATCTCGCCACTCCTGATGAACCTGATCATCTTCGTGCTGGCCATTTATGTCGGCTATCACGTCGTCTGGAACGTCACGCCGGCCCTGCATACACCGCTGATGGCGGTCACCAACGCGATTTCCGCCATTGTCATCGTCGGGGCGATGCTGGCCGCGGCGCTGACTGAAACCTCCCTGGGCAGAACCATGGGGGTGCTGGCGGTGGCGCTGGCCGCGGTCAATGTCTTCGGGGGCTTTCTCGTGACGCGCCGCATGCTCGAAATGTTCAAGAAGAAGGAACGCAAGGCACCGGGCGCCCGCGAAGGAGCCGCCAAATGAGCATGAATCTCGTCGTCTTTCTCTACCTGATCGCGTCGGTCTGCTTCATCCAGGCCCTCAAGGGCCTGTCCCATCCCACGACCTCCATCCGTGGGAACATCTTCGGCATGGTCGGCATGGCCATCGCCATGCTGACAACGGCGGGGTTGATCATCACCCTCGCCGCCACGCCTCTGGGCCTGGGCTGGGTGCTGCTCGGGCTGCTGGTCGGCGGCTCGGTCGGCACCATGATGGCCCGGCGCGTCGAAATGACCAAGATGCCGGAACTCGTGGCCTTCATGCACAGCATGATCGGCCTGGCCGCGGTGTTCATTGCGGTGGCGGCGGTGGCCGAGCCCTGGGCATTCCAGATCGCTGAACCCGGCGGGCCCATACCCGGCGGCAACCGCGTGGAACTCGCGCTGGGCGCCTTCATCGGCGCTGTGACCTTCACCGGGTCGGTGATCGCCTTCGGCAAGCTCAGCGGCAAGTACAAGTTCCGCCTGTTCCAGGGCGCGCCCGTGCAGTTCAAGGGCCAGCACCTGCTCAATGCCGCGCTGGGGCTGGCTTCGGCCTTCTTCATCTTCGGCTTCTGGCACTCGCAGAGCTGGATGGACATCATGCTGGTCATCGCCCTGGGCTTCGCGCTGGGCGTGCTGCTGATCATCCCGATCGGCGGGGCCGACATGCCGGTGGTGGTGTCCATGCTCAACAGCTATTCGGGCTGGGCGGCCGCGGGCATCGGCTTCAGCCTGAACAACAGCATGCTGATCATCGCCGGTTCACTGGTGGGCTCGTCGGGCGCCATTCTGAGCTACATCATGTGCAAGGCCATGAACCGCTCGTTCTTCAATGTGATTCTGGGCGGCTTCGGCGGTGATGGCGGCAGCGCCGCCGCCGGCGCGCAAGAGCAGCGCAGCGTGAAGAGCGGCAGCGCGGACGATGCCGCCTTCATCCTGGGCAATGCCGAAACGGTGGTGATCGTGCCGGGTTACGGCCTGGCCGTCGCGCGCGCGCAGCATGCCGTCAAGGAACTGGCCGAGAAGCTGACGGAAGCGGGCGTCACCGTGAAATATGCCATTCACCCGGTGGCCGGACGCATGCCCGGGCATATGAACGTGCTGCTCGCCGAGGCCGAGGTGCCCTACGACCAGGTGTTCGAGATGGACGACATCAATGGCGAGTTCGGCCAGGTCGATGTGGCCATCGTCCTGGGGGCCAACGACGTCGTCAATCCTGCCGCGCTGCAGAAGGGCACGCCCATCTACGGCATGCCCATCCTGGAAGCCTACAAGGCCAAGACCGTGATCGTGAACAAGCGCTCCATGGCCGCCGGCTATGCCGGCCTGGACAATGAACTGTTCTACATGGACAAGACCATGATGGTCTTCGGCGACGCCAAGAAAGTGGTCGAGGACATGGTGAAGGCCATCGAATAGGCCGTGCCGCCTCCGTGTGGTTCACGTTTGAACTTGTCCTGGCACAAAGACCGCATGGCACCGTTGTAGTCCAATGAAGTCATGGCGGGCCGCGCAAGGCGGCCCGCGAGAAGACAAGGACCGCCATGCGTTTGCCCACGATCGTCTCCGCCATGTCCCGCCTGGCCGCCGCCGGCGGCTTTGCCGCCCTTGCCCTGGGCGCGTACCCGGGCCCGCAGGCGTTCGCCGCCGGGGCCCCCGAAGACCTGTTCGTCGCCATCGCGCCCGGCCAGGTGGAATACTACTCGACCGCCGAAGGGCTGATGAACGGCAGGCCGGTCGCCCCCAGGCGGATGACGGCCCGCTTCGATCAGCCCGTACACATCATGAAGCGCCAGGTGAGCCAGGCCGAATATGCCGAATGCGTGCGCGACAAGGGCTGTCGGCCGCTCGACAAGTCACTGCGCGGCGCGGTGGCGCCCGATCGTCCGGTGGTGGGGGTGAGCTGGCAGGACGCCACCGATTACGCGAAGTGGTACAGCGGGCGGGCCGGCGGCAGCTACCGTCTGCCCACCTACGCGGAATGGCTGTATGCCGCGGGCGAAGCCTACAAGGAAGAAATGCGCCTTGACCTCTACGACTCCGACAACCCCGCCCAGCGCTGGCTGGCCGAGTACGCGCTGGAAGCCCAGCGCAAGGTTTCGGAAGACGCCGTTCCCAAGCCCTTTGGCAGCTTCGGCGTCAACGCGGCCGGTGTGCAGGACCTGGGCGGCAATGTGTGGGAATGGACCGACACCTGCCACGTTCGCGAGTATCTCGACGAAGACGGCAACTCGATGCTGCCGCCCAACGAGAACTGCGGTGTGCGGGTGGTTGCCGGTTCGCACTACAGCCTGATCACGGATTTCATACGCGACCCCAAGGGCGGTGCCTGCTCGGTGGGCATCCCGCCGGCCAATCTGGGGATCAGGCTGGTGCGCGACACGCGGCCCTGACGCATGCCGGGCGCGGCGGCGCAATGCCGGGGTCAGAGCGGCTGCACCGGGTTCCGTCTGCGTGCCGACGCATCCTGGCCGGCGCCGGCCTGGCCGCCTTCCGCCAGGCGGATCAGGTCATCCACCTTGAGTACGGTGACGCGCTTGCGGCCCGTGTTGACCAGGCCGCGGTCTTTCCAGGCGCTCAGCAGCCGGCTTACCGTGTGCAGCGTGGTGCCGGTCATTTCGGCGATTTCCTGGCGGGTGATCGGGAAGTTGATGGAAACGCCTTCTTCGGTTTTTTCGCCTGATGAATCGACCAGCCGCAGGATGCAGCGGGCGACCCGTTGTTCGACCTCTTCGGTGGACAGTTCCTGGATGCGCGCGTGGGCGTCCTGCAGCCGCTGGCCGACCGTCTGCAGCGCGTTGGCGGCGAACTGCAGATTGCCGGTCATGAAGTGGTCCCACTCGGTGGAAGGCCAGCCCAGGACGATGCTTTCTTCGACGGCCAGGCAGGTCGCGGGGTAGGTGGGCCGCCGCATGGCCTTGGCAATGCCGAAGACTTCGCCGGGAATGACGTAGCGGACCATGACCTGCTCGCCCTCGGATGTGGTCTGCATGACCTTGAGGTGGCCATGCAGCAGGATGAAGAAGTGCTCGGCGTTCTGGCCCTGCTGGAAAACGGCATCCCCCGCATTCAGGCGCATGGGCTGAGCAATGGCAAGCACGGTGTCCAGATCTTTGTCGGGGACGGCCCGGAAGAGATCGAGATTCTTGACGAGAGAACGGGGGATGCTGGTGCTCATCTCCGGGTCCGGCGGGTTCGGGGTGTTCATTCTATCACCCATATCCCTGCGCGCAGTGTGGAGTTTCCCGCTTGGGCGGAAGCGGCATCGCTCATGGCTTGCGAGGCAGTCCGACGGCTCCGGAACAACGGCCAGGACGGCTTACGCCCAGATCACGCCGGCCCAGACCAGCACGGCAAGGCCGATGGACAGCAGTACGGCCGCGCTTCCGAGGTCTTTGGCACGCTCTATCAGCGGGTGGTGCTCGATGGTGATCGAATCGGCGAGGGTTTCCAGCGCGGAATTCAGCAGCTCGACGATCAATACGAAGACCAGTACACCTATCAGCAGCACGGCTTCGAGCAGGTTCCGGCTCACCCATAGCGCCAGCGGAATGAGCACGATCGTCAGCAGCAGTTCCTGCCGGAAGGCGGCTTCATGCCTGAGGGCGGTCTTCAGCCCCTTCATTGAATAGCCCAGCGCCTTGATCAGGCGGGAAAGCCCGCCTTTGCTTTTATACGGTGAATACATGGCGGAGCGGCCCGGGCGGCGGCTTTGGACGCGATTTCATGAAAGGGCCGGCGCCGCTTGCCTGGCACGCAGCTGCGGCAGGGTGTAGGCGTGGTTCTTGTATACCCAGGCGGGCCAAAGAACGTGGCTCAATGCTTCTTTGAGCAACAAGCTGTCGACCTGCCGGGGCGTATAGGACGCGGGGGCTGAATACAGGTACTGGCTGGCCGGCCGATGCGGTTCCAGAACGAGCAGCGCCTCGTTCTTGAGATACCCGTAGTTTTCCCCATACTGCATCATGGCCCGGCCGCCGCCGCCGGGAAGGGTGAGATCGTGTCCGATCATCGGGTGTTCACTGCGAATGCCGATCAATGAAAGCAGGGTGGCCGGCAGGTCGATCTGGCTGATGATGCGCGTATCCTGGCGCGGAGCCACATCGGCGCCGAGGATGAAGGCGGGAATATGGAAATGCCGCAAGGGAACGAGGTTCGCGCCGAACACGCGGGAATCATGATCCGCCGCGACCAGGAATACCGTATCTTTCCAGTATTCCGACGCCCTGGCCTGTTCGAAGAAACGGCCCATTGCCCAATCCGCGTAGCGCACGGTGTTTTCGATCGTTGCCGGATCGCCGTCCACTTTTATTCTTCCTTCCGGATATTCCCAGGGCGAATGATTGCTTACCGAGAACGCCAGGGTGAATGTCGGCTGGTGATCGGGCGGGTCGCTCAATAGCCTGTCCAGCTTGTTGAACATGTCCTCATCGGATGCCCCCCAGGTTCCCACGAATGCGGGCTTCCCGAAAGAATGGATATCGTGCAGTTCGTCGAAACCATTGCCCAGGAAGAAGCTCTTCATGTTGTCGAAATGGGCTTCCCCGCCGTAGACGAAGCGTGACCGGTAGCCATGCTGCCTGAGCGTCTGGGCAAGCGTGTAGAAATTGCGCTGTGCCCCGGAGAGGCGCAGGGCGGCGTCCGATATGGTGGGCGGAAAACCCGCGACAAGCGCTTCCAGGCCGCGTACGGAGCGGGTTCCCGTTGCGTAGGCGCGGCTGAAGTTCCAGGCTTGCCGCATCAGTTCGTCCATGTTCGGTGTCAGGCCGCGGCCGCCGAGGCCTCCGACATACTGGGCGCCCAGGCTTTCTTCGACGATCATCACCACGTTCAGTGGCCTGGGTCTTTTGCGCAGAGGTTCCTGGAGGTGAAGCGATGGAATATCCTCGCTGGTCGGCCTGATGCTGGCACAGCGGTTCACTTCGCGGCTTACCTCCGCATCGGGCAGCTTGCCATAGACATCGGCGGCCGACCGCTCGTTCTTCATGCTGTATATGGCGTACAGAACGTTGTAGAGCGAATTCAGCGGCAGGGTATTGAGCATGCCGTCGCCGCAGTACGCCACGCTGGACGGGTTGATGGGCCTGTGGCTCAAGGTGCCGCGAATGGCAAGGAAGATCAGCGGTACGGCGACGAGGGTGTACAACGCCTGCTGCCGCCATGAAAGCGGCGAATCGGCATGGACATGGCCGAAAAGCAGATACCCCGCCCAGGTCAATAGAACGATGAGCGTCAATGCCACGACGATGGCGAGCTTGTAGCCCTTCCACAGCATCCCGGACACTTCCCTGGGGTGTCTGAGATATTCGAAATACAGGCGGTTGGGGCGCGTATCGTATTCGACGATGAATTGCGGCGTGGAGGCCTCCAGCAGCACGAGCAGGAACCACGCCACGAAAAACCATGTTGCCGTGATCGCATCGGCGAAAACATGATGGCCCACCCACGGCCCCAGTATGACGGGGATGCCCGCCAGCATGGCTATCTGGGCCGCGTCGATGCGGAATCCCCCTTTGACGATCGGCCACAGGCCGCCGGCGGCCCGCACGCGCGGCCACTGCCAGGCTGCGAGCAGCAGCCGGTTCAGCGTCAGCAGGCAAAAGCAGGCGGCGATGAAGATGAAAGTATGTTCACGCATGGTGTCTTGTTCCATCATACCGTGCCGGGGCCGGATCCGCTCGGGCATGCCTGGCGGCACGGCTCCCCTCGGGTTAACCCTGGAAATCATGCTCCGAGTTTGTTGTGGCACAAAGAAGCAATTTGCTACCTGGGGTGAAATAGAGCCGTAGACAAAACGTCACATCCAACCACAAGGAGCAGTCATGCAAGCCTTCCGTCCAACCGTACTCGCCGCCGTTCTCGCCGCTGTAATGGGCGGAACCTCCGCCTTCGCCTCCTCGGTCGATTCCCTGGAACGCGTGAAGGTCGATCTCGTGGCACCCCCGATGGTGCACGCCCACGAACAGAAAGTGTCCGCCGAACCGCGCGTGGTCGAATTCGAACTGGTCATCGAAGAAAAGAAGATGGTCATCGACGACAAGGGCACGACGCTGCAGGCCATGACCTTCAACGGCTCCATGCCCGGCCCCACGCTGGTGGTGCATGAGGGCGACTACGTTGAAGTCACCCTGGTCAATCCCAAATCCAACATGATGCCGCACAACGTGGACTTCCACTCGGCCACCGGCGCGCTGGGCGGCGCAAAGCTGACCGACGTGAACCCGGGCGAGCAGGCCACGCTGCGCTTCAAGGCCGACCGCGCCGGCACCTTCATCTACCACTGCGCGCCGGAAGGCATGGTGCCCTGGCATGTGGTGACCGGCATGAGCGGCACCATCATGGTGCTGCCGCGTGACGGCCTGAAGGACGTCGAAGGCAAATCGCTGAGCTACGACCGTGCCTACACGGTGGGCGAATTCGATCTCTACATCCCCAAGGATGAAGAGGGGAACTACAAAGACTTTGCCACACTGGCCGAAAGCTACGGCGAAACAGTGAAAGCCATGCGCACGCTGACGCCCACCCACATCGTCTTCAACGGCAAGGTCGGTGCATTGACGGGCGAAGGCGCGCTCAAGGCCAACGTGGGCGAAACCGTGCTCATCATCCACTCGCAGGCCAACCGCGACACGCGTCCCCATCTGATCGGCGGGCACGGCGACTGGGTCTGGGAACACGGCAAGTTCAACAACCCGCCGCTGCGCGACATGGAAACCTGGTTCATCCCGGGGGGTACGGCAGGCGCGGCACTCTACACCTTCAAGCAGCCCGGTGTATATGCCTACGTCAACCACAACCTCATCGAGGCTTTCGAGCTGGGCGCTTCGGGCCACTTCGTGGTGGAGGGTGAATGGGACCACGACCTGATGACTCAGGTCAAGGCGCCGCATCCCATCCCTGAAGGCAAGTAAGCAGGTAAACGCGATCCGATGTGAACGAATACAAGGAGAAACCATACATGTTCAAGCGTTCAGCCAAGTTCGCATCGGTCGCCATCCTTGTGGCAGGGATGGTTCCTGCCCTGGCATCGGCGGCCGGTGAAACCATCAACCCTGCCGGAGAAAAGCTGTACAACACCGCATGCCTGGCCTGTCATATGGCCGGTGTGGCCAATGCGCCGAAAGTGGGCGACAAGGCCAGATGGTCCGCCCTGACGGCAAAAGGCATGGATGCGCTGATGCAAGTCACCATCAACGGCAAGGGCGCCATGCCGCCGCGCGGCGCCACCCAGGCCGACGATGCCACCCTGCAGGCGGCTGTCGAATATATGATCCTGAAGTCGAAGTAAGCGGTTCGGGGCCCGGCTGCCGGGCTCTGGCTTCGCCACCCCGAAAGCCGGAGGTATCCGGCCTTCGGGGTGTTTTGCATGGCGGGGCGCCGGCCGGGGCGCGGTCAGGGCGCCGGCGGTGCCGCCGCGCCACTTTCGACGATGGCGCCGCTGGCGGCCAGACCGTCGATTTCCGCGTCGGACAGCCCGAGTTCCGTGGCAAGGATTTGCCGGGTGTGTTCGCCGAGCAAGGGGGGCGCCGCCCATGAAGCCTCGATGCCGCTGTAGCGCACGGGGTTGCGCACATCCGTCACGCAACCCGCCGCCGGGTGTTCCCAATGGCGCATCAACCCGTTGGCGGCCACCTGCTCGTGGCCGAGCAGCGCCGCATAGTCATTGATGGGCGAAATGACCAGATCATGTTCCCGCGCCAGCCGCGCGACTTCAGCCTGGCTGAGGCGCGCAAAGAATGGAACGATGATTTCCTGCAGTGGCTCCCGGTTGCTCAGACGAGCTTCCGCATTCGCGAACCGGACATCGTCCGCGAGCCCGGGCCGCCCCATGGCCGCACAGAGCCGGGGCCATAGCGGCTGCGTCGCCACCAGCGTGATGAAACCGTCCCGGACCGCATAGGTGCCCGACGGAACGATCATCGGGTGCTGCCTTCCGCTGCGCCGGGGCACCTGGCCCGTAAGGACGTATTCCATGATGGGCGGAGCCTGGAAGGCCATCAGAGCGTCGAGCAGGCTGACGTCCACGCGCTGCCCACGTCCCGTGTGGTGCCGCGACAGCATGGCCGCCAGCACGCCCTGGCTCAGATAGCTGCCGGCCAGCATGTCGGAGACCATGTTTCCCATGCGCAGCGGCGGGCCGTCGCTGTCGCCGTTGATGCTCATCAGCCCGCCGAAGGCCTGCATCGTGCTGTCGGTGGCTGCCGCGCCCGCCAACGGCCCGGCGTCGCCGAAGCCGTAGATGCTGGCATAGATGAGCCGGGGGTTGGCGGCGGCCAGGGCGTCGTAGCCCAGTCCGAATTTTTCCAGGACGCCGGGCCGCAGGTTCTGCACCACGATATCGCAGCCTTGCGCGAGCCGTACGGCCAGCTTGCCCCCTTCGGGGTGCTTGAGGTCCAGGCAGAGGCTGCGCTTGTTGCGGTTCAGGCTGAGATGCGCGCTGCTTTCCCCGGGCGCGACCTGATGGCCGACGCCGCGCGCCCAATCCCCTTCGGGCGGCTCTATCTTGATGACGTCGGCCCCCAGATCGGCCAGCAGCATGGCGCAGGAAGGGCCCGCGACTCCCTGACTGAAGTCGATCAGCCGGCAGCCGGCCAACGGGCCGTTGCCGATACTGTGATCATGCGGGTTGGATATCGGCATCTTTGACCTTCATTCCCCAGACAGTGAGTTGTCGCTCGACGAAAACACGCAGTTCCTCGGCCGTGCTGGACTGCGCCTCCACGCCCGCCTGCCGCAATTGTTCCCGGAAAACCGGGTCGGTGGTGATCTGGGTCAGCTCGGTGTTCAGACGCGCGACGATCGGGGCGGGCAAATCGGCCGGACCGAAGACCGCGCCCCAGGCGGTCAGGTCGAAATCCGGCAGGCCGGTCTGTTCGGTGATGGTGGGCAGGTCGGGCATCAAGGCGCTGCGTTTCGCACTGGAGACGGCAAGCGCCCGGAGCGTGCCGGCCTGGATATGGGGGAGGGCATTGGCGATATCGACGAAGGCAAACTGCACCCTGCCGCCCAGCAGGTCGACCACGACCTGCGGTACGCTTTTGTAGGGCACCGCGAGGGAGTTCATCCGGGTCAGCCGGCTGAACGCGGCGCCCGCTATCTGGCCCGTACTGTTGCCATAACCGTAATTGGTGCCTTCGGTTCGATGGGCATAGGACACCAGTTCCTGGACGCTGTGTATGGGCAGAGCGGATTGAACCACCAGCACGAAAGGAAAGTCGCAGACTCGGGCAATGGGAGTGAAATCCTTCACCGGGTCGTAGTTGAGTGTCTTGAACAGAAAAGGGTTTGCGGAGTGCGTGGTATTGGAAGTGAGAAAAAGCGTATAGCCGTCAGGGGGGGCTTTGGCCACCATTTCCGCCGCAATCTGCCCGGAGGCTCCCGCCTTGTTTTCCACAATCACGGGCTGCCCCAGCGATGCCTGCAGGCGGTCGCCCAGGCGTCTGGCCACCATGTCGCTGGCGGCGCCCGCCCCGAAGGGGATCACCAGGCGTATGGGCCGGGCCGGCCAGCTCTGTGCCCGCAGCGGGCCGGCCATGGATGACGCGGCCAGAGCCGCCGCAATGGTGAGAAAGGTCCGTCTATGGATCATGTCTTGTCTCCTGAGTGTCGCTCATGACTGCGCGTCCGCATGCATCATGAGTGTGTAGGATGTCTGCATGACGGTTTCCTGGCGCTGGTTGAGCACACGGATGGCTATGTCGATGATGCCGCGTCCCGGGGTTGCGGTCAGGCGCTTGGAAGCGACGCGTGAATGTGTATACAAAGTGTCTCCTATGCGTGTCGGCCCTGAAAAGACGGATTTGCCGAAGCCCAGCGCGGCGATGGTGTGAGGGCCCATGAGCTCTTCTATCATCCCGGCCGCGAACGCCTGTATCAGCAGGCCCGGGGCGATGCGCTCGCCGAACGGGCTGTGCCGGCGGCAGTGTTCCGCGTCGATGAAGATCGGCAACTTCAGGCCCGCGAGATTGGTGAACTGGACGATGTCGGTTTCGGTAACGGTGCGGCCATAGCTCACGAATTCCGTTTCCAGGTCGATCTGGTTGAATGTCAGTTGCTTCATTGTGTGGGTCTCATTGCATCGGGATGCCCGCGGTGTGAATGACGTGTTTCCATTTGGCGTAATCGCCATGTATCTTTTTGCGCAGCGCCCCGGCATCGCCGTCGCCCGGGACGAAGCCCAGCGTGTCGAAGCGTTCGCGCACATCGGGGGCGGCCAGCGCTTTTGTCACCGCTTCGTGGATCCGCTCGCGAATGTCGCGGGGCGTGCCGGCCGGTACGGCAATGCCCGTCCAGACACTGAATTCGAAACCGGGCACGCCGGCTTCCGCGATCGTGGGCACATCCGGCATGCTTGCATAGCGTTTTTCGACGGAAACGCCGAGAGCCTTCAGTCTGCCGCCATGAATATGCTGCACGACCGGGCCGAAGGAGCTGAAGACCATGTCCACCTGTCCGCCCAGTACGTCCGATACGGCCTGGGCCTGGCCTTTATACGGCACATGCAGGATATCCACCTTGGTTTCATACTTGAACAGCTCGGACGCCAGGTGGGAAGTGGCGCCTGTTCCGGATGAAGCGATCGTCATCTTGCCGGGGTTGGCGCGGGCCGCGTCGATCAGTTCCTGAATGCTGTCGACAGGCAGGCCGGGCCGCACCACCAGCACCATGGGAATGGTGGCGATCATGCTCACGGGCTCGAAATCGTTGAGGGGGTCGTATCTGAGTTCGCGCACATGCGGAAGGATGGTAAAGGGAGGATCGTGGGCAAGTGTCCAGGTGTAGCCATCGGGCGCGGCGCGAGCGCCCGCCTCGGTGCCCACCATGCCGCTGGCCGAGCCCTGATTCTCGATTACCACGGGCTGTCCCAGCGTGGCGGCGACATGTTCGGATATCGTGCGCGCGCTGATGTCGGTGGCCGCGCCGGGCGCAAACGGGACAATGAGCCTGATCGGGCGTTCAGGTTTCCATTCGGCGAGGGCGGCCGTCGGCGGCGCAAGCAGCACGGCGGAGAGGACGGCCATTAGTGCGGCGCGTTTTCGGATGTGTTTCATGTGTTGTCTCCATATTGTTTTGATATGGCGTAAGCCCGGGAGGGCTACGTGAATATAGATTCGGGTATTCATGAGTACAATCGACATTTCTTTATTCATTATGTAGATGAGCTAAAGAATGCGGATGCGCGTAACCTTGCGTCAGGTCGAGGGCTTTCTGGCCGCGGCCGATTCCTTGTCCTTTTCACGCGCGGCCCAGAAGCTCCATGTGACGCAATCGGCGTTTTCGCAATTGATCCGCGAAATGGAAACGGCATTGGATGTGCGTTTGTTCGACCGGACGACGCGCAAGGTCGTGCTGACCCACGCCGGGCATTCATTGATGTTCAAGATGCGAAGCGGGCTCATGGCCATCGAGGAAGCCTGCCTGGACGCCCAGGCCATCAGCCGCCTGGAAAAGGGGCACGCGTCGGTGGGGGCTCTGCCCTCATTGGCCAGCGGATACGTGGTTCCGGCCATGGGCGACCTCCAGCGGCAGTATCCCCAGGTGACCGTGAGCATGCGTGAAGCGCAGAATGCCGATCTGCTCGACATGGTGTTGCAGAGCAAGGTCGAGTTTTCCGTATGCGCCCACGTGCCGGCCTCGCAGGATCTGTCGTTCGAGACGCTTTTCGCCGAAGAGCTGGTGGCGGTCATGCCCGCCGGCCATCCGTTGTCGGGTAAAGCGCGCCAGACATGGAAGAGAATAGGGCGGGTGCCGCTCATCCTGATGACGCATCATTCCAGCACACGCCGGACGATTGCCGAGGCGCTGCTGGAAAACGGCCTGTCCGACGAGCCGGCGTATGAAGTCGCAAGCCTGCAGACGGCGCTCAGCATGGTCAGGGCGGGTCTGGGCGTGGCCGTCATGCCGCTTACGGCGTTGCTGGAAATGAATCTCGATGGATTGGCCACCTGCCGATTGAGCAATCCGGTTCCCTTGCGCAGGATCGCCCTCTGCCGCCGCAGGGACCGCCTGCTTTCCGCGGCGGCATCGGAAATATCGCTTCTCATCCAGCAGCGGGTCAGGCGGTCTTTGCATCCCGGCATTTCTTTCGTTCCGGGGAAGCTCTGAGCACTCCGGGCGGCAAGCGGGCGCCCCGGCTCCGGGAACGAATGCGGCGCGCCGCGCAGTCCTTTTGTATCTGGCAGGTTACGATTTTCCATCGCAGGGATCAGTCACGGGCGATGAATCATCAGCCATAATCGCGTGGAAAACGGCCGCCCGGGCCGGCCTTGCGAAACATAAAACCAGAACGACAGGAGATCGCATGAAATTCGCGGATTCGGATTTTGAACCCTATCGCCTGCTCACGCCGACCGTCGAGGCCATACCGCTGGTATGCGATTCTCCGCACAGCGGCAGCACGTATCCCGCCGATTTCCAGACCGTGCTGCCGGCTTCCGTGCTGCGCTGGGCCGAAGACGCCCATATCGACGCATTGTGGGATTCGGTTCCGCGCCACGGCGGCACGCTGCTGTGCGCCGACTTCCCGCGCAGCTACGTGGATGTGAACCGCGAACTCGACGACATCGATCCCAACATCCTGGCCGAGCCCTGGACCAGCGAAGTGCATCCGACCGAGAAATCCAGGCTGGGCTATGGCCTGTTCTGGCACAGCGTGAACGGCCATCCCATGTATGACCGCAAACTCTGGGTGGGCGAGCTGGAAAACCGCATCAAGACCTATTACGAGCCGTACCATGCCGTGCTGTGGCGCCAGATCGAAGCGGCCGTCGAGCACTTCGGCGTGGTCTGGCACTTGAACCTGCATTCCATGCCGTCGGACACCTACGCGTCCGCGGGGGAGGGGTCGGGCCGGGTGCTTGCGGATTTCGTGCTGGGCGATCGTGACGGCACGACCTGCGACCCGACCTTGACCGGCATCATCCAGGATTATCTGACCGGCTGCGGCTACACCGTGGCGCGCAATGATCCCTTCAAGGGCGTGGCTCTCATCGCCCGGGTCGGCAAGCCCGCCGAGCACCGCCACAGCCTGCAGATCGAGATCAATCGCAAGCTGTACATGGATGAGGGCAGCTTCGAGAAAAACGATGGCTTCGCCACCCTGCACCGGGATCTGGAAGGCCTGGTGATGCACTTGAAGGACTTCATACGGGGCCTGCTGTAAGCGTGGGCGCCGGCGGCCCGGCCTTCATTCATCTTCCACGCCGAGGTAGGCGCCGGTGCTGCGCAATTGTTCCTCGGCCTGGCCCAATGCATCGATGGCCTGTCGCCCGGAGCGGCCCAGCAACTGGCCGGCCAGCGCTTCGATCAGTACGAGGGCGGCGGCGGACGAAGGAAAGAAATTGGGCGTGTGCGTGGGGAACCGCAGGGTGACGGCCGCATGGTGGGCGACCGGCGCCACCTCGCTGTCGCAGATGGCGACGATGCCGCAGCCGCGCGCATGGGCGGCGTCGGCCACCCGCAGGGCTTCCCGCGAATAGGGAGCGAAACTGATGATGGCCACGGCGTCCGCGGGGGCGAGCGCGCGCAATTCCATTTCCAGCAGGCCGGCGTCGCCGCGGATCAGACTGACCTGATTGCGGAACAGGCGATACAGGTAGTGCAGGGTATGGGCCGCTGCGTGCGAGGCGCGGAAGCCGGCGACATGGACATGCCTGGCGCGGGCCAGCAGCCGCGCGGCTTCGGGAAGCGCCTGGGTGTTCAGGTCTTCGAGCATGTTCATGTTGCCTGCCTGGGCGGCAATGTGGCGGCCGAGCATGCTGCGCGTGTGGCGGCGTTCGATGAGGTCCTTCGCCTGGGCCGCATAGCGGCGGGGCGCTTGGTGCAGACCGTGCACGAACACCTGGCGCATGGCCGCCCAGCCGTCGTAGCCCAGCGACTGGGCCAGGCGGACCAGTGTGGCCGGCTGTACGCCGGCGCTGGAGGCAATGCGCCGCATGGACTGTATCGGCACGTCGGCGGGAAAGTCGATGAGGCGCCGCGCCCCGATCTGGAACTGCGGGCTCATGTCCGGGAAACGCTGCCGCAGCAATGCCACCAGTTCGTCGAGGGAGCGCGGCGGATGTGGCTTCTTTGCCATGACGGAAGGCGAAATAGGTTGGGAACGCCCGCATTATATTGATTTATCTGTTTCGTGGGTATAGATTCATGAAACGATTGTTGAATCAGGACAGGGTTGATTCCATGACACACGTTTTCCATCGCACCCCGCGCCAGCCGCTCGAAACCGCCGTGCGCGGCGAAGGCATCCGCCTTTACGACCGGCATGGCAAGGGCTATATCGATGCCTCCGGCGGCGCGGCGGTATCCTGCCTGGGGCACGGGCATGCCGACGTCATCGCGGCCATCAAGCGCCAGCTCGATGAAGTGGCCTACGCGCATTCCTCTTTTTTCACCACGCAGGTCTGCGAAGACCTTGCCGATTTCCTGGCCGCGCGCGCGCCGGGAGACCTGAATCACATCTATTTCGTTTCGGGCGGTTCCGAAGCGGTCGAGGCGGCGCTGAAACTGGCGCGCCAGTACTTCGTCGAGATCGGCCAGGGCTCGCGCCGCCACTTCATTGCGCGCCGGCAGAGCTACCACGGCAACACGCTGGGCGCGCTCGCCATCGGCGGCAACGCATGGCGCCGCGAACCCTTCCTGCCGCTGCTGACCCCGGCCCACCATGTGGCGCCTTGCTATGCCTACCGCGAGCAGGACCCCGCCGAGACGGAAGAACAGTACGCCCAGCGGCTGGCCGACGAGCTGGACGCCAGGATCCGCGAGCTGGGCGCCGAGAACGTGGCGGCTTTCGTGGCGGAAACCGTGGTGGGGGCGACGGCGGGCGTGCTGCCGCCCGTGCGGACCTATCTGCGGCGCATCCGCGAAGTGTGCGACCGGCACGGCGTGCTGCTCATCCTGGACGAAGTGATGTCGGGCATGGGGCGCACCGGCCATCTCTTTGCCTGTGCCGAGGACGGCATTGCGCCCGATATCCTGACCATCGCCAAGGGGTTGGGCGCCGGCTATCAGCCGATAGGCGCCATGGTTGCCAGCAGCCGCATCTACGAAGCCATCGTGGGTGGCAGCGGCTACTTCCAGCACGGCCATACTTATATGGGCCATGCGACGGCGTGCGCCGCCGCGCTGGCCGTGCAGCGTGTCATCGAGCGCGACGGGCTGCTGCGCAATGTGCGCGAGCGCGGAGAGCAGCTGCGCGCGGCGTTGCGGCGGGAATTGGGCGGCCATCCCAATGTGGGCGACATCCGGGGCCGCGGGCTGTTCGTGGGCATCGAATTCGTGGCCGACAAGGCCACCAAGCAGGCACTCGACCCCGCCCGGCGCGCCCACGCGGCGCTCAAGCAGCGGGCCATGGAAAACGGCCTGCTGATGTACCCCTCGGGTGGAACCGTCGACGGCGTGCGCGGCGATCACGTCCTGCTGGCGCCGCCTTTCATCTGCACCGAAGCCGACATTGCCGACATTGTCGGGAAATTCTGCGCGACGGTGCACAGCGTGCTGCCCGCCTGACCGCCATGCCGCGGGCCTGCCGGCGCCGGCCCGCGGCGCATCGTCAGTCGCAGCCCAGGGCGTCCGCCAACGCAACGAAGTCGGATGCGATCACGTCCCAGTCCTGCTCGGGGGCGAGATCGATCTTCTGGCCCGTGCCCCGTTCGATGGGGCGCGCAACGAATGCGGTCTTGAGCCCGCATTCGCGGGCGGCGGCGAGGTCGCCATTGTGCGCGGCCACCAGGCATACCTGATCCGGCGGCAGCATCAGGATGTCCGCCGTCCTGAGATAGGCCTCGGGCATCGGCTTGTAGGCCTGCGCCACTTCCGCGCCCAGGATCGCGTCCCAGGGAAGCCCGCCGTGCTTGGCCATATCGATCATGAGCGCCACATTTCCGTTGGAAAGCGTCGCAATGATGAAGCGTGATTTGAGGCGGGTCAGGCCGGCCACGACGTCGGGCCACGGGTCGAGGCGATGCCAGGCGCGGTTGAGATGGTCCAGTTCCCCGTCAGGCACGGTGGCCGGGTCGATGCCGAAATCCCGCAGCACGCGCAGGAGGTTCTCGCGGTGCAGAACGTCGAGGCGGGTGAATGGCCTGGCCCCGCTTCTGATCTCTTCCATGGCCGGCTGGTACTGGGCGCGCCAGGCGTCGGCGAAGGCGAGCGGATCGGCCTGCGCATGGCCGAAGCGTTGCAGGAATGCGGAAGCGTCGCGCGCCACACCACTGCGCCAGTCGACGACGGTGCCAAAGACGTCGAATACCAGGGCGCGTACGTGATTTTTCATGGTTTGAGTCCTCTTTAGTGATTGCCCGAAGGGGCCGGACCATTCCGCGTCCCCGCGTCAGCGGGCCCGTACCCTATGTTGACGCTGCCCTTGATGAAGAGCGGTGGCGTGCTGCCGTGCCACGCGGTCACGCGGTGGACCAGATACATGGTGCGGCCGGCGTCCAGCCCATTGAAGGCGCGGGTGTTGATGGCGCGGTGGGGGATGTCGACGCAGTGTTCGAAGCCGCCCCAGCACAGTGAGGTCTGTACACTGGCCTGGCCCGCATGGTCGCGGTGGGCGTAGGCGTGCGTAATGACCGAACCGGGCGGCACCGATGCCGGCGGCTGGTAGGCGACCGTGGCCGCTTGCTGCAGGCTGTGCAGGCCGGCGCTGACCCGGGATTGCGTCCAGCCCTGCTTGCCCGCCGCGCTTGCGGCGCCCGCAAGGCCACCGGCGGCCAGCAGCGCCAGCGCCGCCCATGCCAGCCGGTTCAGACGCGCCGCCACTGCACGTCCGGCACTCCGGCCGCGCGGTTCAGGGCGCGGGCGAGCACGAAGCACAGATCGGAGAGCCTGTTGAGGTAGTGGCGCGCATGCCCTGTGGAAGGCGGCTGCCCCGCATCGGTATCGCGGCGTTCCATCGCCACCACGGCCCGCTCGGCCCGCCGGCATGTGCTGCGCGCCATGTGGGCCACGGCCGCCGCCCGGCTGCCCCCGGGAAGGATGAATTCCTGCAGCTTGCCCAGCTCGGCGTTGTGCTCGGCAATGGCGGCGTCCAGGCCGGCCACGTGCTCGGCCTGCACCGCGACGTGGCCGGGGATGCACAGTTCCGCCCCCAGGTCGAACAGCTGGTTCTGAATGCGGCCGACCAGGGTGTCGATGCCGGGGGGCAGGTCTTCGGTGCGCAGCAGCCCCAGCACGCTGTTGAGTTCATCGACGTCGCCCAGGGCGGCGATGCGGGCATCGTCCTTGGGCACCCGGGTGCCGTCGCCCAGGCCGGTCGTGCCATTGTCGCCGCCTCGGGTCGTGATTACGGAAAGTCGTGTGGCCATCGTTGTGCGCTCCTGTGAGGTTCGGCCGCGAGATGCCGCAGGGCATCTCCGGTCAATCGTACGGGGAGGGGATGCGCAAAGAGTCGAGCCGGCGGTTTTCGAATCGCGGTATGCTAAAGATTCAAAGGTGTATCCGCAGGAGTTTATCGCATGTTCAGTTCATCGAGCGCACGGCTGGCCGCGGCTGCCGCCATTGCCGCGACGGCATGTTATTCGGCCGCGGCAATGGCTCAGGAAGGCAGCGGCTCCGGTGAAATCCGGCGGGTCGACGCCGCCGCCGGCAAGGTCACCATCAAGCACGGCGCCATCGGCGAGCTCGATCTGCCGGCCATTACCCTGGTCTATCTGATCGATGTCTCGCTGCTGGCCGGGCTGCAGCCGGGCGACAAGGTCAAGTTCACCGCCCGCCGGGTCGACGGGCAGTATGTGGTGGTGAAAATTTCGAAGTAGGCGCCGGCCGGCGGCCCTACAGCACGTACCTGGCCAGGTCTTCGCTGGCGGCCGTTTCCTTGAGTTTGTCTTCCACGTAGGCCGCGTCTATCGTCACAGTATGGCCGTCGTGGGCGGTTGCGTCGAAGGACAGGTCTTCGAGCAGCTTTTCCATGACGGTGTACAGGCGCCGCGCACCGATGTTCTCGGTGCGTTCGTTCACCGAATAGGCGAGTTCGGCCAGGCGCCGGATGCCTTCGGGCGTGAAATCCAGTATGACCTCTTCGGTGGCGAGCAGGGCGTGGTACTGCTTGGTGAGCGAAGCGTCGGTTTCGCACAGGATGCGGACGAAGTCGTCGGCCGTGAGCGAATCCAGTTCGACGCGGATGGGAAAGCGGCCCTGCAGTTCGGGAATGAGGTCTGAAGGCCGCGACAGGTGGAAGGCGCCCGAGGCAATGAACAGGATATGGTCGGTGCGCACCACGCCATACTTCGTGTTCACCGTCGTGCCTTCGACGAGCGGCAGCAGGTCGCGCTGCACGCCCTGCCGGGATACGTCGCCGCCACCGTGTTCCTGGCGGGTGGCGATCTTGTCGATCTCGTCCAGGAAGACGATGCCGTTCTGTTCGGCATTGGCCACGGCATCGGCGCGCAGCTCTTCTTCATTGATGCGCTTGGCGGCTTCTTCGTCGGTCAGCAGGCGGAAGGCTTCCTTGACGGACATCTTGCGCTGCTTTTTCTTGTCGCGGCCCAGGCCGGCGAACATGCCGCGCAGCTGCTCGGTCATTTCCTCCATGCCGGGCGGCGCCATGATCTCCATCTGCGGCATGGTCTGAGCCACTTCGATCTCGACCTGCATGTCGTCGATCTTGCCTTCGCGCAGACGCTTGCGGAACACCTGGCGGGCGCTGTTCTCTTCGCGGTCGGGCTCGCCCTGGGCGTTGCGCGGGGGCGGGATGAGCACATCCAGGATGCGGTCCTCGGCGGCGTCCTCGGCCAGCGTGCGCACGCGCCGCAGGGCGACTTCGCGGGTGAGCTTGACCGAAGCGTCGACCAGATCGCGGATGATGGTTTCCACATCGCGGCCGACATAGCCGACCTCGGTGAACTTGGTCGCTTCGACCTTGATGAAGGGGGCGTTGGCCAGTTTGGCCAGCCGCCGGGCGATTTCGGTCTTGCCGACCCCGGTGGGGCCTATCATCAGGATGTTCTTGGGAACGATCTCGTGGCGCAGCGGCTCCGGGACCTGCTGGCGGCGCCAGCGGTTGCGCAGGGCGACGGCGACGGAGCGTTTGGCGCGGTTCTGCCCGACGATGTGCTTGTCGAGCTCGGAGACGATTTCTCCGGGAGTCATATTGATGGCGGACATGATAGGCAGTATGGGCGGCGTGGAAAACCCGTGGGGAATCTACAGGGTTTCGACGATATGGTTCTGGTTGGTGTAGATGCAGAGATCGCCGGCAATGGCCAGCGACTTGCGCACGATGTCCTGCGGAGAGAGCTCGGTGTTCTGCGCCAGGGCCAGCGCGGCGGATTGCGCATAGGCGCCCCCCGATCCGATGGCGGCAATGCCGTTCTCGGGTTCGAGCACGTCGCCGTTGCCGGTCAGCACCAGGGTGTGTTCCTTGTCGGCCACGATCAGCATGGCTTCCAGGCGGCGCAGCACGCGGTCGGTGCGCCAGTCCTTGGTGAGTTCCACCGCGGCGCGCATCAGGTTGCCCTGATGCTTTTCCAGCTTGGCCTCGAAGCGTTCCTGAAGCGTGAAGGCATCGGCCGTTGCGCCGGCGAATCCCGCCAGAATGCGGTCTTGATAGAGGCGGCGGATCTTGCGGGCCGTCCCCTTGATGACAATGTTGCCGAGAGTGACCTGCCCGTCGCCGCCGAGGGCGACCTGCTCGCCGCGGCGGACGCACAGTATGGTGGTTGCGTGAAATTGTTCCATGGAATCTTCCTGTTGAAGCCTTCACATGGGGCCGGAGCTTCCGTTTTCAAGACGGCCGGGCGCATCACAGCCCATTGAGCTGCCATGCGCCTTGAGGGCCCGGGCGGCAAGCGGAGCCTGTGTTCAGTCGCCGTAAAGCTTCTGGCGCATTTCGCGCCTTTCCTGGGCTTCCAGCGACAGCGTGGCGGTGGGGCGGGCCAGCAGCCGGGCGATGCCGATCGGTTCGCCGGTTTCTTCGCACCAGCCGTATTCGCCGGTGTCTATGCTGTTGATGGCCTGCTGCACTTTCTTGAGCAGCTTGCGCTCGCGGTCGCGGGTGCGCAGTTCGAGTGCGTGTTCTTCCTCGATGGTGGCGCGGTCCGCGGGATCGGGCACGAACTGGGTCTCACGCAGGTTTTCGGTCGTGGCGCCCGCATTGTTGAGGATTTCCTGTTCGAGCTCTTTCAGGCGATTGCGGAAAAAGGCGAGCTGGACGTCGTTCATGTAGTCGGATTCCGGCATGGCCAGAAGCTCTTCTTCCGTGGGCAGTTGTGCCGGAGTCATGACATTGGCTGTTTTGCTTACCATGGTGCATCCTCTTTCTTCTAGTGTTCGCCTGGCGAACCGCGCGCCGCGCATTGCGCACGCGCCCGGAGCGTCAGACGAGACATTGTTCCAGACCCCGCGTGAATATTTCCTGGGGCAGTTTACGACCTATGAATACCATTCTGGTCGTGGGCTTTTCACCGGAAAGCCACGGTTTCCCGGGTTCGGCGCCCATCATCATGTGCACGCCCTGGAACAGCATGCGGCGGTTGATGCCTTTCAGGTAAAGAATACCCTTGTAGCGCAGCAGATCCGGCCCGTAGACCTGGACGATGCCGCCGAGGAATTCTTCCAGGCGCTCGGGGTCGAAGGCACGATGCGAGCGGAACACGAAGGCGCCGATGTCGTCCTGGTGGGCGTGATGATGAGGGTGGGCGTGATCGTGGTCGTGGTGGCCGCAGTGTTCGCCGCATTCACCATCATGGTCATGGTGGTGATGGGTGTGGGCGGCATCCGGATGTTCATCGGCGAGGAACTCCGGATCGATGTCCAGTATCGTGTTCAGGTTGAAGCCGCTGATGTCGAGCAGCGACTTCAGGTCGGCGTCGCCGAAATGCACCGGCGTGATCGGCGCGCGCGGATTGATGCGCAGCAGGCGCGAGCGCAGGGCCTGGTATTCGTCTTCCTGGACGAGATCCTTCTTGGATACCAGGATGCGGTCGGCGAACCCGATCTGCCTCTGGGATTCTTCCTGGTTGTCGAGAGTGCCCATGCCGTGCTTGGCGTCGACCACGGTGATGACGGCGTCGAGCCGGTAGTAGTCGGCGATTTCGTCATCCATGAAGAAGGTCTGGCAGACCGGACCGGGGTTGGCCATCCCGGTGGTTTCGATGATGACCCGTTCGAAGTTGAGTTCGCCGGCCTGGCGGCGCTCGCGCAGCTCGTTCAGGGTGCGCATGAGGTCGCCCCGCACGGTGCAGCAGACGCAGCCGTTGCTGAGTTCGACGATTTCTTCGCTGGTGTCCTGCACGAGCAGGTCGTTGTCGATGTTTTCCGGCCCGAACTCGTTTTCGATGACGGCAATGCGCTTGCCGTGGAATTCAGTGAGTATGCGTTTGAGCAGCGTCGTCTTGCCCGCACCGAGAAAACCGGTGAGTATGGTGACAGGCACCATTTTATCGATGCGCTTGGCTTCTACGCGTGTGGCTGGGCTCATCCTAGTTCTCTCGTTATGCCCCGGCATATCGCCGGGCAAAAATCCAGTCTGCGATTACATCACAGCGGGCGGCTTAGGGCAAACATCCCCATGGCCGGGATGGCAGCGGCCGCACAGCGCCCGCAATTCGGTTTCGTGGTCCGACAGGCGGAAGCCCGCCTGCGCGACCCTGTCGGCCAGGCGGCGGCTCAAGGCGGGGTCGCTCAGTTCGGCCACGGCGCCGCAGCGCGTGCACACGACCAGCAGGTCGTGCGGCTCGCCGCCGGCGTCGTGACAGGCCGTCCAGGCGTTGATGGCGTCCAGCCGGTGCACCAGGCCTTCTTCGACCAGGAAATCAAGGGCGCGGTACACCGTGGGGGGCGCGGCGCCATGCTGTACATCGCGTATCAGTTCTAGCAATTCGTATGCCTTCACGCTGCGGCCCTGCTGAAGCAGGATTTCGAGCACTTTGCGCCGGATGGGCGTGAGGCGTCTACCGCGCGCTTCGCATAGCGCCTGCGCGGTGTTCAGGCGGGCGGTGACCTGGTCCGCCACGGAGGTTTTTCGGGCGTTCATGGCAGCGTCGTGGATATTCTTTGACAAGGCATGTTATAACATAACAGTAAAATTGACCACGCGCCTATGCGCAAGCCTCGCCCTTTAGGGCGAGGTCAAGCGAGGCAAACTTTAAATACGGCACCGCAGGTGCCACCGTATTGTGGCGGAGATGCTCCGGCCGATACGGCCGGAGTTCTTCACTGATTCACCCATATGATAGCCATTCCCTCACGTGCCTCGACCAGCGCATCCCGCCGGCGCGGTTCCCTGCTGCTCGCCTCCTGTCTGAGCAGGGCCGTAGTGGCCTCGGCCGCCATTGCCGTCATCTGGCTGGCTACGGGCTGGGCCATGGGATGGTGGTAAATGGCGGCACTGTGCATGCCGGAACCCTCCGGACACGGGCGGGTTCCCGCCATCGAGCTCGATGAATTGAGCCTGGGCTGGCGCGACAAAGTGGCGGTGCGCGATCTCAGCGGCCAGTTTTGCAAAGGGTCGCTGACGGCCATCGTGGGCCCCAACGGTGCAGGCAAGTCTACGTTGCTGAGAGGCATCATGGGCTGGGTGAGCCCGCTCGCCGGCCGCATCCGCCTGGCGGGGCGCAGCGGCAATGATCTTGCCTTCCTGCCGCAGCAGGGCGACTTCGATCGCAGCTTCCCGATCAGCACACGCGATTTCGTCGCCATGGGGGCGTGGCGGCGCGTGGGGCCCTGGCGGGCCTTCGGCGGCCACGAGCGCGACCGCCTGGAAGCGGCGCTGCAGGCGGTCGGCCTGGCGGATTTCGGGCGCCGGCCGCTGGCAACGCTTTCGGGCGGCCAGCTGCAGCGCGCGCTGTTCGCGCGGCTCATGCTGCATGATGCGGCCGTCTTCATGCTGGATGAGCCGTTCGCCGCGGTGGACCGGGCCACCACCGACGACCTGATGGCCTTGCTCGCCGAATGGAACGAGCGGGACAAGACCGTGATCGTGGTGCTGCACGACCTCGATCTGGTGCGCCGGCATTTTCCCCAGACCCTGCTGCTGGCGGGGCAGGCCGTGGCCTGGGGGGCGACGGCCGATGTGCTGACCCCCGAGAATCTCCATATGGCCCGCCATCTGTGCGCCGGGGACTACCTGTGACCGGCATCGAAGGGCTTTATCTTCCTTTTGCGGAATTCGGCTTCATGCGCCGTGCGCTGGCCGGCTCCGTGGCGCTGGCGCTGGCGGCCGGGCCGCTGGGGGTCTTCCTGATCCTGCGCCGCATGAGCCTGATGGGCGACGCCATGGCGCACGCCATCCTGCCGGGCGTGGCCGTGGGTTTCCTGACGGCGGGCCTGTCGCTGACGGCAATGACCATAGGCGGGATGGTCACCGGGGTAGTGGTGGCGCTGCTGGCGGCGGCGGTCGCCCGCCTGACACCGCAGCGCGAAGACGCCAGCTTCGCCGCTTTCTACCTGGTGTCGCTGGGGGTCGGCGTGCTGCTCATTTCGCTGCGCGGCAGCAACATGGAACTGCTGCATGTGCTGTTCGGCACCGTGCTGGGCCTGGACGACGCCGCGCTGCTGCTGGTGTCGATCACTTCCAGCGTGACGCTGCTCGCGCTGGCCATCATTTTCCGGCCGCTGGTGCTGGAGTGCATGGATCCGCTCTTCCTGCGCAGCGAGAGCCGCATGGGGCCGATCGTCCACGTGCTCTTTCTGCTCCTGCTGGTCATGACCCTGGTGGCGGGCTTCCAGGTGCTGGGCACCCTGATGGTGGTGGGCATCATGATGCTGCCGGCCGCCGCGGCGCGCTTCTGGGCCGTTTCAGTGGTGGGCCAGATGGCCCTGGCCGCCGCGGGCGGCGCGCTGGCCTCCTATGCGGGCCTGCTCTTTTCCTACTATGCCAATGTTCCGGCTTCTCCGGCGATCATTCTCTGTGCGGGCATCCTGTATTTCCTGTCTGTGTCCCTGGGATGGCACGGCGGCTTGTGGCAGGTGGCCCGGCAGGCCCGCGCGCGCAGCCTGCGGCTGTCCCGGATTCCAGAGCGCGACTGATGCCGCCAAAGAAATCTCTTGAATCGCGGTTTTCCATTGCCGGCGTGTTTCAGCCGGGCTTGCGGCCGGCGCGCGGATGCGCTTTGTCGTAGACCTGGGCCAGATGCTGGAAATCGAGCCGCGTGTAGATCTGCGTGGTCGATATGTTGGCATGCCCCAGCAGTTCCTGCACGGCGCGGAGATCCTGGGCTGATTGAAGCAGGTGGCTGGCGAAGCTGTGCCGCAGGCTGTGCGGATGCACGTGCACGGGCAGGCCCGCCTTCAGGGCCAGATCGGCCAGCTGTTTCTGCACCACCCTCGGCGAAATCCGAGCTCCGCGGGCTCCCAGGAAGAGGGCCGCGTCGTCGCCGTCGTTGCGCGGGGGGCTGAGCGCCAGTTCGGGCCGGTGCCGCAGCCATTGCCGCAATGCTCCGATGGCCTTGCGGCCCAGAGGCACACTGCGCGACTTGCCGCCTTTGCCGCGCACGATGGCGTCGCCGCTGTCCAGGTCGACCCAGCTTTGCGACTCATGGCCCCGGCTGCGCGTATGGCGCAGGTCCAGGCTGACCAGTTCGGCCAGCCGCAGGCCGCTGGAATAAAGCACTTCGAACATCGCCTGATCGCGCCATTCGATGGCCGTGACCGGCGCCGGCAGGCCGCCGCGATCCAGCAGGGACTGGGTCTGGTCCACCGACAGCGCCTTGGGCAGCGCCCGCCCCGCCTTGGGCGCGCGCACGCCGTGCACGGGATTGGCGTTCAGGCCGGCGCGCGGTGCCCACCACGCATAGAAGCCCCGCCAGGCCGACAGCATGCGCGCCAGGCTGCGCGGCTGATGGCCGGCGGCGTGCTGCCTGGCGATGGCCTGGCGGATGTGGCCTTCTGAGGCCTGTTCCAGCGGCAGCGCGCCCAGGTGGCCGCACAGCAGGCGCAAGTCGCGCCGGTAGCCGGCCAGCGTATGGGCGGAATACCGCCGCTGGGTTTCCAGCATCTCCAGCCACTCGGCCATCGGCGGGGGCAGCGTGCTCATGGGTGTGGCCAGGCACTAGGCCAGTTCGGCGGCGGACTGATCGGGCAGGCGCCGCAGGCCGGCCGAGGCGAGCCGGCCTATGGTTTCAAGGTGTTCGATACCCATGTCGCTGGTGAAGCGTCCGGGGTCTTCCGAGCCGAGCACCAGCATGCCGAAGGCATTCCGGCCGCCGTCGGGCCGCAGCGCAATGCAGGCCAGCGACTGCGTGCCGGTGTGCAGCCATTCGGCCGCCGGGCTGCCTTCGGCGGGCCCGCAGTAGGGCGTCGCCAGGCCGCTGGCATGCTGCCTGATCGCTTCGCCCGCTTCCTGCACATAGGGGACCGGGCCTTCTTTGTCCCAGAGCCGCAATACCACGGCTGGCAATTCGAAGATGCCCTGCAGGCGGTTCACGACCAGTTCGGGCAGGGCCTGGGGGTCGCTCTCGGCCAGCATGTCGCAGCACCATTGCATGAGCTGCCTGCTGATGCGTTCATTGCCGCTGGCATTGTGCAGCAGGCCGGCCAGTTTCCATTCCAGTTCCTTGCAGCGGTTGCGCAGCGTGAGAACCTGGCGCTCTCCCAGCGAGATGGCCCGGGCTTCATGAGGGTGGGGCACCTGCAGCCCGGCGAAGATCCGGGCGTGTTCCTGGAAGAAGTCCGGGTTCGATTTCAGAAAGAGGGCAACGTCCTCGGGGGCCAGCGTCTGATGAGTCATGGAGTGTGATCCTCGGGATGAAGGTCAGAGTCCCCGGCGCGCGCTTTGCTGCCGCACCAGTTCGTCGATATCGATGCTGCCGCTGAACACTGTGGCGGCGGGGCCGGTCATGCGCAGGCGGTCGTCCCGCCATGAGACCTGCAGCGGGCCGCCGCGGGTATGGACGGTCACGGGCGTGTCCAGGAGCCCCCGGCGGATGCCCGCCACGGCGGCCGCGCAGGCGCCCGTGCCGCAGGCCAGGGTCTCGCCGGCGCCGCGCTCGTAGACGCGCAGGCGTATGGTGTGCCGGTCGACGATCTCCATGAAGCCGGCGTTGACCCGGTGGGCAAAGCGCTCATGCGATTCGATGTGGCGGCCGGCTTCCAGCACCGGGGCCGTTGCCGCGCTGCTTACCACCTGCACGGCGTGCGGGTTGGAAATGGCGACCAGGGAAAGGCGGGCTTCACCGCCGCCGGGCAGGGGCAGATGCCAGAGCGTATCGATGCCGCAGGCGGAGGATTCCAGCCCCGTGGTGTCGAATGCCACCGCTTCGGGGCCGCAGCGTGTGCGGCCCATGTCCACGGAGACTTCGCCCGACTCGGACTCGTGCAGCGTGATGAGGCCGGTGGCGATTTCCGCGCGCAGAGGATTGCGCCGCGACAAGCCTTGTTCGTGCACGAAACGCACGAAGCAGCGGGCGCCGTTGCCGCAATGCTCGACCTCGCCGCCGTCGGCGTTGAAGATGCGATAGCGGAAGTCGGCTTCCGGGTGCGACGGCGCTTCGACGAGCAGCACCTGGTCGGCGCCGATGCCGAAATGGCGGTCGGCCAGGGCGCGCGCACGTTCCGGGGTCATGTCGATAGCCTGGCTCATGCCATCGAGCACGACGAAGTCGTTGCCGCTGCCCTGCATTTTTGTGAAGGTCCACATCATGGGTCGCATTATACGGAGCGGCGGCCGCGGACCACCATGCTCCGCATGCCCGCGCGGCGGCCGTCAGTAGAAGCGGGCCTCGCCTTCGGGGCGGGTCTTGTAGCGGCGGTGCACCCAGTAGTACTGCGCCGGGTCGGGGCGCGCCCAGTCTTCGATGAGCCGATTGATGCGCGCCGTCGCCTCTTCGAGGCTGGCATCCCCGGGAAAGTCGTCCAGCGGAGGCATGACCGTGACGTGGTAGCGGCCGGTATCCGCGTCCAGGCGGCTCATGATGGGAACGACGGCCGCGTCGAAGTTGCGCGCGATCTGGGCGGTGGTGAGCAGCGTGGCCGCCGGCACGCCGAAGAACGGCACGAAGGCGGCGCCGGCGGTGCCCCAGTCCATGTCGGGCAGGTAGTAGACCGGCACCCCGTTGCGCAACTGGCGGATCAGGCCGCGCACGCCATCGTGGCGGCTGACGAGGTGCACCGTGTTGAAGCGGCCGCGGCCTTCGCGCACGAGCTGATCCACGGCCGGATCGCTCTGGCGGGTGTACATGGTGGCGGATTCCCGCAGGAAGAGCGTGAGCCGGGTGGCGGCCGCGTCCAGGCCGATGAAGTGAGGCGCCAGGAGGATGATGCGGCGTTCTTCCCGCAGCAGCGCATCGAGGTGTTCCAGGCCGGTGATCGGCACCGTGTCGAGAATGGCGGCGGGCGTGCCGAACCAGCACAGGCCGCGGTCGACCACGGACTGGGCCAGCAGATGAAAATGCCGCCGCAGCCAGCGTTCGCGGTCTTGCGCCGGGTGCTGCGGAAAGGCCAGTGACAGATTGGTGCGCACGATGCGGGCGCGCGAACGCATCAGCCGCGGCGCCAGCCAGCCGAGCGCCCGGGCCCAGCGGCGCCGGGCGCGGAAGGGCAGGCGTCCCAAGTGGGCGAACAGCCCGCGCAACAAGGAAAGCTTGTCCGGTGTCATGCGGGGAAGGAGTCGGAGCGGGGCGGCGCGTCCGCCGGCACCTTGTAGCGGTTGTAGCTCCAGAGATATTGTTCCGGAAAGCGCCGGATCAGTGTTTCCATGGAGTGGTTGATCAGGCCGGCGAGCGCCTGGGGCTCTTCAGGCAGCGGCTCGGGCAGGCGCAGGTAGTGCTGGCGCCAGCCCTTGCCGTGCGCCAGCCGTTCGCCCGCCGTCATGATGACGGCCACGCCGGTCTGGCGTGCCAGTTTGCCGGCCAGTGTCATGGTCAGGGCGGGCCGCCCGAAGAAAGGCGCCCATACCCCCTCGCCGCTGCTGGGAACCTGGTCGGGCAGCATGCCGACGGCTTCGCCGCGCTTGAGCGCACGGACGAATTCGCGCACGCCCTGCATGTTGGCGGGAACGGCGTGCAGCCCCGACATGTTGCGCGATTGCTCCATGGCGGGCTCCAGGGCGGCATGCCGGGGCGGGCGGTACATGACCGTGATCGGCCCGAACCTGAGCATGCGGCGGGCGGTGATCTCGAAACAGCCCAGGTGCGGCGTCAGATAGAGAATGCCGCGTTTTTCGGCGAGCGCCGCTTCCACGACGTGATCGTCGTTGCTGTGAACCCGGCGCACGCATTTTTCGGCCTGCAGCCAGACCTTGGGCATTTCCATGATCATGGCGCCGGCTTCGCCCGCGGCGCGGCGCGCGAACGCGGCGTCGGCGTACCCCGCCTGCCTGGCGTTGGCCCGCAGGCGCTTGCGGTAGCGGCCGGGAAACGCGTAGACGCAGCGGCCCAGGACGCGCCCCAGCCCGTGAAGTACCGGAAGAGGCAGAACGGCCAGCATCCGGATCAGCACCAATACCATGTGCTCGAAGACCCTGTTGCAAATCGTGGTGAGTGGGAGAAGAACCGTATTTTCGCTTAAAATGAAGCTTATCGCTGAGTTAACCGACAACTTGCGGAGCGATGGCGCCCCGGAACGGGCGCGGAACAAACCGCTAAAGCGTCGCGCCCAGAGTACACTGCCCAAGCGGGGTCAGAGGTGCAACGCAACCCAGAAACCTCTGCTGGGCCCGCCCAGTGCGAATACAGGAAGAACCTCTGTGGCAAAGAACAGTGATTTTCTCTTTACTTCGGAATCCGTTTCCGAAGGCCACCCCGACAAGGTAGCGGACCAGATTTCCGACGCCGTCCTCGACGCCATCTTCACCGAGGATCCGAATGCGCGCGTCGCGGCCGAAACCCTCTGCAACACCGGTCTGGTGTTGATGGCGGGCGAAATCACCACCACGGCGAACGTCGATTACATCCAGATCGCCCGCGACACCATCAAGCGCATCGGTTACGACAATACCGAATTCGGCATCGACTACAAAGGCTGCGCCGTGCTGGTGGCCTACGACAAGCAATCGCCCGACATCGCCCGCGGCGTGGACCGCAGCCCCGAAGAACTGCTTAACCAGGGCGCCGGCGACCAGGGGCTGATGTTCGGCTATGCCTGCGACGAAACGCCCGACCTCATGCCGGCGCCCATCTGGTACGCCCACCGCCTGGTGCAGCGCCAGAGCGAACTGCGCAAAGACGGCCGCCTGCCCTGGCTGCGCCCGGACGCCAAGTCCCAGGTCACCTTCCGCTACGTCGATGGCCGGCCGGTCGAGGTGGACACGGTCGTGCTGTCCACCCAGCATGCGCCCGACATCTCGCAGGAAGACATCCGAGAAGCCGTCATCGAGCACATCATCAGGCCGGTGATTCCCGAAGGCCTGCTCACCGGCAAGACCCGCTTCCTCGTCAATCCCACCGGCGTGTTCGTCATCGGCGGCCCGCAGGGCGACTGCGGCCTGACAGGCCGCAAGATCATCGTCGACACCTACGGCGGCGCATGCGCCCACGGCGGCGGCGCCTTCTCGGGCAAAGACCCGTCCAAGGTCGACCGCTCGGCCGCCTACGCGGCGCGCTACGTGGCCAAGAACATCGTCGCCGCCGGGCTTGCCCGCCAGTGCCAGGTGCAGGTCAGCTACGCGATAGGCGTGGCCGAGCCCATCAACATTACCGTGTACACCGAAGGCACCGGCGTGATCCCCGACGAGCAGATCGCGCGCCTGGTGCGCGAAAATTTCGACCTGCGTCCGCGCGGCATCATCGAAATGCTCGACCTGCTGCGGCCTATCTACACCAAGACCGCGGCCTATGGCCATTTCGGGCGGGCTGAACCCGAATTCAGCTGGGAGGCCACCGACAAGGTCCAGGTCCTCAGGAAGGCCGCGTGACCACGCGCCCAAGCGCAAGCCTCGTCGTAAACGACAAGGCCGAACCCGGCCAGGACGATGCGGCGCCGCAGGCGCGTCCGCCTTGTGGCGAAGAAGCGCCGGCCGGCGGGCCGGGGCCCGTCCCCACGCCATCGTCAAGCTCGTCAAGCATCCGCTCCGCCGTCCATGGTTCGCCCTGCGTGCGCGTTTGCGTCCTTCAAGACGACGTCTGCCGGGGCTGCGGGCGCACGCTCGATGAAGTCGTCGGCTGGGCCGTGTTCGATGAAGCCGAGAAGCGGGCCGTCTGGGAACGCATCATCGACGAGGGCTACCCGCGCTACGATCCCTGAAATACGCTAAAATCGAAAACTCCTGAGGAGCGCTGCAACGGTGACCACACCGCTAGGCTCAGGAAGCTTCCCCAGTTTCAACGGCGCTCATCGTTACCCGTCCGGGTCAGATGAGCGAGCCGCTGCAGTCAGCGCCACACACCTTCCGCCGGCACGGGTTTATCGGGACACAAACCATGAACTCTGTTGCTGACACCGCCTTTTCCGATTACAGGATTGCCGACATTTCGCTGGCCGATTGGGGCCGGCGCGAGATCGCCATCGCCGAAACCGAAATGCCCGGCCTCATGGCCGTGCGCGAAGAGTACGCCGCCAGCCAGCCGCTGAAGGGCGCGCGCATTGCCGGCAGCCTGCACATGACCATCCAGACGGCCGTGCTGATCGAAACCCTGAAGGCGCTCGGGGCGGAAGTCCGCTGGGCTTCGTGCAACATCTTTTCCACCCAGGACCACGCCGCCGCGGCCATCGCCGCGGGCGGCACGCCTGTGTTCGCCATCAAGGGCGAAACGCTGGAAGATTACTGGCGCTACACCCACGAGATCTTCGATTGGCCCGCCGGCGGGCCCGCCAACATGATCCTCGACGACGGCGGCGACGCCACGCTGCTGCTGCATCTGGGCGCGCGCGCCGAAAAGGACATTTCCGTGCTGGGCAGCCCCGGCAGCGAAGAAGAGCGCGTGCTGTTCGCCTCCATCCGCGAGCGGCTGGCCGTCACGCCCGACTGGTATTCCACGCGTCTGGCGCAGATCCGCGGCGTGACCGAGGAAACCACCACCGGGGTGCATCGCCTCTACCAGATGTCCCGCAATGGCGAGCTGGGCTTTCCCGCCATCAACGTGAACGACTCCGTCACCAAGTCGAAGTTCGACAACCTGTACGGCTGCCGCGAATCCCTGGTCGACGGCATCAAGCGCGCCACCGACGTCATGGTGGCGGGCAAGGTCGCCGTGGTCTGCGGCTTCGGCGATGTGGGCAAGGGCTGCGCCCAGGCGCTGGCCGCCCTGCGCGCCCAGGTATGGGTCACCGAGATCGACCCCATCTGCGCCCTGCAGGCATCCATGGAAGGCTACCGGGTCGTGACCATGGAAGAGGCCGCCGACAAGGCCGACATCTTCGTCACCGCCACGGGCAACTACCATGTGATCACGCGCGGCCACATGGAGCGCATGAAGGACCAGGCCATCGTGTGCAACATCGGCCACTTCGACAATGAAATCGATGTGGCGGGCATCGAAGACCTGCAGTGGGAAGAAGTCAAGCCGCAGGTCGACCATGTCATCTTCCCGGATGGCAAGCGCATCATCCTGCTGGCCAAGGGCCGCCTGGTGAATCTGGGCTGCGCAACCGGCCATCCCTCCTTCGTGATGTCGGCGTCCTTCACCAACCAGACGATCGCGCAGATCGAACTGTTCACGCAGGGGGGCAGGTACGAGAGCGGCAAGGTGTACGTGCTGCCCAAGCCGCTGGATGAAAAAGTAGCGCGCCTGCACCTGAAGAAACTGGGCGTCAGCCTGACGGAACTGCGCCCGGATCAGGCCGACTACATCGATGTGCCGGTCGAGGGCCCCTACAAGCCCGATCACTACCGTTATTGAGGGATGCCATGGAACTCCTACTGGTCTGGATACTCAACGCCGTTGCGCTGCTGATCGTGGCCTATGTGCTGCCCGGCATCACCGTGGCGTCGTTCGGCTCCGCGCTCATCGCAGCGCTGGTCCTGGGGCTGCTGAATACGCTGGTCAAGCCCTTTCTGGTGCTGCTGACCCTGCCGATCACGGTCGTGACGCTGGGTCTGTTCCTGCTGGTGCTCAATGCGCTGGTGTTCTGGTTTGCCGGGTCCATTCTGAAAGGCTTTCAGGTGGCGGGCTTCTGGTGGGCGCTTGCGGGCGCCATCATCTACAGCCTGGTGTCCGGCCTGCTTTCGAGGTTGTTGGTGCAATGACGGGCGATACGGCGATCAGCCTTGAATTCTTTCCTCCTCGCGAAGAGGCGGCGCGGCTCAAGCTGGCCGAAGCGGCGCGGCAACTGGCGGCGCGCGAGCCCGCCTACGTCAGCGTGACCTATGGCGCGGGCGGCTCGACCCGCGGCGGCACGGCCGATACCGTGCGCCTGATGCAGTCGCTGGGTTGCGATACCGCGCCGCATCTGTCGTGCATCGGTTCCAGCAGGGCGGAACTCACCGAGATCCTCGATGGCTACCGCGAGCAGGGCATACGGCGCATCGTGGCGCTGCGCGGCGACCTGCCTTCCGGCATGGGGCGCTATCCGGGTGAGGTGCACTATGCCGATGAGCTCGTGAGCCTGATCCGCGAGCACAGCGGCGACTGGTTCCACATCGAAGTGGCCGCCTATCCCGAAGTGCACCCGCAGGCCGCCAGCGCATCCGCCGATCTCGATCATTTCGTCGGCAAGGTGAAGGCGGGCGCGGACGCCGCCATCACCCAGTATTTCTTCAATGCCGATGCGTATTTCGATTTCGTCGACCGGGTGCGCGCCCGTGGTGTGGGCATTCCCATCGTGCCGGGCATCATGCCGATCACGAATCATACGCAGCTGGCGCGTTTTTCGAGCATGTGCGGCGCCGAGATCCCGCGCTGGCTGGAAGCCAGGCTGGCCGATTTCGGCGGCGACAAGGCTTCCCTGCGTGCCTTCGGCGCCGATTTCGTCGCGGCGCTGTCCCAGCGCCTGCTGGACCAGGGCGCTCCCGGCCTGCACTTCTATACGCTGAACAACGCCGAAGCCACGCTGGCGGTGTGGGAGCGGCTGAACGTGCCGAAGAAAGAAGGGGCGGCCAAGGTGTAGACCTTTCGCGCGGTGGGCCGGGCCCGCCGCGCGCGTTCCCCGGGCAGGTCAGTGCGGGCGGTCATCGGCAAACACGATCAAGGGGTCGCCGCTGCTGACGACCCTGCCGGCCCGGCACACGATTTCATGCACCACGCCCCGTGAAGGCGCGGTGACGTGGATTTCCATCTTCATGGCTTCCACAATGACAAGCGTCTCGCCCGCCTCGACCGTCTGCCCGGCCCTGACCCGGATCTTCCAGATATTGCCCGAAAGGTCGGCCTCGATCAGGCTCTGGCCTTCCTGAAGGGCGATACGGGCGTCTTCCACAGCGTCGGGCTCCGCCGCCGTGACGTCCTCTTCCTTCCATCGTGCCGCTTCCGCCTGGAATGCCTCCGCCTGCCTGGTCTTGAACGCGGCAATGCTGGCGGCGTTGTCGTCGAGGAAACGCTGGTAGGCGGCGTAATCGAAGGTCTCCTCTTCGATGCGCAGCACGGCGCGGCCTTCCTGGAAGGCCTCGCGGAACTGGTTCAGCTCCGCTTCGCTGACAGGGTGGAAACGCACCTGGTCGAAGAAGCGCAACAGCCAGGGTTCGCCTTTGTGGAACACCGGGTTCTTGAGGAATTTGTTCCAGATCGGCACCGTGCGGCCCACGAGCTGGTAGCCGCCGGGCGAATCCATGCCGTAGATGCACATGTAAACGCCGCCGATACCGACCGCCCCCTCGGCGGTATATGTGCGGGCCGGGTTGTACTTCGATGTCAGCAGGCGGTGGCGCGGGTCCAGCGGTACGGCGCAGGGGGCGCCCAGGTAGACGTCGCCCAGCCCCATGACGAGGTAGTTGGCCTGGAAAACGATGTCGCGCACGTCGTCGCGGTGTTCCAGGCCATTGATGCGCTGGATGAAGTCCACGTTGTCGGGCAGCCACGGCGCCTTGGCCTTGACGGTTTCCTGGTAGCGCCGCACGGCGTCCAGCGTACTGCTGTCCTCCCAGGCCATGGGCAGGTGCACCACACGGGTGGGCACCTTGACGGTGGAAACGTCGGGCAGCCGCCCTTCGATGTCCAGCAGCCTGGCCACCAGTTCTGCCTGGCCGATGGTCAGGCCGTCATAGCGCACCTGCAGTGAGCGCACGCCGGGCGCGAGCTCGGACACGCCGGCGATCGGATGGGCCTCGATGTACTGCATCAGCAGATGGATGTGCAGACGCAAAGAAATGTCCAGCGTGTTTTCTCCATATTCCAGCAGCAGGTAGCCGTCGCCCGCCTGGCGGTAGGTGAGGAGCGGCCGGTGTCCCATCGCGGGCATGCGGGCCACGATGGGCGTCTCCAGGGCGTTCGCGGCGGACACCGGGAGGCTGGCAATGCCTTCGTCGGGAGCGCGCAGCGTGGCAATGGCCTCTTCCTGGCGGCGCTGGAGCATCACCGCCTGCTCGCAGCTCAGCGCGTGGAAACGGATCGTGTCGCCCGGCTTGACCTGGCCGACCTTCCACAGTTCGGCCCTGGCAATGGTCACGGGGCAGACGAAGCCGCCCAGGCTGGGGCCGTCCTTGGTAAGGATGATGGGCGTATCGCCGGAGAAATTGATGCTGCCGATGGCGTATTCGCAATCATGGACATTGGACGGGTGCAGGCCCGCCTCGCCGCCATCGCCGCGGGCCCAGGCGGGCCTGGGCCCCATCAGGCGAATGCCGAGACGGTTGGAGTTGTAGTGCACCTGCCAGTCGGTGGCGAAGAACCTGTCGATGGCTTCGGGCCGCAGGAAGTCCGGTGCGCCATGCGGGCCGTAAAGCACACCGATGCGCCAATGGCTGGGATAGGCGGGGATCAGCGAGGTGTCGATGGTTGCCGGCCCGGCGATCGGCCCGGGCGTGGCGCAGGCGGGCAAAGCGGGCTGCGACACCGCCAGCATATCGCCGTTGCGCAGGTTGCGCCCCGCATGGCCGCCGAATCGCCCCAATGCGAAGGTTGACCGGCTGCCCAGGTACACGGGTACGTCCAGCCCGTTGCGCACGGCCACGTAACTGCGGCAGCCCGACGTGACTTTGCCCAGCTTCAGCACCTGGCCGGCCTTGACGGGGACGGCGCTCCATACCGGGCATTCCTCGTCATCCAGCGTTGCCGGCGCCGCCGCTCCGGTCACGGCGATGATGGCGTCGCAATGAAACTTCAGCGTCGGGCCGTTCAGGGTGCATTCCAGCGCGGCGGCCTCGGGCGCGTTGCCCACCAGGCGGTTGGCTATGCGGAACGCCAGGTCGTCCATCGGGCCGGAAGGCGGCACGCCGATATCCCAGTAGCCTTCACGGCCTGGATAATCCTGCACGCTGGTCGCTGTGCCGGCGCTCATCACCTCCACGACATGGGGCGCGAAGGTGAACGAATCGAGGAACTGAGTGCTCGCCTCTCCACGCAGGAAGCCCGGTTCCGCGATGATCTGCCGCAGGTAGTCCAGATTGGTGGCGATCCCGTGAATGCGTGTCTGCGCCAGTGCTTTCCGCAGGCGGGCGATGGCATCGGCGCGGTCTTCCCCCTTGACGATGATCTTGGCGATCATCGGATCGTAGAAGGGGGCGACTTCAGTGCCGGTGCCCACCCAGCCATCGACACGCACGTCGTCCGGGAAATGCACATCGGTCAGTGTGCCGGGCGACGGCAGGAAATTCTTCAGTGGATCTTCCGCATAGACCCGCACCTCGATCGCCGCGCCCCGCGGCGGGCGGCGCAGGGCGTCCCAGTCCAGGGGTTCGCCGGCCGCCACGCGCAGCATGCACTCCACCAGATCGAGGCCCGTGACGGCCTCGGTCACCGGATGCTCCACCTGCAGGCGGGCATTGACTTCCAGAAAGTAGAACTCGTCGCGGGCGCCGTCGTAGATGAACTCCACCGTGCCCGCGCCGCGATAGCCCACCGACTCACCCAGCGACACGGCGGCACGCAGCATTGCCTGGCGCGTGGCTTGTGGAAGATTCGGCGCGGGGGTTTCCTCGATGATCTTCTGGTTGCGGCGCTGCACGGAGCAATCGCGCTCGCCCAGCGCCACCACGCGGCCCTTGCCGTCGCCGAAGATCTGCACTTCCACATGGCGGGCGTTGTCGACGAAACGTTCGATGAACATGCCTCCGTCCCGGAAGAATTGTTCGCCCAGGCGCTGCACGCTCTCATACGCCTCGACCAGTTCACCCGCGCAATCGCAGCGCGTCAGGCCGATGCCGCCCCCGCCGGCCGTGGTCTTGAGCATCACGGGATAGCCGATCTTCGCGGCTTCCCGCAACGCCGCCGCGATGCTGGTGAGCAGGCCGCTGCCAGGTGTCATCGGCACGCCGGCGGCCGCCGCCCGTTCCCGGGCGCGGTGCTTGAGCCCGAACTCCTCGATCTGCGCCGGCGTGGGGCCGACGAACACAATGCCGTTGTCCTCGCAGACTTTGCCGAACTCGGCGCTTTCCGACAGAAAACCGTAGCCGGGAAACACCGCCTGGGCACCGGTTTTCCCGCACGCGGCGATGATCTTGTCGATTCGCAGGTAGCTGTCGGCCGGCTTGTCGCCGCCCAGCGCGATCGCGACATCCGCGAGCCGCACATGTTCTGCGTTGCGATCGGCATCGGAGTGGATGGCCACGCTCTTGATGCCGAGTTTCTTCAGGCTGCGGATGGCCCGCACGGCGATTTCGCCGCGGTTGGCGATGAGGACGGTGTGGAACATGGAGGCGCTCTTCATGAGGTCGGGGTGAAATACAGCGGGTGAAGGCCCTAGAGGCTTTGCATCTAGAGGCTTTGCATATAGGCGCGCCAGCCACCAAAACCGGTGATGTCCTTCGCGTTCTCCAGTCCGGCCGGCTCGCAGATGAAGCCCTTGACGATGCGCCCATCGGCAAGCGCCACATTGCCGATGCCCAGCGGTTGCGGCACCTCCGCCGTGAATTCGCCAAAGGCGTGCGGCGTCAGCGCCCACAGCTCGACGGCGATAGGCGCGCCTTTCGAGGGCGCGCGCATCAGCCCGGGCTTGGGAGGCACCGTGCCGGACAGCGCATAGAGCCGGTAGTCGCTGGCGGCGGTCCAGGTCTCTTCCAGGAAGCGGGCCTGGCGGCTCATGAGCTGGTGGTTCAACGGCATGCCGCGCAGATGCGCACCGACCACGGCCACGAGGATCTCGTCATGGCGCCCGGCCGGATGCGGCGCGGCTGTGTCCACAGCGGTGGAGACGACGCCCGGCGCACCCGGCGGAAGGCTTTGCGACGCCTGCCAGCGCAGGCCGAAATCCACCAGGGCCCAGTCGTGCCAGGCCGGTGCGATCAGGGTGATGCCCGCGGGCAGGCCGTCCCTGCGCAGGCCCGCCGGCAGGGCGAGCGCGCTCAGATCCGCCAGATTGGTGAAGTTGGTGTAGGTGCCCAGTTCCGAATTGCGCAGCACCGGCTCTTGAAGCAATTGCTCGATGGTGAAGATGGATGGCGTGGACGGCACCACCAGGGCGTCGACGCCGGCAAGCACATCCTGAATCCGGCGGCTGAGTTCCGCGCGCCGGTACTCGGCCTTGAATGCGTCGCTTGCGGAGTAGCGCATCGCCTGTTGCACCACCGAACGCACAACGGGATGCACGGCGCCGGGATTGGTTTTCAGCAAGTCCTCGATGGCGACATGGCGCTCCGCCACCCACGGTCCTTGATAGAGCGCCAGGGCCAGTTCGGCGAATGGCGCGAAATCAATCGTCTCCACCGTGGCGCCCTGCCCGCGCAGTTGCGCCACGGCCTGGGCGAAATTTTCCGCCGCCAGGGTGTCGCCGAAAAACTCCGGGCCGGCGGGAATGGCCAGGCGCGGCTGGGCGGGAAAGTGCGCCGCGGCACCGGCCGGCCGCTTGCGGCTGTACACATCGGCGGCATCGTAGCCCGACATGGCGTCGACGGCCATCGCCGCGTCTTCGACCGTCAGTGCAAATGCCGTGATGCAGTCCAGCGTCCTGCAGGCGGGCACCAGGCCGGTGTTGCTGACCCAGCCCTTCGTCGGCTTCAGACCGACGATGTTGTTGAATGCCGCGGGAACGCGTCCCGATCCGGCCGTGTCCGTGCCCAGGGCGAATGGCACGAGGCCTCGTGCCACGACGCTGGCCGATCCTGAACTGGAGCCGCCGCAGGCGTAGGCGGGATCGAAGCTGTTGGGGACGATGCCGAACGGAGAGCGTGTGCCGGCCAGCCCCGTGGCGAACTGATCCAGATTGGTCTTGCCGATCAGGATCGCGCCCGCCCGCTGTAATTGCCGGATGACGTAGGCATCCGCGCCGGCCGTGTAGGCGAATTCGCGGCAGGCGGCGGTGGTTTGCCAGCCCGCGGCGTCGATGTTGTCCTTGGCGGCGAACGGCACGCCGAACAGAGGCAGTCTGGCCCGATTTCCGTCGACGCTGTCCAGCAAGGTCCGCAGATCGGCGAACTGCCGTTCCAGTTGTCCGGGCGTGGCAATGGCTATCCACGCCGGATCCGTGGGTGTCAGCGAAGCGACCAGCGAGGCGATCAGCTCCTGCGGCGAATGGCCGTGCTCAAGGTACGCCCGCTTCCACTGAGCGAGCGTCCAGCCCAGGGTGAGCGGCCGGCGGGAGATTTCTACTGACATGTGCGGAAGTCCTTCTTGGTATGTGGCCACGAGCCTGAGCGCAAGCCTCGTGGTGTATGGCGAGGTCGGGCGAGGCAAGCTCAATATGCGGCGCCATGGGCGCCCTTGCGGGACGTTCACGCAAAGGCTGTGCCAACTTTTCTTCCCCCTTGATGGCCGCGGGCCGGCACCGTCAGGGAAGGACCGGCCCGCCGAACCCGGCATCGCGGCACGTATACGCACCAAGTTTGGGCTTTGCGGCATGGGCTTGCACCAGAATGGATCGAAGCCGGGCTTTGTTCTGGAAGATGCGCGCGCCGGTGAATCCAGTTCCACGCGCGGTGTGCCAGCCGGGGGAAAGGGCCTGGTTTGCCAACGGAGTTCCGTAGAAAAGACCGGGCTTCTGGAAATTGGCATGCAAGTTGCGTGAGCCTTGTTGTCCATCTTGCGTACAAGCAGGTATTCAAGATGCGTCCTGTTCCGCAACGTCAACTTTGCTAGGAAATGCCATGTATGCGCGTAGACTCCTGATTGCCTCCCTGACTGCTTCGGCCCTGGCCTGGTCCATGGCCGCGCCGGCCCATGCCGACACTCTCATCAAGGTGGGCACCCTGAAGCTCATCCATGGGATCACGCCTTACTTCTACGACAAGTTCACTCCGCCGGGCTACAAGATCGAGGTGATTCCGTTCGAGACGCCCACGGACGGCAAGAATGCGGTGGTCACCAAGTCGGTCGATTTCGGCACTTATGGCCTCGCGGCCGCCGTGCTCGGAGCGGCGGCGGGCGAGCCCGTCGTCGTCGTGGCCCCCATGAGCAATGGCGGAATGGGCCTGGTGGTCGGCGCCAAGACGGGCATAGACGATTTCAAGGCCCTCAAGGACAAGCGCGTGGGGCTTCTGCCCGGCTCCACGCAGGAGGCGGTGTTTCTTGAACGCCTGAAGGCCGAAGGCATGGGCATCAAGGACGTGAAACCGGTGCGCGTATCCTTCAGTGAGATGGCTGGCGCGCTAGAGCGGGGCGACATCGATGCCTATATCGGCGCCGAGCCCGGCCCTTCGCTCAGTGTGACGCGCGGCGTGGGCAAGGTGCTGGAGTATCCCTATGGCACGCCAATGGGGTCGGTGAACATGGTGATGACCACGCATGCCGATACGGTGAAGAACAAAGCCGAGCTGGCCGAACTTTTCCTCGACATCCATCGCCAGGCTTCCGAATACGCCATGGCCAATCGCGGGGAACTCGTGGCCATGTCCAGCGCCAGGCTGGGCTTGCCGGCCGACGTGGCCAATCTGGCGGCCGACAACGTGAAGTACGTGTGGAAGATCGATGACGACTGGATTCAGCGCGCCCGGTACTACGGGTCCCTGATGCTCGAACGCAGACAGATCCGCAAGCTGCCCGACTATGAGCAGTTCATCGTGACGGGCCTCAACCCTCAGGGCGGTCCGCGGTGAGACAGGAAAGGCTATGACGACATCCACTCTCGATCTTCCAACACGCCCCGGGGTCGTGCCGCGGGCGGCTGATGCGGCGGCTCCCGGCCAGCACGCCCGCATCGAGGGCCCGGAGGCACAGGCAGGCGGCCATGCCGGCCAGACCCGGTCCGCCGCGATAGCGGGCCGCGATGAACCGGCGGCCCGATTGCCTCCGGAGCCCGGCCGCGGCAAGGCGTGGCTGGTGCGCTGGGTACTGCCGGTCCTGTTGCCGCTGGCGTTGCTGCTTGCCTGGGATCTTGCCGTGCGCATGACCGGCACCATGCTGGTGCCGTCGCCCAAAGAGGTGGGCTTGATGCTCAGGGACTTTGCGTTCGGGGGCGTCTATGACGATGCCTTCAGCGCAACCCTGGGCATCCATTGGCTCAAGTCCATGGCGCGCGTGTATGGCGCCTTTGCGCTGGCCGCGCTGGCGGGCATTCCGCTGGGGCTGCTGATCGGCAAGAGCGCGCTGATCCGGCGCTTCATCGACCCCACGCTGCAGATGTTGCGGCCCGTGCCCGTCACCGCCTGGCTGCCGCTGTCCATGATCTTTTTCGGGGTGGGGCCGAATGCGGCGATCTTCCTGGTGTTCCTGGGCGCGTTCTTCCCCATCGTCATCAACACCACCTTTGGTGTGAAGTCGGTGGAAACGCGCTTGTTCGAGGCGGCCGCGATGCTGGGCTGCACAGGCCCGTCCATGTTCCGCCAGGTGGTGCTGCCGGCGGCCATGCCGTCCATCTTCAACGGCTTGCGGCTGGGCCACGGTATCGCCTGGTTCCTGATCGTGGTGGGCGAGATGACCGGCGTGCCCGAGGGCCTGGGCGCGGCCATCATGGACGGGCGCATGCTGTCGCGCACCGACGTCGTGATTGCCGGCATGGTGGTCATCGGCTTCACCGGCTTCGTCACCGATCGTCTGCTGGTCCTGCTCAACAACCGACTGCTCAAGTGGAGTCCACAACACCATGTCTGATACCCCCCTCACACGCAAGCCGGCGCCCATTCTGGACATCGATCATGTCAGCAAGGTGTTCAGCCTGAATGGCCGCCCCATTCATGCCTTGAAGGACGTGGATCTGCGGATCCAGAAAGGCGAATTCATCTGCCTGATCGGTGCGTCGGGCTGCGGCAAGTCGACGCTGCTGCGCATCATGGGCGGGTTCGAACAGGTGTCCTCGGGCGCGGCGCGCATGTACTACGCGCCGATCACCGAACCCGGACCCGAGCGCGGCATGGTGTTCCAGGATTACGGCCTGTTCCCCTGGCTCACCGTGCGCCAGAACATTGCTTTCGGCCCCAGGCAGCGCCGTCTGCCCGAGGCCAGACTGCGCGAGATCGGCGACCACTTCCTCAATATGGTGGGGCTCGGCAAGTTCGCCGAGCACTTTCCCAATCAGCTGTCGGGCGGCATGAAGCAGCGCGTGTCCATTGCGCGCGCCCTGGCCAACGACTGCGAAGTGCTGTTGATGGACGAGCCGTTCGGCGCGCTGGACGCGCTCACGCGCGAAGTGCTGCAGCAGGAGCTGCTCGACATATGGGCCAGAACGAAGCTCACCGTGGTCTTCGTCACCCATGCGGTGGAAGAGGCCGTGCTGCTGGCCGACCGCGTGATCGTGATGACCGCCGGCCCGGGGCGCGTGGAAACCGACTTCCGTGTCCCGCTCGAGCGCCCGCGCTGCATCACCGCGCCCGAGTTCAACCATGTGCGCCGGCAGCTCACGGAGATGCTGACCAGCCACGTGGCGCACGCTAGGGCCTGTTGATACTAAAAGGAGGCTCGCATGAGTACGCAAATGTGTGGATGGCAAGGCGCGAAGCGCAGTCGTGGCAGCCCCCCGGCGAGCATTCGCAACGCAGCTAGGCGCGCGTTTGCGTACTCACCCTGCGGGCTGGCTGGATATCGGGCGCCATGCGTCGTTGCGCAGGTCTTGCAGGGAGCGGCCATGCGGCGCCCTGCACGCCTAGCCTGCCACCCGATATCCAGCCAGTGCGAGCCTCCTTTTAGTATCAACAGGTCCTAGGGCGGCATGAGCGCCGCTCGGCCGTTCGGCGTACCCCATCCGGGCGGTGCGTGCCATCTCACCCCCATGGCCGAGTTTGCCTCCTGGCCGCAGCGCAAGCGGGACGCGGCTTACGACAACACCGCCGCTGTGGCCACCAGCGCCCGGCAACTGAATGCGCTGGAGGCGGCCGGCCGTCAGCTCGCGGCGGGAGCGGCTTGTCAGCTCGACCTGTGCCATGGCCCGGCCGAACGCCAGCGGTTCGATTTCTTCGTTGGCCGGCCGGGGGCGCCCACGCTGGTGTTCATCCATGGCGGTTATTGGCAGATGCGGCACAAAAACACGTTTCGCGCCGTGGTGGCCGGCGCGCTGGAGCATGGGCTGAGTGCGGCGTTGATCGGCTACACGCTGGCGCCGCAAGCCAGGCTGACCGGCATCGTGCGCGAGGTCCGGGATGCCTTGCGCCATGTGCGGGCCCATGCCGTCGGGCAAGGCGCCAGTGATCGTCTGCTGGTCAGCGGCTGGTCGGCTGGCGCGCATCTGGCCGCGCTGTGCCTGGAAGAGGATGCGGTGGCGGCGGGGCTGGGCGTCAGCGGCATCTACGACCTGGCGCCCATCCGATTGACCTATCTGGACCGGGCGCTTGGCCTTTGCGAAGACGAGGTGCGAGGCCTGAGCCCCCTGGTCTTGCCGTTGTCGCCCAAGCCGTTCGTCATCGTTCATGGGCTCGCCGAGCTGGCGGAGCTGCAAGGGCAAAGCCAGGCCTTTGCGGCACGGCGCCGGCACCTGCCCGGGCCGTTGGTGACCGTGCCCGGCGCAGACCACTTCAGCGTGCTGCAATCGCTGGCGCAAGCGCGGGGCGCCGCCCTGCGGGCCTTGCTGGCATTCTCTTGAAGCCGGCATATTGCCATTCATCCATGCCAGGGGCCTGTTCACGCTAAAAGGTGTTTGCGGACGTCCGGGCCGTCGATCTGCGTACGATCGCCCGCCGCGACGATTTCGCCGCGGGACATGACGATGAACTGGTCGGCGAGCTCCCGGGCGAAGTCGAAATACTGTTCGCAGAGCAGAATGCCGATATCACCGCGCTCGCGCAGCAACCGTATCACCTTGGCGATGTCCTTGATGATCGATGGCTGAATGCCTTCGGTGGGTTCGTCCAGGATGATCAGCCGGGGTTCCGCCACCAGGGCGCGCGCAATCGCCAGCTGCTGCTGCTGGCCCCCGGAAAGGTCGCCGCCGCGCCGGGACAGCATGGATGCGAGCACCGGAAAGAGTTCGAAGACTTCGCCCTTGATGCGGCGGGCCGCCGAAGCCGGCTTGCTGGCCATGCCCATCCGAATGTTTTCTTCAACGGTCAGCCTTGCGAAGATGTCGCGTCCCTGGGGCACGTAGGCGATTCCGCGCGCGGCGCGCTGATGGGGGGCCAGCTTCGTAATGTCGTGTCCATCCAGGCTGATGCTGCCCTCGCGCACGGGCAGTACGCCCATCAGGCACTTCAGGAGCGTGGTCTTGCCTACGCCATTGCGCCCCAGCAAGGCCAGGCATTCGCCTTGTTTCAGGGTGAGCGATACGCCCCGCAGCGTATGGCTGCCCCCGTAGTATTGATGGATGGCTCGCACGTTCAGCATGTCAGCCTCCGCGCGGCTGCCCGAAGGAGGCTGAAGCTCCCTTTGGGGGGCAGCGAACGTAGTGAGCGTGGCGGTCGTTTCATTTCAGCGCCCCAGATAGACTTCGATGACCCGTGGGTCGGCCTGGACCTGCCGCATCGGGCCTTCGGCCAATACCGACCCTTCATGCAACACAGTGACTTTGTCCTTGCCGGCGAGGCCGGCGACGAAATCCATGTCATGTTCCACCACCATCAGCGAATGGTGGCCTTTGAGTTCGTTGAGCAACTCGCCGGTGCGCTCGGTTTCCGCGTCGGTCATGCCCGCCACAGGCTCGTCCAGCAACAGCAGCAGGGGTTCCTGCATGAGCAGCATGCCTATTTCCAGCCACTGTTTCTGGCCATGTGAAAGCAGGCCGGCGGGCCGCCACGCTTCGCGCCCGAGGCGGATCAGATCCAGCGTGGCGTCGATCCGGTCCATCTGCTCGCCCGCAAGCCGGGCAAACAGTGTCGGTATGATCCGCTTGTCCGTCTTCATGGACAGTTCAAGGTTCTCGAAAACCGTATGGTTCTCGAAAACAGTGGGGCGCTGGAACTTTCTGCCTATGCCCGCATGGGCGATCTGGGTTTCGTTCATCTGGGTCAGGTCGATGTTCTGGCCGAAGTGCGCGGTGCCCGAAGTGGGGCGGGTCTTGCCGGTAATGACATCCATCATCGTCGTTTTTCCGGCGCCGTTCGGGCCGATGATGCATCGTAGTTCGCCGACGCTGATGTCCAGGCTCAGCTTGTCGAGGGCCTTGAAGCCGTCGAAGCTGACGGTAATCTCGTCCAGGTACAGGATGACGCCATGGCGTGTATCGACTTCCCTCGCCGTGGGGTGCCCATAAGAGGCGCCGCCGCCGGACCCATCCGGCTGCATGTCGATGGATGCGGGTTTTTCAGTGATGCGCATGTCGTCTTCCCGTTGTCCGGTCGAGGTACCGGGTGCGGAATTGCCGCAGGACGCCCACGATGCCTTGTGGCATGAACAGGGTCGTAAGAATGAATATCAGCCCGAGCGCGTATAGCCAGAACTCAGGCATGGCGCTGGTGAACCATGTTTTCAGGCCATTGACGGTGCCTGCGCCGATGATCGGCCCGATCAGTGTGCCGCGGCCGCCGGTCGCCACCCAGATCACCATTTCGATGGAGTTCTCGGTGGACATTTCTCCCGGGTTGATGATGCCGACCTGGGGTACATAGAGCGCTCCGGCGATGCCGCACATGACCGCCGACACCGTCCAGACGAAGAGTTTGAAGCCCAGCGGGTCGTAGCCGACGAAACGCAGGCGGTTTTCCGCGTCACGCACGGCCGTCAGGACCCGGCCCAGCTTGGACTGCGTGATGGCGCGGGCGAATACCAGGGAGCCGGCCAGAAACATCAAAGTGACCCAGTACATCACCGCGCGCGTGCCGGGCGCGGTGATGTCGAAGCCGAGGATGCGCTTGAAGTCGGTGAAGCCGTTATTGCCCCCGAAGCCGGTATCGTTGCGGAAGAACAGCAGCATCGCGGCAAAGGTCATCGCCTGCGTGATGATGGAGAAATACACGCCCTTGATCCGGGAGCGGAACGCGAAGTAGCCGAAGATGAAGGCCAGCACGCCGGGTACCAGGACGACCAGAAGCATCGCGTACAGGAAGTGGTCGGTGAAGGCCCAGTACCACGGGTATTCCTGCCAGCCCAGAAATACCATGAAGTCGGGCAGATGGCTCTGATAGCCTCCATCCCGCCCGATGGTGCGCATCAGATACATGCCATGCGCGTAGCCGCCCAATGCGAAGAACACGCCATGGCCCAGCGACAGGATGCCGGTGTATCCCCATACCAGATCCAGTGCCAGCGCCGCCATGGCATAGCACATGAACTTGCCCATCAAGGCGACGGCATAGGACGAAACGTGCAGCGGATGCCCGTCGGGAAACACAAGGTTGAGCAGCGGCAGCAGCGCAAACACCAGGACGGCGACGAGCAGCGCTGTCCATGCCCGCGGTGAAAACAGGCTCGGGCGCGGCCGCCATATGGCGGGCCGCCTCTCGCGTGTGTCGTTCATTCCATGCTCCTTCCACGCGCGGCGAAGAGTCCTTGCGGGCGCTTTTGCACGAACAGGACGATCAGCGTGAGAATCATGATCTTCGCCATGACGGCACCGGTGTACGGTTCCATGAGTTTGTTGATCCCTCCCAGCCCGAACGCCGCGATGACGGTGCCGGCGAGCTGGCCCACGCCGCCCAGCACGACGACCATGAACGAATCGACCAGATAGCCCCGCCCAAGGTCGGGGCCGACATTCCCGAGCTGGGACAGCGCGACGCCGCCGAGCCCGGCGATGCCGGAACCCAGGCCGAACGCGAACATGTCGATGCGGCCCGTCGGCACGCCGACGCAGTCGGCCATGCGGCGGTCCTGAGTGATGGCGCGCACGAACAATCCCAACCGGGTGTGATTCAGCAGGAACCAGACGAAGGCCACGGTCGACAAGGCAAACACGATGATGGCGATGCGGTTGTGGCTCAGTACCAGGCCGCCCAGCACGGTCACGCCGCCGGACATCCAGCCGGGGTTGCCGACTTCGACGTTCTGCGCGCCGAACAGGGTGCGGACGCCCTGCATGAGGATCAGGCTGATGCCCCAGGTGGCCAGCAGGGTCTCCAGCGGTCTGCCGTATAGCCAACGTATCACCGTTCGCTCCAGGGCCATGCCCACCAGAGCTGTTACGACGAAGGCGGCGGGGAGGGCGGCGATCACGTACCAATCCATCCACAGGGGCGCAAACTGCCTGAACCCCAGCTGCATCAGATAGGTGACGTAGGCGCCTATCATCAGCAGTTCGCCGTGGGCCATGTTGATGACGCCCATCAGGCCGAAGGTGATGGCCAGGCCCAGCGCGGCGAGAAGCAGCACGCTGCCCAGGCTGAGGCCGTAGAAGAGATTGCCCGCCCATTCGATTCTGGTCAGATGGGCGTCGATCTGTTCAAGGGCTTCGGCCGCCGCCGCGCGTACCCTTTCGTCGGGTTCGGCATGAGCCCCGCTGTCATCCTTGTCCAGCAGCAAAGCCAGCCGCGGACGGAACGATGCGTCGCGGGCGCCCCCCAGCGCCTGGATGGCCTGTATCCGTGTTTCGGGATCTTCGCCGCCCAGCATCTGGCTGGCGCGGGCCGTCTCCAGCGCGGCCCGGACCTGCGGCGAGGACTCTCGTTCCAGCGCCTGTTCTATCAATGCGAGATGAGTGCCGTCATCGCGCCGCTGCATGCGCGTCGCGGCGGCCAGCCGCACGGAGGCCTGCTCCGAAAAGAGCTGTGATGCGGCCAGGGCGTCGGTGACGGCCCGCCGCAGGCGGTTGTTGACCAGGACGGCGGTGGCGTTTTCCGGTAGCGCAAGCGTTTCGCCCGTGGCCGGGTCCCGGGCCTGCGCCGCCGCGATTCTGATCAGTATCCGCCCTTGCGGGTCTGCAAAGAGGCTTGCGCTTGAAAGCGCCTCCAGCACGGTCGCCGCCATCGGGTCCGGTACGCGCCCGAGCTGCGATATGACGTCCAGCTTCGACGTCATATCCCCTGTCGCCAACGACCCCAGCAAGGCCTGATCGACCCGGGCGGGCTCCTCCGCTGGAGCTTGCGCGGCCGCGCCCGCCAGCAGCATGAACAGAGCCACTTGTCTCCCGATCTTCAGTAGGGTTGAGGTCATCATGGCGGCTGTGCTGTTCCGGTTGATCAAAGGCCCTGCCTGCTTTCATTGCCCGGGATGTGCGGGCTCCACGGCTGCGCGCGGATAGGCCCATCGGTTTTCCATACGATGTCGAATTGGCCGTCGGCATTGATTTCACCGATGTAGACGGGCTTGTGCAGGTGGTGGTTGGTTTCGTCCATCCGGATGGTGAAGCCATTGGGCGCGGCAAACGTCTGGCCGCCCATGGCTTCGATCACCGCGTCCACATCCGTCGTGCCGGCTTGCTCGACGGCCTGCTTCCACATATGGATGCCGATATAGGTCGCTTCCATGGGATCGTTGGTCACGACCGTATCGGCGTTGGGCAGGTTGTTGGCCTTTGCATAGGCCTTCCACTTCACGATGAAGTCCGAGTTGACCGGGTTGCTGATCGACTGGAAGTAGTTCCAGGCCGCCAGGTGCCCGATCAGCGGCCGGGTGTCCAGGCCGCGCAGTTCTTCCTCGCCGACGGAGAAAGCGACCACGGGGACGTCGGTGGCTTTCAGGCCGGCATTGCCCAGTTCTTTGTAGAAGGGCACATTCGAGTCGCCATTGATGGTCGAGACCACGGCGGTCCGGCCGCCCGTGGCGAATTTCTTGATGTTGGCCACGATGGTCTGGTAGTCGGAGTGTCCGAAAGGCGTATAGATTTCCTGGATATCGCTGTCTTTCACGCCTTTGGAGTTCAGGAAGGCCCGCAGAATCCTGTTGGTGGTGCGGGGGTAGACGTAGTCGGTGCCCAGCAGCACGAAGCGGGTGGCGCCGCCGCCGTCTTCGCTCATCAGGTATTCCACGGCCGGGATGGCCTGCTGGTTGGGGGCGGCCCCCGTGTAGAACACATTTTTTTCAAGCTCTTCCCCCTCGTATTGCACGGGGTAGAACAACAGGCCGTTCAACTCCTTGAATACGGGCAGCACTGATTTTCGCGAAACGGACGTCCAGGCGCCGAATACGACCGCGACCTTGTCCCGGGCCAGCAGCTCGCGGGCCTTTTCCGCAAACAGGGGCCAGTTCGACGCGGGGTCCACCACGACCGGTTCGAGCCGCTTTCCCATGACGCCGCCCTTGGCATTGATCTCGTTGATCGTCATCAGGGCGACATCCTTCAATGAGGTCTCCGAGATTGCCATGGTGCCCGAGAGCGAATGGAGGATGCCTACCTTGATGGTGTCCGCGGCAGAAACCTGGGGCAGATATCCCGATGCGGCCAGAAGGCTGGCCAGGGCAAGTTGCTTCAGAACGACTCGACGTTTCATGATGTCTCCAGACGAAGAAAGGATTCGGCCCGAGGGCGCGAAGCTAGAAATCGGCGCAAAGGCTTACGTCACAGACATACGCAATGACCGTGCCAATTTTCTTCCGGAGATTTGTCCACTCGGACCGGAGCGGAGACGGCAAAGCCGCGGCGGGGGAAGCGGGCGGCGATGCGCCCGTATGGTGCCGGCTCTTGTATATTTACAGTGCGACCGTGCCCTGGTCTGGTGCGCAGCGCGGCATCGGCCGGGGATGGCCGATGCGGGGGGAAGGGCTGTTACAGCGCTGGCGCGGGTACCGCCCAGCCCTTGTCGGTAAGGATGCCGTCCAGCTTGACGTCGTGAGGCTGGGGCCGGTAGCCGGTGCCGCTGAGGTCGCCCGTGGCCCAGGCGATGCCGATACTGACGAAAGAATGACCCGACGCTTTCATCGCGGCCAAGGTGCGGTCATAGTAGCCGCCGCCATACCCCACACGGTCGCCGTCGCGGGTATAGCCCAGCGTCGGTACGAGTATGATGTCGGGCAGGGGCGCGGGGCCGCTCACCGGTTCCTTGATGCCGTAGGCGCCGTCGCGCATGGGCCCTTCCGGGTCCCAGGCATGGAAGGCAAGGGGCGCCGCGCTGGCGACCACGACCGGCAGCGACACCTGGTAGCCGTCTTCCTCGACCCACTGGCGCAGCATCGGCAGCAGCTGCGGTTCTTCGGGCATGGACCAGAAAGCGGCGATATTCCGCGGCACGGGTCTGTTCTCTTCGCGCAGGCGGGTGACGCTGGTGGCCAGCCAGGTGTAGAGCCGGCCGCGTATCAGCAGGGCACCGCGGTTGCTGTCGAGCGGATTCTGCGCGGCCCGCAGCGCCTTCAGTCGCGTGCGCAGTGGGACTGCGTTATTCTCTTTGTTCTCGTTCATGGCGGTGTCAGGTAGGAAGGATGCACGATGATAGCCAATAGGCCGACGTATCGGCAAACCGCGGCCGCGCGCCGCGGGCAAGCCGCAAAGAGCCGGCATGGGCTGGCCCTGTTCATTTGCATGATGGTTCTGGCCGGTTGTTCGGGCCCGGACGCCGATGCCGGCGGGCAGGCGCGGGCGGGCGAGGCGATCGGCAATGTCGATCTGCGCCAGACTCTGGTGGCGGAACGGCGGGCGGACGAAGCGCTGCCCTTCGAGCCGCGGGTGGCCGAGCCCGCCGCCGAAGCCGTGCGCGTCATCGTGCCGCCCGAGGCGCGCGCCGCCGTCGAGCAGGCCCGCCAGGCCATGCAGGCCAAGCAATGGGACCGTCTGCGCGCCCTCATCCCGCAGGCCGACCGCGATCCCGTCCTGGGTTCCTACGTGCGCTACTGGTCGTTGCGCCAGCGCCTGCTGGACCCCGCCCAGCCCATACCCGAGCGCGAGATCCACGAATTCTTCGAGCATAATCAGGACGCTTATCTGGCCGACCGCCTGAAGGGGGAATGGCTCGTGGCCGCCGGGCGTGCCGGCGATTACCAGCAGGTGCTGGCGCTCGCCCCCGTCCAGGTGGAAAACGCCCAGATCCGCTGCAGCGTGCTGATGGCGGAACACCTGTCCGGCCGCAAGATCCGGCCGGCCGACGCGGTGGACGCCTTCGAGCCGAATGCCGCATGCTGGACGATGCTCGATCAATTGTATGAACGGCGCGCGGTCGGCTGGTCCGACGTGCAGGCATTGCTGCGGTCCTCGCTCGAAACCAATCGGCCCGCGACATCCCGCCGTCTTGCGGCCGTCATGTTCGATGGCGCACAGATGCGCGACTACACGGCCCTCATGGCCGACCCGCGCAAATGGCTGCAGGGGCGTCAGCCGCCGCGCAGCCCGGCCCAGATGGAACTCACCGCCATCGCGCTGTCGCGCCTGGCCTATGGCGACAAGCGCCAGTCGAACGCGGCCTGGGTGGAAAGCAACTGGGAAGGCGTGCTGTCCAAGCCGTACATGGAATGGGTATGGAGCCAGTTCGGGCTGGTGGCGGCGCTCAACGTCGAACTGGATGCCGCGCGCTGGTACCGGAAGTCGGGCAATTTCCGGCTCACGGACTACAACCATGCCTGGCAGGTGCGCGCCGAACTGCGTCAGCCGGTGGTGGACTGGAACCACGTTGCCAAGGCGGTGCGCCGCATGTCGGCGCGGCAGGCGGCCGAGCCGGTATGGGTGTACTGGTACGCGCGGGCGCTGCAGGCCGCGGGCAACGAGCCGGCGGCCGTCGAACACTATCGTTCGATCGCGGGCGACCTGAGCTTCTATGGGCAGCTGGCCAGCGAAGAACTCGGCCGGCCGCAGCCTCTGCCGCCAGCGCCGGCAAGGCTCACCATGGCGGAACTCGACGCCGCCCGCAATCATTCAGGCCTGCAGCGCGCGGTCGCGCTGTTCCAGCTGGGATGGCGGCCCGAAGCCGTTCCCGAATGGAATTTCAACCTGCGCGGCATGAACGACCGGCAATTGCTCGCGGCCGCCGAACTGGCCCGGGAAAAGCATATCTACGACCGTGTGGTGAATACGTCCTTGCGCACTGAAAAGGAAATCGACTTTTCGCAGCGCTTCATCGCCCCGTTCGAAGGCCAGGTATCGCAGAAGGCCCGCGAGATCGATCTCGATCCCGCCTGGGTGTACGGCGTGATCCGGCAAGAATCCCGCTTCATCACCGACGCCCGTTCCCGCGTGGGCGCATCCGGCCTGATGCAGCTCATGCCGGCGACGGCGAAATGGGTGGCGGGCAAGATCGGCATGAAGGATTTCCAGCCCTCGCGCGTCAATGAGTTCGAGATCAACACGATACTGGGCACGAACTACCTGCGCATGGTGCTGAACGACCTGAACGGTTCCGAGGTGCTTGCGACGGCCGGCTACAACGCGGGGCCCCGGCGCCCGGTGCAGTGGCGCTCCAAGCTGGCGGCCCCGGTGGAAGGCGCCATCTTCGCCGAGACCATCCCCTTCACCGAGACCAGGCTCTACGTGAAGAACGTGATGTCCAATGCCATTTACTACGCCACCCTGTTCACCGGCCAGCCCCAGTCGCTGAAGGAAAGGCTGGGCACGGTCACGCCCGCCGGCAACCGCAAGGTGGCGTTGCCGTGACGCGGCGCGGCGGCGGGGGCTCCGCCGATGCGGCGCGGGTTTCCGTGGCCGGCGATGAGGCAGCTTCGGCCAGCGGGCAGGCGCCGGCCACGGCCGGCCAGGGGCTTGCCGATTCGGGCCGGCCTGAACAAGACCCGCTGCTGCGGGGCCTGCGGGCCTATATCGTGGGCGGCGCGGTGCGCGATGCCTTGCTGGGCCTGCCCGCCGGCGACCGGGACTGGGTGGTGGTGGGGGCGACGCCCGAAGACATGTCGGGGCGCGGTTTCATTCCGGTCGGCGGCGACTTCCCTGTCTTTCTGCATCCGCTCAGCAAAGAAGAATTCGCACTGGCGCGCACCGAAAGAAAGTCGGGGCGGGGCTACAAGGGATTCACCTTCCATACCGGCACGGACGTCACCCTGGAAGACGACCTGCGCCGGCGCGACCTCACCATCAATGCCATTGCCCGTCATGCCGACGGCACCCTGGTGGATCCCTGCGGCGGGCTGCGGGACCTGAAGGCGGGCGTGTTGCGCCACGTGGGCAATGCCTTTTCCGAAGATCCTGTCCGCCTGCTTCGCCTGGCCCGCTTCGCGGCGCGCTTCCACGATTTTTCCATTGCGCCCGGCACCATGGCCCAGGCCGTACACCTGGTCGAATCAGGGGAAGTGGACGCCCTGGTGCCCGAGCGCGTCTGGCAGGAAGTCGCCAAGGGTCTCATGGCGCCGCGGCCGGGGCGCATGTTCGAGGTGCTGGCGGAAACCGGGGCCCTGGGACGCATCATGCCGCAGCTGGTATATGCGGATGCCATCGGCGCTGAACTGGCCCGCGCCCACGATCGCGGCCTGCCGCTGGCGTCGCGCTATGCGATTCTTTGCCGCTGCTCGCCGCAATCGGACATGCTCAGTCAGCGGATACGCGCGCCTTCCGAGTGCGCCGCGTACGCCGTGCTGCTGCGCGACATGCTCGACGGCCTGGATGCGCCGGACGCCGCGTCCGCGCTGGCGTTCATGGAGCGTTGCGATGTGATGCGCAAGCCTGCCCGCTACACCGATCTGCTGCGGGCATGCGCCTGTGTGCGCGAAGTGGATATGGATGCCTGGGCGCGGCGTGCGCAGGCCATGCGCGGCGTGGACGCCGGCGCCATTGCCCGCGAATGCCCGGATCGCCGCCGCATCCCGCTGGCTGTGCGCGAGGCCAGGCTGGCGGCGCTGGAAAAACTGTACTGAGCCGCGCGCACCGCGCACTGCTGGCTTCCCGGCGGCCGCCGCCGCCGATACTTGATAGTATCTACAATGTATCTCGACGATCGCCGCGGATGAAACCGGCCAGGGGCGGCTCGATGCCACGGCCCACGGCCAGCACCTTGAACAGTTCGCCCATCTCCGCTTCGGAAACCAGCTTCTGCACGGCGGACAGGGTCGCCTGCGCGGCGGGAGAGCCGGGGTCGGCCAACTGCGACTGCAGGATTTCCGCCAGACCCGCATTGAGCAGGAAGCGCGCCTGCGCCGTGTAGCCCAGCACGTCCAGCCCGCCGGCCAGGGCGGCATCCGCCATGGCGGTGAAATCCACATGGGCGGTGATGTCCTGGATGCCCGCCAGCACCAGCGCCTGGTCGTGGCTGTGATGGCGGAAGTGGCACATCAGCGTCCCGGCGGTGCGCTGCGGATGGTAATACTCGTGCCGGGGGAAACCATAGTCGATCAGCAGGGCCGCCCCTTTGGCGAGCCAGCCGCCCATCTGGCGCACCCAGGCTTCGGCCTGGAGATTGATTTCCGACCGGTATCCGGGCAGCGGCGGCATCCGGGCGGCGACGGCGGATCGCAGTTCCGGGCCGGCGGGACGCTGCGCCCATGTGAACGGCGGCGCCGCGCCGGGGCGCGCCCGTACGCCGAGTTCCATCAATTCGCCGGACTCGTTCCAGCGGAACAAGGTGGCTGGCATGGCGTCCAGCACTTCGTTGGCGATCACACAGCCTTCGAACGACCGGGGCAGTTCGGTCAGCCAGCTTACCGATGCGGACAGCGGGGCCAGGCGTTCGGCCTGGCGCGCGGCCAGATCGGCGGAAAGCTCCAGGATGCGGTAGTCGACGTCGATCCCGAGATCGCCCAGGGCGGGGATGAGGGCCGCCGCCAGGGCGCCCGTGCCAGCGCCGAACTCCAGCAAGGTGTTCGTGCCGGCCGATTGCAGGATCCCGGCCGCCTGGCGGGCCAGCACCTGGCCGAAGACCGGAGTCATTTCAGGTGCCGTGGTGAAGTCGCCCGTCGGGAGGGCGCTGCCGAACTTGGTGTTGCCGGCGGCGTAATAGCCCAGGCCGGGCGCATGGAGCGCCTGCGCCATCCAGTCTTCGAAAGACAGAAAGCCGTCCGGCGCCTGACCGATGCGTTCAAGCAGATGACGCTCGACGCGCCGGCTGTGCGCGGCGCTGTCCTCGTCCAGGGCCGGCAGGCCGGCGGGCATTTCGGGTGGCGGCAATGCCGGCGCCGCGTCCGGAGGGCTGGCGTGGGGGCGCGCGGTCATTCGGTATCCTCCGGGCCGGCGGGCCCTTCGTCGGCCTTGCGGCGGTTCAGGATGCGCAGGGAGTTGTACATCGAGAGCAGGAAGGACAGGAGCAAGGCCGCAATGAGCGCCACGACATAATTGCCGAAGACGACCCAGAGCGGCAGCGAAAGAATCAGGGCCAGTAGAAAGGGGCGGTTCAGTAGCTGCTTCATGGGCTCAATATACCGCGCAACGGGCCGTGGCCGGGCGTGCCGGCCGGGGCGCTTCGCCGCCCTGAGCGGGCGCCCGCGTCACCGCATTGCCATCTTCCCGCTTGGCCTCGTCATGCGGGCGGCCTTGCGGGCCCGCATGACGCATGCCGGATTCAGAAGCGTGCGGTAGCGCGTTGAGGACGCTCAGTGCGGCGGGGCGCGGCGCCACGGTCGGCGCCCCGGGGGGCGGGGCGGCCCGGCCTGCGGGTGTCGTCGGCCTGGGGCTGGCGGTCGCCGGCCCAGTCAGCCTTGCGGCCGGGCTTCCATTCCGGCTTGCCTTCCCACTTGCGCCCCGGCTGCCATTCGGCCCTGCCTTCCGGGCGGCGGTCGGACTTCCATTCAGGCTTCTGGCCCGGCTTCCATTCTGTTTTGGGGCCGGCCTTCCATTCGGGTTTCCCGTCGTGCTTGCGCTCGCCGCCCTTCCAGGAGGACTCGCGCTCGCCCTGGGGCCGGCCCTGGCCGTAGCCTTCGCGCCGGGCGCCGTTGGGCGCGCCGCGGTATCCGCCGCCGCCGCCCCCCGGGCGCTTGCCGAAGCTGCGCTGCTGCGGCCTGCGTTGCGGTTCGAGCCCGGCGATTTCCCCCATGGGAATGCTGCGGCCGATGAAGTGTTCGATGCGGCGGATCTTGTGGCGTTCCGTATGGGTGGCCAGTGTGTAGGCCTGGCCGTTGCGCCCGGCACGGCCGGTGCGGCCGATCCGGTGTACGTAGTCTTCCGCCTGCATGGGCAGATCGTAGTTGAAGGCGTGGCTGATGCCCTGCACGTCGATGCCCCGGGCGGCCACGTCGGTGGCCACCAGGATGCGCAGCGTGCCGCGTTGCAGCAGGCCCAGGGTGCGGGTGCGTTGGCGCTGGTTCATGTCGCCGTGCAGCGCGGCGGCGGCGTAGCCGTTTTCGGCCAGGTAGTCGGCCAGATCGTCGGCGCCCCGCTTGGTGGACGTGAAGACGATGGCCTGATCCAGTTCGGAATCGCGCAGCAGGTGATCGAGCAGGCGCAGCTTGTGCGAGCCGTCGTCGGCGTAAAGCAGGGTCTGTTCGATGTTCTCGTGGCGCTGCTTCTGGCCCGCCAGTTCGAGGCGGGCGGGGTCACGCATCATGCGCTTGGCCAGCTGGGCCACGGTGCCGTCCAGCGTCGCCGAGAACAGCAGTGTCTGGCGTTCGGCCGGCAGGCGCTCGATGATGGATTCGATTTCCTCGATGAAGCCCATGTCCAGCATGCGGTCGGCTTCGTCCAGCACCAGCGTGCGCACGGTGGAGAGGTTGACCCGTTTGGCCTGCAGGTGGTCGATGAGGCGTCCCGGCGTGGCGACCAGCACGTCGACCCGGCGCGACAGGGCCTTGATCTGCGCGCCGTAGGGCATGCCGCCGACGACGGTGGCGATGCGCAGGCCGGCGATGCCGGCGCCGTAGACGCGCGTGGCGTCAGCGACCTGCAGTGCGAGTTCGCGGGTGGGGGTGAGAACCAGAACCTGCACGCCGCTGCCCTTGTTGGCGGAAAGCTGGGCGATGCGGTGCAGGACGGGCAGCATGAAAGCGGCGGTCTTGCCGCTGCCCGTCTGGGATGAAACCATCAGGTCTTCTCCCGTCAGGGCGCGCGGAATGGCGGCTTCCTGCACGGGGGTGGGTTGGGTGAAGCCGGCACGGTCGAGCGCCGACAGCAGGGCCGGATTGAGTCCCAGGGATTCGAAAGACATGTAAACCTTTGCCGTTGGAGGCGGTGGGTGTGCGCAGGTTCGCCGGGCGGCGTAGGGATGCGCGGTTGATTGGATCATCGTGCCGACCCGATCAACCTGGATGCACGGGCACAGTACGGCCGTACGAACGACAAGGTTCTGGAAAGGTCAGGGTGCGATGGTGTGCGGCATTTGCGTTATGCAAGGGGCTTCTTCAAGCCGTTTTTTCAGGGGAGAAAGCCTTGAAAAGACTGCACCCATGCCGACACTAAGTAGAATGCAGCCTTGAATTATATATGGAAAACCCTGAGAAGCACAGGGTTGTGGTGGAAATGTTGCAGTGCGGGATGCGGGCGGCCCGCATATTCCCGCGATTCGTCGGGCGCAGAACGGGCCGCGCCGCGACCTATGCCGCGTCGGTGCCGACCCAGTCGACAGGTTCCTGGCCCCTGGCGGCGAGCCAGTCGTTGGCCTGGGAAAAATGGCCGCAGCCGATGAAGGGGCGCGGCGGGCGCAGGGCGGACAGCGGCGAGGGGTGGTTCGCCCGCATGATCTTGTGTTCCTGGCCGGCCGCCGTCAGCAGCGGCTGTTTGCCCTGGGCGTGGCTGCCCCACAGCATGAAGACTTTGGGCCGGGGGCTGGCGGCCATGGCCTGGATCAAGGCGTCGGTGACGATTTCCCAGCCCTTGCGGGCATGCGAGCCGGCCGCCCCCTGTTCGACGCTGAGGCTGGTGTTCAGCAGCAGCACACCCTGGCGGCTCCAGTCGGACAGATCATTGTGGCGGCGCATCCGGCGGTCCGGATATTCGCGGGCCAGTTCGTTGAACATATTCCGCAGGCTGGGTGGAGCGGGGCAGCGGTCGGGCACGGAAAAGGCCAGCCCCTGCGCCTGGCCGGGGCCGTGGTACGGGTCCTGCCCCAGGATGACGACGCGGACATCCGCCGGCGCCAGCAGCTCCAGGGCACGGAAGACCCGGGCCGGATAGATGACCGCGCCTTTTTCGAGGCGCTCGGCCAGGAACTGGTCCAGGCGCCGCAGCGCCGCTGTGACCTCCGGCGTGTCGAGCGCCGCCCGCCATTCGGGGTGAAGCGCCGCCAGCTGCCGGCCGGGCAGTTCGCGCAGGCGGTTGTCGGAGCCCTGGGCCGGAGGAACGGCGCCGCCCCGCTGGTCGCCGCCGCGTTCCCCGGTTTCGGAACGGTGGGGCGGCGCCGGGTTCTGGCCGGAAGAGCCGGGCGCCCGCCTGTTTTCGCGCCCGGCGGGATGGGGGGAATCGGTGGAATCGGACACTGCGGAATGCTCCAGTCTGGTGCGCAGGGCGGCGGCGTATTCGCCTTGCAGCGCATTGAGAATGCCGCCGCGCTCGCCCCATTGCGCGGCGTCTTTTTCATCGCGCGCGCGATGCGGCGCCCAGATGCTGTCGGGAAACCAGGGGTCGTCCCGCCAGCGGGGTATGACGTGCCAATGCAGATGCGGCGTCATATTGCCCAATGAGGCCAGATTGACCTTGTCGGCCAGCAGCACCTGCCGCTGCACGCCTTCCACCAGGAAGACGATGCGCATCAGGTGGCCGCGCTGGCGGGCGTCCAGGTCGGTCATTTCCGGAACGTGGGCATGCCAGATCACGCGGGTGTAGCCCGGCAGGCCGGCGTCGTTCACGATGACCACGCGCAGGACATCGTTCTGCCAGACCAGGCTGCCGCCGCTCTCGGCGCACAGGGGGCAGGATGCGGACGGCCCGCTCATTGCGGCAGCCTCGCGTCGATGGCCGTCACGATCTTTTCCAGGACGGACACGCGGGCATGGCGCTTGTCGTTGGACGATACGACATGCCAGGGTGCGCAAGTGGTGTCGGTGAGGTCGAACATATCATTGGCGGCGACAGTGTAGGACGCCCATTTTTCCCGGTTGCGCCAGTCTTCGGGCGTGATCTTGAACGATTTGAAGGGGGAGCGCTCGCGTTCGCGGAAGCGTTCGAGCTGGACGTCCTTGGTGATGGCGAGCCAGAACTTGAGCACGAGCATGCCGCTCTCGGTCAGTTGGCGTTCGAACTGGTTGATCTCGTCGTAGGCCCTGCGCCATTCATGGGGCCGCGCGTATCCTTCGACCCGTTCGACCAGCACGCGGCCATACCAGGAACGGTCGAAGATCGTGAGTTCGCCGGGCGCGGGCAGTTCCCGCCAGAAGCGCCAGAGGTAGGGTCGCGCGTGCTCTTCGGGGCTGGGCGAGCCGATGGGCACGGCACGGAACTGCCGGGCGTCCAGGGCATGGGTGATGCGCCGTATCGTGCTGCCCTTGCCGGCCGCGTCATGGCCTTCGAAGACCAGCACCACAGGCAGTTTCCCGAAAGCCTTGCCGCGCACCTGGTGAGCCAGCCGGCCGCGCAGGTGGGCCAGTTGATCGTCGTATTCATTCTCGGCCAGGCTGGCCGAATAATCGACCCGGGCGAGGCGCCGCTGCCTGACGCCCCCATCGTTGGGAGCCGCCGCCGCGGGAGACCGCCATGCGGCCGCGCCGGCGGGGGGGCGGGCCCCGGCGGCCGGCTCGCGCAAGGCGGCAAGGATGGCGTGGCCGGTGGCAATGGCCCGCATGCGGTCATCCGCGCTGGGTATGACATGCCAGGGCGCCGCCGCCGAATCGGTGAGCGTGAGCATGGTGCCGGCCGCCTGGCGCACGCGCTTGAAATTCTGCGCCACGAGACGGTCTTCGGGGCGCACCATCCATGAGGTTTCCGGATCGCTCAGGAGTTCGGAGGTGCGCTTTTTCTGGGCGCCGCGCGACAAGTGATACCAGAGCTTGAGGACCTGCACGCCGTCGCGCGTCAGCAGTGTCTCGAAGTCGCATATCGAGGACGCCAGACGCTCCACTTCGCCGCGTTTCGGGTTCTTCCGGGCAAGGGCGCCGAACAGCGGGCCGTACCACGAGCCGAAGACGATGCCGGTGCGCCCTTTCGCGGGAAGCCGGCGCCAATAGCGCCACAGAAAGGGATATTGCCGTTCTTCGTTGGAAGGCGGACCGAAGGCCATGGTGCGGATGTGGCGGGCGTCCATCCATTCGTTGATCAGATTGACGGTGCCGCCCTTGCCGGCGCCGTCGATGCCGGCCACGATGATCAGCAGGCTGCGGTCGGCTTTTTCGAGCCGGGCATACTGGGCCTTGAGCAGCGCGGCGCGCAGTTCGCTCACCAGCGCCTTGGCGTCGTCCTTCGGGATGGAAGGGTCGCTTTCGGCTTCGGCGAAGCGCATCGTGTCCGGCACGCCGTCGCTCATGCGGCAAAGAACAGGTCGTGCAGGGCGGCGCCGGGTTCTGGTGCCCGCATGAAGGCTTCGCCGACAAGGAAGGCCTGAACGCCGTGATCGCGCATGAGCTTGACGTCTTCACGTGTCAGGATGCCGCTTTCGGTGATGACGCGCTTGCCATCGGGAATCAGCGGCAGCAGATCCAGCGTGTTCTGCAGCGAAGTCTCGAAGGTGCGCAGGTTGCGGTTGTTGATGCCCACCAGCGTGGTTTCGAGTTCCAGCGCGATGTCCAGTTCGGCCCGGTCGTGCACTTCGACCAGGACGTCCATGCCCAGTTCGCGGGCCAGGGATTCGAATTCCTTGAGCTGCGACGGGCTGAGCGCCGCGACGATGAGCAGCACGCAGTCGGCGCCGATCGCCCTGGCGTGGATGATCTGGTAGGGGTCCACCATGAAATCCTTGCGCAGCACCGGCAGCGCGCACGCCGCCCTGGCCTGGCGCAGATAATCGTAGGAGCCCTGGAAATACTGCACGTCGGTCAGGACGGACAGGCAGGCGGCGCCATGCGCCGCATAGGACGAGGCGATTTCGGTGGGATTGAAGTTTTCGCGGATCACGCCCTTGGAAGGCGATGCCTTCTTCACTTCGGCGATGATGCCGGGCGCGCCCTTGGCGATCCTGTCTTCGATGGCCCGGGCGAAACCGCGCAGATCCTTGCGGCTCTTGGCCTCGCGCAGAAGATCGGATTCGCTGCGCATCTGGCGGGCGGTGGCGACCTCGACCTTCTTGGTTTCCAGGATCTTGGCGAGAATGTCGTTCATGCGGATACCTTTTCCGTGTAACTGCGGAATTCCTCCAGCTTGGCGCGGGCGGCGCCGCTGCGCAGGCATTCATAGGCCGTCTTCAGGCCTTCCTCGATGGAAGGCGCCTTGTTTCCGGTATAGATGGCCAGGCCGGCATTCAGGGCAACGATATCACGGGCGGGGCCGTCGACGTTGTCCAGGGCGTCCTTGATCATGGCGGCGGACTCTTCCCGGTTGTTGACCTTGATGGTCCGGTTGGACACCATCGATACGCCGAAATCTTCCGGGTGGATTTCGTATTCGCTGATGACGCCATCCTTCAGCTCGCCCACCAGGGTGGCTGCGCCCAGCGAACCTTCGTCCATGCCGTCCTTGCCGTGCACGATCAGCACATGCCGGGCGCCCAGGCGTTCGAGCACGCGCACCTGTATGCCGACGAGATCGGGGTGGAAGACGCCCATCAGCTGGTTGGCGGCGTTGGCGGGGTTGGTCAGCGGGCCCAGTATGTTGAAAATGGTGCGCACGCCGAGTTCCTTGCGCACGGCTGCGATGTTCTTCATGGCGCCGTGGTGGGCGGGGGCGAACATGAAACCGATGCCGGTCCGTTCGATGCTTTCGGCCACCTGTTCCGGCGACAGCGTGATGTTGATGCCCAGGGCTTCCAGCACATCGGCGCTGCCGGACGATGAGGAGGCGCTGCGGCCGCCATGCTTGGCGATCTTGACGCCGGCGGCGGCGGCCACGAACATCGCCGCCGTCGAAATATTGAAGGTGTTGGAGCCGTCGCCGCCGGTGCCGCACATGTCCAGCAGATCGTGCGGGTCTGGAACGGGCACGGTCAGGGCGAATTCGCGCATGACCTGGGCGGCCGCCGTGATTTCACCGATGGTTTCCTTTTTCACGCGCAGCCCGATGAGCAGCGCGGCGGCGGTCGGCGCCGGCACTTCGCCGCGCATCAGCAGCCGCATCAGGTGCAGCATTTCGTCGTGGAAGATTTCACGATGTTCAATGCATCGTGTCAGTGCTTCGGAGGTGGAAATGGTCATGGCTCGTCTTCAGGCTTGGATATTCAGGAAGTTCTTCAGCAGAGCGTGGCCATGCTCGCTGAGTATGGATTCGGGATGGAACTGTACGCCGTAGACGGGCAGTGAGGTATGGCGCAGGCCCATGATCTCGCCGTCGGCGGTCTCGGCGGTGACTTCCAGGCAGTCGGGCAGCGTATCGCGGGAGACGGCCAGGGAATGATAGCGCGTCACTGTGAACGGCGATGGCAGGCCGGCGAACACGTCGGTGCCGCTATGCGTGATGTCGGATACCTTGCCATGCATGAGTTCGCGCGCGCGAACGACGTCGCCGCCGAAAGCCTCGCCGATGGCCTGGTGGCCCAGGCATACCCCCAGGATGGGCACTTTGCCCGCGAAGTGGCGGATGACTTCGAGGGAGATGCCGGCCTGCCCGGGTGCGCAGGGGCCGGGCGAAACGCAGATGCGGTCCGGCCGCAGGGCTTCGATCTCGGCGATCGTGATCTGGTCGTTGCGATGGGTGTGGACGTCCTCGCCGAGTTCCCCGAAATACTGCACGAGGTTGTAGGTGAAGGAGTCGTAGTTGTCCAGCATGAAGAGCTTCATTGAGCGGACTCCGGGATCTGGGATGGTTCGATGGCGGAGCTTTGCGGCGCCGGATGCGTGCGCACGAACGCGCCAACGCGGTGAAGCGCAAAGCCGGGGTGTGTGATGCGGGGGATTCGAGCTAGGGACATCGGGGTCTCCGTTGATTGGGAGCCGCCGTGCCGGAGGGATGCTTGACCTGAACTTGCCTGCCGGTACGGCGGCAAGTTGCGGTTTGACACCGCAGCAGCATGCCGCTTCCTATTGGAAGCGCCACCACTGGGTTGCGATAAAGGCAGATGCTGAGGTCATTTTTCTAATTCTACACCTTCTGGCTTTTGGTTGGTACGATTGGCCCGAACCACGCAACTGCCCTAGAATCGGCAATTCAGCATGTTGTGGTGATTCCATGGGCGACAAGAAACACAAGGGCTCTTCCGCGGGCCGTGCCGGCGCGGCGGCGAGGCCATCGGGCATGTCGACCCGTTTTCTGTTGATGCTGATCGCCGTGGCGGCGGTCAGCCCTCTGGGCATCAATCTGTACCTGCCTTCGATGCCGGGCATGACGGTGGCGCTGGGGGTGGATTACGCGGCGGTGCAGTTCACCTTGTCGGTCTACCTGGCGGCGGTGGCGCTGGGCCAGTTGATCATCGGCCCGGTGTCCGACCGCTATGGGCGCAGGCCGGTGTTGCTGGGCGGCCTGGTCATGTTCGTGATCGGCTCCCTGGTGTGCATGCTGGCGCCCAATATCGGCGTGCTGAACGTGGGCCGGGTGATACAGGCGCTGGGCGGGTGCGCGGGCATTGCGCTGAGCCGGGCGATCGTCCGAGACTTGTACGACCGCACGCAGGCGACGAGCATGATCGGCTATGTGACCATGGGGATGGCGGTCGCGCCCATGGTGGCCCCGACCATCGGCGGCCTGCTCGAAGCCTTGCACGGCTGGCGGGCGTCTTTCGGCTTTCTTGCGTGCTTCGGCCTGGGCACGCTGGCGGTGGTGTATATCCTGCTGCATGAAACGAACCCCTGGCGCGACGATAAGGCGGGCCAGCAACCCCTGCTCAATGGCTACGGCAAACTGTTCCGCATCCCCGCGTTCTGGGGCTTTGCCCTGACAGCGGGTTTTTCTTCGTCGGCGTTCTTCTCTTTCGTGGGCGGGGCGGCCTATGTCGTGATCGACCTGATGGGGCGTACCCCGGTGGAATACGGGATGTACTTCGGGATCGTTTCCGTGGGCTACATCATCGGCAACTTCCTGTCCAGCCGGTTCGTCGCCAAGACGGGGCCGCAGCGGATGATCAGGCTGGGCGCCAGCCTGGCCTTCGCCGCAGTGCTGCTTACGGGCATCCTGTATGCGCTGGATGATATGCAGCCGGCCTTCCTGTTCCTGCCCACCATGTTCCTCGGCATGGGCAACGGCCTGGTGATGCCCAGCTGTATCGCGGGCGCGGTCAGCGTCAAGCCTGAAGTGGCGGGCGCGGCTTCGGGCCTGGCGGGCAGCATCCAGATCGGCTTTGGCGCGGTGGTGGCCCCCATCGTGGGGGCGCTGGTGGCCACGTCGGCCTGGCCCATGATCGTGGTGACCGGTCTCTGTACAGTGATGGCCATGCTGACCATGCGGCTCGTGTCGAAGTAGGCCGCCGGCCTCTCAAGGGCCGCCCTCCGTTTCCATGCCGGGAACGCCCCGCCGGATCGCCCGCGAAAACTCCGGGTCCTGATCGGCGAGCTGGGCGCGTTCGGTGATCCGGCCGGCGGCTCGCAGGGTTTCCAGGTCGCCGTGCCCGGCGAGGCCGCCGATCCGGTCCAGGTATTCAGGCAAGTGGCCCGATGCCAGCAGGCGCCAGTCCATGGGCAGGCCCCGTACGATACGGCGCGCCATTTCGTAGACGATGGTGGTGCAGTTGGCCGTGACCGTATGGTAGAAGCGGGGCTGGGCGGCCAGGGCCTCCGACTTGGCGATATAGGCCAGGAACAGCGAGCGGGCCGCGTCCCTTCCCATGGCGACCCGATAGAGGTAGACGTCTTCACCGCGGGCGTTGGTGCGCACCCGCAGCACGTCGCGCTCATCGGACGCCACCAGGCTGAGTTCGAACTGCTTGAAGAAGCCGCCCAGGGTGGAAAAGGCTTCGCCGCGCTCTTTGCGGATCTCGATCGAGAACACCAGATGGTCCGTGCCGCCATGGCCGTCGTCGAAGCCAAAGGATACGAGCGTATGCGCGATGGCCGGCCCCATCCAGTACGACAGGGCCATATCGACGCTGCGCAGCGCGTCGAGATCGTAGCGGCGGGTTTCCCAGCGTTCGGTGTAATCGGCATTGCCGCGCCAATCGAAGTTGCGCACATTGCGCAGGGTCACGATCGAGCCGTCGATGTCGGCGCTCAGGTGCCGGGACACCTCGGGTTCCCAGTCGCGTGTATCGGAGGGCCGGATCATCGACCACCAGGCGTACAGCGCGGCAAAGGCCAGGGCGTAGACGGCAAGCGCACGCGGGCCATGCCGGGTCCAGGTCAGTATGACGGCGGCGATGGCCATGGCGGCCCATGCCGCACAGACTAGCCAGACCATCGGGCGCGCGGACTGGAACGGGCCCTGGTGGTACAGCGCCAGCGCACCCCAGGCGCCCGACAGCAGCAGCGTCAGGCTGAGGATGAGCTGGCACAGGAAGGAGCTCAGGATCGCATGCATGGGGCGGCGGCCCGGAATGGAGCGCGAGCCGGCTACCTTACACTGCCCGGGGGCTTGCCACAAGATTCGTGGCGCCCGGGCTCAGATGGGCTCATCCAGGCCGTGCTGCACCTGCTCGGCGGCCCGCAGGACGGCGCGGGCCTTGGCTTCGGTTTCCTGCCATTCTTTTTCGGGGTCGGAGTCGGCCACGATCCCGGCCGCCGCCTGGACATACAGCATGCCGTCCTTGATCAGCCCGGTGCGGATGGCGATGGCGACGTCCATTGCGCCGCTATAGCTCAGGTAGCCGGCCGCGCCGCCGTAGATGCCGCGGCGCACGGGTTCGAGTTCGTCGATGATTTCCATGGCCCGCACTTTTGGCGCGCCCGTAAGGGTGCCGGCCGGGAAAGTGGCGCGCAGCACGTCCATGTTGCTCAGACCGTCCTCCAGTTCGCCCGTCACATTCGATACCAGGTGCATGACATGGGAGTAGCGTTCGATGCTCATGGTGTCCGAGACTTTCACGCTGCCGGTCTTGGCGATGCGGCCCACGTCGTTGCGGGCCAGATCGATGAGCATGACATGTTCGGCGCGTTCCTTGGGATCCGCCGACAGTTCCTTTGCCAGGCGCTGATCCTCCTCGGGCGTGGCGCCGCGCTTGCGGGTGCCGGCCAGCGGGCGGATGGTGACCATCGTCTTTGTTTCTTGCTCTTTTTCGACGACTTCCTGGCGCACCAGGATTTCCGGCGACGAACCGACCACGTGGAAGTTGTCGAAGTTCCAGTAGTAGAGGTAGGGAGAGGGGTTCAGCGAACGCAGCGAACGATAGAGGGACAGCGGGGAATCCCGGTAGGGCTTGGCGATCACCTGCCCGACCTGTACCTGCATGAGGTCGCCGGCGGCGATGTATTCCTTGGCCTTGAGCACGGCGGCGATGTAGTCTTCCTTGGCGAAGTCGCGGCGTTCCTGGGTCTGCATGCTGGCATAGGCGTAGGGGATGGTGAGCGGCGTGCGCAGCTTTTCGCGCAGCTGCTTCTGGCGCCGCTTGGCCAGCGCGTAGGCTTCGGGTTCGGCGGGGTCCGCGTATACCAGCAGATAGGTGCGCCCGGCCAGGTTGTCGACGATGACCAGTTCGTCGATCTGCAGCAGCATGATGTCCGGCGTGCCTTCTTCCTGGCCCGCCGGGAAGGGCTTGAGCGCCGGCCCCAGGCGCGGCTCCATGTGGCGCACGGTATCGTAGCCGAAGTAGCCCGCGAGGCCGCCGGCGAAGCGCGGCATGCCCGGGCGCAGGGCCACCTTGAAGCGGCGCTGGTAGTCTTCGATGAAGGCCAGCGGGTCGCCTTCATGGGTTTCGATGACCTGGCCTTTGTGCACCACCTCGGTGGTCGTGCCGCTGGAACGGATCACGGTCTTGGCGGGCAGGCCGATGAAGGAATAACGGCCGAAGCGCTCGCCGTCCACCACGGATTCGAGCAGGCAGCTGTTGCGGCCCCCTTCAGGCCCGCTGTGGGCCAGCTTCAGGTAGATGGCCAGGGGGGTGTCCAGGTCGGCGTAGGTTTCCGCGATCAGCGGTATGCGGTTGTAGCCTTGGGCGGCCAGGGCGTTGAATTCGATTTCCGTCATGAGGGCCTCTTGTGTTCATTGGGGCCGGGACAGAAATGAAAAAGCCCGGCCAATTCTGCTTACCGGGCTGCGTTTCAGCTGTCTGTCGGCAGGCCGCGACACGGGGTCGCGGGCGCCGCTGGATTCACCGCGACCCGGGATACAAACGCCACCAGCGCCAATAGGCACCAGGGGCAATGTACGGGTTGCGGGGAGTATTCATTGTTGGGTTGTGCTTGCGTTTTTTGCGTTATCGACCAGCTGCGCCCGGCTTTGCGCCCAGGCCGCAGCTTCGTCGAGTCGGAAAACTATACCATCAATGTCCAGGCTGTGTATATCGCGCCCCTCGTTGTAGCCGTAAGGGACGGCCAGCACGGTGATTCCCGCCGCGCGCGCGGCCAGGGCGTCATTGATGGAATCGCCGATGGCCAGCGCGCGTCCGGGCGGGCAGCCCAGGAGCCCGCAGGCATGCAGCAGGGGCAGAGGGTCGGGTTTCTTGCGCGGGCAGGTGTCGCCGCATACCACCACGCTGAACCATTCCGACAGCCCGCTGCTTTCCAGCAGGGGAAGGGTGAACTCGGTGGGTTTGTTGGTGACGACCGCCAGCCGCGCGCCCTGCTCGCGGAAGGCCCGCAGCCCTTCCCGGACACCGGGGTAGAGACGCGCCGCGCGGCCATTGACGGCATGGTAGTGCCGGTTGAAGACAGCCAGCGCCCGGGCCGTGCCGGCGTCGTCGGCCGGCAGCCGCCCGTCGGTGAGGCAGCGGCGCACCAGCACTTCGGTGCCCTTGCCCACGAAGGTGGCGATGTCAGCCAGCGGCAGTTGCGCCGCGCCGAGTTCCGCCAACATGGCATTGGCGGCGGCGGCGAGGTCGGGAATGGTGTCCAGCAGGGTGCCGTCCAGGTCGATCAGGACGGCCTGGAACGGGGGCGCCGGGAAAGCCGGTTCAGCTGTCATGAGCCGCTCAAGCCGACCGGCCGCGCGCTTTGAGGATCTCGCCGCGCATGGCATCGATCACCGCCCTGTAATCATCGGCCCCGAAGATGGCCGATCCCGCCACGAAGGTATCGGCCCCCGCCGCATGAATGGCCCCGATGTTGTCCACCTTCACACCGCCGTCGATTTCCAGGCGGATGGGCTGGCCGCCGGCCTGTGTCCAGGCGTCGATGCGGCGGCGGGCGTCGCGCAGCTTCCGCAGCGTGCCGGGGATGAATTGCTGGCCCCCGAAGCCGGGGTTCACCGACATCAGCAGCACCACGTCGAGTTTGTCCATGACGTAGTCCATCCAGTGCAGGGGCGTGGCGGGGTTGAACACCAGGCCGGCCCGGCAGCCATGGTCGCGGATCAGCGCCAGCGTACGGTCCGGGTGGCGGGAGGCTTCGGGATGGAAGGTGATGATGTTGGCGCCGGCCTGGGCGAATTGCGGGATAATGGCATCCACCGGTTCCACCATGAGATGGACGTCGATGGGGGCTGTCGTGTGGGGGCGTATCGCTTCACAGACCATCGGCCCGATCGTCAGATTGGGAACATAATGATTGTCCATGACATCGAAGTGGATCCAGTCCGCGCCCGCATCGACGACGTTGCGGACTTCTTCCCCCAGGCGGGCGAAATCGGCGGAAAGCAGGCTGGGCGCGATACAGGTGTCTGGCAGAATCATGGCGAAGGAAGGAAAAAAATAGATGGCGGCAAAGTTGAGTTTATTGCAGTTTAATCCCTTGCCCATCGCAGGGCCGCTATTGCGGCGCTCGAAACCGCTCGCCGCGGCCGCCATGGCGGCTTTGCTGGCGTCCTGTGCATCCGTCGACGAAACGCCGGAGCCCGGCGAACCGCCCGCCGACATCGACATCATCGAACAGTCGCTGAACGTGCCTCCCCTCGACCGCATGCGCGACAGCGCCGAGCGCAAGCTGGCGGCGCGCTTCGTTCCGGTGGGCTGGGGCGCGCTGCCATCGTGGCAGGACGACGACCTTTCCCGCCTGTGGCCCGTCTTCATCAACAATTGCAAGGGCCTCATGCGCCCGACGGGCGGCTCCCAGGTGCAGCAGGCCAGGGCGACGCCCCGCGCCTGGCAGCCGGTGTGCGCGGCGGCTGCCTCCGTCCAGCCGCTCACCACCGCCGAGATCCGCGGTTTTCTCGAACAGCACCTGCAGCCGTGGCGGCTGCTCGACGACGGCGGCAAGCCGGCGCGCAACACCGTCACCGGCTATTACGAGCCGCTGGTGCGCGGGGCGCGCAAACAGGGCGGCCAGTATCAATGGCCCTTGTATCAGCCGCCGCGCGACCTGCTCACCATCGATCTGGGCGGCGTCTATCCCGAACTGGCCGGCAAGCGCATCCGTGGCAAGCTGGACGGCCAGCGGGTGGTGCCTTACGACACGCGGGCCGAAATTGCCGCCTCGGCCGACCGGCAGCCGCCCGCCATCGTGTGGGTGGACGATCCGGTCGAGGCCTTCTTCCTGCAAATACAGGGTTCGGGCCGTGTGGAACTGCCCGACGGTAAGGTGATCCGCTTGGCCTATGCCGATCACAATGGCCGGCCCTATGCATCGATCGGCCGCTGGCTGGCCGACCGTGGCGAACTGCCGCTGGCGCAGACTTCCATGCAGAACATCAAGGCATGGGCGCGGCGCAATCCGGGCCGGGTCCAGGAAATGCTCAATGCCAATCCGGCCATGGTGTTCTTCCGTGAAGAACGGGTGGCGGATTCCGATTTCGGCCCCAAGGGCGCTTATGGCATCCCGCTGGCCACCGCGCGAGCCGTGGCCGTCGACACCCGCTACGTGCCGCTTGGCACACCGGTGTACCTGGCCACGACCATGCCGTCCAGCTCTCAGCCCCTGCGCCGCCTGGTGTTCGCGCAGGACACGGGTGCGGCCATCACGGGCGCGGCGCGCACCGACTTCTTCTGGGGGTTCGGTGACGAAGCGGGTGCGCTGGCCGGCCGCATGAAGCAGAATGGCGAAATGTGGGTCCTGTGGCCCAAGCATGCGGGGGCGCCGACAGCACGATGAGCAAGCAGGAAATACTGGTGTGCGGAAGCGGGATCGCGGGTCTGGCCACGGCGCTGGGCCTGGCCCGCAATGGTTTCAATGTATCGCTGCTGGGGCCGGCGCCGGCCGGGCCGGTGGCGGGGGGCGACGATTACCACCCCCGCGTCTATGCGATTTCCCTTGCCAGCCGCCGCTTCCTCGAATCGCTCGGTGTATGGCGGCTGATGGATGCACGGCGTGTCACGGCGGTGGAAGCCATGGAAGTCCTTGGCGATGCCGGGGGGGCGGTCAACCTGCATGCCTGGCAGGCCACTCACGACACGCTGGCCTGGATCATCGAATCCGGCGAAATGGAGCGGGTGCTGGGGCAGGCGGTCCAGGTGTATGGCCTGCGCTGGTGGCACGAGCAGTTTTCGCACATGGAAGGGCGCGTCGCCTGCACCGACAGCGGCCGCCGCCTGCCTTTCGACCTGCTCGTCGGGGCGGACGGCGCCCGTTCGCCGGTGCGCCGCAGCGCCGGCATTTTCCATGAGTCGCGGCCCTACGGCGACACCGGCGTGGTCGTGCACCTGGACGCCGAGCTGCCGCATCAGAACACCGCCATACAGTGGTTCACGGGGGATTCCATCCTGGCACTGCTGCCCCTGCCCGACACGGCCGGCGGCCATCAGGTTTCCATGGTGTGGTCGATGCCCGAGCGGGCCGCCGCCGATTTCATGGCCATGGCGCCGCAAGCGCGCGCCGAATTCCTGGAAAACCGCCTGTCGGCCACGACCGGGGGCCGTCTGGGCCGCCTGAGGCCGCGCAGCACGCCCTTTGCCTTTCCCCTGTTTCTCGATCGCAGCGGCATGGTGGCACCGGGCGTCGCGCTGGTGAGCGATGCCGCGCACCGGGTGCATCCGCTGGCCGGACAGGGCCTGAACCTGGGTCTGGGCGACGTACAGGAACTCTTGCGCGTCCTGGTGGCCAAAGAAAGCTATCGGGAAGTCGGCGACGAGCGGGTGCTGAACCGCTACCGGCGTGCGCGGGCCCAGCCGCTGCTCGCCATGAGCATGGCGACAGACGGCCTGCACCGCCTGTTCGCCGCGCGTGCCGCGCCGGTGGTGGCCTTGCGCAATCTCGGCATGCAGGCGGTCGACCGTCTGCCCGCCGTCAAGCGTTTTCTCATTGGCGGCGCGGCGGGGTAGCGGGGTGCCGCCTATCAGCGCGCCGTCCAACATCAGGAGTCTTCATGTTTTTTCGCATCAACAGTTTTCGCAATGGCCTGCTTGCCGGTTTGATGGCATGCCTGGCGGCGCTGCCGGCGGCGGCCGTCGCGCAGGACAAGGTGCTTTCCACCACCGGAAACAGCCCGGACGGCGCGGTGGTGGTTTCCACCGAGCAGGTCAGAAAGGGTTTCGAGCAGCGCTTTCCGGGGCTGCCCGTCACTGAGGTTTCCAGCACGCCCTTTGCAGGGCTGTTCGAAGTCCGTATCGGCACCGACCTGGTGTATGTGGATGCCGAGGTGAATTACGTGCTGCAGGGCTCGCTGATCGACGCCAAAACGCGCAGCGACCTGACCGCGAAGCGCATCGCCAAGCTGTCCGAGGTCGATATTGATACGCTGCCGCTGAAAGACGCCATCAAGCAGGTGCGGGGGGACGGCAGCCGGCGCATGGTAGTGTTCGAGGACCCGAACTGCGGCTATTGCAAGATGCTCCACGAGAATCTTCGCGATATCGACAACGTGACGGTCTACACCTTTCTGTACCCCATTCTCTCGCCGGATTCGCATACGCGTTCGCGCAACATCTGGTGCGCGGCCGATTCCGCCGAGACATGGCGGGCCTGGATGCTGGAAGGCGTGCAGCCCGCCGTGGCCGAATGCGATACGCCCATCGAGGCCAATCTGCAGCTCGGGCGCGGCCTGATGGTGACCGGCACGCCGGCCATATTCTTTGCGGACGGCTCGCGCATGAACGGCGCAATGCCGGCGGACGCCCTGGAGCGCAAGCTGGCGGAAGCGGCCGCCAAAGAGTGAATACCAGCCGGCGCTGCATCGCCTTCAGGAGCCGCGCCGGCGGCCCCTGAAGGATTTTTCAGTCGGTATCGTGGCGGATGGATACCGGGTTGACGATCAGCGGCGCCCCGGTCCCGGGTTCGCGCAGCAGCGTGCAGCGCACGCCGTACAGCTTTTCCACCAGTTCTTCCGTCACCACGCCGGCGGGGTCGCCTTCGGCAATGATCTCGCCGTCGCGCATGGCGATGATGTGGTCGGCATAGCGGCAGGCGCTGGCCAGGTCGTGGATCACCATGATGACGGTCTTGCCCTGCCGGGACAGTTCCCGTATCAGTTCCAGCACTTCGATCTGGTGGCCGAGGTCCAGCGCCGACGTGGGCTCGTCCAGCAGCAGCAGGGGGGTGTCCTGGGCCACCGTCATGGCGATCCAGGCGCGTTGCCGCTGGCCGCCGGACAGGGAATCGAGGGGGCGTTCCGCCAAGGGCTCCAGCTGTGTGGCGCGCAGGGCGGCCCGCACGATGGCCGCGTCCTGGGGCGACCACTGGCGCATCAGCCCCCGGTAGGGCTGGCGCCCGAACTGGATCAGCTCTTCCACCGTCAGGCCGTCGGGGGCGGTGGCGTCCTGAGGGAGCAGGGCCAGCTTGCGCGCCACCTCCCGGGTCGGCATGCCGGCAATGTCGCGGCCGTCGAGCAGCACGGTGCCGGCGCGGGGCGACAGGATGCGGGCCATGCCGGCCAGCAGGGTCGACTTGCCACAGCCATTGGGGCCGACGATGGCCGTGATCCGGGCTTCCGGTATCTGTACCGTGAGCCGGTCCACGATGGTGCGCTCACCATAGCCCAGCGTCAATTCGCGGGTCTGCAGCGTGCTGGATTTTGCGGAGGCTTCCGCCGGCATGGGAATATTGTGGGTCATATCAGCCTCCGCCCGGCCGCCCGAAGGAGGCTGAGGCCCCCTCGGGGGGCAGCGAACGCAGAGAGCGTGAGGGTCGTCATATCAGCCTCCGCCCGGCCGGGGTTCACGTAAAAGTATCCATAACAGGTAAGGCCCGCCGACCACGGCCGTGATGACGCCGACGGGGATTTCCACGGGCGCGAAGGCCGTGCGGCCCGCCCAGTCGGCGGCGATCATGAGCAGGGCGCCGGCCAGGGCGGAATTGATCACCGGAACGCCGCGATGCCCGGTCAGATGGCGGGCGATCTCGGGGGCGGCCAGCGACACCAGGCCGACCGGCCCGGCCACGGCCACGGCGGTGGCGGTCACGAAGACCGTGACGATCAGAATGGCGATGCGCGTGCGCCGCAGGCGGGTGCCCAGCCCGATGGCAATGGCATCGGAGAACCGCAGCAGCTGAAGGTCGCGGCCCAGGATTTTGGCGATGGGCAGGCAGACGGCCAGACAGGCCGCCAGTGTTGCCACGGTCGTCGCCGAACGCGCGTTCAGGCTGCCCACGGTCCAGGGGTAGGCCAGGTTGGCGGCGTCGATGTCCGTGCGCGCCAGCATGAAATTGGTGATGGCGCCGAACAGCGCGCCGATGGCAATGCCCACCACGATGAAGCGGTAGCCGCGCGAGCCGCCGCCGCCCAGGCCGAAGGCCAGCGCGGCGGCCGTGGCCGCGCCCATCAGGGCGAGCATGGGGGGCGCCAGGCTGGTCGGAATGGCCACGATGGATGCCACCGCAAAGGCGGTCGCGCCATCGTCGATACCTATGATGCCGGGTGTGGCAAGGCGGTTGCGCGCCAGGGTCTGGAGCAGGCAGCCGCCGACGCCCAGGGCGGCGCCGCTCAGGAGGCCGGCCACCAGGCGGGGCACCCGCAGTTCGTGCAGCATGAAGAGGGTGACGGGGTCGCCGATGCCGGCCAGCGCCGCCACGGTTTCCGCCAGCGGTATCGTTCCCGAGGACAGGCTGCCGGTGGCGATCGCCAGAATCATGGCGGTCAGCAGCAGCCCTGCCCAGGCGCCCCGCCGGTGCACGAGCAGCGTCAGGCCGGCCGGCCGCAGGCACCAGTAGCCGCGCGGTGCGTCGTTGGCGGAAGCGGGGGCGGTTGCGCTCATAGCCGGGGCAGCCGGTGGCTGCGTACCACCGCGATCAGGACAGGGGCGCCGATACAGGCCGTGACCACGCCGATGGGCAGTTCATAAGGCCGCACGGCAAGCCGGGACAGAATGTCGGCGAGCAGCAGGATCAGCGGGCCGATGAGTAGGGCGACCGGCAGGGCGCGGCGCACGTCCGGCCCCACCAGCCGCCGGGCAAAGTAGGGCACGATGAGGCCCGCGAAGGCGATCGGCCCGGCCGTGGCCGTGGCGGTGCCGACCAGGATGGCCACCCCCGTCATTGCCAGGACCCGCGTGAACACCGGGCGGTGGCCCAGGCCCATGGCGACCTTTTCGCCCAGGGAAAGCGCCGCCAGGGCGGCGGCGGTGGCGCCGACCATCGCCAGCCCCGCGATCAGGCCCGGAAAGGCCCATTGCAGATAGCTCGACGGCCGGCCCCCGAGCGCGCCGATGACCCAGAAGCGGATTTCATCGGCCGTGCGCTGGTCGTGCAGAAGAATGAGCGTGGTCACCGCCATCAGAATGCTGGAAAAGGCGGCGCCCGCCAGGACCAGGCGCACCGGATCCGTGCCGGCCCCCCGCATCTGGGTCGTGAGCAGCACGAGAAAGCAGCCCGCCAGCGCGCCCAGGATGGCGATGCCGAAATGGACGCCGACGGCATCGGCGCCGTAGTAGATGGCCAGCACGACCGCGAAGGATGACCCGGCGCTCACGCCCAGCAGGCCGGGTTCGGCCAGGGGGTTGCGGGTGGCGGCCTGCATGATGGTGCCGGCCGCGCCGAGGGCGATGCCCACCACGATCGCCAGAATCGTCCGGGGCCAGCGCAATTCGTGCACGATGAAGATCGATTCTTCGCTGCCGCGGCCCAGCAGGGCATGCCAGGAATCAAGGGGCGTGATGCTGCCTGCCCCGAACAGCATGCTGGCCAGCATCAGTAAGGCCACCATCACCGCACAGATGGCCGTCGTTCTGCGCAGTGACGACCGCGCCCCGCCTTTCGACATCACTTCACAAGTGTTCTTTCGATGTCGTCCAGGATGTGTTCGGCGGCCAGAATGCCGGTGCCGCTCGACCATACCTGGCCGTCGACCGGCACCGCGCGTTCGTTGCGTACCGCATTGAGCCGGGTGAAGGCGGGCTGCTGGCGCGCCGAGGCAAGCGTGGCTTCTCCCTGGGCGTTGAGCGTGGCCATGAACAGCCAGTCGGCGTCGACCGCGCCCAGATTTTCGAGGCTCAGGATGTCGCTGTGCGGGCGCTCGCCGAGCTTGGCGGCGATGTCGGTGCTTTTCAGGCCGAGGGCGGTCAGGATCTGGCCGGTGATCAGCTGGCTGGACATGATCATGGGACCCTGCGGGTTCCAGCGCACGACCGAGAATGACTGGCCGGGCTCCACGCGGTCGCGCAGCGAGGCGATGCGCGCGTCCACTTCGGCCAGACGCGCCTTGAACTCGTCTTCCTTGTCCAGGGCCGCGGCATAAAGGGCATTGCGCTCCTGCCAGGGGGCGGTTGCGGGCACGCTGGATACGACGGTCGGCGCAATCTTGGAAAGTATGTCGTAGACCCGCTTTTCCAGTCCCGGGGGAGCCAGGATGAGATCGGGGCGCTGCGACAGGATGGCTTCCAGATTCGGCTCGCGCGTCGCCCCGACGATGGTCACGCCCTTGGCGTGGGGCTGCAGGTAGGCGGGCAGGTCCGTGCCCCCGCGCGCGGCGACGCTGCCCACCGGCTGCACATCGAGCGCCAGCGCCGTGTCGAGGGCGCCTTCGTCCAGCGTGATCACGCGCTGCGGGTCGGCTTTCACCGCCACCGGACCGAAGGCGGTGTCGAGGGTCTTTTGTTGGGCCACCGAGGGCATGGACAGCAGACCGGCCGCCAGAAAAATGGCGGCGGACATCAGGCCTGAGAGTGTGCGGCGTTCACGCTGCGGGGCAGCGAAAGAGGAGGGGAAGGGCATGATTGGGAAACGGGCTGCGATGATTGGGAAGACTTGACCACGCGCCTAAGCGCAGGCCCCGCCGTTCACGGCGAGGTCAAACGAGGCAAAATCAATGCGGCCCCGCAGGCGCCCGCGCATTGTGGCGAATCGGAGCGGCATGCAGGCCGCGACGTGGGCAAGCTCCGACCGATACGGCCGGAGTTCCCACCATGCCGGCCTGATTGGGAATGGAAGTAATTCGCATTAATTTGCACTCGGGGTGGATTATCCAGTGTGTGCAAGGCCTGTGTCAAACCGTGAAGTGAAGAAACAGGCCGGTGGGTGGTTTTTCCCCAGCCTGTTTGCGGCCGGCCTGTGATGCCGGGGGGCCATGCGCGGCCCGCGCGTTCATGTCCGGGCCTGTCGGGCGCTGTTTTCCAGTTCCAGCTTGAGCGAAGGGTCGAGCCCCAGGGAGCGGGCCAGTTCATCCAGATAGGCGCGCTCCATGAAGCTGTCCTGCTCGGTCACGAGCAGGCTGGCCAGATAGATTTCGGCGGCCATTTCCGGCGACTGGGCCAGCGCGGCGATACCGGCCGGATCGGCCGGCTTGTCGAGCTCCGCATGCAGCCAGCGGTGGTCGGCGGCGTCGCCCGACAGCCGTTTCGCTTCGGTTTCGATGAGTGTTTTTTCTTGCGGGCCGATGTGGCCGTCGGCTTTGGCGGCCGCGATCATGGCCGCAAGCATGGCGCGGCTGTGCAGTTCCATTTGCGGTGTTTCGACGTCCGTCAGGCGCAGGGGCGTCGCCATGGCGGGCTGGGGAGGCGTGGCCGCGCCGGGGGCCGGTACGGCCTGCCTGCCTTGCCAGTCCTGGTAGGTCTTGAGCGCCAGCGCGCCCAGGGCAGCGGCCCCGCCGTAGCCCGCCAGGCTGCCGCCCATCTTGCGGAATTTTTTATTGCCCAGCAACAGGCCGAGCGCGCCGCCCATGAGCGCGCCGCCACCGAACCCGCCCAGCGCGCCCCCGGAAGCGCCTTTTTTATCGAGTGCGGTGCCGGCGTCCTGGGCGAGACCCTTGCCGGATTGAAGGATTTGTTGAAGCAGATGCTGTATGGACATGTCGGGATTCCTGACAAAGAAGTGCTGCGGCGGCAGAGCGGGAGCCGTGAGCAAGCGCAGCCGTCGCCGGCCGCCAGGAAGGCGACCGGCTGAAGAAACGGGCTCTGTACCGCGCAGTTTATCGCGTGTATTGCCTACCGCCGCGGCGCGCCGTTCATGCATCCGGCATAAACGGCGTTCTCGAAATCGGATATGGCCTGCGCCCGCGCCTTCTCTGTCGTGCGCTGGCTGCTGCGGAAGGCTGCCGCGACCATTTTTTCGACTGCGCGATCGCCTTTGGCGAGCGACATCACTTCGGCCCTGGGAGCGCCGGCCTGCCGCTCTTTCATGATGGTGGCGGCCAGTGCGGAATGGTCCTCGCAAAGGACCATGAATTCGGCCCGCGACAACCGTTCGGCGGCGGCCTGCGAACCGCACAGCAGCAGAGCCGCCGCGAGCAGCTTGCGCATACTCGTTCCCCCGTTCTTCACTTTGCCGTGGGCATCGCGAATTCCGCTCCCTTGGCGATACTGTCGGGCCAGCGCTGCATGATGCTTTTCTGGCGAGTGTAGAAGCGTACACCCTCTTCGCCGTAGGCGTGGCAATCGCCGAACAGGCTGTTCTTCCAGCCGCCGAAGCCATGCCATGCCATGGGCACGGGAATGGGCACGTTCACGCCCACCATGCCCACTTCGATGCGCCTGCCGAACTCGCGGGCGACGCCGCCATCGCGCGTGAACAGGCTGACGCCGTTGGCGTACTGATGGGCGTTGATGAGTTGCACCGCGTCGGCGAAGGCCGGCACCCGCACGCAAGACAGCACCGGCCCGAAGATTTCTTCCTGGTAGATGCGCATGTCCGGCGTCACGTGGTCGAACAGCGTGCCGCCCAGCCAGAAGCCGGCCTCGCAGCCTTCGCCCGCCGCCGTGGCGTCGAAGCCGCGGCCGTCGGCCACCAGCGTCGCGCCTTCCTTGATGCCCTGCTCGATATAGCCGGTGATGCGCTCCAGGGCGCCGGCATGGACGATGGGGCCCATTTCCGCATCCAGCTCCAGACCGTTCTTGATCTTCAGCTTGCGGGCGCGGTCGGCCAGAATGGGCACCAGGCGGTCGCCCACGTCGCCCACCAGCACGGCCACCGAGATGGCCATGCAGCGTTCGCCGGCGGAGCCGTAGCCGGCGCCGATCAGCGCGTCGGCCACCTGGTCCAGATCGGCATCGGGCATGACCACCATATGGTTCTTGGCGCCGCCCAGCGCCTGCACGCGCTTGCCGTGGCGGGCGCCGGTTTCATAGATGTGATTGGCGATGGGGGTGGAGCCGACGAAGGACACCGCCTTGATTTCGGGGTGCGCCAGAATGGCGTCCACGGTTTCCTTGTCGCCCTGCACCACATTGAACACGCCGTCGGGCAGGCCCGCCTGCCGCAGCAGGTCGGCCAACAGCAGCGAGGCCGAAGGGTCGATGGGGCTGGGTTTCAGGATGAAGCAGTTGCCGGCGGCGATGGCGATGGGGAACATCCACAGGGGCACCATGGCCGGAAAATTGAACGGCGTGATGCCGGCCACCACGCCCAGAGGCTGGCGCAGGGTCCAGTTGTCGATGCCGGTGGACACCTGGTCGGTGAAGTCCGACTTCAGCAATTGCGGAATGCCGCAGGCGAACTCCACGATCTCGATGCCCCGGGTGACTTCGCCCTGCGCATCGGTGAAGACCTTGCCGTGTTCGAGCGTGATGGCGCGGGCCAGTTCGTCTTTGTGGGTATTGAGCAGCTGCAGGAAACGGAACATGACGCGTGCGCGCCGGATGGGCGGGGTGTCCGCCCAGGCCGGGAAGGCGGCGTTCGCCGCGCGGACCGCGGCATCGACGTCATCCGCCGTCCCCAGGGCAACCCGGCCCGTGACCTTGCCCGTGGCCGGGTTGTAGACGTCGCCGCCGCGGGCGGGGTTCAGGCCGTCGAGCTTGCCGCCGATCCAGTGTCCGATGCTTGCCATGCCGGTGTTTTCGCCAGGATTGCCCATGTATGTCTCCAGGTTCGATGATGGCCACGCGGATCGTGGCGCTTGCATCCGACAGTCTAGGTTGCATGCGGACTTGCATCTACCGGGGTGGATTCAATACAGTGTTCAGAATTTTCGACGAATGGCCATGCCCATGAGCATCGTACCGACTACAGCTTTCTCTGACATGCACCTGCTCACGGTGCTGGCGGAAACACGCAGCTTCACCCAGGCGGCGAACCGGCTGGGCGTGTCCCGCTCGTCGGCCAGCATGCGCATTGCGGCGCTGGAGCGGACGGTCGGGGTGCCCCTGGTCCGGCGGTCCACCCGTCGCGTGACATTGACCGAGGCCGGCCAGCAGCTCGTGGACGACGTGGCGCCGGCGTTCGCACGTATTACGTCCAGTTTCCGCGCGGCCAGCGATCTCACCGGCGCGCCCCGCGGTTCCCTGCGGATCACGGCGCCGGTGGCGCTGGGGCGGCAGCATCTCAGCCCTTCCCTGGGCGCCTTTCTGCTGCGCTACCCCGAAGTGCGCATCGAGCTGGAACTCACCGACCGGCTGGTGAACCTGGCCCACGAAGGCTTCGATCTCGCCATCCGGCATGCGCGCCACGTGCCTGACGACTATGTGGTGTGGGAACTGGCCCGCAGCGAATCCTTGCTGGTGGCCAGCGCATCGTACCTGGCGTCACGGGGGCCGCTCGCCCACCCGACGGATCTCGCCTCACATGGCTGTGCCATGTACATGGGCAGCCCGCGCAATCTGGGCTTCCAGCACAAGAGCGGGGCGCGGGAGCCCGTCTATGTCGATGTGCGGCCTTCGTTCACCGCCAACAACAGCGAAGTCCTGCGCGATGCCCTGCTGGCGGGCGTGGGCGTGGGGCTGCTGCCGGATTTCAGTCTCGCGGGCACGGCCGGGCGGGACCTGGTGAGAGTGCTGCCCGAATGGACCGTCCAGGGCTATTTCGGCACACACATCCTGGCCATCCGGCCCTTCTCGCCGCGAGTGCCCCTGGCAGTGCATTGCCTGGTGGAGCACCTGCGGGAGGTGTTTGCCGGCATGGGGCGGCGCTGAGCGAGGGCTTCGCAAGGGATTCAGCCCAACTGACCAAGGGGCAGCCCACCCCGGCACGCCTTGCCCCTGTGCACTCACGGCTCACTGGCCACGTGCGACGCACGCTTCAGCGATATTCGTATGAGGCCCCTGTGGCCATGGCTGTCGGCCAGCGGCCCGGTTGTCGCCATCGCGGATCGGTGTGGCAGACATCGGCCGGTCCGGCTTTGTGCCGGCAGGCGCCCGGCCGGCAGCCGTTCGTTCTCTGGGTGGCAATAAAAAAAGGCGCGCCGTCCATGATGGGGCGCGCCTTCTTGGCATCTGCGGCGAGACGTGGCTGGCAATGATCGCGAATGCCTTGCGGTTGCGCAGCCGTTTAGTCACGCCATCGGGGCAGCAAGATGCTTACTTGTCAGAGCCTTGCTCTTCCTGATCTTTCTTGGTGTCAGCGGCCTCTGATTCCTGACTGGCGGTATTGGGGGCCTTCCAGTTGAGCGGCGGCGTGACAATATCCTTGAAGGCGATACGTTTAGGCGTGGTCATGGCTTACTCCCAAAGTAAACGTGGCAGCGCACCGTGCGCCGCCACCACTACTGTATAAAATAACAGCATCGTCTTGTTATGTCAAATCATAGGTGTGTTCAGGATCGTATCCTGACGTTTGGGACGTAAGCACCCGGGGAACACACATTGACGAACGGCCACGTTAGTGGCCGCTGTCTTTTAGGCAGTGGTTCCAGGCGCCCAGCGATGTGGCAACAGGTCTTCGATCCGGTTATTCGGATGCGTGGGCAGACGCGTGAGAACATCTTTCAGATAGGCATACGGATCATGCCCGCTCATCTTCGCTGACGTGCTTGGCGATTCATAAATTTTTTATACCTTTACAGGTCGTTGCTTAGCTTGATCGCGTAGCTCGTGCTACGCCCTCCAGCTTCGTTTTTTTGAAGAATGCCGTATTGCAGCAGTTCCGTGATGTCGCGTAAGGCCGTATCGCTTGAACATTTCGCCAGCGCTGCCCATTTACTGGTCGTTAGCTTGCCCTCAAACCCATCCAACAGCCGATTCAGCACCTTGATTTGCCGCTCATTCATTGGAATGGTCGCTGAGTGTTGCCAGAACTTCGCTTTGATGAAGACTTGGTCAAGTACGCCATGGGCGTATTCGATGGCTTTCAGCAGCGTGGTAAGGAACCAGGTTAACCACGAGGTCACATCCATATCGCCCTTTTGCGTGAACTCAAGGATGTCGTAGTAGGCTTTGCGTTCTCGTTGAATCTGCGCGGACAGGCTGTAGAAGCGTTGCTGGCTGCCATCCGCGCGGGTTAGTAGCAAATCACCAATTGCACGCGCAATGCGGCCGTTGCCGTCGTCAAACGGGTGCAGTGTGACGAACCAGAGATGGCCTAAGCCGGCGCGGATGAGGGCGGGTTCTCTTGGTGTTGGGCTATCCAACCACGCGAGGAAGCGTGCCATTTCTGACGCGATTTGCTTTGCGGGTGGTGCTTCAAAATGCACTTTCTCACGACCAATGGAGCCTGAGACGACCTGCATGGGGCCGGTGGCGTCGTTTCGCCAGTTGCCAACGTTGATGGTGCTGATGCCAGAATAGCCGGTGGGAAACAGTGCTGCGTGCCAGCCGAATAGGCGCTCGGAGGTTAGAGGAGCCATTGCGTTGCTGGTGGCGTCCATTACCATGTCGACGATGCCATCGACGTGACGATCAGCCGGTGCTAAGGCACCGATGTCCACGCCCAAGCGACGTGCGACGGAGGAACGCACGGAGGCGACGTTGAGTGTCTCGCCCTCGATGGCACTGGTTTGGACGACGTCTTCGGTGAGTGCCGCTAGGCTGGCCTCATCCCGCAAGCTTATGCCTACGTCAGCCAGACGGCCAAGCAGCAGCCCCTGGGCACGGCTGACTGCCGCCAAGGGTTCAGCCAGGGCGGCCAGGTCGTAGCGCCAGTCAGGCCAGTGCGGCGATTGCCAGATATATTCACCGTAATTCATGCGGTGATTTTGATGCGATTTCGTCTCTTAGTCAAATTTCGATACATCGTGGGTGGCAGAGGCCTAACGCGCTTGGTCAAAATGCCTGCTTACGTGCGATGGCCTCGGCTATCGTTTCCCCTTGCCGGTGCGCATCATCGTCAACCGTGATCTGGTATTCCGCTAGCGGAGCACCAGACCTTGACCGCTACGCCGAGTTGCACGCATAAACCTATGGAATCGGTTGATGCCGTGACGTTGATTCCGCATATGCTGAAGACGTTTATGGCGGGTGATTGTGGGTTTAGAAGGGCAAAGACGTAACTTGTTACGTTATTTCGGCTGAAACTTTACAATGACTGAAATCGGCTGCGGATTCAACCGGTGGATGCAACATACTAGACGCTACATAAGCAGAAGGAGTGTTGCAGATGAAGCAGCGGCCTCGAATCTACTACACGGAAGACCAGAAAGCGCTGATGTGGGAACGCTGGCATAAGGGCGAATCACTTCAGCAGATCGCCCAGCTGTTTGATCGAAACCACTCTTCGATCCAGCGGATTCTTGCCGAGACTGGCGGCATACAACCAGTGCCAAGATGTCGCTCCGGTCGGGCACTGACGTTAGCCGAGCGCGAGGAGATCTCGCGGGGCCTGATTACGGGCCACTCGATCCGCTCGATTGCCATGAGGCTCAAGCGGGCGCCCTCCACAGTCAGCAGGGAAGTCAGTCGTAACGGAGGGTCATCGGATTATCGTGCCAGCTTGGCGGATCACGCCGCGGGGGACAGAGCACTTCGCCCTAAGATTTGTAAATTGGCAGACAATCGAAAATTAGCGCACTTGGTCGCCGAGAAGCTCCAACTGCAGTGGTCACCGGAGCAGATTGCTGGATGGTTGAAGTGCGCCTATCCCGACAGCGAGGAATATCAAGTGTCACACGAAACCATCTATCGCACGCTCTTTGTTCAGACGCGTGGCGCACTGAAGAAAGAATTGCTGGGGCACTTGCGACGTACGCGAGTCATGCGTCGCTCCCGTCACCATACCCAGAAGACAGACAACCATGGTCGGATCGTCGATGCTGTCTCGATCAGCGAACGGCCAGCTTCAGCGGAAGACCGCGCGGTTCCTGGGCATTGGGAAGGAGACTTGCTATTTGGCAGCAGTAATAGCCAGATTGCGACTCTGGTGGAGCGTCAGACGCGCTATGTCATGCTGGTGAAGGTGACAGGCAAAGATACCGAGACGGTGGTCAATGGGTTGATCAAGCATGCCCGACAACTGCCACGGGAACTCTATAAGTCGCTTACCTGGGACCGGGGCAAGGAGATGGCCGATCACAAGCGATTCACTCTGGCAACGGATATCAAGGTGTTTTTCTGCGATCCCCAGAATCCCTGGCAACGCGGGACCAATGAGAACACCAACGGCCTTGTGCGGCAGTATATACCAAAGGGAATTGACCTGTCTGATTACTCACAAGCTAAGCTCAACGCTATCGCGAGGCGATTGAATGAGCGTCCGAGAAAAACCTTAAACCATGAAACACCGGCACAACGATTTAACCAAACCGTTGCATCCACCGGTTGAATCCGCAGCCAGAAGCGGACATTCGTGACGAAACCTTTTGGCAACGTATGAACCTCAGGTAAGTACCGAGATCGACCCATGGTTGTTTTCCAAGTACACGCACGACACTGTCACGAATGTCTTGGAGGTGAATTTTTTCTCCGTCGTCGGTAGACTACGGCCCACAAATCTGAAGGGGAACGACTTTGGCAATGCACCGGATCATTCAGGCGCACTTCGATAGCTTCATTAAGAGTTTCGGCCTCGAAGCGGATGATGAGGCAACTCAGTTCGAGAAATTCACAACACACTGTGTGATTGCCAATCGATACAGCAGCACTTTCGATCTGGACGACGCGGTCACTTCCACCGGCGATGACGGCATTGACGGTGTTTCGGTCATTATCAACGAAAGCGTCGCAACCTCCGCCGAAGACACACGGGCGATCTTTGCGGCGCCCCGCCGCAATCATGATGTAGATATCATTTTCGTTCAGGCAAAGCGGAGCGAGACGTTCGACCTTGGCGATTTCCTCAAGTTCAAGGAGGGCATCCTGCGTTTCATTAATCAGACGCCATATGCGGCTACCGACGAGGTTTTGGTTGAAGCCAGAGCCATGTTCGACGTTGTGGTCAAAGAGGTCCCCAAGCTTCGCAACGGTCGGCCGTCGTTAACGGCTCGCTTCGTCAGTACTGGCATATATCAGAAGCCTGATGCACTCGAGACAGCCCTAAGAGACTTTGTCGGCCAATTGGCTGCGCTGGGCCTTTTCCATGAAATCGACGTTCGCTTTTTGGATCGTGAAGATCTGACCAAGTTGTGGGTCAGCACATACTCCGGTATTGAGGCGAGCCTGCCAGTCTTCAGCCATGCAGCATTACCGAACATTGTGGGCATTGATGAGGCTTACCTTGCAGTAGTGAAGGCAAGCGATTTTGTGAACAACCTGTTGGTCACTACGGATGGGAACCTTCGTGGCCAAGTGTTCGAAGAAAACGTTCGATCCTTCCTTGGCGAGGATAATGTAGTGAACGCATCGATCGCAGCGACCTTGGCTTCGGAGGGGGCCAGCCGCTTCCCTGTACTCAACAACGGCATCACGCTGGTATGTCCCGAAGTGAAGTTGCAGGGGACAACATTACACCTCACTAACTATCAGATCGTTAACGGTTGCCAAACTTCGAACGTGCTTTTCCAAAAGCGAGATTCCCTTGGCGATGTTATGGTGAATATAAAGGTAGTCAAGACGCAGCTTGAAGATGTCTTCTCTGATTTGGTTAAGGCCACTAACAGTCAGAGCAAGGTCGAGGACACACAGTTCTTGTCACTGCGTCCCATCATCAAACGTGTCGAACATTATTTCAACACGTTTGAAGGCGAAGATAGCCGCCTATACCTTGAACGACGTGACCGACAGTATGTAGGCCTTGGAATCCCCGCTGTACGAATTTCTTCGCTCAATAATGCCGCAAAGTGCGTCGCCGCCATGTGGTGTAACAAGCCCGAACTGTCTGGCCGTTATCCAAAACAAATGTATGAAGAGCTCACCGACACCATGTTCGCGGACAACGTAAAAGAGTCGGTCTTTTACGCCGCTTGCCTGACCATGTATAGGTTCCACCTATTGGTTTCCAACAGAACAGTTCCTCAGAATATGAAGCGATTCAAGTGGCACGTCCTAACCATGGTCCGAGCTCACCTTTGCGGAGCTGGAATCGTTCAATTGAACTCAAGATCGGCTGAACAGCAAGCGCAGAAAATAATTGGCGTTATGCAACAGCACAGCGCGGCTACAACTGAAGTTTTCACTCGCATCGTGGAAATCTTGCAGCGCCTCGGGGATGTTTCGAGTGACCGTCTAAAGCGTCAAGCGATTTTGCAGGAAATGCTGGTCGCAATGGATGGGCAATAGGAAATGCAGAGTGTACGACCAGATGGCGCGACGACCGTCCGCTTCGGGTCGGGAGCAGACAATCAAGAGGTGGCATCAGCGGCCAATGCTCCCTTCTTGATGCTTACCACACGCAAACGCTTAATGTCGAGCAGCGGATGACCGTACAGGAAGCTCGGCACCACCCGATCAGACTTCCTGTCAGGCTGCGAATGCTCGTGATCAGGGAAAAACTTCAGCTCGTGATGATGAGGTGCGGAGTCTGCCCTGTAAGCAGGCTTCTTCTGATTCGGCTCAAACAGCAGATAGCAAGTAACGGCCCGCCCAGTACCGTCTTGATGAGCACCCGATGTGGTGCTCATGTTATTTAGAGGGTGACGTTCCAGGGCAGGAGTTCGTCCACACGGTTCACGGGATGCTCGGCGATACGCTCCAGCACATGCGTGAGGTAGGCCTCGGGGTTCAGGCCGTTGAGCTTGGCTGTGCCAGGCAGGCTGTACATCGTGGCGGCACGCTCGCCACCGGCGTCAGAGCCCAGGAACAGATAGTTTTTCCTGCCTACGCCCACCGCCCGAAGCGCCCGCTCGGCAGCATTGTTGTCCACCTCGATGCGCCCGTCCTCCAGGAAGCGTGTCAACGCCTGCCATTGATTCAAGGCATAGCCGATCGCATCCGCGGTGACGGATTTCTTAGGGACGGTGGCCAGTTGTGCTTTCAGCCAGTCATGCAAGGCCGTCACGATGGGGGCGGCCCTCGCCTAGCGTATCGCCCGGCGTTCGTGGGGTGGCTTGCTACGGATATCGGCTTCGATGCGGTACAGCTCGGCTATCGTCTCCAGCGCGTGGTTCGTGATGACCGAAGGCCGTTTTTCGTGGATATCGTAGAAGTGGCGTCGGGCATGGGCCCAGCTGCCGGCTTCCAGAACGCGGCCCGTTTCATAAACGGCGTTGTACCCCGCATAGGCATCGGCTTGCAGGATACCGTTGTAGTGTTTCAGGTGGGTCTGCGGGTGGATGCCCTTGCGATCCGGCGAGTAGCGGTACCAGGCTGCGGGTGCGGCTTCACCGCCATGTGGACGATCATCGCGCACATACGTCCAGAGTCGCGCTTGTCGCGTCTTGCCGGTTCCCGGCGCAAGCACCGGCACCGGCGTGTCGTCGGTATGGAGCTTTCCAGCGGCGAACACGTGTCGTTTGAGCGCATCGGTCAGGGGACGCATCAGTTCGTGCAGGGCCCCGATCCAGTCGCCCAGCGTGCTCTCGCTCAAGGAGACGCCTTCGCGGCCATAGGCTTGAGCCTGCCGATACAGCGGGAGATGATCGAGGTATTTCGCGGTGGCGATGTGTGCCAGCAGCGCCGCGCCGGCGTAGCTGCGTGCAAGGGGACGGCTGACCGCCGGGGCCTGCGCGATACGGTCGCAACATGCGCAGGCCAGACGCGGGCGCACGTAGCGCACCACATGGAAGCGCACCCGAACCAGATCCAGCGCTCAAGACAGTATTGGCCGGGCCGTTACGAATCTACTGGGGACATCGGCATTGCTTCCATTAAACGTGTTTCTTCGCAAAAACAAGTCTAATGAATGTCGCTGTCCCCCTTTTATGAGGAAGAGTCGACTATTTGATATATATTTCTATATAAAAAGACTATTTTGATCTATTTTTATAGATCATAAAATTGTGCCTATCGATATCGTGATATGCTTTTATATATCAAAGTAGGAAATTGATCCATAAAAGCGTATCAATTATGAGCTACGATCTTGAGTACTTCGCCAAACGCTTGCGAGAAGCCCGTGATGCCAAGCACCTGAGTCAGCGCGAGTTGAGCAAGCTGGCCGGCGTGCCGCAATCGCATATCTCCCGAATCGAAAGCAACCAGGTGGACTTGCGACTTTCCAGCTTGATCGCCATCGCCAACGCGCTGGATCTGGAGGTGGCGCTGGTGCCCCGCCAGGCCATGCCTGCCGTGCAGTCCATGGCGCGCCAATCCGCCGCGACCACTGCCAGCCGCTCACCAGCCAGTTTGGAAGAAATACGGCACCTCGGCGATACGCTTCGCGAACTACAAGTCAAGCTACCGGCCCGGCCTGAATTGGATTCCTTACGCAAGGCGTATGCGGCACTCAAGTCATTAAATCTCGATCACACCGCGCTTGCGCGTATCCGGCAAATCAACCAGACCCTGCAGGCAAACACCGGGCACTGGAAGTCGATCACCGACGCTGCAAAAAGTATCACAGCGCTGCGCAATCAGATTGCGCATGCGCCAACGCGGCAGGAAGCCACCTCGGCGGCCAAACCCGCCTACTCCCTGGACGACGAGGACGATCAATAATGGCAGACGTTTCCACCTTGATCGTCCGGCTCTACGACGAGCCCATTGCCACGCTCACCCATGTTGGCGGCGAGCGCACCTTGTTTGCTTTCAACGAAGCGTATATCCATGATCCGTCCAGGCCGACGCTGAGCCTGAGCTTCAAGGATACGTTCGGCCAGCTGCTGACCGACTTCAGCCCCACCCGCATGAAACTTCCGCCCTTCTTCTCCAATCTATTACCAGAGGGGCATCTGCGCCAGTATCTGGCCGGTACGGCGCATGTACACCCAGAGCGGGAGTTCTTCTTATTGTGGGCGCTTGGCCAGGATTTGCCCGGCGCCATCACAGTGACCAACGAAGATCACCAGGCATGGTCGAATAACGCCCACGCGAATTCAGCCGATGAGGCCGCGCCCACTGCCATCGAACATGCCTTGCGCTTCTCGCTGGCCGGTGTGCAGTTGAAGTTCTCCGCAGTCAGGAGCGCCTTGGGCGGCCTGACCATCCCCGCGCGAGGCATCGGTGGGCATTGGATCGTCAAACTGCCCTCCCGGGATTTCAGGCAAGTACCCGAAAACGAATTCTCCATGATGTCGCTGGCCAAGATGGTGGGCATCGATGTGCCCGCCATCGACTTGGTGGATGTCTCCTCGATTGGCAACCTGCCCAAAGGCATCAACCACTTGGGCGACAAGGTATTCATTATCGAGCGCTTTGACCGTACGGACGATGGCCAAAGCGTTCACATCGAAGATTTTGCCCAGGTATTCGGCGTCTATCCACACGCCAAATACGAGAAAGCCAGCTACCGTAGCCTGGCCAGAGTCATCGCAGCGGAATCCGGTGATGCGGATATCGCCGAATTCATCCGACGGGCCACCTTCAATGTGCTCATTGGCAATGGCGACATGCATCTTAAAAACTGGTCGCTCATCTACCGGGATCGACAGCATGCCGAGCTGTCGCCCGCTTACGACTTTGTCTCCACCATTACCTATCTGCCGAACGAGCAATCCGCCCTGTCCTTCAGCCGCAGCAAGGCGTTTTCGGATTACACCTTGGACGAACTGGAGCATCTGGCCGCCAAAGCGGCACTGCCACGCCAACTGGTACTGGACACCGCCCGGGAAACCGTGACGCTATTCATGCGGCGCTGGGCCAGTGAAAAGCATCATCTGCCCATGAGCAAAGACGTCCAGTCCGCCATCGACAAGCACCTTCAGACCTTACCCATCACGGCGGCTTAGCGTCGGTAAAAGCCGGTATTTGGAACCGCTACGCGGCGCGGCGGCCCAGACTTGACGCTGCCGTCCAGCTTATTCCATTCGGCAAGCGCTTCGGGAATGAATTTAAGGCGATATCGCGTACCCCCGTCGGGCTCAGATTTGCTCAATATCCACCTCGACGGCGGTATCCTTCAGTGCGAGCCGCTGGCGTGCGATCGCCACACACTCGCCGCGTTGATTTGAACGACGAAGGCTCAAAGACTCGCATGCATGTCGCGGAACAAGCGCGGCGAGATGCCGAAACGCCGCTCAAAGGCCTCGTTCAACCTCGCCGCCGGAAACAACCCCACTTGAGCCGCAACCGATTTGAGCGACACGCCGCGTGCAAGCAGCAGACGGGCTGCGTCCAGCCTTGCCGTCTCGACGAAACGGGCTGGCGTTTCACCCGTGGCCGCCACAAACTTGCGGTGGAATGTGCGCGCCGACAGACCGGCGCGCTCGGACAGGGTCGGTACGTCCAGCCGCACGTCAAGATGAGCCTGGATCCATCCGATGAGATCGGCAAAAGGGCTGTCCGCCTTCGCCTGCGCTTGCAGCAGCGGACTGAACTGCGATTGATGGCCGGGGCGACGGGCATAGAGCACCAGCCGCTTGGCCACCTCCGCGGCGATCGCCGCATCCAGATCGCTGGCCACCATGGCCAGCGCCATATCGATACCGGCGGTCACGCCAGCGGAGGTCCAGTATCCGCCATCTTTTACATACAGCGCGTCGGCATCGACGTTCAGCGCGGGGAAGGCCTGCGAGAGCAGCGCGCAGCCGTCCCAATGCGTAGCGACGCGATGACCGTCGAGCAAGCCAAGCGCAGCCAGGATGAAGGCGCCGGTGCAGACCGAGCCCAGGCGCCTGGCCTTGCCGGCCTTGGCAGGTAGCGCTTCACTCAGGGCAGCATGACGCATCGCCTGCAACAAGGGTTCACGCTCGGCGCCCACCACCAGCAGAGTATCCACGGCTTGGGCCTCCAAATCGCCGAGGCTGCGCGTCTGAACGACCACTCCGCTGCTGCTGGCAACCGGGCCGCCATCGGCTGAAACCAGTTCGACGCCATAACACGACGGCTCCCCGCGTGCCGTCAGCGCACGGTTGGCCCCGTTAAAGACCGAGGCTGGCCCGGACATATCGAGCAGTTCGAAACCTGGATAAACAATGAAGACGATGCGGCGCATTGGCAGAAATTTACCTATCTTTGGCATAACTGACAACGCTCGCAAGTGTAAGCTGATCATCATGAGGCATTCACCCTTGTCGTGTGGAGCTGAGTCGTGTCTATCCGTCATATCCTGTGGGTTGGATCGGCCCTGCTGGCGCTATCGCTGGCCGGCGCCGTCCTCTGGCTGTTCAGCCTGCCGATGCCCGTCATGGCGCAGGCGCAACCCGTCCCCGAGGCGGAAATACAGACCATGCTGGCCGCTTTGAAGCCGCCCAAGCGGGCACGGCCGTTGGTGGCGGTGGTGGGCCTCAACGAGGCCACCGAAACCACCGACTACCTATTGACCGCCGGTGTCGTGAGGCGTGCCGACGTGGCCGACGTGCTCCTGCTGGCCACCGGACCGGGGCCTGTGCAACTTTACCCGGCGCTCGCCGTACACGCGGACCAGACCGTGGCGGAATTCGATGCGCGCCACCCCGACGGGGCCGACTATGTCATCGTGCCAGCCATGGGCCGCGACGACGACCCGGCGGTGCTCGCCTGGCTGCGTGCGCAGGCCGGCAAGGGTGCGCTCATCATCGGTGTCTGCGCCGGGGCCAAGGTCGTTGCAGCCGCCGGCCTGTTGGACGGCAAGCATGCCACGACGCACTGGTACTACCGCGAGGAAATGCTGGAGAAGCACCCGTCGATCACCTATGTACCGAACCGGCGCATGGTCGTGGACCACGGGGTCTCCACCACCACGGGTATCACGGCATCGATGCCCATGATGCTGAGCCTGATCGAGGCTATTGGCGGACGGCGCAAGGCGACGGACGTGGCCCGCGACCTTGGCATGGCGCCCTGGGATACGCGCCATGCCAGCGACGCCTTTCAGTTCACACGACCATTCGCGACTACTATACTCGGCAATACCCTGGCCTTCTGGCAGCGCGAGCAGATCGCTCTCGCACTGCGCCCCGGCATGGACGAAGTGTCGCTGGCGCTGGTGGCCGATGCTTGGTCCCGCACCTATCGCTCGAATGCCATCACCTTCTCTGCCACAGGCTCAGTCGTCGAAAGCCGGCATGGGATCCGCATCATTCCGGATGAGCGCGCCGCCACGCAGCACAGCGGTCCCGTCTCAGCACTGGAACACAAGCCCGCCGACGCATTGGACCGTACCTTGGCGGACATTGCGACGCGCTACGGAAGACGTACCGCTGACGTCGTCGCCATGCAGCTCGAATATCCTGGATTCCATTCAGGACGCACGCCTTGAAAGACCAGCCCTCACAAGGAGACATCCATGCCCAGCACCATCCGTTTGCACCGTGTCATTGCCACCCAACCCAGCAAGCTCTACCGCGCCTTCCTGGAACCAGACGCCGTCGCAAGTTGGTTGCCGCCTTTCGGCTTCCTCTGCACCGTCCATGAGCTGGATGCGAAAGTGGGCGGCCGCCACCGAATGTCGTTCCGGAACTTCACGACCGACAAGAGCCACGCTTTTGGCGGCACCTATCTGGAACTCGTGCCCGGTGAGCGCATCGTCTATACCGACCGCTTCGAAGACCAGAATGTGCCCGAAGAGATGCGGGTCACGGTGAACCTGAAGGCCGTGTCAGTCGGCACCGAGCTCCACATCGAGCAACAAGGCGTGCCGGATATGATCCCCGCCGAGGCCTGCTATCTTGGCTGGCAGGATTCGCTTTTCAAGCTTGCCAAGCTCGTGGAGCCGGAAATCAACGAATAGCCAATATTCGTACGAACCATATCAAACGAACGTACATCTGGCCCTCCCCGATCTCCCCGGCCACATCTGATGGCATGATGACGCCTGGAGAGAGCAGTCCATCAATACTCGACCACAACGATCATGAAGCTCCTGGCATTGACCTACGGTACGGAAGGCGACACGCGTCCTATTGCGGTGCTATGCCGAGCCTTGATGGACCATGGTCACGAAGTGTCGTTGCTCGCCGATGCGCAAACGCTTGGAAGCGCCCGAAATCTTGGGGTGCCCCATGCTGCGTTGAGCGGAAACATGCAGGAAGACCTGAAAGCCCCGATTTCCGAGGGGAAAGGGGTCAATGCCACGGTGACAGCCTTGGCGCGCATCGCGAATGCGCAGGCGGAAAGCTGGATGCGGCAAGCGGCCGAGGCGGCGGCGGGTTGCGATGGAATCATTGTTTCCGGGCTTACGGCATTCGTTGGTTTGTCGGTGGCTGAACATCTGCATATCCCCCTGGTCGGCGCGGGGATGATTCCAATCTCTCCGACGCGTGCCTTTGCTTCGCCATTTATTCCTGGGACAGTGCCGTCGAAATTGAACAAGGCCACTCATCACATGGTCAACTGGATGTTGTGGTTTTCTTTCAGGAAGTCGATCAATCGTGCCAGAAAGCGGGTATTGGGCTTGGAGCCGCGCCGCAGCTTATGGACCGGGCATCCGATGCTGTACGGTGTATCTCCCGCATTGCTGCTGCAGCCTTCCGATTGGCCGGAAAACACGAAGCTGTGCGGTCAATGGGCTGGGCCAGCCGAAGCATGGACACCTCCCGCTGGACTGCGGGAGTTTCTGGATGCGGGCGAGCCGCCGATCTACCTGGGATTCGGCAGCATGATCGGCTTTGATCGGGGCTCGTTGTCGCGCACGCTTTTTGGCGCCTTGGAGGGGGAACGCGTTCTCTTTTATCCCGGCTGGTCGGAAATATCAGAAGCGTCGCTGCCGGATAATTTTTTTGCGATCGGCGACACCCCGCATAACTGGCTTTTCCCGCGCACGTCGTTAGCCATTCACCATGGCGGAAGCGGAACCACTCACTCGGCTTGCCGGGCCGGTATTCCCTCTGTTGTGCTGCCTTTCGCCGGAGACCAGTTTTTCTGGCGCGCTCAGCTGGGGCGCTTGGGCGTGGCCGACGCGTCCATCTCCACAAAGCACTTGAGTCCCGATGCCGTCAGGCAAGCGGTCCGGTTCGCCCAGTCGACGGAGACGCGATCGAAAGCCTCGGCGCTGGCGCAAGCGATGTCGCAAGAAGACGGAACGGCGGTGGCTGTGCGGGAAATTGAGTCAATGCTTGCAGGATAGAATGCAAAGGCCGCTGCGTCGCGCAGTCAGTGGCAGGGCTTTCAATATGCGCCGCCACATGCGCCGTCAAGGCACCGGCATCGGCCAGCGCGCGGTAGGCCGGCAGGATCCCCCCGTGCCGGAGCTGCCGGGCTCTCTGGAAAACAAAGCCTCGCCCGCCATTGAAAATTTCTGCCGTCAGGAGCGCTTTGGACGGCCTGACAATCCCCGTCCGGCCTCACTAACGATGTAGACTGCACGTTCATTGAGATCCCGTGCGGGCCGCTACCGCCGGGGTCGAAATATTAGAAACATCAGAAATATCTGTGGATGGCCGGCATTCGTCGGGGGTATCGACGCCATGAATCCGAAGCTCCCACGAAAGCCAGCCGACAACCAAACTCAGGGGGGCGGGCTTTTGGCTGTGCGAAATCTTGGAATGAGACGTGTCGGCATTGCATTGGCGGCATTGTGGGGTGGAGTCCTGGCGTCTTGCGCCTGGGCGGATACGATTGTGATGACCAATGGCGACCGGCTCAGCGGCGAAGTATTGCTGATGGACAGCGGTACGCTCGTACTCAAGACCGATTACGCGGGCGAGATCCGCATCGACTGGAACAAGGTCGCGCAGCTTCAGACGAACGATCCGATGATGTTGCGGGCGAAAGGCCTGCCCGGTGGATACGAAGCCAGGCTGGCGTCCACCGGGCAACCCGGAAGCCTCGCCACGCTGCAGCCTGACGGCGCAGCGGAAGGCGAGGAGCCGGATCAGGTGGCGCTGGCCGACATCCAGCGCATCGTGCGGCCCCATGCTTTCCTTCGGGACTGGAGTTTCAAGGGAGGCATCGATCTGGCCATGGGCGCCACGCACTCAACCAAGAGCAATCAGAACTGGAGTGCGGTCATGCATGCCACAGTCCGGCGCGACTGGTGGCGACACGGCGTGAATCTGGACTATGTGCGCAAGGCTCAGGACGGAGTGGTGGGCACGTATAACTACAACGCCGCATACATGGTCGATCGCTTCCTGTCGGAAAAGCTCTTCCTGCGCGGCCGCCTGCGCTATGGCCACGACCGTATCGCCAACCCTGCGCGCCAGACAGTCTATGCCGCCGGGCCCGGCTATCAGCTCTGGGACGATGAGCTGGGCGCGTTCTCGGTGTCGGCCTTCCTTACGCATACGCGCTACAAATACCTTGACCACACGCGAGAGAGTTTCCAGACCGCCGGCCTGGGCTGGGACTTCAAACGCAATCTGGCAGGCAAGCAGTGGCAGATATTCACGACCGGTGAAGTCCAGCGCGCGTTCGGCGGCTCTTCGGAATACAGCCTGGAAACGGCGCTTGGCTTGCGCTATAGCGTCACGCAGTGGATGTCGCTCTATGCCAAAGCGGGCTACGACCACATAACCATGTCGGGCAAGCCTTCGACCGACGAAAGGCGGTATTCAGTGGGTCTGGGCGTGCATTGGTGAGGGGCCGATATGCGCCCTTTGGCGTGAGGCGCCCGCCCGCCCGGACGGGCGGCGCATTGCGCTGAGGGCGGGCCGCCCTCTCAAGGCGAAATCAATAGTATTTCGCCTTCTCCAGCGATGCCTGGATGGCATTCGCCAGTTCGTTGACCTCGAACTTCGCCACGTAAGCGTCGGCACCCACCTTGCCTACGTGCTCTTCATTGGCGTTGCCCGAGAGAGACGAGTGAATGATGACGGGGATGTTCTTCAGAAACTCATCGGACCTGATGTTGCGCGTCAAGGTGAACCCGTCCATTTCCGGCATCTCCAGGTCGGTCAGCACAAAGCCGAGCTTTTCGGACAAGGGCTTGTTCTCCGCCCGCGCCTCCTTGGCGATTTCCTTGACCTTGTTCCAGGCTTCCAGCCCGGTGACATGCATCGTGAACGGGATCTCCATCGCGTTCAGCCCCTGCTCCAGCAGCGTGCGCGCCACTTTGGAGTCGTCGGCCACAATGGCCACCGCGCCCGGCTTGAGCTTGAATCGCTTGGACTTCATTTCCTCGACTCGCCCGGAACGGTCGGCCGGTATGAAATCGCACAGAATCTGCTCGACGTCGAGGATCAGCGCCAGGCGGCTGGTTTCCATGTTGTCGGCATCGAGACGGGCGAGGCTCATGGTATAGCCGCCGTTGACACCTGTTTCCGCGGTCAGCACCTGGTTCCAGTCCAGGCGCACGATGTCGTCCACCGATTCGACCGCGAACGCCTGGATGCTGCGCGCATATTCCGTTATCAGAAGAATATTCAGCCCGGTGCGCGGCTGGCAGCCGACGACGGCCGGCAGGTCGATCACAGGGATGATCTTCCCCCGGACGTTGATCATGCCCAGCAGGGGCGGCTCCATGCCGACGGCCTTGGTCAGCGGCATCATGGGGACGATTTCACTGAGCTTGAACACATTGATGCCGAACAGTTCCGAACGGTCTTCACCCGGCGCCGACCCCAATCGGAACAGAAGCATTTCGAACTTGTTCGCAGAGGTCAGATTGGTTCTTTCCTCGATGTCCTTCTGAAAATTTTCCATGTTTCCTTACCCGTGAACCACCATCAGCCGTAAGACGGCAATCGCATCCCGGTGTCTACGGCGGAGGACATCGGCAGGAGGCATAAGCGGACGGCGAACCCCTCATGGCCGAGGGACTCACTCATTATGCCCAACAATTGTAACATTTGGAAAACAAATAGGAGGACCGAGGGGTGCACGCAGGAATGGCGGCCGGCCGCAGGCGTGGACAGCCCCCGCCTAGCCAACCTGACTGCCGCAGCTGGGCGGCGGATGCGGGCACCATGCGGGTTTTCCGGCATGGAAAGGCTCAGCCAGCGAATTCAAAGGGTTACGCCAGATGTACGCAATTGCGGCCGGCGGCCTTTGCGCGGTAAAGCGCAGCGTCCGCCAATACCAGCGAGTCCTCGACGTTCGTGCCATGCTCGGGATAGCAGGCAACGCCAAGAGAAATGGTGACGCGTCCCACACTGCCAAAGTGGGCCCGTTCGATGACGGACCGTAGTCGTTCGGCAAAACGCCTTGCTGGATCGAGCCCGGTTGCGGGCAGCAAGATGACGAATTCTTCGCCGCCCAGGCGGGCGACCACGTCTTCCCTGCGAGCTTCGTCCATAATCAAGGCGGTAATGGTTTTAAGGACTTCATCACCAGCGGCATGGCCATACTTATCATTTACGTCCTTGAAATGGTCAACGTCGACCATCACCACGGCCACATTCTGCGTAGTCTCCATCAGCTTTTCAATGGCTGCGTCCAATCCTCTACGGTTGACGACGCCGGTGAGCGGATCCGTTGTTCCTTCCAGGTGAAGCTTGCGTATCCGGTTGCCGACCGCTGAAAAACTCTGCATCAGGCCTTTTCGGATCATGGCCGCCTCGGCATACCAGCCTTTAATAAAGCGGATACGCGAGAAATTGGCGCGATTGTCCAGATTGGCCGCAACCTGTGCCAATTCGCGCAAAGGGTGGGCAATGAATCGCGACAACCACCAGATGGCCAGCAGGCTGATGATGAACACTGGCAATGAGTAGTAAAACGTCTTCAAAAACAACTCGCCGATGTTGGATAATGCGACCTCGGTGGGCCGCAGGGCAACGACGCCCCAGTTCGAGAATGGTATCGGCGCGTAGCTGACGAGCCGGTCATTGGAATCGGCATTGCTCGTGCGTTGTGTGCCGGTTTCGCCGCGCAGCACCGCGGACACGGGTTCCGTGTCTTTGAACGAAGAGCCGATAAGGCCGTGTTCCGGATGGTAGACGACCGTTCCCGTTTCATCCACGATATAGAAGTACGACCCATCCTGATAGTGCAGTTTGTCCAGGGCATTCTGCAGTGCGCTGCCGCCTTGCAGGTGCACTGTGCCACCGACAAACCCTGCATAGCTGCCATCAGGCGAAAAGATGGGGCTGGCGATGACGCTCAGCCAGCGATCGCTTCGCCCTTTGAAGGCACCGCTGATTGCCGTCGCCTTCTTCGCATTGAGCAACTGCCTGGCCTGCGACGCCTGTAAGTAGGTGTCCACCAGGAAAGCGCTTTCAGATCTGGCGGCAAAGACCTTGCCCGAGAAGTCGACTGCGATAATGGCGTTGAAGGTGTCGGTCACATTGGCAAGCTGATCGAGCTCTTTTTGTGTGGCGGCAAGGTCGAGCCGGCTTTCCGTCACGTCCAGCGCGGCAGCTTCAAGCGCCTGCGCAGAGGTTTCAAGGAATGAGTTCGTTACGTGCGCAAGCTTTTCAGCGTAGGCGCGATTCGTGTCCAGGCTGTGCTGTAACAACAAGCCATGCTGCACCTGATAAGCGGCATGCAAGCTGTTGCCCAAGGCCAGGAACACAAAGAACAGGCACATCCACAGAATAAGGCGCCGCAGGTCGACGCGAAAAAGCGAACTGCGCACTTCTTTCGGATGGATTCTGGCCATTGATATGGGAGGGGGCGCATTCGGCAAAGGTTGCCATTTTAGCAATTGCGTTGCCAAGCAGCCATTAGACCTTCAGACAGCTCTCGTGCCGCAAATCCCATCCAGAATCGTCCGATTACAGCGCAATGCCAATGGCCCCGAACCGTCGCAATACGCCATCTCACCCCGCATAATTCCGCCGGTACACCTCCTCCCCCATGGCCTGGATCTGCTGTTCGACCAGCGCATTGACAGGCTTCAGCAGCGGCTGGAAATCCCGTTGCGGCTCCAGCATGGTCAGCGCGCGCGCAATGGCTTCGATGGTGGAGACCGCCGCGGGCTCGGTGGCCTTGCGGACCCGGTATGCGGAAGGTTCGCCGGGCGGCAGGCTGAGGCGGGGCAATATATTCAGCACGGGGTTGGCCTGGACGATCTTGCGGGCCTTGCGCCAGGTTCCGTCAGGCACGATCAGCAGCGATGAGCCGCCGCCGCGCCGCGCAGCCAGCGGAGCGGGAAGACCGCCCTCTCTGGCGGGGAACAGCAACCACGCCTGCTCCGCCGACGCGATGATGTCCTCCAGCGGCGGGAAGTGTTCGCCGATCAGCAGTTCGCCGCGCAGCAGCCCCAATGCCGCGAACCGCGCGGTGTTCAAGGGATGTTTTGCTTCGTCCGGATGCTGCAGTATCAGTACGCGGGTGTGGCTGGGCAGCGCCGGGATGTGGGCGCACAGGCAATGCGACACAGGCCTCAGGCAGCGTTCGCAGCGGGGTCGAGGCGGCTTGTTCTGTTTCAGCATGGGCCGAGTTTACGAAATCCGGAAAAGCGCCGCCGGCCCCGGCGGTGATGATGGGCCGGCGCTCCGCAGGCCGCAAGCGAAGCATCGGCCCCGCAAAGCGGACTCAGTTGATCGCCGCGCCCGAATCGCGCACGACTTTGCCCCACCGTTCCGTTTCAGATGCCAGGAACTCGGTGAATTCGGCTGGCGTGCCGGGCATCGGGCTGACGCCCATGGAAGCCAGCCGTGCCTGGAACTCGGGATCCGCCAGGGCGGTGTTCATTTCTTTGTTGATGCGTTGAATGATCTCGTCGGGGGTGCCCTTGGGCGCCAGCCAGCCGAACCAGACCATGAGGTCGAAGCCCGGGATGCTTTCGGCTATGGCCGGGATGTCCGGCGCACTGCCTGATCGTTCCGCGCTCGACACTCCCAGCGCGACCACGGACTTGGCTTCGACCTGGGGCAGAACGGCGGGCATCTGGTCAAAGAGCATGTCGACCTGGCCGCCGACGAGGTCCTGCATGGCCGGGCCGCCGCCTTTGTACGGAATGTGGGTCATCTCGATGCCGGCTTCCGACTTCAGCATTTCGGCGGCCAGATGGCTGGAAGTCCCGTTGCCGTTGGAAGCGTAATTCAATTTGTCCGGATTGGCTTTGGCATAGGCAATCAGCTCGGCCACCGACTTTACGGGCAAGGACGGGTGAACGACCAGCAGGTTGGGGACGCCGCCGTACAGGCCGATGGGCTCCAGATCGCCGATGGGGTCGAAGGTCATGTTCTGATATAAGGCCGGGTTGATCGCCAGGCCGATGGGGCCCATCAGCAAGGTGTAGCCATCGGGCTTGGCCCGCGCCACGTGATCCATGCCGATGTTGCCCCCCGCGCCGGGGCGGTTCTCGACGACGATGGTTTGCCCAAGGCCCTGGGAAACCTTGTCGGCCAGCAGGCGGGCCAGGATGGAAGTCGTGCCGCCCGTTGCAAAGGGAACGACGAGCGTGACGGGCTGGCTGGGGTAAGCGCCCGTCTGGGCATGGGCCAGGCCGCCGGCCGCCAGCAGGCCGGCGCCCAGCACTCCCAGAATCCGGCGGCGCAAAGGTGATGTATGGCGATGATGCATGGTGTCTCCTCCAAAGATTGTTTATCCGGGGAACCTCTGATCAAGTCCCCACCCCGCATGCGCCCGCGGCCCGGGCGGCGCCTGCCTACCTCCCGACTCGTCAGAGGCCCTAAGCGACGGTGTATTCCTCGACGAAATCCTGCCGGATGGTGATGCCCAATCCGGGCCGGTCGGGGATATCGATATAGCCATCCCGCGCAACGAACTGCTCTCGCGCCAGTTCTTGCAGCAGGGGATTGGCGCCCAATGAGTATTCGAGTATCCAGCCCGCCGGCGATGCGGCCGCCACATGCATGCCCGCCGCGAACGCCAGCGCGCCGGTCCACAGGTGGGGGGCGAGCTTCAGATTCCAGGCACTGGCGATCGCGCCTATGCGCATGGCTTCCGAGATCCCGCCGCAGATCGCGAGATCGGGCTGGAATATGTCCGCCGCTCGAAACTCGGCGAGATCGCGGAAGGCAAAGCGTGTGAACTCGCTTTCACCGGCCGCAATCGGGATGGCCGTGGCCGCCCGCACTTCCGCCATGCCGCGTTTGTCGTCGGCCGTTACCGGTTCCTCGAACCACAGCAGATTGCAGTCCTCGACCAGGCGGCAGAACCGTTTTGCCTCGGCAACGGTATACGTGCCATGGGCATCGCAGGCCAGGCCGATATCGGGGCCCAGGGCCTGCCGGGCCGCACGGACGCGTTCGGCGGAATGGATGGGGTCGCCATCGATGACGCCCACCCGCATCTTGACGGCCTTGAATCCGCCGGCATCGACATAGCTTTTCAGCTGGGCGCCTATGTTCTGCGCGTCGGCCCAGCCGCCCGACGCATAGGCGGGCATGCGCTCCGCCTTGCGGCCGCCCAGGAGCTGCCACACCGGCGCCTGCAAATGCTTGCCGAGCAGGTCCCAGAGCGCCATATCGATGCCGCTGATCGCCGAGATCGAGACGCCGCGCCGGCCCATCATGGGAAATACGTGGCCATGGTCGATCGCGTAGTGGCCGCGCGAGCCGTTGTACATGAGTTCGTACAGCCTGTTGATCTGCCGCGGATCCTCACCCGCCAGCAATGGCCCGAACTTTTCGTTGATCAGCGCGACCAGCCCGCGGCAATTGGCTTCGCTGCCCACTTCTTCCTTGGCCTCGCCCCAGCCGATCAGGCCGCATTCGGTCTCCACGCGCACCAGCACCGAATCGAAGGACGCGATGCGTCCGAAATCGGAAACATGCTGCTTTTCGGGAGGAATGGGAACATGCAGCCAACGCGCAAAGATATTTTTGATTCGCATGAACACTCACATCGGCAGTAGGCCGTAACTGGTTACCCAAACTGGTATTACCAATTTAAAGCAGGAACAGGAATACCCGCCACCGGGTTTACCCGGAGAACATGTGAAGAACTCCGGCCCGTCTGCCGGAGCTTCTCCGCCACAACACGGGGCGCCTGCGGCGCCGTATTGATTTTGCCTTGCTTAGCCTCGCAGCCTGCATGCCGCGACGCGGAAAGGCTTGCGCTTTGGCGCGTGGTCAATGCAGTGAGAGAGAATCAGTGGCCGCCGCTACGGGCCAGGGACTCGACGCGGCCGATATGGTCGCCCATCAGCCGCTGCGCATCCGCCGGAGCCTGGGCACGCACGCACTCCAATATCTTCCGATGCTGCTGATTGGAAACACGGCTGCGCTCGATATCGGAAAAGAAACGATGGCGCCGGTGCGCCGACATCACATAGAACGGATTGACGACCTGCATCAGGACGACATTCTGCGTCGCGCGAAAGATGGCCATGTGGAACTCGTAATCGAGTACGGCGATTTCGGCATTCGATTCGAGAAGCGCCGCATCGAATCTATCGACAATGTCCTGCAGCGCCGCGAGGTCCGCATCTGTCCGTCGTGCACAGGCCAGGCCCACCGCCTGGATTTCCAGTATGCGCCGCACTTCCAGGACCTGCGCCAGCTTGTCGACCGTCAGATCCAGGCCAAGGCCGGCAAACAGGCTGAGCGTCTCGGGGCTGGTCCGCTCTGGATATGGATTGAGATAGATTCCCGAATTCGGCTTTCGCTGCAAATAGCGCAGGTTTTCCAGGACGGACAGGGCCTCCCGTATCACGCCCCGCCCGACGCCGAAACGCTCGGCCAGCTCACGCTCCGACGGCAAACGCTCACCCGGCAGATAATTGCGCTCTTCGATAAGCGAGATGATATCCGCAAGAATGGCGTTCGGTGGGGAAGGAGGGATCATGTCGTGGCCGTCCGGTCGAGATGGGGATGATAGCCCATCGCACCTCCGGGCTCGATCCATACGGGGCGCCGGTCGCGGCACGGTTCGCCGTTCCCGGCGCGCACTTTCTGATAAGTGCGCGCCCCGGCCCGGGCAGCGGTTCAGTCCACGACGCCGATCTTTTCGCGCAGCGCCAGCCACCACCCATAGGAAGGCGGCCACAGGCTCCAGTCGGGATCCACGCCCAGGCTGTGCGCGGCGTTCAGCGCCCAATGCGGATCTCGGAGCGCCTGCCGGCCGATAGCCACCAGATCCGCCTGGCCGCTGGCAATGATGCGCTCGGCCTGCGGGCCATCGATGATCGCACCGACCGCCATCGTCGGTATCCCGGTTTGCGACCGTATCGCTTCGGCGTAAGGCACTTGATGCCCCTTGCGCACCGGCTGGCGCTTCTTGACGTAGTCCATGCCGGAGTTTTCGGCGCGGATGCCGCCCGACGAGCAATCGATCAGATCGACGCCTCTCGCGGCGAGTTCGCGGGCCAGCACGATGCTGTCTTCGATCACCCAGCCGTCCTGCTCTGTATCGATGTCCTTGCGGCGATCCACGCAGGAAATGCGCACGAACAAGGGCTTGCCGGCGGGCCATTCGCTGCGCACGGCCTCCACCACTTCGAGCAGGAATCTCATCCGGCCGTGGATATCCCCGCCATAGGCATCATCGCGGGTGTTCGCGATCGGCGAGAGAAAGGAGTGCAGAAGGTAGCCATGGGCGGCGTGAATATCCAGTACGTCGAAGCCTGCCTGGTGAACCCGCCTGGCGGCCTGCCCGTATTTCCGCACCAGACCCTTGATTTCGTCCTGGGACAGTTCGCGAGGCAGATTCCAGCCATCGATGGTACGGGCGGAGACGGAGCTGACGGGCTGCCAGCCGCGTTCGCCGCGCGCCGCTTCCGCCTCGCCCAGCGGCCCCAGGCCTTCCCAGGGGCGCTGGCGGGAAGCCTTCGGCCCGGCATGGTGCAATTGAGCGGCGGCCACCCTGCCCTGCTCATGCAGATAATCGGCCAGCCGCCGCAGCGGTTCGATGTGCGCGTCATCCCAGATGCCCAGGTCGCCATAAGTATTCCGGCCGACAGGGTCGACCATGAGCGCTTCGGTCATGATGGTGCCGAAACCGCCGGATGCCCATTTGGCATAGTGCTGGAAATGCCAGTCGGTCAGCTTGCCGTCCTGGCGCGCCCGGTACATTTGCATTGGGGCGACGACGATGCGATTCGGAAATGTGACGTCCCGCAGGGAGTAGGAAGAAAAAAGCGATGAGGAAATCTGCATTTGTACGTTATCCAAGGTAGTGTCTGAATCAATCAGCCGAAGTCCAGTGTATCGATGCCCGAAACCTCCAACAATTGATGTTTCGTCAGAAGGCCATTCCATATATTCATGGCCGCAGGCCCTGATCCATCGCTCGCCGCCGGGGGCGGCCGACACGGTTGAAGGGTCAGGGTTGCCGCGTCGTCATGCTGAAGAGCCAGTCCCTGAATGCCGTGATCGCCGGCTGATCGCCGTTGTGCCTGGCATAGACAAGCGAATAGGGGCTCGGCACCCGGTATGCCGGCTCGGGCACGCGGCACAGGCCGCCCTCTCTTACCGCAAGTTCGGTGACGTAATCCGGCAACAGCGCGCAGCCCAGGCCCGCCAGCGCGGCCTGCAGGCCAAGCGACAAGGTGGAATAGCGCGGGCCGCCCGCCGTATCGCGCCCATCGACGCCCGCCGCGGCGAAGTATTCCCGCCAGGCATTGGGCAACGTCGTCTGGTGCAGCAGGGGCAGCATGCCGATGTCGGACGCCCGCAAGCGCCCGCCCCCGGTTTCCGGGGCCAGCGCGGGCGCATACACCGCATATGCATCCACGGTCAGAAAAGGCTCGTGGCAGTAGCGGTGGTCGGACGGCTGGACATTGACGATGGCCGCATCGAACTGCAGGGCCGCAAGGTCGGGCAACCCGCCTTGCGTCGTGATATGGACGAGAATTTCGGGGTGGCGCTGTTGAAACTCCCTCAGCCTGGGCAGCAGCCAGAAGGAAGCAAACGACGGAACGACGCACAGGCGAAGCTGTCGCCCCTTCCCGCGGTTCGTCATGAGCGCGACGGTTGCGTCTTCCAGCGCGACCAGCAGGGGCGCGATCTGCTCAAGATATCGTTTCCCCGCCGCGGTGGGAACGACCCCGCTGGGCGTGCGTTGGATCAGCTCGACCCCCAGCTGCGATTCCAGCTGGGACAACTGCTTGCTGATCGCGCTCTGCGTAAGGCAGAGCTCGCGGCCCGCTTCAGTGATGCTTCCATTTCTGATGGCCGATTCCAGGGACAGCAAGTGGCCCGTCGCCGGCAGCCGGCGTAATGGCGGCCTGTTCATGGTGTCGGCGCGCATGCCTGGCCCGACGCTCGATGGCCAGCCAGCGCAAGATGCCTTTTAGCGTGAACAGGCCTGACCATCATTGCATTTCGATGTTGTTCTCTTTGATGAAGCGGCGGGTGCCTTCGAGCTCCGTGCCGATGCGCTCCTTCAGTGCATCCGAACCGGCGGCCGTCAGAATGATGCCCATGTCATAGAACGTATTGCGGAAGGCCTCTTTCTCGACCGCCTTGCCCACCGCTTCTTCAAGCCGGCGCACGACGGGTTCCGGGGTGTGGGCGGGTGCGATCAGGCCGTACCAGGACGGATTGTTGACGGCGGGCGCGCCTTGTTCCGCAAAGGGCTTCACGCCGGGCAACAGCGGCTGCTCGGCTTCCGCCGCAATGCCCAGCGCCTTGAGCTTGCCGGCCTTGAGATTGCCCAGGTGGCCCGATATGGCGTCAAACATGAGGTCTACCTGCCCGCCAAGCAGATCGGTCACGGCCTGGCTGCCGCCCCGGTAGGGAACCTGACGGATCTCCAGCCCCAGCGCATTGTTGAGCTGCTCGCCCAGCAAATGGCCGAATCCGCAGTAGCCGGTATTGCCGAATGTGTAGTCCGATGATTTCTGGCCAGCCAGCTTCTTGAGTTCCGCAAGGTTGTCGGCGGGGAAGTCGGCGCGCGCCACCAGGATGTTCGGCACCTGGGCAAACAGCGCCACCGGCGTAAAGCTTTCGACCGGATCGTAGCCAATGGCCTTGTTGCACGACGGATTGACGACGTGCGTCGAGACGGTTGCCAGCCCGATGGTGTAGCCATCGGGCGCCGCCTGGGACACCACCTGCGCGCCGATCGCCCCGCCCGCCCCCGTCCTGTTCTCGACGACGACCGGAACCTGCAGTTCCTTGCTGAGTTCATCGGCCAGGCCGCGCCCGACGATGTCGGTAATGCCGCCCACCGCGAACGGCACGATAAGGGTGATGCTCTTTGCGGGGTAAGTCTGTGCCTGCGAGGCGCCGGCCAGTACGACCGACGCCGCGGCCAGCGTGCGAATCAGAGTTTTCATGTGGGTCTCCTGTTGCTTGCTTGGGTATGAAGGAATCTTTCAGATATCGCCCAGATGCATCAGCCGCCGGATTTCCTTGCGGACCTGACGTGCTCTGGGTATGACTTCGTGTTCTATGCGCTCTGGTGTGAAGGCCTGAATGGAAACCGAGATGCCGAGCGCCAGGGATCTTGGTTCCCCGTGGGTCACGGGGATGCCCACCGACACCACATGGTGGTCGGGATAGCGCGACATCGACCATTCGTTTTCCGTGACGTTCAGTGCCCGGTAAAGCGCGCTGGAAGCGGGCAATGTGTTGCCGACGCGCTGATTCATGATGAACAGGCTGCGCTGTTCGCCCGCACCGGTCGCCCGCGCAATGATGATGACTTCGTCGTTGTTTTTTTCCCCCAGGTTCACGATGCCCGAGAACTCGTCCGCCAGGCTTTGCAAAGCCCCCTGGACGAACTGATCGACCCCCATGCTGTGCAGGGCCGCGAAGCCGATTTCGAGGATTTGCGGAGTCAGTGTCCACAAACCCTGATCACGGCGCACATACCCTTCTTCTTCGAGCGTGCCGAGCAGCCGGAGCACGGTTGGATGGGGAAGCCCGGTTTCGTTCGCGATCGAGGTGAGCGTCTGTTTTGGTTGGCTGCGAAACGAACGCAGCACCGCTAGACAGCGCTGAACCGACCTGTTAAAGTTTCCCATATGTTCACTAAACGGAATTAATGTTCATTAAGTGAACATTATACATCGAAACAGCGATTGTTGCCCTCATGACAGACGAAGGGTTTTCCCCAGATCAGGAACACGGCGGCGATCAAACCAAAGAAACGAGTTGATGCATGGGCTATAGAGTTGGCGTAGACATAGGCGGATCCTTCACCGACTTCGCCGTTTTTGACGAAGACACCCGCGAAATCCACAGTCTGAAGGTCTTTTCAAGACCCGATGAACCCGGCAGCGAGGTCATCGCCGGTATCGCGCAGCTGTACGAGCGCTACGGCATCCCGCCGGACCAGATCTCCTATTTCACGCACGGAACGACTGTCGGGATCAACACGGTCATCCAGCGCAGCGGCCTCAAACTGGCGCTCTTCACCACCGAAAACTTCGGCGACGTGCTCGAGATCGGCCGGCTGAAGACGGCGGATATGTACCACCTGCTTTCCCGGCGTCCCGACCCGCTGATCAAGCGGAACATGGTGTTCGGAATCACGGAGCGCATGGCGGCGGACGGCTCCGTCCGCCAGCCGCTGGACGAAGACAGCGTGCGCAGGGCGGCGCGGGCGGCGCTCGAAGCAGGCGCCGAAGGCATCGTGATCTCCCTTCTGCATTCCTATCGCAACCCCGCGCACGAACTGCGGGTCAAGGCGCTGGTGCAGGAAGTCGCGCCCGATCTTCCCGTGTCCTGCTCTTGCGAAACCTGGCCCATCATCCGCGAATACGAACGGACCATCACCGCCGTGACGGGCGGCTACGTGCAGCCCAAGGTGGCCCACTACCTTACGTCGCTCCAGATCGCGCTGAAGAATGCCGGTGTCAGCCCCGAGCCCCGCCTTACCAAATCCAACGGCGGCGTAATGACCGCCGAACAGGGCAAGCGCGATTGCGTGCAGATGATCCTGTCCGGCACGGCGGCGGGCGTCATCGGGGCCAGCCATGTTGCCGCCACTTGCGGAATCCCGCAGTGCATGAGCCTGGATATCGGCGGCACGAGCGCCGATATCGCCGTCATTCTCGACGGCGAGCCGCAATACGGCGTCGGCGAACAGATTGGCGACTTCCAGATCCACATCCCTTCGGTGTCCGTGTCCTCCATCGGCGACGGCGGCGGCTCCATCGCCTGGGTCGATTCACTCGGCGTGCTCCAGGTCGGCCCGGAAAGCGCCGGCTCCCGCCCCGGCCCCGTCTGCTACGGGCGCGGCGGCACGCGCGCCACCATCACCGATGCCTTCGTGGCCTGCGGTCTCGTCGGCCATACCGGCCTGGGCTATAACGCGGTGTCCATCGATGCCGAAGCCGCCCGCCGCGCCGTGGGCGAACTGGCGCAACAGCTCGGGACTTCCGTGGAAGAAACCGCGGAAGCCATCATCCAGATCGCCGTTTCCGGCATGTTTGCCGAGGTCAGCGGCCTGGTTTCCCGTTACGGCATCGATTTGCGCGAATTCTCGGTACTGGCTTTCGGCGGGGCCGGCCCCATGCTGGGCTGCCTGCTTGCGCGGGAACTCAACGTCAAGGAAATCGTCGTCCCCGCCAACCCGGGGACGCTCAGCGCCCTGGGAGGGCTGATCGCCGACCTGAAGAGCGACTTCATCAAGACCGTCTATCTCGATCTGACCGACGCCAACCTCGAAACCATTCACGAAGAATTCACCAGGCTCGCCGAACAGGCCGGCGCCTGGCTCCTGGAAGAACAGGGCACGCTCGACCACGCAAAGCTGGTGTTTTCGGCCGAAATGCGCTATCGCGGCCAGAGCTACGAACTGGATACCCTGCTGGCGCACGACGGCATCGCCGGCCTGTCCGTCGCCGATATCGCGCGCGCCTTCCACGCGACGCACCGGAAAATCTATCAGCATGCCGACGAGCATGCGCCGGTACAGATAATCAGCCTGCGGGTTCTGATCAGCGGCAGGAACGACAAACCGGAATTCGCGCGCCATTCCCTGACTCCCGGCGATGCATCGCCCGCGAGACGGATACCGGTGTGGCTTGACGGCGGGACGCAGGACGTGGGCCTGTATCCACGCACCAGCCTGCGCGCCGGCCACCGCTTCTCAGGCCCGGCGGTCGTGGCCCAGGACGACAGCACCACCGTGATTCCGCAAGGCTATCTCTGCCAAGTGGACGAGTACATGAACCTGCGGATCAGCAAGGAATAAGCACTATGACGATCGACAACCTGCGCCTGCAAGTACTGGCCAATCACTGTACGGCGGCCGCCGAAGCCATGGGATATACGCTGATGCGAACGGCGTATTCGAGCTTCGTCAAAGAAACGGAAGATTTTTCGGCGCAGTTGATGACGCCGGATGGCAAGACCTTTGCATCGCCCAAGACGTTCGGCGCCACCTGGTACACAGGGCTGGACTACAAACCGGTGATCGACATGTTCGACGACTACCGCGAGGGCGACATCTACCTGACCAACGATCCCTACAGTGGTTTTGTCGCGACCCATACGCCCGACATGCACCTGTGGAAGCCGGTGTTCTGGGAAGGCCGCCTGGTGTGCTTCGTCGGCAATCATATTCATAACACCGATATGGGCGGCGCCGTTCCCGCCTCCTTGTCGCGCACCCTGGTGGAAGTTCACCAGGAAGGCATACGCATTCCGCCCATGCTGTTGATGCGCGACGGCGTGCTGGACGACAAGATTCTGCGCATCCTCGATGTGAATGTGCGCGCTCCGGAACAGAACCATGGCGACCTGAACGCGCAGATCGCGGCGCTCCAGGTCGGGGAACAGAAGGTTCATGAAATCGTGCGGCGTTTTGGCGTCGAAGACTTCGTGGAAGGCTCGCAGCGCATCCTGGAATACGCCGAGCGGCAGGCCCGCGAACTCATCAGCGAAATTCCCGACGGCGAATACCGCTTCTCCGAATATGCCGACGAGGATTCCGTGGGCGGCTACCCCTGCCGCATCCATATCACGCTGCGGGTCAAAGGCGACGAGCTCGAACTCGACTTCACCGGCAGCGATCCGCAGGTCGCCTCGTCGCTGAACGTGCCGACCGGCGGCGACGGCCGCCATGCGCTCATCACTGTGGGGCTGATATACGTGCTGCACACATTGCGCCCGCAGAACGTGCTGAACGCGGGCACCGTGTTCCCGTGCTCGGCGGTGCTGCCCAGCGGAACGGTGGTCAACCCGGAACGCCCGGCGGCGGTGGGCATGCGCAGCCTGATGGCCGCGGTCATACAGGCATGCACTTTTGGGGTCTTCAGCCAGGCCCTGCCCGACCGCCTGCCGGCATGCCCGGCCGGCGGCTCGACGCTGCTCAATGTCAAGACCGCCACCCGCGGCGGCCGGCAGATCCTGGCGTCCATCGGGCCCTGCGGCGGCGGCGCGGGGGGCGGCCCCTTGCGTGACGGCGTGGAAGCCTGCGGCGCAAACAATGCCTTTCTGAAGAACACGCCGGTCGAAATCAACGAAGCGGAAGTCCCCATCGAAATCATACGTTACAGCCTCGTTCCGGATACCGGCGGCGCCGGCCGGCTGCGTGGCGGCAATGCCGCCACGATGGAGTTCAGGCTGCTCACTCCCAATTCGGTGGTCACGGCGCGGAACCGCAATCGCTCGACGCTGGCCGCATGGGGCGTCCTGGGCGGGCGCGCGGGCGCCAACTCCCGCTTCATCAAGAACCCCGACACCCCGGATGCCGTCGAGCTTCGCAACACTGATCTCGTACAATGCGCGCCCGGCGACGTCATCCGCCTGCAGGGGCCGGCCGGCGGCGGCTATGGCCATCCTTATACGCGCCCGGTCGACGCCGTGCTAGAAGACGTCTCGTGCGGCTTCGTTTCCGTCGAACGCGCCCGTTCGGAATACGGGGTGGCGATTGCCGGCGGCATGACGGTGGATGCGGCGGAAACGGCAAGACTGAGATCGCTGCGGCCGGTTCCGGCGTCCGTCCCGCATTTTCATTATGGACCCGGCCGGGAAGCATTCGAAAACGTCTGGACCGGGGATCGCTATGCCGCGCTGTCGGCCGTCCTGTCCGCCATCCCGGTTTCATGGCGCCACTTCGTGAAGCACCAGATCTTCGCCAGGCTCGGCGACTCCCTTCCCGCCGACGGACATGGCGGCGCGGACATATGGGACATCTACAAAACGCTCCGTGAACTCTATACGGAACTGCCGGAAGTCGAACACCAGGAGCGCCCCGCGCACGCGGCCGCATGCTGAAGAGCGGAGGACAGGAAAATGAGCGCTGCAGCCTCGATATTCGCACCGGACTACAAGCGGATTCCGTACTGGTGGGAAGCCTGCGCGCCGCCGGAGCGTGACGACGCCCCGCCCGCGCGCATCGATGTCGCGATCATCGGCGCCGGCTATGCCGGCACCTGTTGCGCCCTGACGCTGGCGGAAGCCGGCGCCAGCGCGGTGGTGTTCGAGGCCGGCGCACTGGGACAAGGCGCCAGCACACGGTCCGGCGGCCAGGTGAGCGGCGGGGTGAACGTGCAGAAGAAGGCGCTCACTTCAAGCGCCGAGGACGCCTCCCAGCAGCAGGCGCGCATGGCGGCCAGGCTGCGTGACGCCGCGGCCTCCATGACCTATATCGAGCATCTGATCGAACGGCACGGCATCGATTGCGGGTGGCACAAGACGGGGCGGCTGACCGCCATGTGGATTCCGGAACACTACGAATCCTGGAAGGCCAGGCTTGCGCCGCTCAACGAACATACCCAGGCGCGCGCGCGCATGCTGACGCGTGAAATGCTTGCCAAGGAAGTCGGGTCGCCGCTCTACCACGGCGCGGCGCTGATCGAACGCGGCGGGCACCTGCATCCCGCGCAACTGCATGGCGGAATGCTGGACGCCGCGATCGGCGCGGGCGCCCGCTTCCTGAGCCATGCGGCCGTGGAAGCCATTGAACGAAAGACGGGCGGCTATCTGCTGAAAACCGCCAAGGGGGAATTCTTTGCCACGACCGTGGTGATTGCGACCAACGGCCATACCGGTTCGCTGACGCCCGACCTCAAGCGGCGAGTGCTGTCCATCGCCAGCCACATGATCGCAACGGAAGAACTGCCGCCCGATCTCGCCCGCAGCATTCTGCCGACGAATCGCGCGGTCTCGGAATCCCGCCGCGTCGTCAATCATTATCGTTTGTCACCCGATGGAAAGCGGCTGGTCTTTGGCGGGCGGGCGCGCTTCATCCCGGCCAGCGAAGATACCACCGCCAGGCTGCTCCACCAGGCGATGCTGCGGCGCTTTCCCCAGCTGGAAGGCACGAAGATCACGCATTCCTGGGGCGGAAATGTAGCCATGACCTTCGATTCCATGCCGCATATCGGTGGCGGCGATGGCCTGTACTACGCACTGGGCTGCAACGGAAGCGGTGTTGCAATGATGAGCTACCTGGGCCACAGCCTGGGGCGGAAGATCCTTTCGGGGTCGACGGAACCGGTCAACGCGTTCGATCGCGGCGCAATGCCGCGGCACCCGCTCTATTTCGGCAACACCTGGTTCCTGTTCGCCGTGGGCAGCTGGTATCAATTCCAGGACGCCAGGGAACAACGCCGGGCAAGCCGCCGGCAGCCGTGAAAAAATGACGCGCCAAGGGGCCCGACCCCTTGCCGTGGCCTGCTCTCCCGCGCCACGGCAACCATAAAGACGCCGGCGGCCCCGCCCGCAAGGCGGTCGCCATCAGGCCGTCCACTCACCCTCCGTTACAATAGTGGCCCGTATTCCCAAAGCGGGGACGCATGGCGGAGGCTGCCCGGATCCCGGCGCCCCATCGCGCGTCCCGATCGCAAGGTTGATTCCGGCAGCACAATTTCGATAACAATGTTCCTCGCAAGGCTATCCCGGTTCACAGGAGCCCTTCCCAGTGGCATCATCGTGTTGGGCGTCGCCTTTTGCGCCTTGCCGGCCCATCCCGCAATCGCCTGCAACGGCGCGCAGAACATTCATTTGATCGAGCCAGTGAAGATCGACGCCCCGCTGCTGGCCGAGCTTCGGGCCATGCCGCCCTTGAAGGTGGTGGCGGTCAACGCACCGCCGATGGCGCGGTACGACGAAGGCCGGCAGACCTACGACGGCATCGCCACGGACATCCTTTGTTTTATAGCAAAGGAACTCGGCATCGGTTTCGACATCATCCCCGGCCGGGACGAAACCGTGGTCGACAAAATCCGGCATGTGCAGGAAGGACGCGCCGATCTTTTCATTCCGCTGAGCCATTCCGCTGAACGCGCCAAGCGGGGCTTGTTCACCATCCCTTATTATGAAAGCCATTATGCGATCATCGCACGGCACAGGTCGCGCATATCAGTGCACACCATCGACGATCTGGGCAAGTACCGGGTCGGTTATGTGAAAGGGGTTTCATTCGAGCCCATTCTTCAGACCCTTGTCCCGGCTTCCCAGCTGCACCCATACAACCAGACCAGCAGTGATGGCCTGTTTCAGGCTGTACAGGATGGCGTGATCGATGTCGCCGTATTCAACAAGGACATCTTTATCGAGAAACGCTACCGCCAGGAATTCTTCGATCTGGAAGTCATTCACACCCTGCACGAGCACCCGCGCGCCTACCGCTACTACTTCAGCCGGTCGTCCGCGCATCAGCGTCTCGTCGATGCATTCAACCAATACCTGGCCGTCCTTGACATATCGGTATCGGTCATGGAGCACGAAGACGGGGAACGCCATTTCATTGAACGCTATATGGCCCAGCGCCACCAGAAAGTGATGTTGCTGTCCGCCAGCGTCGCGGCGGCGCTGCTGGCCTTGTTCTTTTATCTGGCGCTGCTGCGATATCGCCGCGTGACCAATCTTTTGACAGAGCGGAACACCTACATCCAGCAACAGCGCCAGGCCTTGCAAGAGGCCTATCAGAAACTCGAAACACTGAGCCAGACCGATAGCCTGACCGGGCTTTCGAATCGCCGGCGTTTCGATCAGATGCTGACCTACGAGTACGCGCGCTATCGGCGCACGGGTTCGCCCCTGAGCCTGCTCATCATCGACGTGGATCACTTCAAGAGCGTCAACGATCATTACGGCCACGCCACGGGCGACGGCTACTTGCATGCCATCGCCCGCATCCTGGAACGCAACGTGGCTCGATCCACCGATCTGGTGGCGCGCTATGGCGGAGAAGAATTCACATGCTTGTTGGCCGATACCGCGGCTGAAGATGCCCTTACCCTGGCCGAGCGCATCAACCGCGACGTCGCCGAGCAGGGCCTGCCCAATGCGTCGGCGTCTCCGCCGTGGCTTACGCTGAGCATCGGTATTGCCACGATCATCGGGGGGGATCCCGGCGCGCAAGCGCTTTTCGATCAGGCGGATGCGCAGCTTTACGCCGCCAAGCAAACGGGACGCAACCGGATATGCGCCACGGTCATTGGACATTGACCACGCGCCCAGGGCCTGTTGCCGGTACGCAGGCTAAGTCATCAGCCGGCATACCACACCGGCATTGCCCAGCCTAGACGCCGCCTGCTCCAGCCACACTGTGTCCGGTGCGCCCTGCGTTTTCAGCAGCACGATGCACGGATGTGTTTCGCCGAGGCGAACCAGAGCGTGGGCCAGTGCCATCGGGCCGCGTAGATCGGCATCGGACAGCCGGTGCCGGGCAGCGTCGCGCCGGGCCAGGCCAATCAGGCTCTCCGCCCGTTCGTCTTCATAAGCAATGACATCGGCTTCGTACAATGCACGCAGACCGCCCAGCGTCAGGCGGGCGGGATCCACGTGTGTGGCGTCGATCAGGGTTACCGTGGTTGAGGGTGCATCATCCGGTTCAGCCAGCTTGCCTTGCAAACTGCGCTCGGCCTGCCCCGGGTCTCCGTTGCGTATGTGCGTCAGCACCGGTCCATCGAACAACCAATCATAGAAGCGCCGACGCGCGCCCAAATCAGGATACACCTCGCGGATGGGCCCACGGTAACGATGCGCCAGTTGGCCCAGGCCGCTCAAGGCGTGGTCGAAAAGCGATTCCAGGCGTTCGCGCAATCGGCGCGCCAACACCGGCGCCGATCCGCCCGACGAGATCGCGATCAGTATGGGCGAGCGATCAACCACCGCAGGCACTTGAAAGGACGAATGCCGCGGGTCATCGACCACATTGGCAAGAATGCGGCGCTGGTCAGCCAGCTGCTTGACCCGCGCATTGACGGCATCGTCATCGGTAGCGGCGATGACCAGCCATACATCGTCCAGCCAGTTGTCCTGGAATTCTCCGGCGTCGTGCGTCAAGCGGCCCTCATCGGCCCAAGCTTGCAGCGTGGCGGTCAATGCAGGCGCGCCCACCCGCAGCCGTGCATGGCTCTCGAGCAACATGCGCGCCTTGCGCTCGGCGACAGCGCCGCCGCCCACGAGCCGCACAGAGCGACCGCCCAGATCGGCAAAAACCGGATACAGGCGCTTCAGGCCACCCATTGTGACACCTCGTATGTCGGCATGGCCTGCGCCACACAGTGGGGATGGGCCAGATCGACCACCTTACCCACCACAATCAGGCAGGGAGACATCAGCCCTTCGTGCTGTGCGCTTGCAGGCAGGCAGTCCAGGGTGCAGCGCAATGCCGCTTGCCTGGACGTGGCCCCGTTCGAGATCAGCGCCACGGGGGTGTCGCCGGCAAAACCGTGCCGCATCAAGCCATGGGCTATGTCCGCCGCCTGCGACAGGCCCATATAAAACACCAGGGTACGGTCTCGCTGGGCCGCCAGTTGTTTCCAGTTGCAGCCTTCGGCGTCCTTACGGTGGTGGGCGGTAATCATGGAGACTTCAGACGCCAGGCCGCGATGGGTCAGTGGAATGCCGGTCGCCGCGGCACAGGCGCTGGCGGCGGTGACGCCCGGAACGATGTCCACCTGGATGCCCCGTTGGCGCAGCGCCATCATTTCTTCGCCGCCGCGGCCGAAAATGAAGGGGTCGCCGCCTTTCAGGCGCACCACCAGCCGTCCCGCCATGGCATGCCGGGCCAGAAGCATGTTGATCTCTTCCTGAGGCAAGGCGTGGCGGCCGGCCCGCTTGCCGACGTTGATTTTCAGCGCATCGGGCCGGCATTCTCCCAACAGTGCCGGTGCGCCCAGACGATCGTGGATGACCACGTCGGCGGCTTGCAGCACTTTCAAGCCGGCCACCGTGATCAGGTCCGGATCGCCGGGACCGGCGCCGATCAACCAAACCCGGCCCCGGGCTTGCCGGACGGGCGTCATCGGCGGCGGCGTGAATCTCACTGCTCGTGCGCCAGGCGCTTCAGATGCAGGCATGGTCATCCACCTCCGTGGCTTGCGGCAAGCCCGCGCTCAGCATGCCGTCATCGTCTTGACGCAGAGGCCAGCACTGCACCGACACAGTGTCGTCCTCGATGCATTGGCCGGTTCGAAGGCAGAAGTGCTGCTTGTACATGGGCGACGCCACGACAGCGCGCCCTTTCAGGTCGCCCACAATACCGCGCGACAGCACGGCGGCCTGGCTGAACGGGTCGAGGTTGTCCAGGGCGAATATGCCGGTTTCGGTCTGAAAGATGGCGATCTGGCGCCCGTGCGCGCGCACGGCGATCCCCGCGTCCGGGATCAGATCATCGATATGGCATATGGGCTGCCAAGCCGGGGCTACGGTTGCCGGGCCGGGATACACAGGATTCATCATGTGGCTCTCCTCAAACTTCAATGATGTCGTTCCGCATAGCCGCGGCGCGTTCGTCAGCGGTTGCCGGCCTGGGCTGGCCGCGCTCCATCACATGGATGATGTGCTCGTCCGGGCCGTCATCGTTGATGACCGTGCGGAAGCGCCGCAGCGCGCGTTCATCCTTCAACGTGCGCGACCATTCGCATTCATAGGTGTCGACCTGCGCCTGCATCTGGGCTTCCAGCTCGTCGCCGATGCCCAGGCTGTCCTGCAGGACAACCTGCTTGAGGTAGTCCAGGCCGCCTTCAAGTCCTTCCCGCCACGCCGCCGTACGTTGCAGGCGATCGGCGGTACGGATATACAGCATCAGAAACCGGTCGATGGCCTTGATCAGGCCGGCATCGTCCAGGTCGGATGCCAGCAGCTCCGCATGGCGCGGGCGCATGCCGCCGTTCCCGCACACATACAGGTTCCAGCCTTTGTCGGTGGCGATGACGCCGACGTCCTTGCTTTGCGCTTCCGCACACTCACGGGTGCAGCCCGATACCGCCATCTTCAGCTTGTGGGGCGCGCGCAAGCCGCGGTAGCGTTCTTCCAGCCGGATCGCCATGCTGACCGAGTCCCGCACGCCAAAGCGGCACCAGGTACTGCCCACGCAGGACTTGGCCGTGCGCAGGGCCTTGCCATAGGCATGCCCGGATTCGAATCCCGCATCCACCAATTCCTTCCAGATCGCGGGCAACTGTTCCAGGCGGGCGCCAAATAGATCGATGCGCTGGCCACCCGTGATCTTGGTGTACAGCGCGTACTTGCGTGCCACTTCGCCAATCACGATCAGCTTGTCGGGCGTGATTTCACCGCCTGGAATCCGGGGCACGACGGAATACGTGCCGTCCTTCTGAAGGTTGGCCAGATAGGCGTCGTTGCTGTCCTGAAGGGGGGCGTTCGCCGAGGAAAGCACATAATCATTCCAGCACGAGGCCAGAATGGAGGCGACGACGGGTTTGCAGATGTCGCAACCCCGGCCCTTGCCATGCTGCTCGATCAAGGACTTGAAATCCCGGATGCCATGAATGCGCACCAGATGGTAGAGTTCCTGGCGGTCGTGGGCGAAGTGCTCGCACAGGCTTTTATCCACCGCCACGCCCAGGCGTTTGAGCTCGGCCTCCAGCACCTGCTTGACCAGGGGCGCGCAGCCACCGCAGCTTGTTCCGGCACGGGTCTGGGCCTTCAGATTGCCCAGATCCGTGCAGCCCGAGGCGATGGCGCCGCACAGCGCCCCCTTGCTGACACCGTTGCACGAACATATTTGGGCGCTGGCCGGCAGTGCGTCCATGCCCAGCGCGGGTTCCGTCAACCCGGCGGGCGCGATCAGCGCGGCTGGCTGGGCAGGCAGGGGCAACTGGTTGCTGTAATACTGATCCAGCATGCCGAAGCTCGAAGTATTGCCGACCAGCACCGCACCCAGCAGGCGCTTCCCTGTCATGTCCATGATCAGCTTGCGGTACTCGCCGGACAAGGTGTCGTCGACCACGCAACTGATGCTGTCGGGCGTCCTGCCATGCGCGTCGCCAATGGAGCCGACTTCCACGCCCAGCAATTTCAGTTTGGTGGATGGGATGCCGCCGGTGAAGACCGGTTCAGTTTGTCCCATCAGATGCGCCGCGCACACCCGCGCCATGTCGTAGCCGGGCGCGATCAGGCCGAAGGTTGCGTTCTGCCAACTGGCGACGTCGCCGATGGCGTAGATATTGGGGTCGGAACTTTGGCAGTGATCATTGATGGCCACGCCACCGCGCTCGCCTATGGTCAGTCTGCACACGTTGGCCAGATTGTCCGCCGGCCGGATACCGGCCGAGAACACGACCATGTCGGTTTCCAGGGCCTCGCCGTCGGCAAAGCGCAATCGATAGCGCCGGCTTGTGCCTGGCTCGATCGCTTCTGTCTTCCTGGACGTATGCACCTGGATGCCCATGCCTTCGATCTTCTCGCGCAGCAGGCTTCCGCCCCTTTTATCCAGTTGCGTCGCCATCAGATGCGCCGAGTATTCGACGATGTGGGTTTCCAGCTTGAGCTTGTGCAAGGCGCCCGCCGCCTCCAGACCCAGCAGGCCGCCGCCGATGACCACGCCGCTGCGGCTGTCCCGCGCGCTTCGCTTGATGGTGTCGACGTCGCGTAGTGTGCGATACGGCAGACAATGCGGCTGGCCGTAACCCTCGGTGGGGGGGATATAGGGAACGGCGCCCATGGCCATGACGAGCCGGTCGTAAGGATGGGATTGCCCGTCCGCCGTATACACACGACGTTTGACGCGGTCGATTCCGGTTGCCGCCTGGCCGCGCAGGACGGTGATGCCATGTTCACGGAAGAAATCTTCATGCGCCAAGGCAATATCCGGATCGCCGTCAAAACATTCGCTCAGCCGGATCCGGTCGTAGGCCAGATAAGGTTCTTCACAAAACACGGTGATGTGGTAGGCGGAACGCTGGCGAACCAGCTCTTCCAGCAACCGCTGTCCCACCATGCCATGGCCGATCACGATCAGGCGGAGCGTCTCTGACATAGTTCCCCCGGGAAGTTCAGTGAGTTTCATACATGTCCCTTTTGCAGCACTCCGGCCGGCCGGAGCTTCTTCACCACGATGCGGAGGCGCCTACGGCGCGGCGTCGATATTGCCTCGCTTAACCTAGCCGTGAAAGACGAGGCCTACGCTTCGGCGCGCGGTTAATCAAGAATGCGCTGCCGGCGATACGGGCGCAGTGACGGCCGCTTGTTCGGCCTCGAGCGCTTTCCGGGCCGTTGAGCTGGCCGCCCAGTAGGCGCCTGCCACGAAGACCGCGCCGCCCACGATATTGCCCAACGTCACCCAGCCAAGATTCCAGGCCATGCCTGCCCAGCTGACTGTTTCCGGATGCTGCCCCGCCAACGCCAGCAGCAGCAAGGTCATGTTGGCCACGCTGTGTTCGAAGCCGCAGGCAATGAAGGCCAGCAAGCACCAGGCGATGACAATGCAGCGGGCACTGTCGGAAGACACGCGAGCCGACATCCACAACGCCAGGCACACCAGCCAGTTGCACAGTACCGCTCGTGCGAACAGGTTGCCGGCGTCGGCATTCATTTTTTCTGCCGCCACCGTCATGACCAGACCTTGCGCATCGTTCAGCAGGCCACCGCCCCCCGCCATCACGAACAGGCCGGCCAGGACAGCGGCACCGCACAGATTGCCCACCCAGCTCACCGCCAACAGGCCGGCGGCCTCTCCCCACGTGCCGTGGCCGGCATAGCGGCGCAGCGACATGATCATGGTGTGGCCGGTAAAGAGCTCGGCCCCGGCAATCACCACCAGGATGAGCGCCAGCCCAAAGGTGGCGCCCATGACGAGTTTGCGGAACTCGTCCGGCACCTGCGCGCCCAGTGTGAAGATCAGCACAATGGCCAGCCCGATATAGGCGCCGGCCAACATGCACGCAATGAAAAAGCCCTGGGGTGCCTGGCGCAGTTGCGCCAGCTTCTTATGTCCCGCGGCAACAAAACCGTCAACGGTGTCTTGGTACATAGAGTTTCCTTTAACGTAGCTTCGGACCCTGCGCAGCCCTACCCCAGGCATGACGCAATAGGCATGCCAGTTTTGCGCGGCGGACAGGAAACAACGCAAATCAGCGTTGCGACAGAGACGATGAGGGCGCCGGGCGATTTCGGCGCGAAGGAATTCTGAGAGACATGGAAGATTTGTCTTAGGACAAGCATGTGATGCGCCGCACTATAACTGTGCATGCTTGCACCATAAAACGCCCGCTCATCTGCTCGCCGATCGACAGCCCTCGTCCTGATGGCGCGCGAGATCAAACTGCGCGTATCGCTGGTCCAGACGGGACACGGCCTTGTCGACGCGGGCTTCTATGTCGAAACGCTTCCGGACAGCGTTTTGAGAGCCGCATTGAGCGCCAGGCGTTCCCCGCCGACCGGCAACCGGTGATCGCAAACGAGCGGTCAGGTACTTTCACCCTCAATGAGGCGGTATCCGAGATTGATGGTTCGAGGGGCCAAAGGTCCGGCCGCCGCGCGGCGGCTCACGAAATCTTCTGCGATGCTCGTCCCGAGCTCATATCGAGGCAGGCGGATCCGAGTCAGCGTGGGGGACACCAAGGAACTGAGTTCACCACTATCGAAGCAGACGATGGCAAGTTGATCCGGAACCCGGATCCCTCGTTGCTGACAAAGGCAAAGCGCCCCGATAGCCAGCATTTCCACGCTGCAGAACACCGCGTCGGTTTCAGGAAAGCGATCCAGCAGCTGCTCCAATGCCTGAAGGCCTTCGCCATAGCGGACGGGGTTGCATCGGATCATGGCCTGCGGATTCATTGCCACGCCTTCCGCATTGAGCGCGTTCAGAAAACCCTTTTCGCGGGACATCGCACGGTCGTTGTCCTCAGTGTGGCCGCCGATATAGCCTATGTTCCGATAACCTCGATTGACCAGATGCCGCGTCAAGTCATGCGCCGCCTGACTATTCGAAGCCCCTACGGCCGTGTCCAGGGGTTCAGCGTCCACGTTGCCCATTTCATAAATGGGCACACCGGACTTCAGCAGCAGCTGCTGTGTGTGCCGGGAATGCAGCTGGCCGGTAACGATGACACTATCAGGCCGGCGCCCCAGTATCGTCTGGACCGCCAGCTCTTCCTGCCGCAGTGAAAACCCGGACGAAGCGATCAGAAGCTGATATCCCTCGCTTTCCAGGCCGTCCGACAGCCCTTCGACGGCCTCTGAAAACACGGGATTCAAAAGCGTGGGCACCACGACCCCGATCATGCGGCTCGATTTCGATGCGAGCGTCTGCGCCGTCAAGTCCCGCACATAGCCCAGCTTGATCATGGCATCGCTGACCCGGCCATACGATTTTTTTGACACAAGAGCCGGCTGATGCAAGGCGCGTGAGACAGTCATCAAAGAGACGCCAGCTTCTTTGGCCACGTCCTCCATCCTCGCGGCGGATCGCCGCGTCCTCACACGCTGATCGGCACGCTTCCCGTGCCGCTTCCTGGCTGTATCGTCGTTCATTTTCAGGGATCTGGAAAAACTGAAGCGCTGCGCCCGAGGGCTTCCGGCGGGCCCGGACGGAGCCGCCAACTATAGCAGGAACCCCTCGGAACATTGCCCGCGGGAAGGTCTTCAACAGTAAAAATGCCGGCACCGGCATGGCACGCCGACGATCATGTTGCCGACCAAAATGTTATACGCTACCATTTCGATCTCGATATATAAGGAGACGACAATGCCCCGCATCAATCTGACTCGCCGTTCAATGATTCTGAGCGCCTTATGCGCGCCGGCGATTCCCGCATGGGCAAACACCAATCGTCCTCCTTTGCGTCTTCTGATTCCCGCCGATCCCGGCTCCGGGCTCGATACGTTCGCGCGCATCATTCAGCCGGAACTGACCAACGCTTTGGGGCAGACGGTTGTCATCGAAAACTCGGCCTCGGCCGGTGGTACGGTATCCACATCGCGCCTGGTCAGGTCGGCCCCCGATGGCAATACTGTCAGCCTGGTATCCAATAACCACGTCGTGAATCCCAGCATTTATCCAAAGCTGCCTTACGACGCTCTCGATGACATCACACCGATATCCCTCCTGGGCACGCTCCCTCTCGTGCTGGTGGCCACCCCAAATCTCCCGGTAAACAACGCGAAGGAACTCGCCGGCTACATCAACGCGCAGCCCGCGGGTTCCCAGAATTTCGCCTCGTCCGGTCACGGCACCATCATCCATCTGGTGGGGCAAATGTTCGTTGATTCGGCGAAAATGGATATCGTGCATGTGCCCTACAACGGTGTGTCTCCGCAAATGCAGGCCATCGCCAACGGCGAGGCTCAATTCGGCGTTGTCGCGCTTCCCGCTGTACAGGGCTTCCTCGATAGCGGCATGGTCCGTGCCGTCGCCCTTACCGGCAGGCCAAGCGTGCCCAATCTGCCTGGCATCCTGCCACTGGCGGACAGTGGTTTCGACGACATTGACGTATCGGCCTGGTTTACGCTCATCGGCCCGGCCAAGCTGCCGACGTCTGAAGTATCCAGACTCGTGGAAGGTTTCCGCAGCGCGGTCAGCGTTCCAAAGGTGAAAGAGGCACTGGCCAGGCAACAGAACATCATCAACCCCGGCAGTGCGGAAGACGCGGCAAAGTTCCTGCGCGCGGAACATGATCGTTATGCCGATATCGTGAAGTCCGCGGGCATCAAGCCGGAGTGATCCGGCGGCCACGGGGTTGGTGGCCATGTCCTGCGCGTACATCATCCATGGCCGCTTCCATGCCCGTGCCCGCCATGGCACGGGTTTGCTACTATGCCCGCTGACCTTCAAAGGAGCGCAAGAATGCGACGCTACACCTTGACCGGCCGGCAGGACCCCAGGCTCATCCTTGGAAACGACGAAGACCTTCGCCCCGGCAAAGGTGAAATTGCCGTGGACCTTCGGGCCGCCTCCCTGAACTATCGCGATCTCATCGTTTCGCGCAACGTCGAGGGCGTGGTTCCCCTGTCGGACGGCGCGGGTGTCATTGCCGGCATCGGCGAAGGGGTCGAAGGCCACGCAATCGGCGATCGTGTCGTTCTTGGATTCATGCCTCACTGGGTGGAAGGCGATATCACGGAAGCCAAGAAGGCGTCCAGCCTCGGCGGCCAGGGGATGGACGGCGTACTCAGGGAACGCATCATCGTGCCGGCCAGCGGCGTCGTCCGAATTCCCGAACCGATGTCGTTCGAAGCCGCAGCAACGCTACCGTGCGCGGGCGTTACGGCATGGGCGGCGCTTTTCGAGCGTCGGCCCGTGCAGCCGGGGGAAACCGTTCTTCTTCTGGGCACGGGCGGGGTGTCGATCTTCGCACTGCAACTGGCGAAGATGGCGGGCGCCCGGGTCATCATCACTTCCAGCTCCGATGAAAAGCTGGCGCGGGCCCGCGCGCTCGGGGCCGACGAGTGCATCAACTACCGCCAGGTCCCCGACTGGGAAAATGAAGTCCTCAGGCTGACGGACGGCAAAGGCGCCGACCTGGCTGTGGATGTCGGCGGGCCCGCCACGCTCAACAAGACGCTGATGGCTGTGCGCTTCGGCGGGCGCATATCGCTCATGGGCGTTCTGACCGGCTACGACGGCCCGATCAACACCGGCCTCATCCTTGGGAAACGCATCACGCTGCAGGGAATTTACGTCGGCCCGGTGAGTTCGCTTCGCGCCCTGGCGAAGACCGGCATCGTTCCGCAGATCGACCATGTGTATCCATTCGAAGAGGCGGAAGCGGCTTACGAGGCGCTTCAAGGCGCCGGCCATTTCGGCAAACTGGTCATACGGATCGGCGGCTGAAGCCCCGGGCGGGGCCCGACCCTGCTGCGCGCACCATGAACATCGTCTTCTTCCATACTCTGGCGGCCGTCATCCGGCATGGCTCTTTTGCGGCGGCGGCATCGGAAGTCAATCTGACGGCCAGCGCCGTCGGGCTCCAGATCAAGCAGCTCGAAAACTATCTGGGGCAGCCCTTGTTCGACCGCTCGGCGCGCAGCGTGAAGCCCACACCCTTCGCCCATGAAGTCATGGCGACGGTGCAGGACACCCTGCACGCGCTGGACGGCCTGAGGTCGCGGACGAACACAACGGTATCCGGCCACCTTCGCCTGGGCGTCATCGAGTCGGCACAGATCTCCCTGCTTCCGCGCGCAATGCTGGCGCTGCGCTCAATGGCTCCGCTGCTCGAACTCCAATGCATACGCGGTGTGTCCAAGTTCCTGCTCGATGAGCTGAAAGCGGGAAGGATAGATGTGGCCGTCCTTGTGCGGCCCCACACGGGCGGATCCAGCCGCCTGCACTGGATGCCTTTGTTTTCCGAACGCTTCGTGCTGGTGACGCCGCCCCGGGTCGCCGGCGGCACGCCTCGCGAACTGCTTGCGCGGCATGACTGGATCCGCCTGGACAGAAGTGCGACGGGCGGGCGCATCGCCGCCTCGTACGTGGAAAAGCTCGTTCCGGGCAAGCGCTGCCTGCTGGAACTGCCCGGCACCGACGCGATCGTCGCCATGGTGTCGGCTGGCCTCGGGGTATCGGTCATTCCGTCGGTAAGGGCCGAAATGCGCGCCATTTACGATATCAACGAAGTATCCCTCGGAAGCAAGAGTCCCACCCGCCAGATCGTCATGGTCTGCCGGCCCGCGGACATCGACGACCGGCGCATCAAGGCGGTGCACCAGAGCTTTCAATCCGCCTCTCAGTCCCTCTCCACGGCCATCTGAAGCGACAAAGAGGTCCGGCCGGACCACATCCCTCCGCAACCCGGCCCGCATGCCGCTCCGATCCATCGCCCTCGATAGACAAGCTTTCCTTTTGTATTGATTAACGAATGCTCGGCGACGTTTCTGTTTGCGCGACATAGAATTTTCCCTGTACCGCAGCATAGGGAAGACCGCGCGGACGCGCGCTCCCCCGGAAGCGAACAACCTTGTATCGGGATGACTTATGCCTACCGTAGGATTTCGAGTTTTCAAACGCATTCATCGCCCGGACAGCAGTCTCGTCCAGGCATTCCGTGACCTGCCCGTCGCCAACATTGCCGACGAAATGGGGCGGATGTTCTGTCTGGATGGCCAGATACGCCCCATGAATTCAGCACCCTTGCTGGGGACGGCGTTCACCGTGCGCGCACGCCCGGGATGCAACCTGATGCTGCATCACGCCCTGGATCTCGCCCAGCCCGGCGACGTGATCGTCGTGGAGGACCAGGGGGATCAGACCAACGCGCTGACGGGCGAAAACATGATGATGTGGGCCAAACGACGCGGCCTGGCGGGCGTCATCATCGATGGGCCGATCCGCGATATCGGCTCCATCAGCGAAATGGCCTTCCCGGTCTACGCCCGGGGCATCAATCCGCGCGGCCCCCACAAGAGCGGGCCCGGCGAAATCAATGTGCCCATCAGCTGCGGGGGCGTGGTGGTCAATCCCGGCGACATCATCGTCGGCGACCAGGATGGGGTCGTCGTCATTTCCCCCCGGGATGCGCAGGCGGTACTGGCCAAGGCCCGGCTCAAACTGGAAAAGGAAATCGTCACGCGCCGGCAGATCGAGGCGGGCACCTGGGATCGGTCCGGCTATTCGGAATCGGTCCTGATCGGCATGGGATGCGAAATCATCGATGCCGCCTATGGCGACACGGAGTGAATCTCATGGAAGCAAAAGCACTCGCGCCGCTGCGTATCGGCTTCATCGGCTTCGGCGAAGCCGCCTTCAATATCGCCAAAGGCCTGCGCGCCGCCGGGCTGACGTGCATTCGCGCCTACGACATCTCCTGGGACCGCGAGCCACAGGGCCGGCTGATACGTGAACGGGCGGATGAGGCGCAAGTCACGCTTGCGGGCAGTCTCGAATCGCTGATCCGGGAATCCGACATTGTCATATCCACCGTCCAGGCTTCAGTGGCCGTTGCGCTGGCAAAGGAAAGCGCACAATGGCTGCGGCCCGGCCAGACATACGCCGACCTAAACTCGGCCGGCCCTCTTCTGAAGCAGCAGGCGGCCGCTGTCGTCAGCGCCGCGGGCGCGCTGTTCGTCGATGGGGCGATCATGGGCACGGTGCCCGGGCTCGGCCATGCGGTGCCCATGCTCTTGTGCGGCGACGGGGCGGCCGGTTTCGCGGACAGCCTGGGCCCATACGGCATGCGGCTGACGGTGCTCGATGGGGAACCCGGCCGGGCATCCGCATCGAAGCTGCTGCGCAGCGTCTTCATGAAGGGCGTCGTCGCCCTGCTGCTGGAAACCGTCATTGCCGGGCATGAGTACGATCTGGAAGACGATCTGCTCGGCTCGATCGCCGAAACCTTCTCGGCCGGCCCCTTCCTGGAAGTCGTGAACGGCCTGATCGCCCGGGGCGTGATCCACGCGGAACGGCGCGCCGGAGAAATGAACGAAGTGATTTCCGTCCTGGAATCCCTGGGAGTGGATGCCACGATGTCCGTCGCCACGCGCGAGAAGCTCCTGCGGGTCGCGGCCACGGGATACAAAGAACATTTCGGCGGCGTCGCCCCCAAGGACTTCCACGAAATCTTTCAGATCGGATGATCGTTACACCCGCCATCATTAAATCAAAACCGTCAACATGGGAGAAGACATGATTTCCACTCATACCCGCCATATTTCCGCCAGGCTTCTGGGTGCCGCCCTCGCAATCGCGGCGGTTCCCCTCAGCGCACCCGCGCTGGCCAGCGACTATCCGAACAAGCCCATAACAATCGTCGTGCCCTTTGCGCCAGGCGGCAACGTCGACCTCACCGCCCGCGCGCTCGGCCACGTCATGAGCGCCAAGCTGGGACAGACCATCGTCGTCGAAAACCGGAGCGGCGCCGGCGGCACCATAGGCAGCGCCTACGTGGCCAGGGCCGAAGCCGACGGCTACACACTGATGGTGGGCAGCACCGCCACCAATGCAACCGCGCCCGCCCTGGTCAAGACCAGCTACCATCCAGTCGACAGTTTCACGATCCTGGGCGGCATCACCACCACGCCGTCGGTCATCGTGGTTCCGGTGGCATCGACGGTCGGCAACTACAAAGAGCTGCTGGCCGCCGGCGCAGCAAGCGGCGACGGACTGAACATGGGCTCCCCCGGCACCGGGTCGCTCAACCACCTGACGACCGAGGTCCTCAAGCAGAAGACTGGGCTGAACGCCACCCATATTCCCTACAAGGGATCCGGCCCGGCCCTGTCCGACCTCATGGGCAGCCAGCTGGACGCCCTGGTGGACCAGCTGAGTTCCTCGATATCGCTGATCCAGAGCGGCAAGCTGCGCGCAATCGCCCAGACCGGAACCTCGCGGTCGCCGCTGCTGCCGGATGTCCCAACCATGGACGAACAAGGGATCAAGGACATCAATATCGCGGTATACACTGCCTTGTTCGCGCCGCGCGGCATACCGGGGGACGTGGAAACGAAGCTCGTCAACGCGCTGCATGAAGCCTTGAAGGATCCCGAGCTGCAGCAACGGTTCGAGCAACAGGGGTCCGAAGTCATCGATGCGGGTCAGGCCGAATTCGCCGCCTATGTCGCAGACGAAGCCGGACTCTGGGGATCGGTCATCAGGGAAATCGGCCTGGAAGCGCAATAAGGAAATAATGGGTAGAACCGTCTCGACCGGGGCCGGCGCACGGACGCCGGCCATCGCCGCCGTACCCGGCGCCTGCGATTGCCATTTCCATATCTATGACGCCCGATTCGCATACGAGGAATCGGCGGCCTTGCGGCCGCCGCCCAGCACCAGCGCATCGTATCGGGCATTCCGGAATGCGTTGGGGCTGTCGCGCGGCGTCGTGATACAGCCGACCAGCTTCGGTACCGACAATCGCCCGACCCTGTTTGCCGTGCGGGAACTCGGCCCCGCTCGGACACGGGCCATCGTCGCGATCAGCCCCGCCGTGACGGACGCCGAGCTTCTCGACATGCATGCCCGCGGCGCCAGAGGCTTCCGGGTGAATGCGCTGCGCGGCGCCGCTTTCGACCTGAACGACACGGAACGTCTCAATGAACGGGTCAAGGATCTTGGCTGGCACCTGGAACTGCACGTCAAGGCCGCCGACCTGCCCACGCTGGCGCCGTGGCTGTCCCGCCAGCCCGTTCCGGTCGTGCTCGACCACTACGCCCGTGTCGCCCTGCCCGCCGGTGGTCTGTCCGAAGGCCGGGAAACCCTGATGCGCCTGCTGGCCGACGGCCCTCTCTGGATCAAGCTGTCCGCCCCCTATCTTGTCGATGGGCAGGCCGGGCCTCCCGGCGCAGAGCTGGGCAGCTTCGCCATGGCCGTTCTGGCCGCCCGCCCGGACCGCGTCCTCTGGGGCTCGGACTGGCCGCATCCCGGCCTGTCGGCCAGGGGCCTGCCCATGCCCGACAACGCGGGCATCCTCGATTCATTGGCATCCTGGTGCGGGGACGAAAGAACGCTGAACGCGGTGCTTGCCGAGAACCCCCGGCGCCTTTACGGGTTCTGAGATCCAACCCGCGCCCGCGCGGCAGATCGCCCGAAGCCAGGGACGCATGTGACGCGAACGAGTTGTTCAGAGCTTCCTTAACAAACCGAACACAGGCTCAGGGCCTTGTCGTTCTGCTCGCGAGTATGTTCGACCAGATAGTCCAGGAATACGCGCGACCGTTGCGGAATGAACTTGCGGCTCGGCAGCGCCGCGTACATCGTGAGCCGCCCCGTCACCCAGGGATGCAGCACCCGGACCAGCTCGCCGCGGGTCAGGTAAGGGGCCGCGATGTCCAGCGATATCGATGTGATCCCGGCGCCATCCAGCGCGGCTCGCAGCAGGGTGTCCGTATGATTGGCTATCAGTACCGGAGGGACGTTCACTTCCACCGCGGCGCCTGAATCCGGGTCACGCCACATGCGCCAGGCGCGCAGGGGCCCGTCGGGCAGCCTGAGACGCAGACATTCATGCTGCGCCAGATCGCCAGGCGCCGCCGGCTGCCCTTTGCGTTCCACATAGGCGGGCGAGGCCGCGAGCACGACTTCGGATTCGACGATCTTTCTGGCCACGATATCGGCGTTGAAACCGGCATCGGCGCCCAGCAAGGTAATGTCATAGTCCTCGATGGGCGGATCCCTGTGGGTTTCGACATCGATATCGACCACGATGCCGGGGTGGCGCTGGCGGAATTCCGACAACAGGGGCGCGATCACATAACTGGCCAGCACCGGCGGCGCATGCACACGCAGCCGGCCGGCAAGCTCCCTGGTATGCGCGCTTGCCACGGCATCGGCTTCATCCACATCCTGCAGGATCTGGCGAACGCGGGACAGATAGGCGTCGCCGGCCTCGGTCAGCGATACGCGCCGCGTCGTCCGCTGGAACAGCCGCGTACCGAGATACGCTTCCAGCTCGGCGACCAGGCGGGTGACCACCGGAGGAGAGATGTCCAGCGCCCGCGCCGCCGCGGCAAAACCGCCTTCATTGGCAACGCGTTCAAAGACCTGCATGGCAAGCAAGCGATCCATGGCTTCCTCGAAATCCGGATTATTCCAGTAACACGAACAGTATAGGCCTGAACGAATCGTTTGCTCTTGCATTCAGGCGTGCCGCGGCCCCCTGTCTCCCCACCGGAGCAGCCTGACGATACCGGCGAGAACCCAGGCGAGCGGCGCCACCATGAAGCGCAGCAACAGCATGACGGGCAGCAGCACCAGCGTCCAGCCGACGACCTGCACCAGAGCGACCGGCAGGCCCAGCCTGTCGGCGACGGTGCCCAGCAAGGAGTTGATGACGCTGGGGTGGCGGACCGCCACATACGCCAGTACGGCCGGCGCGCCATACTTCACCAGCCGGGCGCCGATCGTGCTGCCGCGCCACAAGCCCGCGCCCAGCGCGGCCGAGCGCTGGGAAAAGGTCAGCGAAGCGCCTCCCGGGCCCGCCGCCCGCCCCATGCGGAGTATCTTGAAGGCGCCCACGCCGACCGCGACGTCCAGAGCGGCCCATCCCACATCGCCCGCCCCGATCGCCTCATCACGCCGCAACTTGGTTTCCAGCCCTTTGAGGCCGCTGGCGAAGAAACGATTGATCCCTTCGAGGATGCGTTCCGTCTGCACCCAGCCGACTTCGCCGTTGGGCGTCGTGATGAACTGGCCTAGAAAATCGTAGCCTTCCGCCTCGATGAAATGGATCGCATACCAGCCGCGCTCTTCGCTGGACAATTCCCCGGGCGGCGCCCTTTCACCGGACGGACCGCCCGACCACAGGCCCCGGACCGCGTTCAGCGCCGAGCGGGCCGTCTCGCTCATGCTCCGCATCAGCTCCAGGGTGAAGATTTCATGCGTCAGGAAATAATGAATGGGCAAGATGACGTCTTCGCCGTACTTGCGCAGCACATCCTGGAACAGCGGACTTTCTCCATACGTCGACAGTATGGGCCGCGCCATATCCGGATAGCGCAGCAGGGCCAGGCCGGCCTTCGCCACCAGGACGGGATCGTCCGCATAGGCAAGAAACAGCGCCTGGAGCTCAGGGGGTTCGGCGGACAAGGCCCCCGCATGCTCCGGCAGGACCTGTTCGACCTGCAGGTGCAGAAGCCGGTCATCCAGCGGTTCGGGCCGCCACAGGCCGGCGATCAGCAGGGCCGCCAGAAACGCGAGCAGGCTTGCGGACGCCAGGGATCTCATGGCTTCAACCCCGCATCCGCCGGCCGGCGATCAACGATCAGTGCAAACAGCGAATACACCATCATGCCTCCTGTGATGAATTCCGGCCCGCCAACCACGGCATCGCCTTTATCCGGAAGACCCAATAACTGGCTCAATCCTATCCTTTTTTGAGTTGGACGCCGTCACAAGGCGATTCCTACAATGGTCCGCGCAGTGCATACGAGAACCAAATCAGATTGGCAGCTCATGGCCATACAGGGAGACATATGAACATGATGCCCACCCGTGAAGAACTCCGGCCCGCCGGCCGGGGCGCCATCCACTTCGCCGCCTGTTTGCGCCAAGAAGGGGCCCCCCGCGCGCCGGCGCGCGGTCGTTCATGGCTGCTCAAGCAAACGGCGATGGGGCTTTCAATGGCCGCCTCGCTCATCCTGCCGATCAGCGCGCATGGCAGTACAAGCCAGCCCTATCCCGATCGCGCCATCAACCTGATCGTCCCCATCGGCGCCGGCGGAGTGGCGGATACTTCCGCACGCATTCTTGCGCAGCGATTGGGCGAGCACCTCAAAGTGCCGGTGGTGGTGCAGAACAAGCCGGGAGGGGGCCAATCCATCGGCGCCGACTACGTCATGCGGTCCAGGCCGGACGGCTACACCCTCATGTTTTCCACCGGCGGCTTCGTCGCCGCCCCCTTCCTGATGAAGGGATTCAAACTCGATCCCGTCCATGACTTCAAGCCCGTCTCACTGGTTGCGTCCAGCAACAATGTACTGGTGGGCTCCAACACCATACCCGGCGGCACGCTGAAAGACCTCGTGGACCTGGCGAAGGCCAGGCCGGGGGAAGTGTTCTATGGTTCGCCTTCCGGTGCGACGACCCTGATATTCGAACACCTGAACCAGGTCACCGGCATGAAGCTCGAACCCATACTTTATCAAAGCACGCCCGCCGCCTGGGCCGACATCATCGGTGGCCGCATTCACGCCACCATGGAAGGGCCGGCCCTGGCGCTGGGGCAGGTGCAGGCCGGCAATGCCAGGGTATTGGCGGTTTTCGGCCCCGGCCGCACTCCCGAATTCCCCGACGTGCCCACTGTTGCCGAGCAGGGCTACCCAGGATTCGGCATTGAAAGCTGGCAAGGGCTGTGGGCCCCCAAGGACACCCCCGCGGACATCGTCAATGTACTGGAACAGGCTGTCATCGCCGTCATGACGACACCTCAAATGAAACAGGAAATGCGGGCGGCCGGACTCGATGCGAAGGGCAGCACAGCCTCGGAGTTCGCCAAAGAAATACAGGACAATACCGACCTGTGGCGCCAGGTGACCACAGCGGCCGGCATTCAACCCCAATAGCGGGAACACACGACATGCTTGACTTGCTTTCAATGTGCCGCCGGCCCGGCGGCCTGGTGATGGGCTGGTGCTCCACAGGCTCGCCGCTGCTCGGCGAGGCCATGGCCACGGCGGGGTTCGACGCGCTTACGGTCGATCTGCAGCACGGCGTTCAGGATTTTTCAGAGGCGCTGCGCGTCCTGCAGGCCATCGATGGCCGGGGGATACCGACGCTTTGCCGCACGCCCTGGAATGAGCCCGGCCTTATCATGAAGGCGCTCGACGCGGGGTTCCACGGCATCATCTGCCCGATGATCGATGACCGGTCCCAGGCTGAGCAACTGGCCCGCCATTGCCTCTACCCCCCCGCCGGAAGCCGCTCGTTCGGGCCGCACCGCGCGATGATCAGCTTTGGCGATGATTATGTGAACGTCGCGAATGAAAGCGTCGTGGTGCTTCCCATGATAGAAACCGAAGCCGGGCTGCGCAACGTCGACGAGATCCTGTCCGTACCCGGCATTTCCGGCGTTTATATCGGCCCCAATGACCTGGCGCTGGCATTCGGCCATCCGGCTCAATCCATCCCCTGCGAGGCGGTGCAACGGCATATCGACCATATTCTCGCCCGTACCAAGGCAGCGGGGAAAATCTGCGGCATTGCCTGCGGTTCGCCCCGGATGGTGATCGAGATGCTGGATGCGGGCTTCGAAATCGCCACCCTGCAAAACGACCTGCGTCTGTTCCTGCTGGGCATGAATCAGCAATTGTCGAGCGTCCGGCTCCACCCTCGGGCCGCCCGGGAAACGAGCGAAGCCACGTAGCTCAGAACGACGCGGTGCATTCCCTGGCGGTCGCCACGAACCGGTGAACGGTTGAATCGTGTTCGCCGCGGCGCCAGGCCAGCACCGTCAATAGCGCAAGCTCGTCCGTCCACTTGTGATCGATCAGCAGCGGGCGGATGGCCAGGCCTTCCCCGGCATGCGACTTCGCGGCATAGGGCACGACAGCCAGCCCCACGCCCCGGCGCACCATCCCCAGCATCGCCGTGATCTGCAACATCGAAACGATATTTCGGGGGGACACACCATACAGTTCATAAAGCCGGTCCAGCATCGCATGGAAATAGCGGGAATGAGGGGACCAGGCAATCATCGAGACGCCATCGAGATAGCGCAATGGCACTTGTTGCAGGGCGCTGAGCGGATGGAGGGCCGGCATGGCGAGCGCCCAGCGGTCCCGCATGAGCAATTGCGATTCGAAATGCCGCGGATCCACCGGCGGGCGCACCAGTGCCACGTCCAGCGCGGCTTCATCCAGCATGCGCAGCTGCTCTTCGATCAATAGTTCCTTGAATACAAAGTTGACACCGGGATACTTCTGGCGGTGGTGCTGCACCAGCCGGGGCAGCAGTTCGAACGACGCGGAAGACGTGAAGCCGATGACGAGCGTGCCCTGTTCCCCGCACGCCGCCAGCTGGGTCTGGGCGACGACTTCTTTCGCCCGCTGAAGTATGGCCCGCGCCTCATGCAGCAGAAACGTCCCGGCGGGCGTCAGCGAAACCGCACGATTATGGCGAATGAACAGATTGACCTGCATCCGTTCTTCCAGCAGCGCGATCTGCCGGCTCAAGGGGGATTGCGTCATGTGCAGACGGCGGGCCGCCTGGCCGAAATGCAGGGTCTCCGCCAGTGCCACGAAACACTGAAGCTGCTGCAGGTCAAAGGGAAGCTTCATACCTCTTGTCCTCCTGATGGACGGCCCGGCCGTTCCGGAACATGACGGGCGCAGTGCGCTGGGGCCTGTTGACACTAACGCCTGTGAAGCTCCTGTTCGACGACATCGGCGAGCCGGTCGAAAGCGGGCGCGATTTCGTGTTCCGGCACGCCCGCATAACCCAGCAACAGGCCCTGAGGAGCCGACTTTCTGTCCTGATAATGCAAGGACAGGGCGCGTGTCACCACCCCCCGCCTCTGGCTTTCCCGGACGATCGCAACATCCGCCCCGGGCGGAGCGCCGGCGGGCAGATGCAGCACCAGATGCAGGCCCGCCTCGTGCGTGGATGCCGCCCATGTGCCGAAGCGCTTCGCGATGGCGGCGCGCAACACGGTCTGCTTGCGGGCGTAGCGCTGGCGCACGCGCCGGATATGCGCCGCATACAGCCCCTGCGAGATGAAATCCGCCAGGGCCGCCTGCTGCACCAGTTGGCCATCGCGGAACAGTTCCGCGAAACCGTCCGCGCACTGCCGCGCCAATGCCCCGGGCAATATCGCATAGCCGGTACGGATGCCGGGGAAAAGCGTTTTGGACAAGGAGCCCATGTAAATCACCCGCCCCTGGTCGTCCAGCCCCTGAACGGATGCCAGCACCCGCCCTTCGAAACGGAACTCGCTGTCGTAGTCGTCCTCCAGGATCCAGACGCCGTGCCGATGGGCGTATTCCAGCAACATGCGGCGCCGGGCCAGGCTCATCACCGTGCCCAGAGGAAACTGGTGGGAAGGCGTCACATACATCAGCCTGGGGGGATGCCTCAGCAGCCCGCCCCGCGGGGCGATGCCTTCCTCGTCGACCGGCACCGGCACCAGCCGCAGGCCATTGGCGCGCAGCAGGCTGCGGGCGGGGCGATAGCCGGGCTCCTCCACCCAGACGGCGTCCCCCGCATCCGCCAGCATCTGGCTGACCAGCGCGACGGATTGCTGAATGCTGCTGGTGATGATGATCTGCTCGGGCTCGCAAACAATGGACCGCGAAATGCGCAGATGCTGCGCCAGCGCCTGGCGCAGGGGGAGATAGCCGCCGCTGTGCGCGTAATTGAGCATGCCGGGCGCGGCATGGCGCCAATGGCGGCCGATCAGGCGGGCCCAGGCCGCATGCGGGAAGCCTTCGACGTCCGACATCCCCAGCGCAAAGGCGCCGGCCGGATTGCCCACGATGGCCGCATCCCGCAGCACCCGCAAGCCGCGCTGCGACAGGCCGGGGCCGGTGTGCCGGCCGGCGGCGCGCGGCACGCCGGCCCGTTCGGGAAGCCGGCCCGGCACCGCCTCGGAAATATAGGTGCCGCTGCGGCGGCGGCTCACCAGGTAGCCCTCGGCGATCAACTGCTCGAACGCGTGAAGCACGGTATTGCGCGACAGGCCGAGTTCATCGGCCAGCACGCGAGAAGACTGCAGGCGCGTATTCGTTGGCCAGCGGGACTGCAGAATGGCCTGGCGCAGCAGGTTGTAGATCTGCCGGTTCAACGGGCCGTGCGGCGATTTCCGGTCGTGGTCGAGATGCTGACGCAAATAGTCGGATAGCAACATGAGGCACCGGCGATGCAAGAAGAAACCGAGGAGAGCCTTTGGCGCCAGCTGCCATGTGGCACCATCAAGGATTACGAAACTGGGACTTTTGACCACACCACATCGGACATAATATCCGATCTGGAAACGCCGATCAGCGGCGCGTCGACCCCTTGCACGGATACGCCATCATGAATCCCATCGAATCCCATCCCGGTCATTTTGCAAAGCTGGACCCTCAGATCGAAACATTCTTGCAGCGCATGACGGAAAGCACTCTGCGCTACCCGCGACGCGACAAAGTGACCATCGCCGAAGCAAGACAGCATTGTGAGCTGATCCGCGAACCCTGGGCGCAAGGCGGCCCCGAAATGGCGCGCACGGAAGAACGCGAGGTCCCCACCCGGCATGGCGCTGTCCGCATCCGGGTCCATCATCCCCGCGAGCGGCGCCTGGACGGCGCGCTGTTCTACATCCACGGCGGCGGCTTCGTGCTTTTCAGCCTGGACACGCACGACAGGGTCATGCGCGAATATGCCGGGCGCGCCGGCATCACTGTCATCGGAATCGATTACACACGCGCTCCCGACTGCCGGTTTCCACGCCCGCTCGAAGAATGCGCGGATGTCGTGGACTGGGTCGGCCGGCACGGCGCCGAACTCGGCGTGAATCCAGAGCAGCTCTTCATCGGCGGCGATTCCGCCGGCGCCAATCTTTCATTGGGCACCTGTATCCTGAGACGCGACAAGGGGCAGGCGCCCCTGTCGGGGATGATTCTCAACTACGGCGCCTTCAGCACGGACGTCTACCGGGACTCCATGGTGCGCTACGGTGGCGGCGAATACGGCCTGTCCCTGCACATGATGGTGTGGTTCTATCGCACTTACCTCAGCCGGCCCGAAGAACTGACCCATCCCCTGGTGAACCTGGTGGACGCCGATCTGCGCGGCCTGCCCCCGGCTTTCATGGCGATCACCGAATGCGACCCCCTGCACGACGACAGCATGGAAGTCGCCGCGAAGCTGCGCGCATCGGGAGTCGATACGGCGGCGACGGTATATCCCGGCACCATCCACAGCTTTCTGGAAGCGGTGTCGATCGCGGATGTCGCGGTACAGGCATTCGAAGACACCTGCCAATGGATCCGGACCCGGTGCCGGGCGTAAAGCCGGCCCGTCCGACCGTCTACCCGATTCAAGCCGAGGCTCAGCCATGTACACCCCCAAACCCTATGTCGAAGACGACCTGGATACTCTGCACGCGCATATGCGCCAATGGAGTTTCGCCACCCTCATCACGCACGGCGAAAACGGCGTGCAGGCCACTCACCTGCCTTTTCTGCTGGAAACCGGCGGCGGCGCCGGCCAGCCGCCCACGCAAGAACCGGCGCTGGGCGTGCTGATCACCCATCTGGCCCGCGCCAACCCGCAGTATCAGGACTTGAAGGCCGGCGCGCCGGCCCTGGTCATTTTCCAGGGGCCGCATGCTTTCGTTTCGCCCAGCTGGTATGTAAACCAGCTTACCTTCCCCACCTGGAACTACGCCGCCATCCACGCCCGGGGCCAGCCCACCCTGATCGAAGAACCCGCCGACATCCTGGCCGTCCTGCGGAAAACCGTCATGACCTACGACACGCCCCTTGGAGGCGCCTGGAAATTCGGCGCCATGCCGGAGGAACTGATCCGGTCCCGCATGAAGGCCATTTTCGCCCTGCGCATTCCCATCGCGGGCCTGGAAGGAAAATTCAAGCTCAACCAGGACAAATCCCACGAGGACCGGCTGGGCGTCGTCGCCGCACTGGAGCGGCGGGACGACGTGCAATCGCGGGAAACGGCGGCGCTCATGCGGGCGCATCTGAATCTGGACCCGGCCGATTCCGCCTGAAGGCCGGGGGCGGCGGCACCCTTCGGGAAAGGGCAGTGGTCAAATTCCCAGCTCAGCCACGAACTGTTCCGCCGACCGGATCAGCCATTCGACCGTGGGATTGCGGTTGCCCTTTCTCCATACCATCCATATTTCAATGGCGGGCAGGGTCTCGGCCCTGAACGGCCGGAATTCCACCAGGGGGTTGCTGGTATAGCGCCCCACCTGCCCGGCGACGATGGCCAGCCCCAGCCCGGCCCCGACCATTGCGAGCATGGTTTGCGGTTCAGTGCAGCAAAGCACCGTCCGTGGCGATACATTGGCTGCACGGAAACCCTGTCCCGTGATGTCCGCCAGATACTTTGCCCTGACGGGATCGTGGCCGATGTATGGCTGATTCTCGAAATCGGACAAGCGCAATTCTTTCTTCTTCGTCAGCGCATGATTCCCGGGCAGGACGGCAACCAGACTGTCGACATTGACGCGCATGCTGTCGAAATGGAACAGATTGATGGATGGACGCAGCAAGGCGGCATCGATATCATTCCTGACGAGGGCATCCAGCTGCGCAAGCGTCATGAGTTCATTGAGCGCAAGCTCGGCCAGGGGAAGGTCCTCGTTGAAACCACGCAGCAGGCCGGGCAGGGCCTCGTATGCGGCAACGGGCGTGAACCCCAGGGACAGCCGTTCCTGGGGCCTGTTCGCCGCATCGCGGGCCAGCGCCGTCGACGTGCGGGCGGCCTGAATGACTTCGCGGGCCCCGCCCAGGAAGGCGGCCCCGGCCGCCGTCAGGCGGACTTCGCGGCCGCTGCGTTCGAACAGCTGCACGTCCAGGCGGGCTTCCAGCAGCTTGATCTGGCGGCTCAGCGGCGGCTGCGTGAGATGCATGCGCTGCGCCGCGCGACCAAAGTGCAGCTCTTCCGCTACGGCAATGAAACACTGCAATTGGTGGATATCGAACGGGATCGGCATCAATACTTGTATCAGGCAATCCAAACTTTGGATTGGACCACGGAGCAGGCGATTCCTATTATATCTGGCGATGTCTGGCGACCTGCCGCCAAATTCCCGTCAAGCGTCTACAGGACAGCCTTCAACGATCATCGAAGGCCTTCCCGACCACACCCTCTGAATTGAGAACAAGGATCAACTTATGTTAGTCATGGATGCCATAGCCGATATCCTCAAGAAGGAAGGCCTGAACACTTTCTTCGGCTATCCGACGACACCCGTCATCGAAGCTCTGGTCAAAGCCGGAATGAAGCCCGTGCTTTGCCGGCAGGAACGGGTGGGCGTCGACATGGCGAACGGCTATGCCCGCATCAATCGCGGCAAGCCGTTCGGGGTTTTCGCCATGCAGTACGGCCCGGGAGCCGAAAACGCATTCTCGGGGATCGCCTCCGCCTATTCCGACTCCTCTCCCGTCCTGTTGCTGCCTCTGGGGCACCGCAGGGAAATTTCCCAGGTACAGCCCTCCTTCCGTTCGACGCGGGCCATGGAAAGCGTGACGCGTTCGGCCGAGGAACTGCTTCTTGCAGAAGAAACGCCCAATGTCATGCGCCGGGCAATCAATCAGCTGCGCAATGGCCGGGTCGGCCCGGCCCTGATCGAACTGCCATTCGACATGGTCGGCCAGGAATTCGACTACTCGCCCGATAGTTACCGCCCGGTGCGCCAAACGAAGTCCGCGGGTGACACCAGGGACATCGATGAAGCGGCCGCCATGCTGCTGTCGGCCAAGCGCCCGGTCATACAGGCGGGCCAGGGCGTGCTCTACGCGGATGCCACCGCCGCCCTGCTGGAACTGGCCGAGCTGGCCGATATTCCCGTGTTCACGACCGTCGAAGGCAAAAGCGCCTTCCCCGAAAACCATCCGCTCGCCCTCGGCACCGCGGGCATGGTCCAGACCGGCCACGGCAAGCAGGTCATCGACGAGTCCGATGTGATGTTTGCAATCGGCACCAGCCTGACGCGCCATTTCCTGGTGACCCGGGTATTCGGCGTGAACGAAAAGCGCATCATCCATGCGACCAACGACGCACGCGACCTGAACAAGGGATACGAAACGGAAATCGGCATTCTCGGCGACTGCGAACTGATCCTGCGCCAGCTTATCGAAGCCGTCCGCGACCGCCTGGGCGCCAAGCCTCGCCAGACGGGCATCCGGGAACGGATCCGTACCCTGAAGACGGATTGGCTCCAGCAATGGGCGCACAAGCTGGACAGCACTGAAAAGCCGATCACCCCCTATCACGTCATCCGTGAATTCTCGCGCGTCATATCCGCCGACGAAGCCATCGTCACGCACGACTCCGGCAGCCCGCGCGACCAGATCCTGCCGTTCTACGAAGCCACCCTGCCCCACAGCTATATCGGCTGGGGGAAATCCCATGCGCTGGGCACAGGGATGGGGCTGACCATCGGCGCCAAGCACGCCGCCCCCGAGAAATTCTGCGTCAATTTCATGGGCGACGCCGCCTTCGGCATGACTGGCCTGGATTTCGAAACCTCCGTGCGCACCGGCGCCCCCATCTGCACGGTCGTCCTGAACAACTCCACCATGGCTATCGAAAAAGCGCACATGGAACTCTCCCACTCCCTGCATCGCACCCGCGACATCGGCGGCAACTATGCCAACCTGGGGCGCGATCTGGGCGGCTGGAGCGAGCGGGTCGAAGATCCGGCCCAGATCGGGCCGGCCTTCGAACGCGCCCGGGAACAGAACAGGGAAGGGAAAGCCGCGCTGCTGGAAATCATCACGAGCGAGGAAACCGATTTCTCCTTCCGTCGCACTCAAATGACTCGATAGCCTTCACCCGCGGCCGCAAGCCGCCCCGATCCGCCACGATGCGCGGCGCCCCGGGCGCCGCGCCCGCCCGGCCCTGCCATGAACCGCGAGGCTCGCACCATGCTTCGTGGCCGGATCCATGCAAACCACCCAGAGGAGATAAACAAATGAAATTGAACCGCCGGAATTTTCTTGGCTGGCTGTCAGCCGCAACCGTCTTCCCCGCGCTTTCCGTCAACCCGGCCCGGGCCAGCGCCGCTTCCGCCTACCCGGCTCAGCCGGTGCGCATGGTCGTGCCCTTCCCGCCCGGCAGCGCCACCGACATCGTCACCCGGGGGCTGGCAAAGGAACTGCAGGCCGAGTTCAAAGAAAGCTTCGTGACGGAAAACCGCCCGGGCGCGCAGACCACCATCGGCACCACCTACGTCGCCCAGAGCGCGCCCGATGGCTACACCCTGCTCGTGGCCGCCCTGTCCTTCGTTTCGTCTCCCAGCGAATTCAAGGATCTCGCCTATGATCCGGTGGCCGACTTCGAACCGATTGCACTGCTTGGCACCTTCCCCATCGTCCTGATGGTCAAGGCGGATTCCCCCTTCAACACGGTCGAGGAACTGCTTGCTCACGGCAAGGAACGCTCCAAGCCGCTGATGGGCGGCTACGGCTCATCCAGCACCCGTGTCGCGGCCAACCGCTTCGGCCAGCTGGGGGGCATACCCGTCACGGAAGTCCCCTACAAGGGTATTCCGAATGCCGTCACCGACCTCATAGGCGGTTTCATCGACTTCACCTTCGTCGACATCGGCAATGCGCTGACGCATGCCAAAAGCGGCCGGCTCAAGGCGCTGGGCGTCACCTCGCTGGAAGCCTCCCCCCACGCGCCCGACTGGCCGCCTTTGGCCAACGTGATCCCCGGTTTCGAAGTCACCGCCTGGCTGACCGTGCTGGCGCCGGCCAACACCGATGCGGCCATCATCGAGAAACTGCATGAAGCCATCAACAGATGCCTGCAGTCGCCGGCCATGGGGCCCACGCTGGCCACCGCCGCAATGACTCCGCCAACGGTCGCCCTGCCCGATCTCAAGCCTTTCATCAACGATGAAGTGCAGAAATGGGCGCAGCGCTTCAAAGAGGCCGGGATAGAACCGCAGTAAGCGATGCGGGGCCGCATGGCCCCCGCCGCCAGCGCGCCGCGCCGGCCCGTTCGGCGCCGTTCGCCAGGCGCCGGCACGGTCGGGCGCTGTACAATATCCGCTTGAACCCCGAGCCGGCATCCATGCAGGACAAACAATGACAAAGGCAGCGCCTGCCTGGCTTCTCCCCATAGCGGCAATTTTCTTTCTCCAGACCGTTTCCTCATTCCTGGGACGATTCATCCCCATCATTGCCCCCGCCCTGTCGGCGGAATTCGGGTGGGACGGCAGCTCCATCGGCTACCTGACCGCCAGCCACTCGCTGGGCAGTCTCTCGATTCTGGTCGGTGGCTCGGTCCTGCTCAGGCAGGTGGGCGGCATGCGCATGCTGCAACTCACCCTGTTCCTGGGCACGGCCAGCATGAGCCTGTTCCTGCACCCCAGCGTCACGGTCGCGCTCGTTGCCTGTTTCATAATGGGGCTGAGCAACGGCACCTCCAACCCGGCCGGCAGCGAAGTCCTGCAGCGGTTTTCCCCGCCCGGCAAGCGCAACCTCATATTCTCCATCAAACAGGCCGGCGTTCCCCTCGGCGGCGTATTGGCCGGGCTCGCCGTTCCCGCCATGATCGTGCTGATGGGATGGCGCATGACCCTGTTCGTCTGCGCACTTCTGGTCACCGTAACGACAGTGCTGACCTGGCGCGTGAGCTCCCAGGTGGATGAAAGGCCCGCCTCCGGGCGCCCCTATCTGACCATGCCCAGTCTCCAGTCCTTCCACGCCCTGTGGATCCCGCTCCAGGCACTGACACACAGCCGCGGGCTGCTGAGGATGTCGATAGTCGGCACCCTGTTCGCCGTGTCCCAGACCTGCTGGTTCACTTTTACGGTCATCTATCTCATAGACGGCCTGGGATATTCGCTGGGCCAGGCCGGCGCCGTATTTGCCGTCATGCAGGCCGGGGGCGTGATCGGCCGCGTTGCCCTGGGATGGCTTTCCGATTACCTGCAATCAGCGACCCTGTCATTGATGGCGGCGGCCATTCTGTCGGCGGCGACGACGGTGCTGCTGGGGATGAGCAACCCGCATTGGCCGATATGGTCCATCGTCCTGCTGGCATTCGTCGCGGGATGCTCGGCGGCAAGCTGGAATGGCGTCCAGATCGCCGAAGTCGCAAGACGCTCGCCCCCCCATCTGATCTCGGAAACCTCGGCGGGTTCCAGCATCCTGGTCAACATCACCAATATGCTGGTGCCCGCCGCCTTCGCGGCCTTCGTCGCGGCGACTCAGCGCTACGACTATGCGTTCTACGCCGGCAGCATCTTCACCCTGCTCGTGCTCGTCGTCCTGCCCCGGGAAGCGCGGAAGCGATAAGCTCGCAGGCAAGCGCGCCCGGCCCGCGCCGCATCCATTCTTTGCCCGGGACTCCGCCGCCCGCGGCCAGCCGCCGCGTCACCTCAAGAGCGTCCCCCCCTAGGCTGAATCGAAAACTCAACGAACCTCCGGTTCAGGACAGCGCACGATCGGCATCCGTATTCTCCAGACGGTCGCGAGGCGGAGCTCTTGACATGCGCCGCCATAAAGATATATCGTAAGACATATCTTTAGCAAGCAACGTTTCTGGGATTCCAATTTGACGAGCGGTAAAACAAGCCTCATCGCCAGGCGGGGCCGGTCACTGACAAGCGGGCGCAAGTTCAACGCCGACGAATTGCAGCTGATGCTGCTCTGGTTTCTGAACGAATCCCCCGCCCACGGCTATGAACTCATCAAGCGCTTCGACGCCCTGTCGCAGGGCTATTACAGCCCCAGCGCCGGCGTGCTGTACCCGGCCCTTGCCCAGCTGGAAGCACGGGATCTGGCTCTGGCCGAATCAAGCGGCAAACGGAAGAACTTCCGCATTTCGCCCGCCGGGCGGAACCAGCTGCGCCAACATGCCGACGACGCCCAGCGGCTTCTGGCCTTTCTGAAGCATGCGGCAAAGAAAATGCAATGGAAAGAACTGGTCTCTGAAAGCGAAGCCGCCGCCACACAGGCCACCGGCTGGCTGCCCGAGTTCATCCAGGCGCGCAAGGCATTGCAGGACGCCTTGCTGCCGCATAGCGACTCAGGCCACGCCGAACAGCGCCGCATTGCCGGCATATTGCAGCGAGCCGCGCAAGAGATCCGGCAAACGCCGGACAATCGATAGCAATTCCTTCAAAGAGTATTGAACAGCGATGACAACAGATTCCCTTGAAGTGCGGAAAGTGCTCCATCCCATCAAAACACGCCTGTTGCGCGTCAAGCGCATCACGGAACTCAGCCCCGCGATGCGGCGCATCACCCTGGCTGGCGACGACCTGGCCGGATTCATCTCGGCATCATTCGATGATCACGTGAAACTCATCGTTCCCGAAGGCCTTGGCGAGACACCCAATATGCCGCAGCAGGGGCCCTCGGGCCTTGTTTTCGACGCTGGCAGGCCCAAACCCGCCATGCGCGATTACACGCCACGCCGCTACGACGCCGCCGCCGGCGAGCTCGACATCGATTTCGTGCTGCATCACGAAGGGCCCGCGACGGACTGGGCGAATCATGCCGAACCGGGCCATTTCCTCGGCATCGCCGGGCCGCGGGGTTCCTTCGTCATTCCGGCCGCGTTCGACTGGCATCTGCTGATAGGCGATGAAACGGCGATACCCGCCATCGGCCGGCGCCTCGAAGAACTGCCGGCCGCGGCCAAAGCCATCGTACTCGTCCAGACGATGACGGATGCCGGCAGAATTGAATTCACCAGCGAATGCCGGCCCGAGGTCCATTGGGTCACGGAAGACACAACGGCCGCCGGCGGCGTCAGCGCCCTTGAAACAGCCGTTCGCAACATCAGCCTGCCGGAAGGCGAAGGCTATGTCTGGGCGGCCGGAGAATACAGCGACATCAAGGCAGTGCGCCAATACCTCGTGGGCGAACTCGGCGTCGACAAGAAGCGCATCCGCGCCTCCAGCTACTGGCGGAAGTCCGCCCCCAACACTCACAAGAATTTCGACGACTGAGCGGCCGATGAACGCCACATCGGCCTGAACAGGCGAACACGATCACCGCTGCCAAAGGAGGATGCCCGGAATGAGCACAATAGCTCGGGCAATAGCGCTTTTACGCCATATAGCCAATGAAGGAGCGGGAGGCGCGCGGCTGGTCGACTTGTCCCGCCGCGCCGGCCTGCCGCACCCGACGACCCGGAGACTCTTGAAGAAACTGATCGAAGAGCGGATGGTTCTTCAGAGTTCGGCGACCTCCCGTTATCGCCTGGGGCCGCTCACCTACGAAATGGGCCTGGCCGCGACCAACTACTATGGCGACCTGGTGGAAATATGCCGGCCTCACTTGATGCTCCTGGTTTCCATTACTCAGGACAATGCCTTCTTGCTGATGCGCAGTGGCTATGAAGCGCTTTGCCTGGACAGGGCCGAGGGCCAGTTCTCCATTCGCACCGTGGTGCTCAGAATCGGCGGGCGCCGCCCCCTTGGCGTCGGCCCCGCGGGCCTGGCCTTGCTGGCCGAAATGCCGGATGAACAGATCAACGACTTCCTGCTTCACCAAAGCTCGGCGCTGGCCGACTTCCGCGCCACGGAGCCCGCAAAACTTTGGCGCACAATTGAAGAGACACGCCGAAAAGGCTATGCCTCATGCAGCGAATGGGCCAACAGCGGGCTCGATGGGGTGGGCGTTGCCCTGCCGGCGCGCGGAGCCGCACAGGCGGCCATCAGCATCGTAGGGCCCCGGGAACGCCTGGACGCCCAGCGAATAGAACACGTCGCTCCCCTTGTACTGGAAGCCGCGGAAAAAATAAGCGCCGACCTTTCATCGACCAGCTGGATGGGTTAGGAAAGCCCCCACGTCGTTTTCACAGCGGTTTGCGGACTGTCCAAATAGTGGAAATGCCGGTCCGCATACTGCTTCTCCGCTTGCATTCGCGCTCCTATAATTTTTTTGACGAAAAAACGGATATCCCCGGATATTCAAAGTCATTAAGGACGCATCTGAATAATTCGAGCGGTAAGCAGGCACCCTGGATCGTGATGGGACGCAAGGCGCGAACCACAGCGATAGCCGTAGCTATCGCGCGGATTTGCAACGAAGCAGACCGCCCGAATCCGGGGATGCATGCGGCGCGACGAGTTGTTCAGACGCTTCATTAACAATTACTCGGCATCAAGAGGAGAACATGACGACTCATGCGCGAATGTGGGCGAAAGAAGAGTTAAAAGGGCACCTGGCTGTCGTTACGACACCCTTCCACGAAGATGGATCCATTGATTTTGATTCTCTGGAATTCAATTCAATGCGCGCCCAGGAACTGCCTTGTGTAAGCGGCTTGTATATCAATTCCATTTACAACGAGCCGACGGCGTTGACGCTGGAGGAACGGACTCTCGTGATGAAGAGGTGCCTGCGCGCCGTGCTTCCGGGAAACATTTCCGTCGTGGCCATTGGCGGAGCGTCGATACAGGATGTCATCGACCTGGCGCAACAGGCTGAGGCCGCGGGCGCGGACATGATCATTCTCTGGCCGCCCACCTTCGGACACAGGACATCCGAAGGCGTGCTCGCCTACTTTGAGAAAGTACTGGGCAGCGTCCAGATTCCCGGGGCGATATACAGATCGGGGCTAAAGGAATTCGGATACTTCATGTCTTATTCCGATCTTTCCCATCTGCTCAAATTGCCGAATTTCTGTGCCGTGAAAGATGTTTCCATGAGTTTGAGCAACTATCTCGACACATTGGGCCATTTTGGCGATGAGCTCGTAATCAGCTGCCCGCTTGACGAATACTGGGCCGCCGGCCGCCTGCTCATGCCCGGAAAATCGCCTGATTTCCTGTTCGGCACTTCCCGACCGCTCTATTGTGAAACGCCGGACAGGCCCTACCTGTCCGAGTTCCGAAGCGCCATCAACAGCGGGGACCTGGCCGCCGCGGAATCAAACATGAAGCGGATACTGACCATTTCCAATTCTCTGCATACGCGGCACCTGGAAGCCGGCGGACACAACGTGGCCCTGATAAAGAAAGCCATTGAGATTCTGGGATATCGATGCGGCGCCGTTCGTGAGCCGATGTCCCTTCCCGCTCAATCTGAAATTGACTCCCTTGCAAGAATTTTTGATGAACTGGAGCTAAGACCATGGTAAGCCGCAGGAGCTTCATCACACTATCGTGCGCCTATCTGGCTTCACCAGCGCTGCTCGCAAAAACAAGCACCTATCCGAATCGCGCCATTACCGTCAACGTTCCCGTACCCTTTGGCGGTACGGCGGATGGAATGATCCGCCCCTTGTCAGAATTGGCTTCGTCCGACCTCGGGCAACCCATCATCCTGCAATCCAAACCGGGAGCCGCGGCAACGATCGCGACGCGGCACGTCGCCGAAGCGGCACCCGACGGCTACCAGCTCTTATTGGCATACACCAGTCATTCGACAAACCCCAGTACCCGGGACACATTGCCTTATGACACCGACAACGACTTCATGCCGATCATCCTGCTGGGGAAAGTTCCCATGATTCTCGCGGTGAGTCGGGAGTCCGGGATTTCGACATTTGACGACTTGCTGGAGTTTGCCAAATCCAAGCCTGGCGGTATCACTTTCGGCGCCTCGGGATTGGGCGGCGCGGGCCACCTGGGCGCCGAGCTCATGTCCGCCATGGGCGGCTTTCCCATGACCACAGTGGCTTACAAGGGTGGGTCGGAAGCCGTCGTCGATCTGATGGCCGGCCGAATCGACATGATGTTCGACGCTTATACGGTTTTCAACACGCGTCTTGAAACAGGACGGTTCAAGGTACTGGGTGTTGCGAGCGCCACAAAACAACCATTTGTCCCCGACGCGTATCCCATCGCCGAATCCATCCCCGGCTTCGAGGCGGTCGCCTGGTGGGGCCTCATGGCCCCCAAAGGCACAGACCCCTCGATCATAGACAGGCTGTATCAGGCCTATGCGAAAGCATGGAACAACGCTGTCGTTCGAGAACGCCTGGTCAGCCAGGGCTGGGAGCCGAGTTCGCTCGATCCTGAAGCGTTTTCCGCCTACCTGGACAGCGAAAAGAAAAAGTGGCGTGAAGTGATCAGGCAAATCGGGTTTCAGCAGCCCGGATAGATCGTTCCATTCCCAACATTCCCGCTTCCAGGCAATCACGATATTCAATGCGTTCCGATCAGGCCGCTTTCTCGATGGCCCCGGAACGCCCCCCGCCACGGCCCCAGTGTCCTGTTTGCTGTGTCGAATACCTAAGCGCACAATCAACCAAACAGGGCACTAGCCTGATATAGACGCGATCTCCTGCCGAATCAGCTCAATACACGCAACAGACGGCTGCGAAAGCCTTTTCCCGCGGGCGGTCACAAGACATACTTCCTGCTCCAAGGAAGGTTCGATCATTCTCAGAATCCTGATGCCCCGGCTTTTTATCGCGGGCAAACTGAATACAGAGGTAATGGCCACGCCAAGCCCGCTTTCCACCATCGAGAACATGGTCTGCAGTTGCTTTACAGAATAGTGATCGGCCAGATTGGCACCATGCTGGGCAAACAGGACATTCAGCGTCTGCCGGCTCGCGGCCTCTACGGGCAGGGTTATTTGAGGAAACTGTATGGCTTCGGAAAACCTTATTTCATCGGAATGGGTTTGAAACATCTCGCTTGAGGCGACGACCACATACGGGTTGGTAACGAGGACCTGGAAATCCAGCGCACTCAGGCCGTGAATGCGGGGGCCGATGGCAAAGTCCATTTCCCCTCTGGCAATCCACTCATAAATGACCTGCGCGAAATCCTCCTGCATGAACACGGATATATTGGGATACTTGGCGCGGAACCGCGCCAGGATTTTTGGCAATCTGTTGCCCAGCATGGCTGGAGAAGAAGCAATCGATATGCTTCCACGCCGCAGCTCATTCTCTTCCCTCAAAGATCTCAACGTTTCCTCAAGATTGGAAAAAACGTCGGTGAATCTCGCCAACAGCGTTTGACCCGCATCAGTGAGTGACACACTGCGTGTCGTACGGTTCAGCAAAGCGACACCGACTTCCTCCTCCAATTGAGAAATATGCGCACTCACCGCAGATGGCGATAAGTGCAGCCGCTCGCTGGCCGCACGAAAACTGCCCATATCAGCAACCACCATGAACGTCTGCATGCGTCGTAGGCTTAAGGGAGTCATTGTGCATTTTTCCTGAACAGTTATTTGTATTTTATTGATTTTATATACAGACCGGTAGTCTTATCATGTAATTGCTTTGGACCCCTTGGCATGGAGCAGGCAATGAGCAAGTCTGAGCTGACAAATAATACGAAAACGGAAGCGGGCCTACCTGACTACAGTGTTTCACGACTGGCCGGCCTGATCGCGGGCAAGCATATCTCGCCCGTGGAGCTTGCCACTCTGGTGCTGAGCCGGGCGGAGGCACTGCAACCGACTCTCAACGCATTCATTACCTTATGCCACGATACAGCAATCGAAGAAGCGCGCATTGCAGAGAAAGCCATAATGCGCGGGGAAAAGCTCGGCCCCCTGCACGGCATCCCTTTTAGTATCAAAGACAATATCCCGACCGCCGGTATCAGAACCACATTCGGCTCTCGCATTTACGCAGACCATGTTCCTATACGCGATGCCGTCGCAGTCGCAAGGGCGAAAGCGGCCGGAGCCATCGTGATCGGCAAGACCACTACCCCGGAATTCGCGTTCCTCGGCATGACGGAAGCGCCCCTGTTCGGCCGAACGGCGAACCCATGGAACCTGCGGCGAACATGCGGAGGCTCCAGCGGCGGCGCGGCGGCCGCCACCGCGGCTCGCCTGGGGTATCTGGCGCTATGCACCGACGCGGGGGGATCGGCGCGTATTCCGGCGGCGTGCAACGGCGTGGTGGGCTTCAAGCCCAGTCTGGGAACCGTGCCTCATGACTGGGCGGAAGATGTCTTCGGAAATACTCAATACGTCACCCCTATTGCGCGTACCGTCGAAGACGCGGCATTGCTGCTGGATGTGATTTCAGGCTCGCATCCTTCAGATCCGCATACCATCGGCCGCCCCCGCCTCGACAGCGCCGCGGCCATCCAGGAAAGAGGAGATCTTTCCGGGCTTCGCATGGGATGGCGGGCATTATTGGGCAATGATGCCGTCGACCTCGACGTGCTCGAGTTCCTGGAAAAGGTCGCGGGAATCGCCGAATCCTTAGGGGCCCACATTGTCGAAGCCAGGCATCCGTTCGAGAATCAGGAAGGCCTGATTACCCGCTTGGCCGCAAGCGCACGCAAAGCGCAGTATGGAAAGCTGCTCGAACAGCACCGTGATGTGATGTGCCCCAAGCTGGTACGACAGTTCGATCAGGTCAGCAGCCTTTCCGCTGAAGACGCCTGGCAGGGGGCATTCCAACGTACACGCCTCTTTCGTCAGGTTCAGCAATGGTTCGAGGAATTCGACGTGCTCCTGACGCCCACCCTGGCGAGAAGCGCCCTGCCCATCGACCAGGACTTCTTTTCCCCTATCACCATCAACCAGCATCTCACCGAAACACCCAGGAAGGCGTGGTATCCATACACGATACCTTTCAATGCCACCGGCCATCCGGCACTGTCCATTCCATGCGGTCTTGATCGAGAAGGAATGCCAGTGGCGGTGCAACTGGTCGGACGCATCGGCTCCGATGCGCAACTACTACGCATCGGAACCTTACTGGAACAAGCCATTGGATTCATCGGGCTTCCCCCACTTCCGCTCTTCAACCCTAAAGAGGGGCCAACATGAAATCATCCCGCTCGATATCGATCAAGCCTCTGCTCGTCGGACTGATCACGGCGCCCGTTCTCGCTGCCCCCAGCGTGACGAACGCACAGGACTTTCCCTTACGGGAAGTAAGAATCGTTGTCCCTCAGGCGCCCGGCGGCGCATCTGACGCAATGGCGCGGCTGATGGCCAATAAGCTGGCCGAACGATGGCGGCAGCCCGTCGTTGTAGAGAACAAGGCGGGCGCAAACGGCAACATCGGCACAACCGAAGTAGCCAAATCCGCTCCGGACGGACACACCCTGCTATTTACCTATGCCGGCTCGCACGTCACCAGCCCAGCACTGTATTCGAACCTGGCCTGGGATCCAATCCGCGATTTCGTTGCTGTTTCACCCGTTGCGCAATTGCCGTTTGTCGCAGTGGTCCACAAGGGCCTGAAAGTCGAGAACCTTGAATCGTTCATCGCCCTGGCCAAAACCGAGGATGGCCGCCTCAACTCAGCGTCTCCAGGCAGCGGATCACTGAACCATCTGCTGTCCGAACTGTTCAACAAAGCCACAGGGACAAAAACCACGCATGTCCCGTACACGGGGATCAGCCAGGCGCTCATCGATCTGATCGCCGAAAGGGTGGACATTACCTTTTCGAGCGTTCCCTCTGTAGTTTCCCATGTACGCTCCGGGGCGCTTCAGCCGCTGGCGGTGACCAGCACCGATCGATCGGAACTGCTGCCAGACGTACCGACATTCTCCGAGCTGGGCTTCCCGGAGCTCGCGGCGAGTCCATGGTTTGGCGTCCTGGCACCGCGCGGCACCCCCCAGCCCGTACTGGATCAACTGAATCGCGACATTCATGCGGTCGTTCAAAGTGAGGAAATGCAAACCCAACTGAGATCGATCGGCGCGACGGCAAAGACATCCGCAGCCGATGACTTCCAGTCATTGATTGAAGACGACCTGCAGAAATGGGGCCAGATCGTCAGTGAATCCAACATTTCCGTTCAATGAGATCAACTTCAGAAGGTACCGAGCCAATGGTGGAAATAAAGTGTGTGGTGGACGCCAAGAACATTCTTGGAGAAGGGCCCATATGGAACGACCGTGAAAAATCCCTGTATTGGTGTGACAATATCGCCGGCAAGATCCACAAGTACAATCCGGAAACCACGGAATTTCTCACATGGGAAACCCCGGAGGAAATCGGATCGCTCGTATTCCGGCCCAACGGGAAGATCGTTGCCGGGATGAAACGCGGATTCTCTTTTGTTGACTTGGAAAGCAACACTTATGAACACATAGCCGATGCGGACATCGGGGAAACCAAATGCCTGAATGACGGCAAATGCGATCGCCGGGGAAGATATTGGTGCGGAAGCATCAACCGGGATGTCAAGACCGCGGATGCGGGATTATATAGACTGGACCCCGATTTCACTGTCCACAAACTCGAAGATGGGATTATTGCGTCGAATGGCATTGCATTCAGTCCGGACGACAAGACCATGTATTATGCGGACTCTCGAGCAGATACGGTCTGGGCTTACGATCTGGATATTGAATCCGGAAATTTGAGCAACAAAAGGGTTTTCATTTCGACTGTCGGCAAAGCCGCGCGGGTTGACGGCGCCACCGTCGATACAGACGGAAACTATTGGTGCGCGCACGTCTACGACTGGGACATCGCTTGTTATAGCCCCGACGGGAAACTGATACGTACCGTCCGGACACCCGTCAGACATCCGACCATGTGCACCTTTGGCGGTGAAAACCATGATGTGATGTATGTGACCTCGGCAACAAGAATGGCAGAGAAATCCGACTTCGAGTCCCAACCCAACATAGGGGGGCTTTTCGAAATTCGCGGACTGGGAGTCAAAGGACTCCCTGAACCACTCTTTGGCGCATGATGTGAAATGATTGCAAGCCAGTCTGCCAGGACCAAGGGGCCGGAGGATCAAAAGCCAGGGATAACGGCGGGGGCAGACAAAAGAACCGCCCATGCGCAAGGTACCGACCTGCGTATGGGCTCGTGGTCAGGGCATCCGGCACACTACTTGGCTGCCGCGGTCAGCGTGGCGTAGCTGCTCATGAGGTTGCGGTAATCGGGGATATGGTTCGAGAACAACGTGCCCAGCCCCTCGATATCGTTGCGCCAATCACGATGCAGTTCGCACGCTGCGCCGAACCAGGTCATGAGCTGGGCGCCGGCCTGTTCCATGCGGCTCCAGGCAGCCTGCTGGGTCATGCTGTTGAACGTGCCCGACGCATCGGCAATCACGAATACATCAAAGCCTTCTTCCAGGGCCGAGAGGACCGGGAAGGCGACGCACACCTCAGTCACCACGCCCGCCACAATGAGCTGCTTCCTGCCCGTGGCCTTGATGGCTTTCACGAAATCCTCGTTGTCCCAGGCATTGATCTGCCCGGGGCGGGCGATATAGGGAGCATCGGGGAATTTTTCCTTGAGCTCGGGTACCAGCGGGCCATTGGGGCCGTTTTCAAAACTGGTCGTCAGGATGGTGGGCAGCTTGAAATATTCGGCCATGTCCGCCAGGGCCAGGACATTGTTCTTGAACTTGTCGGGGTCGATATCGCGCACCAGTGACAGCAGACCGGTCTGATGGTCCACCAGCAGCACGACGGCGTTGTCCTTGTCCAGGCGTACGTAGGGTTTCCTGCTCATAATGCTCTCCTTGAAGGTTGAAGACGAGGAAAAATGCGGGGGCTGTGAGCTGCGGGGATTGCGCTTCGGCCCCCGGTCAATGATCGAGCGAGGCTTCATCCCGGCCATGCTCGACAGGCGGAATGTGGCCGAACCGGCCGCTGCGGAAATCGGCGAAGGCTTGCCTGATCTCCGCCTCGGTATTCATCACAAAGGGGCCATGGCCCACGACAGGCTCGTCAATCGGTTCACCCGACAGCCACAACAGCGTGACATCGTTGTTCGCCTCCAGATGCACGGCATCTCCGCCACGCTCCATGTGCACCAGCTGGCCCGCGCGTGCCACCTCCTGTCCATTGACGAGCACAGTGCCGTGCAGCACGACCAATGCCAGCGTGCGGCCCGGACGAGCCGCCAACGTGGCGGCGGCCGACGCCTTGAGCCGCACATCCCATACGTCAATGGGTGTGAAGGTACGTGCCGGGCCATGGACGGATCCGTATTCGCCCGCAATCACGCGCAGACACCCGGCGCCCCCAGGCAGCTCGGCCGTCGGAATGTCGCGGTCGGAAAGCGCCTGGTAGCCGGGATCGGACATTTTGTCCTTGGCCGGCAGGTTTACCCACAACTGCACCATTTCCAGCCGGCCGCCCTGTCGGGCAAAGGCATCGGAATGGAATTCCTCGTGCAGGATGCCCGAGGCCGCCGTCATCCACTGCACATCGCCAGGACCGATGGAGCCGCCCGCGCCAGTGGAATCCCTGTGAGCGACTTCACCTTCGTAGACGATGGTCACCGTCTCGAACCCGCGGTGGGGATGCATACCGACACCACGCCGGGCGGTGGTGGGGGCGAAAGTCTGCGGGCCAGCATGGTCCAGCAGCAGAAAGGGGCTCAATGCCTTGCCGTGATCGCCATAGCTGAACAATGAACGCACCGGAAAGCCATCGCCCACCCAATGAGGGCGCGGTGCTTCGTAAACACCCAGGATCTTCTTGAGCATGATTCACCTCCATGAAAAAGGATCGCCACCGGGAGCTGAAGCGATTCGTTGAACATAAACATAAGTATGTACTTGGAACAATATCCTGAATAGGTCAAAATATTCAGCCTCAGAGTTCCAATTATGAAACGATGAAACTGCCGGACCTGAACGAACTGTATTACTTCGCCCAAGTGGTGGAGCATGGCGGCTTTGCACCCGCCGGGCGCGCCCTGGGCATTCCCAAATCCAAGCTCAGCCGCCGTGTGGCCCTGTTGGAAAAACGCCTTGGGACGACGCTATTGCGGCGTTCGACGCGTAGTTTCTCCGTAACGGAAGTGGGCAGGCGCTACTACGAGCACTGCCGTGCGATGCTGACCGAAGCCGAAGCGGCGGAAGAATTCGCGGCCTCGACTCACGCCGAACCTTGTGGCCTGGTGCGCCTGAGCTGCCCCGTCGCGCTGCTGGCCGCCCGAGTCGGGGCGATACTGGGCCGATTCATGGCGCAGTACCCCCGCGTAGTGCTCCACGTGGATGAAACCAATCGCCGTGTGGATGTTGTAGCCGAGGGCCTGGATCTGGCCATACGCGTGCGCCCGCCGCCCTTGCAGGACAGCGATCTGGTACTGCGTACGCTGGCCGAAAGGCGCCAGTGCCTGGTCGCCGCGCCACGATTGCTGGCAGCCCGCGGCCAGCCCTCTGGACCCATGGATTTATCGCACTGGCCCAGCCTGGACATGGGGCTGCCGCAGGAAACACACCGCTGGCTGCTTCAGGGGCCTGACGGAGGGCACGCCGAAGTGCGCCACAGCCCACGCTACGTCACGCAATCCATGCCGGCGCTGCGCGATGCCGCCCTCGGCGGCGTAGGCGTGGTACAGCTGCCCACCATGTTCATCCGCGACGAGCTGGACGGCGGCAGCCTGGTCCGGATTCTGCCCGACTGGGAGCCACGCCCGGAGATCATCCACGCTGTCTACGCATCCCGCCGCGGGCAAATGCCGGCCGTACGCTCGCTGCTGGATTGTCTGGTACAGGCGTTCCGGCAGATCGATGAGGAGTGAGGCGCCGCTTTGCCAGATCTCTGCCGCTACAATCCACACATGAAAGTCTGGATCGTACTTCTCAGCATACTGGCTGCCGCGTGCGTATGGCACTGGGGCCCGCACCGGCACACCGACGCGAACACGGGTCGGCGCCGACGCGGTCGGCAGATCTCCCAAAGTCTGTTGGCGGGTGTTGCAGTCTATTTCTTCATCATGTCCATTGCCATGCTGTACCTGATGCTGACCCGACCATAGCGGAAATGGACCACATATCCTGCTGCTACACTTTCAACTGAATCGCATCACGCTTTGCCCACACACTTACATTGATGAGACATCTTGAATAACGCGCCTCATGAATCCTGGGGATTCCTGCACCCGGAATGCCACGGCCGCAACGCCCTCGTATTCTTCAGCTGGGACCTGGCCAAAACGATAGAACAACAATTCAAGCTGCACGCGCAATCGTCCATGGGCGTACAACTCCTTGAAGCCCAGAAAGCCGTCGATCGCCTGCTGAAACAGTATGTTCAGATCCAGGCCAATCCCGGCGCCTTCGAGGGACAGAGCATCGAACTACACCTGGAACAGGACGACGCCAATCCCGGCACCGCGGTACTGGCATTGAAAACGTCGCCGAAGCTGGAAGCCCTCATACTCGAGGCTCAAGAGCAGGAACCGACCGGACACCGGCTTAATTAGCCGCTGACAGCGCCTCACGCCGGACATACGCCCGGGATGCTGATACCGTCAACCTGTGGCCCATAGCGCGGCATCACACACCATGACACCTATTTTCGGCCCCGCCTTCGCTGAGCGTGTTCGCGCCAGCTTCGAGCCAGAGGTCTTTGCCATCAAGGCTGGTAAGAAGTCACTTTGTGCATTGATGCAGCAAACAATCATGGTGATGCACGGCAAAGGGGAAAAGTAGGCAATCCGTCTCGAAGGGCTCGCTTGGAAGCATTTATCCCGCCTTCGTATATACACTAAGCTTTTCGCGCAGAAACTCAATAAAACGACGTGTCTTGGCGGGCAACAGACGCGTTTCCGTCATGGCGTAGACGGGAGTGGGCGGCCCCTCCCATTCCCCAAGAATTCGACGCAAGCGCCCATGCGCCACGTCATCCCCCACAATTTTTTCCGGCAGGATGGCGACCCCCTGATCAAATGTGGCCAGCCGTTGAATCAGACCTACGCTATTGGCTTGAAACCGCCCGCCGACGGCGATTTCCAGTGTTTCTGCCGCCTTGTGCAGCGTCCACACATGAGGTTTTGTCGCTGGAAATGCAATGCACTCATGCCGCGCCAGCTCGCCCGGGTGGTCTGGCTCGCCGAATTCCTTGAGATAACGCGGCGAGGCGTAGAGATGGCACGGCAAGTCGGACAGATGCCGCGCAATCAGGTTTGAGCTTGGTGGATGGCCCATGCGGATTGCAATGTCGAATGGCTCGGATACGAGATCGACAAGACGGGGCGTCAGGTCGAATTCAAAGGTGATGCCCGGATAGGCGCGCGCGAATTCGACAATCAGCGGCGCCAGGTAGATATTGGCGAAATCCACCGGCAGCGACGCTTTCAATACACCGGTGGGTTGGGCCAGCATCTCGCCAAGCTCTTCATGGGCCAGTTTCGCCTCATCAACAATGCGTTTGCACCGTTCAAAATAAATCTGCCCGGCCTCTGTCAGCTCTATCTTGCGTGTGGTTCGGTGAAGCAGACGTAGGCCGATTGCCTTTTCCAGGCCGCTGATTCGGCGCGAAACGGTGGAGTTCGGCATACCAACGGCCAGGGCCGCCCGGCGAAAGCCCCCCGCTTTGACCACCTCGACAAACAAAGCCATGTCGTTCAACAGTTCCATGCCAACTGCTCCACCAATGGATCAATTATTTCGATTTTAGCTACTTTATCTCAAACTGACGATGGCCGATGATGTCTCCATACTCACTTCCACCAAGGAGCACAACATGGGCCAGCTGTTTACTTCTGTCTCAATCGGCCGCCATACATTGGCGAATCGCCTGGTCATGGCACCCATGACCCGTTCACGCGCCGATGATGAGGGTATCCCCGGCGATCTGGTCGCCCAATACTATGCCCAACGCGCCGGAGCGGGTTTGATCATCACCGAAGGTGTCTTTCCGGTTGCCATGGGCAAGGGTTATGTACGCACACCGGGCATCGAAACCGATGCGCAGATCGCCGCCTGGAAGAAGGTGACCGAAGCGGTTCACGCCAAAGGCGGCCGCATTTTCATGCAGTTGATGCACTGCGGTCGCATCTCCCACCCCTCGTTGATCAATGGCGCAACACCCGTGGCGCCATCGGCGATCAAGCCGGAAGGCCAGGCATGGACGCCCGAGGGCCAGGTTGACTACGTCACGCCCCGCGAGCTGGGCCTGGCAGAGATCACCGGCATTGTTAACGATTACGGCCAGGCCGCGCGCCGCGCCATCGCGGCGGGCTTCGATGGCGTCGAGCTGCATGCGGCGTCTGGCTATCTGCCCGAACAGTTCCTGTCTTCCGGCAGCAACCAGCGCCAGGACCCATACGGCGGTTCAGTCGCGGGCCGCGCCCGCTTCGCGCTGGAGGCGCTTGCCGCGATGGCGGCCCAGGTTGGCGCCGACCGTGTCGGCATCAAGATCTCTCCGGAGATGAACTTCAACAGCATCACCGATGCCGCGCCGCAGGAAACCTACACCTACATGGTCGAGCAGCTGCGCGACATGAATCTGGCGTACCTGCATGTTGCGCTATTCGGTGCCGGCGTCGATTATCACGCCCTGCTGCGTCCTCGCTTCAATGGTGCCTATCTGGCCGGCGGCGGCCTGGACCAGGCAACGGCTGAAGCCATGCTGGCCGATGGTCGGGCCGACGCGGCCGTGTTCGGCGGCGCCTTCCTGGCCAACCCTGATCTGCCCGTACGGTTCCGCCAGGGCGCACCGCTGAACACGCCAGACAAGAACACCTTCTATTCGCCCGGCGCCCAAGGCTACATTGACTATCCATTCTTGAGCGCAACGAGCGCGGGCTGAGGAAACGGTCATGAGCGATATCGCCCACTTGCAGCGCATGAATGTCGGTAGCGGCCTTCGCGTGTCCCCCGCGAGTGGGCGGGATGGCCAAACCGCTCGACCCCTTCCTTGGCGTCGAATTGCCTGCATGGGGACGGTACATGGCTTCGCACCTGGATCGGGGGCGAGCCAGCCCGCATGCTTGCGCTATAGCGTGACCACCACGTTGTGTCGCTTGCCGTCCAGCGGCAGCGTCACGCATCCATCCCTGCATGGCAATGCCGCGCCATCCAGGTTCGCCCCTGAAACACCCTCCCCGCGCGCCGAGGCGTTGTCCACCCGGATCGAGTAGTGGCTGGCGCCGATCGACAGAGACACTTCAAAGCCCGGCCAGGCGGCCGGAATGCATGGACTCATCGTTATCGTGTCACCGCTGCGCCGGATGCCCAGAATGCCCTCGATGCCCGCGCTGTACATCCAGCCCGCCGAACCGGTATACCAGGTCCAGCCGCCCCGCCCCACGTGCGGCGCGACGGAATAAACATCCGCCGCAACCACATAAGGCTCTACTTTATAGCGCCTCGCAGCATCGATATCGAGTGCATGGTTCACGGGATTGAGCAGGGAAAACAGGGCTGCCGCCTTCTCGCCGTCTCCTAGCTTCGCGTAGGCCAGGACCGCCCAGAGCGCCGCGTGGGTATACTGGCCGCCGTTTTCGCGCAGGCCGGGCGGATACCCCCTGATATAGCCAGGATCCTGTTCGATGCGATCGAAGGGCGGGGTGAACAACCGCGCTACACCATCCTCATGCGAGATGAGATGCTTTCCAAGGCTGTCCATGGCCAGGCCGGCGCGCTCCGGCCGCGCAGCGCCGGACAGCACCGCCCATGATTGGGCAATGGAATCGATCCTGCATTCTTGATTGTCGCTGGACCCCAGCCAGCTGCCATCATCGAAAGTCGCGCGCCGATACCATTCACCATCCCAAGCGTGGTTTTCGATTGCCGCGCGCAAGCGATCGGCATGCACGAGCCACCGCGCCGCCCGGCCCGGGTCGCGGTCGCGAGCCATGGGTTCGAACATTCCGACGGTCCGCAAAAACAACCAGCCCAGCCACACGCTTTCACCCCGTCCGGCCTCGCCTACCCGGCTCATGCCATCGTTCCAGTCGCCGGTCCCGATCAAAGGCAAGCCGTGCTCTCCGGTCAATGCCACGCACTGGTCCAAACCTCGCGCGCAATGCTCGAACAAAGTGGCGGCCTCATCCGCCAGCGTGGGCTGGAAGAAGGCATCGTGCTCCGCTTCGCTCAACGCAGGCCCTTCCAGAAAGGCCACCCGTTCATCGAGCACCGCCTCGTCACCGCAACGCAGGACATAATGGGCGGCCACATAGGCCAGCCAGACTCTGTCATCCGATATACGGGTGCGTACGCCTCGTCCCGAATGCGGCAGCCACCAGTGCTGCACATCGCCCTCGACGAACTGGCGGGACGCCGCGCGCAGCAATTGCTCACGGGCGATCTCGGGCATGGCGAATGTGAGCGCCATGCTGTCCTGCAGCTGATCCCGGAACCCATACGCACCGCTAGCCTGGTAAAAGGCGGATCGGGCCCAGATCCGGCATGCCATGGTCTGGTAAAGCAGCCAGCCGTTCAACAGAATGTCCATGGCGCGATCAGGCGTCTTGACTTGTATGGTGCCCAGCATTCTTTTCCAATACGACATCACGCCATCGAGCACCTCATCCAGATCGATATCGCGATAACGCGCCAGCAACGCACTGGCCTCGTCGGCCGAGCCGCACTGCCCCAGGAAGGAAACGATTTCCACCGACTCGCCCGGCTCAAGTTCAACGACGCAGCGTAGTGCCGAACAAGGGTCGAGCGCCGCGCCGCAGCGGCCCGACAACGCCTCGGCTCCCGCCAGCAGTGCGCCAGGCATGGACAGTTCGCCGTTGTCGCCCAGAAACTCGCGCCGATCGGCCGTCCACGAGGTCTGGCGGCCACGCAGGTCGGCAAAGGCTGTGCGCCGTCCAAAATCCAGGCTCCACGGATTGCGGGCAAACATCGCCCCCGTGGCGTCATCCATATGGCTGATCAGGAATCGGGCCGAAGTGCTGCGCGACGCCCCCAGTACCCATTCCACGTAGGCAGTCAGGGAAAGCCTGCGGCGCCGGCCGGAATGATTGACGAGCGTAAGCCGGGATATCTTGATGGGGTCCTGCAGCGGCACATACTGCAGCAGTTCGCTGTAGATATCGCCATGCCGGTGCTCGAAGCGACTGTAGCCAAAGCCATGTCGGGCAATGTACGGCGCCTGACCGCGTATGGGCGCAGCAGTTGGGCTCCAGAAATCGCCACCCGCTTCATCGCGGATATAGAACGCCTCACCAGGCGGATCCTTGACGGGATCATTGGACCAGGGCGTCAGCTGGTTTTCCCTGCTGTTCTCGGCCCAGGTGTAGCCGCTGCCCTCGGCGGAAACCTGAAATCCGAAATGCGGGTTCGCAATGACATTGATCCATGGGGCCGGCGTGTTCAAGCCGCTTTCCAGACAAACCACATACTCCTTGCCTTCCTGATCGAAACCGCCCAATCCGTTGAAGTACTCCAGTTCCGGACGCGATGGCACGCTCTGGAGCGCCGCCCCCGACACTGCCGGCATGGGAAACGATGCAGCCTTCAAACGCGGCGAGGCCTCGGCAATGCGGGCAAGCTGGTCCGCCACCGGCCCGTGGCGCGCAAGCAGCACGATATCGGCCGCCGACTGGATCAGTTCTCGTGCCTGCGCGGTCATGAGATCCGCGCGCAGCGTATAAACCGCGCCTTTTGCCAGCTCATTGCCGAAGCGGGGCCGCGCCTGGCCGCTGCGTACGGCGGTATCGATGGCGTTCTGCAGGTTCTGGATATACGAAGAAGCACGCTCGTTCATGATGACCAGATCGACCGCCAGCTGTTTCATGCGCCAGTACTCATGCGCGCGCAGCAGCTGCCTGGCCAGCGCCATATCCTGCTCATCATCGATCCGAAGCAACACAATGGGCAGGTCTCCCGATATCCCGTGCGGCCAGAGTCCAGACTGGCTGCCGGCGCCGCGAACGATGGCCGCCGAGGGCGCCCTGAATCGGGAATCCGGATACAGCAGCGGCGCAGCCAGTCTCTGAAAAGCCGCAGCCTCTTCGGCCTGTATCCCGAGATGCAGCAATTGAACCTGCGCCTGCGTCCATGCCAATGTCCTAGCGCGCTCGAAGGCGCTGCGGTCATGGTGCTTGTCCACAAGATCCAACAGTGCTTCTCTTGTCTCCGCCACCACCGTCCAGAACGAGACGCGCGCAGCCTTGCCCGGTGCGATCCGCACGCTATGCCTGAGCGAAAACACCGGGTCCAGCACCGTTCCGACCGTATTGGACAACGGCCGCCCCTCGGTGACGACGCCGGGCGTCGATCCTTCGCTTCCCCTGCCGAGGAAGCGCGCGCGGTCTGTCTCGTACTGTAGCGGGGCAAGCGCCTCTCCCTCAAGCACCGCGAAATGCGCTGCCCAGACTCGCGGCTCATCCGCGGATCGAGGACGCCGGGTCGCGACCAAGGCACCGAACTCCGGCAGAAACTCAGTCACCACGAACATTTTTGAGAATGCGGGGTGGGCCCGGTCGGCGGCAGGCGGAGCCAGCACTAGCTCGGCGTAGGAAGTCAGCTCGATCTCGCGCGCCCGGCGCCCGCTGTTCACCAACGATACGCGACGTACTTCCCCATCATCTTCACCCGATACCAGCACCTGCGTCATCGTGACCAGCGTACTGTCACGGCGCATGAAATCTGCCCTGTCTTCGGAAAAATCCACCTGTATCTGCGGAAGGCCAACCCAGTCGGACTGCGGGGTGCATGACCAGGTCGCGCCGCGCTGGATGTCACGCAGGAACAGATAGGAACCGCAATCATCCCGCGTGGCATCCCCTCGCCACCGCGTTACGGCAATATCGCGCCACCGGCTGTACCCTCCACCCACCGTGGTCAGCATGACGGTATAGCGGCCGTTGGACAATAAATGGGTGTGGGGCGGGCCGGCGGGAAGGTCCTCGAAGCGGCGCGTGGTCACCGACCCGATATCGGCCGTGACAGCGGCGGCATGGACTTCCTCGGCACGAGGATGGGCCACAGCCACATCGCGGGGCACGCGCTCCTGAAGCAGAAGCTCGCAGGCCTGAATCATGGGCTCGCGATGGAAGCGCGCCCGAACCAGCCCATCGAGCACCGCATTGGCTATGGCGACGATGGTCATGCCCTGATGATGCGCCATGTAGCTTCGCACCAGCGCCAGCGCCTGATCCTCGCGTAGCCGCGAGGGCGTGAAGTCAAGCGCTTCAAGAAAGCCATATCGACCTTCGGCCCCCAATTGCTTCAGGTGCCGGAAGTTGTCACGCGCTTCCTCAGGATCCACCATGGCAGCCAGAGCGGTGGCGTATGGCGCCACAACGCGGTCTTCCGACAGCCCACGCTTCAAGCCCAGGCCGGGCACCCCAAAATTCCCGTACTGATAGGTAAAGGCAATATCCCGCGCGTTATAGGAAGATTCCGAGAATCCCCAGGGAATACCGGACCCTGCCGCATACTGACGCTGGCGTTGCACAACCAGCCGGTTGGTCTGCTCCAGCAGGCTGCCTACCGGTGCGCGCAATATGAGGGAAGGCATCAGGTACTCGAACATCGACCCCGACCACGAGATCAGCGCAGAACCATGGCCGATGGGCGTCGATGTCCGGCCCAGGCGCATCCAATGCAGGGTGGGCACATCGCCCTTTGCAATGGCGAAGAAACTGGCCAGGCGTGATTCTGATGCGAGCAGGTCGTAGCAGCTTGTATCCAGCATGTTTTCGACCAGCGAATATCCAATGGAAAGCAGCTTGCGCTCAGGGTCCAGCAGAAAAGCGAAATCCATGGCCATGGCCATCTCGCGCGCTGTATCGGCCACATTCCGCAAACGTGCATTGAGCAGCTGCGCAGATTGGTCAGCCGCATTCCTGTCATCGCAATGAGCTCGCACCGCGGTGGACAGGGCCCGTGTCCAGAAGGACAGATCGGAACCATAGCTTTCGTCCTCCGCGGGCGCCAGGGCCTGCGCCGCCCCCGCGGCCTTGTCCGCAAGCCGCCTGAGCACCGGCAGCAACGACACAATATCCTGGTAGCTACTGAGCAGGGTATCCATCTCATCGAGCGTGGCTGTCAACGGCTGCAAGCGTACATCGCCGGACACAGCCAGGGCGGACAAGGCATCACGCGCCAAAGCAAGGTTGTCCTCCAGCCCGGAACGTGTATTGGAGCCAATGAAATTGTCTATCCATTCCTCGCAGGAAATCGCCACGGCGATCAGGTGACCGGCGAGGTTGCCGCTATCGACCGACGACACATAGGCGGGATGCAGCACACGCAGGTCGTTGGTGGCGTACCAGTTGAAGAAGTGCCCGTTGTATTTCTTCAGCAGGCGCATAGTGGCGAGGGTGTCTTCCAGCCGTGCTACGCAGCGTTCCGTACCGATCCATCCGAAGTCACGTGCGGCTACGGCCGACAGCAGATACAGCCCCATATTGGTGGGCGAGGTTCGCCGCGCCACCACCGGCTTGGGGGTTTCCTGGAAATTGTCCGGCGGCAGCATGTGATCGTCCGCCGTGACGAAGGTTTCAAAGAATCGCCATGTCTGGCGGGCGGTGCGCCGCAGCGACACGGCCGTCGAGGCCGAAATACGCAGCTTGGGAGCCAGCGCGCGCGGCCTGCTTACCCACCACGCGCAGGCCGGCGCGGAAAGCCAAAGCACTGCAAAGGGCAGGACCAGCGGCCAGGAGGCGGCTTGGACGAGCAACATGCCGCCGGCCGCCGCCAGCACAAGAACAACGCTTTGCCACATCATGCGATAGAAGCCCGCCATGCCCGGCAGCGACCCGCCAGCCGACTGCGCCGCCGTCGTCCACTCCAGGAGATGGCGGCGCGTGACGAAGAGCCGCAGCAGCGTTCGGGCAATTGCATCCGTCATCTTCCATGCTCCATCGGCCAGGAAGGTGAACGATGCGATGATCTGCCCACCCGCCAGATACAGGTCCTGCGCGAAGAGTATCAAGCGGTTGCGCAGCAGCACGGCGCCACGCCGGGACAGCGCAAAACTGAATGCAGGCAGAATGGCGGGAATGACCACGCATGCTGCGATGAACGATGTGGCGAACAGCGCGGAAGGCATGGGCAGCATCCAGCCCGCCCACAGCGCCAGGAAGGTGGCCGGCGCCAGCAATGATCGGCGCAGATTATCCAGCATCTTGGCGCGGCCCACCGAGGGCACGGCACGATTGCCCGCAGGGCGCCCGAACAGCCATGGCAGCAATTGCCAGTCGCCGCGGGTCCAGCGATGCGTTCGCTTGGCCGCCACATCATAGCGGGGGGGAAACTCCTCGACCACCTCTACGTCGGAAGCCAGCCCCGCCCGCGCGAACACGCCTTCGAACAAATCATGGCTCAGCATGGCGTTCTCGGGAACACGCCCGGCCAGGGCGGCCTCGAACGCATCGATATCGTAAATGCCCTTGCCGGTATAGGAACCTTCACCGAAGAGGTCCTGGTAGACGTCGGAAACAGCTGCTGCATAGGGATCCAGGCCGGCCGGACTGGAGAACAACCGCTGATACACGGAGCCTTCGCGATGCAGCGGCAGCGAAGGCGTAACCCTGGGCTGAAGAATAGCGTGTCCCTCGACGATCCGCTGGAGGACCGCATCGAACACGGGCCGGTTCAGCGGATGCGCCATCTTCCCAATGAGCTTCTGGGCCGCATCCCTGGGCAGGCGCGTATCGGCGTCCAGCGTAAGCACATAGCGCACCTTGTCGGGCAACTGCTGGCACAGCCCCGGAATGGACACATAGCTGGTTTCCTTGTCGGCACGCAGCAGCCGGTTCAACTCGTGCAGCTTGCCGCGCTTGCGCTCCCAGCCCATCCACTTGCCTTCAACAGGGTTATAGAGCCTACGGCGATGCAACAACAGAAAGCGGCTGCCGCCACCAGGGGCCGGGCCATGCGCCTGATTGAGCCCGGCAATGGCCGCGGCGCCCGCGGCCAGCATGGATGCGTCGCTCGGCATGACTTCGCTTTCCGCATCCAGACCATCCGTCAGCAGGGCGTAGATCAAGTCGCCGCCCGATCCGGACAGATAATGCACTTCCAGCTGCTCGATATGCGCCAGCAACTCCGCATCACTCGTCAGCAAGGTGGGCACCGCGACCAGAGTGCGGTGTTTCTCCGTCACTTTGCCGGTCAAGTCCAGGCCCGGCAGAACCGAAGCGCCAAAGTTCCAGGTAATGACCCGGTTCAGGAGCGCGCCGGCCAATTCAGTGAAGGGGAACAGCGCCAGAAACAGAAAGAGTGCCACCCAGGCTACCGCGATACCGGGCGACCACAAAACCCACGAAGCGGACCAGGCCAATGCCCCGCTCACACTCAGGATGGTGCCGACATAGCCGGCAATACCGCTATCCACCACGACGCGGTTCAGGCGCAACCGCCACGGCGCTGAATAAGCTATCCGCGCCTCGAACGCCAGACGGCCCTGCGCAATGAGATGGTAGCCGGGATCGCCGACACGCTCCCTGTCATTGTCATCCGCCGCCAGGACGGCGGATTCGGCGGCGCTCAGGGCTTCCTGCGCCACCTCCAGTTCACTCATTTGGGCGCCGCGCGCCAGATGCTGGATTTCCTTGCGGTACAGGTCCCGCGTCGCAAAATCCATGTCCCCGAACGCACTCCCCTCCCGCAAGTGGGCATCGACCAGGCTTACGCTTTCGAACCAGTCGGCCCAATCCATGTCGGAGATCAGGCGCATGCTGGTGATGACGTTACGCACACTCACATTGGATGCGCCTTGCCGCTGTTGCGCCTGCTGCACCACCTCTTGCAACGGACGACCCAACCTTGCCAACTGTTCTTGCAGCCATTCGAGGCCCGGGGTTTCCCGCGGATCCTGGTCGCGCAATCGCTTGCTCAACTGCGCCGTGAACATCTCGGAAAGCGGGTCCTGCGATCGTGTCTTCGCATCCAGCTCCAGCGCGGTGCGCGCCGCGCCTGCTTGCAGCAGGCTGTCGGCCAGTTCGTCGGCCTCGCTGCGCGCCTTGCGGCCCGCACTGATCTCATCGGCCAGACGCCGCAGATTCTCAACCAGGACGATACGCAAGGTAATGGCCACCGCCCACAGCTCTCCAATAGTGAGCGGCTGCACGGACTGGTATGCAGAAACGAACCGGCGCAATGTCTCGGGCTCGAAATTGCTATCGGTATGGGCAACGAAAGCCCACGCCACTCCGAGTACGCGCGGATAACCGGCAAGCGGGCCGTCGGCAAGCTTGGGTAATTGGCGATAGAAACCGGGTGGCAGGTCGTTGCGGATCTGCCGTATCTGATCCTCAACGACATGGTAATTGTCGAGCAGCCACTCTGCGGCCGGCTCGATGCCGCGACCGTCTTCGAGCTCCGCCGCACTGGCACGGTAAGCCGCCAGGAGGGTGGCGGCATTGTCATCCAGACGTTTCCGCAGGGGCTGGACGCGCAATGGCCGCGGTGTGACCACCTGCGAGGCCGCCAGGCCGCGGGCGTGCTGCCCGAGCCGCTCGATGCCGAAAAGTTCGTGCCTTACCGGGAGCTTATCGCTCCAGGGCGATGACCGCGCTACTTTCGTTTTGGGTCCGATTGGCGGCTCCCCTTTTCGGGGATTGTGCCGAAACCTGATGCCGGGGCAGCGGGTTTGGGCGGCTGCTTGGGTTTCTTGGCTTCTCTATTGCCACGTACTTGACCTTTGGCCATGATGGGACTCCCTGAACGACTGACGATGAATGCGAGATGCACGACTCAGCATACAGTGTTCCCAAGCCTTCAGCGCATCTTTCTTCATCCGACGGGTCCATGGCAGCATACGCACGGGCATTTTGCCGGCATCGCCGAACCGCGAGGCTTCTTCGTCGTTCCACCGCATGACTGGTGCCTGTCGATCGGCGGTGAAACAGCACTATCGTCGATTGGCCACCGCCGCCTGGAACCACTTCCGGCCACTGCCCAGGCCATCTTGCTCATCCAGACATGACGGATGAGGGCAGGATTGACCTTTCCGGCCAATGAGAACTCGGTGTTCATCGGCCGACGGAAAGCTCAACGTCAACACCCGCGTCAGGAGGCTTGAAACAGCCGCGGCAGGGGTCGGGTTGGTTCGATAGCTCGCCCGATCAGGCGGCGCGCCGGGACAATGCGGCTTCCCGCTGACGCTTGGCTTCTTCCAGCAGGTAGACCTGGTAATCGTCCAGGTCGCCTTCGAGGTCTTTTATGCCGCCGCGCGACACCAGCCAGAATTCATCGCAGGCGGAACGCAGCAAAGCGCGGTCGTGACTGACCAGCATCACCGAACCTTCAAACTCATTCAAGGCAACACTCAGGGCCTCCCGGGTAGCCAGATCCAGATGATTGGTGGGTTCGTCGAGCAGCAGCAAATTGGGGCGCTGCCAGACTATCATGCACAGGACCAGGCGCGCTTTTTCGCCTCCGCTCATGCGGCCGACGGGCTGCTCGACCATGTCGCCGCTGAAATTGAAAGTGCCCAGAAAATTGCGCAGCCCTTGTTCACGGCAATCCATGGCACCGGGGCGCACACTGGCTGGCGTGTCCCGTACCAGGCGCATCATGTGCTCCAGCGGATTGTCGGCAGGCCGCAGGACATCCAGTTCCTGCTGCGAAAAATAACCGATGTTCAAGCCTTTCCCGGTGATGATTTCACCGGCGATCGGTTGCAATGCGCCGGCAATGGTTTTCACCAGCGTCGACTTGCCTTGCCCATTGGCGCCAAGAATGCCGATGCGCTGCCCTGCCAGGACAGAACGATTGATGTTGTGCACGATGACGGTAGGCTTTGCGCCGGCCAGCGCATCTTCGGACGGCGGATAACCGAAACTGGCCTCCGACATCGATAGCATGGGGTTGGGCAGGCTGAATGGTTCCTTGAATTCGAACTGGAACTCGGCGTCGGCCAGGAGGGGCGCAATCTTCTCCATGCGCTCAAGTGCCTTGACACGGCTTTGCGCCTGCTTGGCCTTGCTGGCTTTCGCCTTGAAGCGGTCAATGAATTTTTGCAGGTGCGCCACCTTTTCCTGCTGCTTGGCGTGCGCGGCCTGTTGCAGCACCATTTGTTCGGCCCGCATGTCTTCGAACTTGCTGTAATTGCCGCCATAGCGCACCAGTTTGCCACGGTCGATATGGAGCGTGACACCGGTGACGGCATCCAGAAATTCCCGGTCATGGCTTATCACCACCATCGTGCCGGCATAATTCTTGAGCCAGGCTTCCAGCCACACCAGGGCGTCCAGATCCAGGTGATTGGTCGGCTCGTCCAGCAACAGCAAATCCGACGGACACATCAGCGCACGCGCCAATTGCAGGCGCATGCGCCATCCGCCCGAGAAACTGTTTACCGGCCTGTCGAGCTCGGCCACACTGAAGCCGAGCCCCAGAATGAGTGCCTGCGCCCGCGAGGGAGCATCGTGGGCGCCCGCGTCGTGCAATGCCATATAGGCGTGGGCCATGCGCATGCCATCATCGCTGGCTTCGGATGCGGCAACTTCGGTTTGCGCCGCCAGCAAGAGGGTGTCGCCCTCCACCACGAAATCCGTCGCGCTTTGCCCGGTTTCCGGCATGTCCTGCGTCACCTGCGATATGCGCCACTGCGCTGGCATGGAGAACTCGCCGCCATCCTCGTGCAGTGTCCCATTGAGCACTGCGAATAACGATGACTTGCCCGCGCCATTGCGGCCCACCAAACCCACCTTCTCACCAGGATTGAGCGTGACAGAGGTTTTGTCGAGCAATATTTTACTGCCGCGACGCAAGGTCACGTTCTTGAGGATGATCATTGAAGATGGATCTTTATTTTCGGGCAGACAAGAAATCCCGGAGCGGCCGGGGTCTGAACAGGGGTGGCGGACAGAGGCGACGAATGGAGTGGAGCACCCGCGGGCGGCGTGGCGGAAACCGCGCAAAAAAGCATGAATTTTAGCATTCGACCGTTTTGTTCCGTCTATTTCGTAATATGCGCACGCGTCGATGCGGCGCCGCATTTTTATGCCGCGCCCTGACCGGCATAGCGCGGGCTTCAAACGAAGGAAGAAAACATGAAAAAGAAAAGCATGCCGAATCCGGACGAAGTGGCGCTGATCGAATGGTGTACCGAAGTGGAAGGTTTTCTGGTTGCCGCGGGCGCAACATTGCACCAGGCACAGGAGCACATCGCAGAACAGGCTGAATGGTTTACAGATCAGTTCCATAACGGGCCGACGCCTGAAGAGGCCGCCACGGAAGCGCTGAATTGAATCCGACGCCAATTCGTTCAGTGATCCATGGCGCAGTACTGATGCCGAGATCCGGGGCATACTCGTATTTGACCGCCAGGCATGGCGGGTGCATGCTGAATTGTGAAGAACCCCGGCCTATTACCCGACGCTTCACAGGCCTGTCACAGGCTTGATTGGCTTCTACGAAGTTTCCCGCAGCCCTGCATTCCCTCTTCCGGGGGCGCTGATTGCTCCACGACGCGCCACTGCCCGATGCAGCAGCCATGTCGGCCCCAGCGCCACCAGAAAAATGACGGTGACGATCAGGAAACCGTCCTGGAAGGCAAGCGTGCTCGCCTGAGCGGTGATCATCTCGGCAAGAAATGCAAGGGCGGCGGGGACTTGCTGAAAATCAGGCAAGCCGGCGGCATTCAGGCTACCGGCAAGCTTATGGATCAGGTCCAGCGTCGCCGGGTTGCCGCCAGACTGGGTATGGGCCAATGCGTCGGCATGGAACTCGGTGCGCCGTTCGAGCAGTACGGCCAGCAGGTTCACCCCGAAGGCGCCACCCAGCTGACGGGTGAAATTGATGGCGCCGGCTCCCTGCCCCACCCACTCCGGCGGCAGCACTTTCAAGGAACCCGCCGTGAGCGAGGGAAACACGAAGCCCAGGCCGATTCGCGACAGAACCGTCCACCAGGCCAGCAAACCGAAACTCGTGGCGATGGTGACCTGCGCGGTCAGATAGGATGCCCAGGCAAAAATCACCATGCCTGTTCCGATGAGCACGCCGATCGGCAGGCGATCGGACAAATAGCCGACCATGGGAAAGATCAATATGAGCACGAGTCCCGACGGCATCAACAGCAGGCCGGCCTGAGTCGGCGTCAGGCCCTGAATGGTTTGAACGAAAAGCGGCACCAGATAGAGCGATCCGAACAGCCCCGCGCCCAGAATGAACGACACCAGCGCGGCTGCGGCGAACGGCAGACGCGAGAAGATCCGCAGGTCGAGCATCGGTTTATCGGTGTAGAGCTCCCAGACGATGAAGGCGCCGATCGCGAACACTGAAACCATGAACTGCCACAGAATGGGATCGGAGCCCCAGCCCATGCGCTGAGCGTTCGTCAGCCCATTGAGCGCGGTTGCGACGAACACGCAAAGGAGAATCAGCCCCGGCCAGTCGAAGCGTGGCACCGATGCCGAAGCCACCCGGACGGGAAGGAAGATATTCGACAAGACGATGCCCAGGACCGCGAACGGCAGACCGAGAAAGAATACGTAATGCCAATTGAAGGTGTCGATCAGCATGCCGCCTATCCACGGCCCGAGCGCCGGCGCCAGCACGACACCTATGCCGTAGATGCCCATGGCCATGCCCCGCTGGTCGATGGGGAAGACCTGGAACAGCAGAATCATTGCCAGCGGCTGGACCAGGCCCGCGGCCGCGCCCTGGACAACGCGGGCCAGGGTCAGAATGCCTTCATTGGGCGCAATACCGCCCAGAATCGAGCCGACAAGAAAAACGAGCATTGCGACAATCATGCCGGCCTTCAGGCCCAGAGACTTGTAGACCCAGTCGGTCAGCAGCATCGTGACGGTCATCGCCGCAAGAAAACCGGTGGAAATCCATTGCGCCTGGACCTGGCTGATGCCGAATGCCCCCATGACGTCGGGAATCGCCACATTGACGATGGTGGTGGATAGCACTACCGCGATCGTCGCCACCATGACCGTCATGGTGGCGAGCCAGCGATAGGCGGCTCCATAGCGCAGCAGCAAGGCCTCAATCGACATCGATACTGAGCTCCACCATCATGCCCGGGCGCAGAAGACCCTCATGCTGCTCGACGGAAAGCCGGATGGGCAGCCGCTGCGTGATCTTGGTGAAATTGCCGCTGGGATTCGGGCTGGGCAGAAGCGCAAAGAGGCTGGTCGCCGCGCCACCGAGGCGCTCGACCGTGGCGCTGAATTTCATCCCGGGATACGCATCGACCTTGACGCTGGCCGTTGCGCCCAGGCGCAGCCGCCCGAAATGTGTTTCCTTGACGTTCGCATCGATCCACACCCTGGCGGGGTCGTGGTAAAGCAGAAGGCGGCTGCCCGCCGATACATATTCACCGGCTTCGAGGAAGACGGTGGCCACGATGCCATCGAATTCCGCGCGGATCTCGCGCCGGCCAAGGTCGGCCTGCTTCTGCTGCTTCTGCGCCCGCAGGGCGGCCTTTTGTGCCTCAAGTATTTCGATGCGGTGCTCCAACACCGTCATTTGCGCCTCTTCCGAACGCGTCACGACGAGATTGGCACGCGCCCGTTCGATTTCCGATGCCGCCACCCGCTCTTGCTGCCGGGCGACCTCCAGTTCGGCTCTGGCGTTTTCGAACTCCTGCTGGGACATGGCTTTGTGCTGGGCAAGACGCCTGATCCGCTCATGGCTGCCGCCCGCTCTTTTCAGCGTTGCCTTGCTTGCCTCATGGGCCGCCTCGGCGGAGGCGATCTGCGCCAGCCCCGCAGCGACCTTGCTGGCGATCTGCGTGCGGAGCATTTCCTGTTCGGCCCGCAACTGCCGCCGCCTGGCCTCCAGCCCGGCGAGTTCCGCATCCAGAGAGCGGATCTCCAGGGTGGTGTCTTCCTGATCGATGGCGGCCAGCAACTGGCCTTTGGAGACATGGTCTCCGGTCACGACCGGCAGCCGGACGACCCGGCCGCTGACCTCGCTGCTGACGGTAACGACATGGGCCGCAATCCGGGCGTCATCGACAAAGACATGGTTCCACCGATGCACCAGCCACCATGCGAACAGCATACAGGCAGCCAGCAGTATCAGAACGAGGCCCAGCGCGCGGTGCCCCCGCCCGCGCAGCGACCAGCGGCTGGCGGACGCCGCCCGACGCCCCCCCGCTTCCATAACAGGCGATGGCTCGCTCGCAAAAGAGGGGGGCGTGTCGCGCCCTTGCTGCTCGCTCAACGCCTACCCCTTTTCAAGACGCGAGTCGAGCTCTTGCAATACCTGGACCGCTGTCATCAGCGCATCCTGGTCGATATCGGCCAGCAACTCATGGCGCAACTGCCCACTGATATCGGATATTTCTTCAAGCAATGGCCTGGCCTTTTCGGTCAGATGCACACAACGGACCCGCCGGTCGTCCTCTACGGACCGACGCTCGACCAGGCCTTGCCGCTCCAGGCCATCGAGCAGCCGCACCAGGGTCGGCCGCTCCACTTGCAGGCTCTCCGCCAGCTGGTGTTGCGGCATGGGGCCGTCCTTATCCAGGCGCAACAGGGCATGCCAGCGGGCCTGTGTCAGGCCCAAGTGCCGCAGGCGCTCGTCCAGCCGGGTCCGCCAACGACGGCTGACCCTGCCCAGCGTCATGCTGAAATGGGTTTCGATGTCCATAAGGTAGCATACTACCAAATAGCCAGCGAATGGCTAGCCTGTAATCTTCTTTTATCATTGCCGCCTCTGCCTGGCGGGCCCCGCTATGGCGCGAAGGAACGCCGCCGCAGATATTCCAGCACCGCGCCCCGCGTGCCGGCAAACTCGATGCGCGGCGCTTTGGACTGGCGCTGATAGGCGTACATCGGGTCGTAGTAATCCACCAGCAGGCGCTCGATCCAGAGCCGATGAAGCTCTACGCCGCCGCTGCGCCGCTGCGCCTCCAGCGCGGCTTCCATCAGCGCCCCGACCCGCCGGTGCCGCTCGTCGCCCAGGCGCCGGACAATTCTGCCAAGGCTCCGGCGCAGGCGATCCGCGAACCGCTCGAAGCCGACGTCCTCGCCATGCATCGCGACGAACTCGGCCCGCAGATCCACGACATAATCGCGCAATATGCGGCTCACCCGGCTGTCCATGGCATCTTCCAGCCAGACGACCGGGTAGCCAGGCATTCCCTGGTAGAGCGCCAGCGGCAGGCTGCAACTGCCGATGTGCCGGCCCTCATCTTCGAGCACAAACCCTTCCTGGCCCCCTGCCCGCTTTTTCAGGAAATCGATGGCCAGACTATTATCGAAATCGATCTGCACCGGCTGCGCGCCGGCATGCTGGCCAAAGCTGGAACCACGATGACGGGCATGCGCTTCGAGGTCGATTCCGTTGTCCAGCTCACGCAGCAGGTCCGTCTTGCCCGTGCCAGTCAGGCCGCTCAGCACGACGAAACGGCACTCGTCGACTGCCCGTTCGAGCTCGCGCAACAGATAGCCGCGCATGGCCTTGTAGCCGCCGACGACGCGCGGATACCGGATGCCGGCCGTTTCCTCCAGCCATTGCTGACTGATCCGGGACCGCAGCCCGCCCCGGAAGCAATACAGGTATCCCTCGGGATGCGCCCGGGCGAAGTCCGCCCAGGCCGCGACACGCTCGGCCTTCGTGCGGCCGCTCACCAACTTGTGCCCCAGCGCGATGGCCGCATCCTGGCCCTGTGTCTTGTAGCAGGTACCGACCGCCTCGCGCTCCGCATCCGACAGCAGCGGCAGATTGACCGCGCCGGGAAACGCGCCCTTGGCGAATTCGATGGGAGCACGCGTATCCAGCAGGGGTACGCCGCTCAGGAATACGCGGCGGTAATCGTTGCTATCTTCGCGCATTACACAGCTTCGATGGCGAATTGCTGCTCAAATTCAGCGAACTTTTGGCCTTCGGAGGCGGCAGGCCAGCCGCTGTCGGTATGTCGATATGAATGCCCAGCATGGATTTATGACTGCAACAATAAGGGGGTCGGAAAACAACCCCTATAGTGCCATGTTTTCTGCGCAGGCCAAGTGCGTTCGGAGCCGGCGGGCGCGGCAGCCCGCCCGCCCAGCTCCGCGTCCTCGATCGTTGTTTTTCGAGCCCTTTCAGCTTTGAGGCTGAATACCGGCAGCCTTCACGATCGCACCGTAACGCTCCGACTCCGAATTGCAGAACGCGGTGAAGTCTTCTTGTGAGCCACCGAGCGGATCCGCGCCTGCCTGAAGAAGCTTTTCCCTCACGTCCGGATCACCCAGAACCTTGTTGAACAAGGTGTTCAGCCTAGACACTACATCAGCGGGTGTGTTTGCCGGCGCCCATACGCCGTACCACGTGGTTACCGCGAACCCCTTCATTCCGGATTCGTCCAAGGTGGGCAGCTCCGGCGCCACATCGGAGCGGCTCGACGATGTCACACCAAGCGCCTTCAGCTTGCCGGAGCGCACAAAGCCAATGGAGGACGGCGCACTATCGAACATCATGTCGACCTGCCCGCCGATCAGATCCGTCAATGCCGGCGCACTGCCGCGGTATGGCACGTGCATCAGACTGAGCCCTGACAGCTGGGCGAACAGCTCTCCCGCAAGATGCCCCGGCGCCCCGATGCTTGAGGAAGCAAAGGTCATGGGCCTTTCGGCGGTTCGAGCAAGCTCGATCAGCTGCTCGAACGAATCCGCCTTGACCTTGGGCGAGACCACGAGGATCTGAGGTGTCGACGCAAGCCCCACAATAGGTACGAAATCGTTCAGAGGATCAAATGGCAGATTATCTTTCAGGTAGGGGTTTATCACGTGGCCCGAATAATTGAGCAGCAATGTGTACCCGTCTGCCGGCGCTCGTGAAACCTCGCCCGCCCCGATTACGCTGCTCGCGCCCGGCTTGTTATCGATGACCACCGTACGGCCGAGTTCTTCCGAAAGCTTATGTCCCACGATCCTGGCCACGATGTCCGTCGGGCCGCCCGCGGGGAAGGGAACAATCATCGTAATGGATTTGTTCGGGTAAGCTTCCGCGGCCGGCGCCGGTGCCGTCCACGCTATCGCGCACGCTCCCAACATGAATGCGGCGGCAATTTTCGTCTTGTTCATCGTCTCTCTCCTGCCCTGCCCGGGCGGTCGTTATTGATTCTTGTGAACCAGTTCCTCGCGTGCACCCCTCATCAGGCACATGACACGACTCCCCTTTGAATCAATGCATCGAGTTCCTGTTTCCCCAACCCCAATAAGCCGCTCAGCACGTCTTGTGTATCCCGTCCGAGTTCGGGCGGCGCCAGGCGGTATTCAACCGGTGTCCTTGACAAGCGGATGGGGCTGGCAACGGACGGTATCCGCCCTTTCGCGGGACACTCGATGGATATCCGGGTGTTGCGCTCAACGACGTGGGGATCGGAAAACACATCGGCGATGGTGTTGATAGGCCCGCAAGGAACACCCGCCTCTTCCAGCAGTTCGATCCAATACGAGGTGTCATGCAGAACGGTCACGGCACCGATATCTGAAATCAGGGCATCTCGATTCGCTATCCGGGCGGGATTCGTTTTGAACCTGGGATCATCAGCCCATTCCGGCTGGCCACACGCCTTGCAAAAACGCGCAAACTGCGCATCATTCCCTACGGCAAGAATCATGTATCCGTCCCGTGTACGGAAATCCTGATAGGGAACGATATTGGGATGAGCGTTACCCAGCCTGGCCGGGGACTCGCCGGCAACAAGGTAATTCATGGCCTGATTCGCCAGGCTTGCTATCTGAACGTCGAGCAGCGAGATATCGAGATGCTGCCCCCGGCCTGTATTCTTGCTCTCCATCACAGCGGCAAGAATGCCGGTCGCGGCATACATGCCGGTCAGAATATCCGTCAGCGCCACACCCGTCTTCTGCGGCCCAGCACCGGGCATGCCATCCGGGACGCCGGTGATGCTCATGAGGCCGCCCATTCCCTGAATCAGGAAGTCATAGCCGGCGCGTGCCGCATACGGCCCGCTCTGGCCGAATCCCGTAATAGAGCAATAAACCAGACGCGGGTTGAGTGCGGCCAGGGTTTCATAGGACAAGCCGTATCGCTCCAGGGTGCCGACCTTGAAGTTCTCGATCAATACGTCGCTTTGTACGGCCATCTCTCGAAGCAGGGCCGCGCCCTCCTGTGTCGAGAAATCGATTGCCACCGACTTCTTATTGCGGTTCGCGCTCAGAAAATAGGCCGAGTTCGATTCAGCGCCGGATGGCGCCGCGCACCAGGGAGGCCCCCAGGCACGTGTGTCATCACCCATGCCTACCCGTTCGACCTTGATGACTTCCGCACCGAGATCCGCAAGCGTCTGGGTGCACCACGGGCCTGCCAGCACACGAGACAGGTCGAGCACCCGTATTCCGGAAAGCGAGCCCATTGCCACTCCCGGAATCAGTCAAGCGACTTGCGGGTTTGCAGGTACTGCTCCGCCGCGCCAGCCTGTTTACCCTTCCAGACTGCCTGCGCCTGGGTAAGAATTTGTGCGACGCGTTGCGCCACCTCTTCCATGGTGATGGAACTGACTGGGTGGTCGATGATGACGGGTTCCAGTTCCCGCATGCCCAGCGCCTGACGGGTCAGCACAGTTTCCTTGACGAACTCGGTCGTCACGATGACCGCCGTCGGAACACCTTGTTTTTCAAGGGCGATGGCGTCACGCAAACAGCCCGATGTGCAAGAGCCGCAATCGCCGATGGCTGTCAGAACGATATCGTTCTCTTCGATGATCTTCTCGATGAGGTCCGGAGCCGCATCCTTGGAAAAACTGTGCTTGACGTAATAATTGACAGCCTCAAACTCGACCTCTTTACCCAGAGCCTCGATAGCCCCGCGCAAAAGCTTGTTCGCATTCCACTTCGAGTTGTCCAGCACCCCCAGGCGCAGCCCGTCGAGTTGCTCGCGGCGATCAGCAACAGGTATGGCCATCGAGCGAACGACGCCACGGGGATCAAAGACACGGACCTGATTGTTTTCTGATTTCATCAACATGGCAATATCCTTATCTATTACAGTGCGCAAGTGCCGGTGGAGCAGTCGGGCCCCGCCGCCACGACGTCGAGGTCAATCGGCTTGAGTACGGGCGTACTCATATGCCCCCAGCCGGGAATCACAGCCGAAAATCGGCCCGCCTCCCCTCCCATCACGAAAAGGTGGATGTTGTCGGGGCTGTGAACGATCGGGATTCGCGTGTTGTCTTCGCGCTTGTACCACTTGGGAAGATTGCGGTTATAGACCTTCCCGTACCGATGGCCGTAGGCCAGGTCGATAAACCTGTTGCCATTGTTCATGAAGATATAGTTGCGGATATCCGCACGGGTCCAGCCATGCCCGGATATGGTCTTCGCATGCTCAAGCCCCAGCACGACAGCCATGTGCCCGCCCAGCACCGCCGTGTTCGACGCAATGGTGCTCATTGCCGAGCAGATCGTATCCAGAATCCCTTCCGGATCATTCGATACATGATTGGTGGCACTGTGGGGCGCCTCGGCCGCCAGCGCAAATACCGTGGATTCGGCCGGCTTGTACCCCTGCTCAACATGGTATGGAGCAAAGGGACTTTGGGCCTCGTTCTCGGCTACGCAATATGTATATTTGCCGGGATGGCCCAGCGTACTCTTGTCCAGATCGCCGGGCCATGCCCCTCCGACATTGAGCATGATCAGACGTACGGCGCGCCCGATCGTCGCGTTGGCGCGATTACCTGAACCGAAGGCATTCGCCCCGCCATTCATCCCGAGTTCCGCCGCAATCGGGCCGTTCACCACGATGAGCGGTGATGCCACATGCGTGGTGGCCTGAACCCCGTTGAGATTGAATGCGGCGTCCGTCAAGGCGAGCATCGCGGCCCGAACCACTGGCGCATACGAAGCCTTACAGCCGGCCATCACCATATTGATTGCCAGCACCTCGCGCGTCAGTTCGCCCCAACGCGGAGCCACCTTGCACTCTACATAATCGGGGTCCCCTCCCAATGCCAGCACCACAGCGTCGATTTTTTCCTGAGTGGGCGGCACGACAGGCATGCCATCGCTGAAACCCTGTTCGTAGTAGTACTCCACCAAATCGATACTGGCGTCGACCATCCCGCTTTGTATTGTGTTGCCCATGACCTGTGTCCCTGTGCTTGATAGATGGACCCATCTTAAATAAATGGTTTATTATTTCCAACACCAATCTATTAACGCAGATTATTGTCATATACGCATAAATGATCGAAGCCAGCCAACTCGACTTCAGCGCCAAAGAGCTTCTTGCCGTGAAGGCGCTCGCTGATTACGGCAGCTTCAATGCGGCGGCCATCACCCTGAACATGTCGCAGCCCGTTCTCACGCGCACCATCCAGCGCATCGAGCGTTTGCTGGGGCTGACGCTGTTCAACCGTACGACGCGAACGGTCGAGATCACGGATGCGGGCAAGGAATTCGTCGCATTGGCGGAACGGGTGCTGAACGATGTGCAGATCTATCTGGAAGCCGTCCAGGAACGCGCCGCCGAACAACGCGGGCGGGTCGTGGTTTCGTCGGTCATGTCGGTTGCCTGCACCGTGCTGCCGGCGATCATTGCCCGCTACAGGCGGGAACGGCCGGGCGTCGACCTTCACATCACCGAAGGCGTGCATGGCAATGTGCTTGAAAACGTGAGAACAGGCGTCGCGGATATCGGGCTGACCTATCTCGACGATATCGCGCCCATCTTTGAACAGAAAGCGCTGAGCACACAATATTTTCATGTGATCCTGCCCAAAGGCCATCGCCTGGAAAAACGCAAACAGGTATCCTGGAGCGCCATACAGAACGAACAGCTTGTTTCGCTGCCGTCCGACTCCCGCACAAGGCGGCTGATTGACGCCACGGCCATCACCTCTGGCCTGACCTTGTCCCACAGCGTCACCGTGACGCAATTCACAACCATGTTGCAGTTCGTCGCCAGCGGCGTAGGCATCGCAATCGTTCCGGAAGGCACCTTGGCGGAGGCTTCGAACATAGGCCTGTCAGCGCGCCCGCTGGTTCATCCCCGAATAAGCCGTGTATTGGGCGTCATCACCTTGCGGGAACGTAACCAGTCGCCCTTTGCCAAGGAACTGACTGATCAACTGGAGCGCGAATGGAAGCGCTTGAACGCGGCGTATACCGGATAAAGCGTACCGGGCACACCTGATTTAAAAAGATTTTTTGAGCACCTCTATCGACGAGGGGTGCAAAGCACATCTACGCCGTAACTGACAGCGCAGCCACCTTGGTGCCCGATTTGATGTAAAATTTCATCAAATTTGATGATAACGCTTCAAGGAATGATATGCGCACTACAGTCACTATCGACGACCAACTATACGAGCGGGCGCTGGAAGTAGCGGATCCCGACATGGACAAAGCAGATCTCTTTCGCGAGGCGGTCAAGACTTTTGTACGCGTACAGTCTGCCAAACGGCTGGCGCGCTTGGGCGGCAAAGCGCCAGCAATGCAAGATATTCCCCGTCGGCGCGAGGCTATCCAAGCATGACCGGCGTGCTGATCGATACCTCGGTCTGGATTGATCATTTCAAGCACGGCAACGATAGCCTCGTGCATCTACTTGAACGAGATTTAGTATTAACGCACCCTCTGATCATCGGGGAAATTGCCTGTGGCACACCACCCAACCGGTCAGAAACCCTGGCTGACTTGGCAAGCTTGCGCCAAAGCCAACAAGCCACGATCCAAGAAACCATGGCGCTAATAGAATCCGAGCGCTTTTACGGCTTGGGTTGCGGCCTGATCGATATGCTCCTGCTTGCCTCTACCTTGCTCACCCAAGGCGCTGAACTTTGGACGCTGGACAAGCGACTGGACGCAATTGCCGAGCGCGTCGGGGTGCGGCACCGACCGATCACCCATTGAAAAAAGAGTATAGTTTCAGGAACTTTGAAAATTACCGGCTCAGAGTCTTGAGCCCTGTGCGGTTGGGATGGTGTGATGCCCATCCCCCGTTTATGGGGTAGAGCCGATGCACCGCGTGTAATGAATGCCGTTCCCCCGTTTGCGGGGAAGCGCCGGAAGAGCCGGTTTCAGAAGTGACTGGTGGGCGGTACTGGGTTCGAACCAGTGACCCCTGCCGTGTGAAGGCAGTGCTCTACCACTGAGCTAACCGCCCCATGCTGGAAGCGCTGTGCCGCAATGCAGACCTGAAGGTTTGCGACAAGCCGCCTCAGATGAGAAGACAGCGATTATACATCAAAGCCCGCGGCCAGCAAGTTCGGCGCAGAGCCGCCGCCCCACTGTCATTGCACGCCGCCCCGCCGCCGCAAAACGCCCGGCATTAGCGGGATACCCCAGGCCACGACCAGACAACGGCACCAAGGCGCATCAGCACGCCGCCCGGCATCTCACTCAGCCGCGCGCTCTTCGGCCGCGACGGGCTCATACGCCCGCCAGATGCATTGCCCTTTGACGGCCTTATCCAGCACTTCCAGGTAGGCCTCGTGCTGCGCCGCCTCGGCTTCGGAGGCCGCCACCACGCGCAGGACACTGGTGTCCACCCGGCCCTGGCCAAGGCTGCCGCCCGTGGAAACGGTTTCGGCATCCTCTTCGAAATCCATCAGCAGGGCGTCCTGCCCACGGGTCATGGCCAGCCATACGTCGGCCAGCAGCTCGGAGTCGAGCAAAGCGCCGTGCAGCGTGCGGTGGGCGTTGGATATGCCGTAGCGTTCGCACAGGGCGTCCAGGGAATTGCGTTTGCCCGGGTGCAGTTCGCGGGCGAACAGCAGCGAGTCGGTGACTGTTGCGCACAGTTCTTCCACGCGGGGCAGGCCCACGCGCTGGAGTTCGGCATTCAGGAAGCGGCAGTCGAACGCCGCGTTGTGAATGATGAGTTCGCCGTCGCGGACGAAGTCGACGAACTGCTGGACCACGTCTTCGAAGCGGGGATGGCCGGAGAGGAAATCGGTGGTCAGGCCGTGAACGGCCAGCGCTTCCGGGTCGCTGTCGCGGTCGGGGTTCAGGTAAAGATGCAGATGGTTGCCGGTCAGGGTGCGATTCACCATTTCGACGCAGGCCAGTTCGACGATCCGGTGCCCCTGGGCCGGATCCAACCCCGTGGTTTCGGTATCGAGAATGATTTGCCGCATTTCAATCTTCCTTGTTCAATGGCGGGCATCCTTGGGAGCCTGCGGCGCCGCCATGGCGCTGCCGCCGCCGGCGCCGGATTCGGGTTCATGCGTGATCATGGCTTCGGCCTCGGCCGCGCTGACCATCTTGCGCCGTGCCCCGGCAATCAGCGTATAGGCGACGGGCACCACGAAGAGCGTTAGCAGGGTGCCGAGCGTCAGCCCGCCCACCAGCACCCAGCCGATCTGCTGGCGGGATTCCGCGCCGGCGCCGCTGGCGTAGGCCAGGGGAAGCACACCCAGCACCATGGCGCCCGTCGTCATGAGGATGGGCCGCAGGCGCAGCACGCTGGCTTCGACGACGGCGTCGAGCATCGCGTTGCCGTCGTCGCGCAACTGGTTGGCGAACTCCACGATCAGAATGCCGTGCTTGGTGATGAGGCCGACCAGGGTGATGAGCCCGATCTGGCTGTAAATGGAGAGTGTACCCCCTGTCAGCCACAAGGCCAGCAGCGCGCCGGTCATGGACAATGGCACCGAGAACATGATGATGAGCGGGCTGCGCCAGCTCTCGAACTGGGCGGCCAGCACCAGGTAGATGAAGGCCAGCGCCATCAGGAAGATGAGGTAGATGTTGCCCGAGGAGTCGCGGAACTCGCGCGACTGGCCGTCCAGGTCGGTCTGCACCGTGGGCGGCAGCAGGTCGCGCGCCACCTGGTTCATGTGTTCCAGCACTTCGCCCATGGCATAGCCCGGCGCGATGGCGGCCTCGATCTTGACGGCACGCAGCCGGTTGAAGTGATTGAGCGATTGGGGCGCGACGGATTCTTCGACTTCGACGAAGTTGGCCAGCTGCACCATGCTGCCGTCGCGGGCGCGCACATAGATATCTTGTATATCTGAGGGGGTGGAGCGGTCCTGGCGCTTCACCTGCACGATCACGTCGTATTGTTCACCGCTGTCGCGGAAACGGGTGACGTTGCGCCCGCCCAGCATTGTTTCCAGGGTGCGGCCGACATCGCCCACGTCCACGCCCACGTCCGCCAGCTTGTCGCGGTTCACCCTCACCTTGAGTTCCGGGGTATTGAGCCGCAGGTCGGTGTCCACGTTCTGCAGGCCAGGGTACTCGGCCAGCCTGTCCATGAGCAGTTCCACCATGGCCGCCATTTCGGGATACGAAGCCTGGCTCATCACCACGAAGTTGATGGGCTTGGAAGTGGCCCGCTGGCCGAAGGATGGCGGGTTGGAGGGGAAGGCGCGCACGCCGGGAATGGCGGAAAACCGGGGTTGAAGCTCCTGAGCGATTTCCTGCTGGCTGCGTTCGCGGTCTTCCCAGGGCTTGAGGCGCAGAATCGCGAAGGCGTCGGTGACGGTGGGAAAGCCGATGACGGATTGCACGCCGCCGGTTTCCGGAATGTCGTCGTACAAGGCCTCGATCTGCAGCAGGCTGCGCTGGGTGGCTTCGAGCGTGGCGCCCTCGGGCGCCGTAATCACGCCGAAGACCACGCCGCGATCCTCGATCGGCGCCAGTTCGCTCTTGACGACCTTGAACAGCACGGCGCTGCCCCCGGCCACCGCCAGGCCGATCAGCACCACGAGCAGGCGGTGCCGCAAGGCCAGCCCCAGTGCGGCGCGATAGCGGCGCGTCAGGCCTTCGAGCAGATTCTCGATGAAAACGTAGACCCGCCCATGGTTGTGCTGGGGCTTGAGCAGCACGGAGCACATCATGGGAGTGAGGGTGAGCGCCACGAAGCCGGACACCAGAACGGCGCCCGCCAGCGCCAGGGCGAATTCGATGAAGAGCCTGCCGGTGCGGCCCGTCGCAAACGCCAGCGGCGCGTAGACCGTGACCAGCGTGAGCGTCATGGCCACGACCGCGAAGGCGATTTCCTTGGAACCGAGCAGGGCCGCTTCGAGCCGGCTCTTGCCCTCCTCCATGTGGCGGTAGACGTTTTCCAGGACGACGATGGCATCGTCCACCACCAGGCCGATGGCCAGCACCATGGCCAGCAGGGTGAGCGTATTGATGGAAAACCCGAACAGGTACATCAGCCCGAAGGCGCCGATCAGCGACACCGGGATGGTAACGATGGGAATGAGGCTGGCCCGCACGCTGCGCAGGAAGAAGAAGATGACCAGCACCACCAGAATGATGGCTTCGAGCACGGTCGTATAGACCGAATCGATGGAGCGCTGGATGAAGACGGAACTGTCGTACGCCACCTGCAGGTTCATGCCGGAGGGCAGGTTCTCGTTGATGAGCTCCACTTCCTTGCGCACCTCGCGCGACAGGTCCAGCGGGTTGGCGGTGGACTGCTTGGTGACGCCTATGGTCAGGCTGGGCTGGCCGTTGAAGCGGGCGGACACGCGTTCATCCGCCGGCCCGACGCGCACCTCGGCCACTTCGCGCATCCGCACGGGGTAGCCATGGACATTGGCCACCACGATATTCTCGAACTGCTCCACCGTCTGCAGGTCGGTGGTGGATACCACGGAAAACTCGCGGTCCAGCGATTCGATGCGCCCGGCGGGGATCAGCACATTCTGCTGCCGCAGGGCGTTTTCCACATCCTGGACGATCAGGCCATAGCCGGCCAGCTTGTGGCGATCGACGTAGACGCGCATGGCCGGCAGGCGTTCGCCGAACACGCGCACTTCCGCCGCCCCCGGCAGGACCGACAGCCGCGTCTTGATATAGCGGTTGATATAGTCGGAAGCCTGCATCTGCGACATGTTGCCGGTGGTCACCCCCAGGTACACGATGGGCGTGGAATCGGCTTCGACCTTGCTGATGACCGGCTCTTCGACTTCGTCGGGCAGGAAGCGGCGCGCGCGCGAAACCTTGTCGCGCACTTCCGCCGCCGCGGCGTCCGGATCGCGCGAAATATGGAACTTGACGTTGATGAAGCTGACCTCGCTGCGGCTGCGGGAAGTCATGACGTCCACGCCTTCGATGCCCGAGAGCTGGTCTTCCAGCGGCTTGGTGACCTGCGATTCGATCACTTCCGGCGACGCGCCCTTGTATTCGGTGCGCACCGATACCACCGGTTCGTCGATGGCCGGGTATTCGCGCACCGTCAGCCTGTCGTAGGAAATCAGGCCGATGAGGATGATGATGAGCGACAGCACCGTGGCAAACACCGGGCGTCGTATGCATATCTGTGGAAGCTGCATCGCGGCCTCGCTTTAAAAGTGTGACGCCTCAGGCCCCGGGCGGCGGCAGGACTTCGACCTCGATGCCGTCACGGACCTTCTGCAGGCCCGACACGATCACGCTGTCGCCCTCGTTCAGACCTTGAACGATCTCTACGTTCGCCCCCGTGCGCTGGCCGATCTGCACCATGACGCGTTTGACCACGCCGTTTTCCACACGATAGACGTACTGCGCGTCGCCCGAAGGCGCGAGCGCGCTTTCGGGCACGACCAGCCCCTGAGTTTCGGCGAGTTCGAGCTGCACCCGCGCAAACAGGCCCGGCCGCAGCAGGTCGTCAGGGTTCGGCACATTGGCGCGCAGCAGCAGGGAACGCCCGCCGACGTCCACCTGCGGGCTGATCGCCCCAACGCTGCCTTCACGCTCGAAACCGGCCAGCGCGTCGAAGGAAACCTGCAGCCTGGAACCCACGGCGACGGTGCTCAGGAATTGTTCGGGAATACGGAAATCGACGTTGAGCGGATCGATGGCTTCGATGGGAACGAGATCGGTGCCCGGCCCGACGTAATCGCCGACGGATACGGTGCGCAGCCCGGCAAGGCCATTGAAAGGCGCCTGGATCACGGTCTTTTCGAGTTCGGCTTCGGCAAGCGCCACGGCGGCCTGCTGAACTGCAAGATTGCTGGCCGCTTCGTCGCGCGCCTGGCGGCTGACGAAACCCTGCTTGTTGAGTTCGACCGAACGCCGGTGCTGGCTGCCGGCGAGCTGAAGATTGGCGCGCGCCTGCTGCACCCTGGCCTTGGCGACGCTGTCATCCAGCCGTACCAGCACCTGGCCTTTCTCGACCTTGCCGCCTTCGGCGAAATTGATCTCGGCGATACGGCCGCTGATTTCCGGCCGCAGCATCACGGAATCGTGAGAACGCAGCGTACCGACGGCCGACACGGCCCGTTCGAGCCGCACCCTGTTCACCGGAACGACCTCGACCTTCACCTTGGAACTTTCCGCGGGTTGGGACACCTGCTTGGAAACGGTGGGCGCGGCGGCGCTGCCACCGCGCTGCATCCACCAATGGGAGCCCCAGGCCCCCAGACCTGCGCCCAGCGCCAGCACCAGTAATATTGCCGCCTTGGAAGACTTCATTGATGTAGAGGTTGATTAAGTGAATGGGCTCGCCAGGCCTTGCCCTTGGGGCAGGTTTTGCGTTCCAGGCCAGTGGTCAATGAATGTAGCATTGAAACTTTGCGGTGCGTAACCCCGATTTACATACTTATTTCAGTATGCTTCGCGGCCTTCCGCACACCCAGGTTGGCAAGGGCGTCGGCCCGTTCATTGCCGGGGTCTCCCGCGTGCCCGCGCACCCACCGCCATTCGACCTGATGCTGGTTCACCAGCGCATCGAGTTCCTGCCAGAGATCGGCGTTGCGCACCGGTTTTTTGTCGGCGGTGCGCCACCCTCGGCGCTTCCAGTTGGGCAGCCATTCATTCATGCCCTTCTGTACGTACTGGGAATCGGTATGAACCACGACCTGGCAAGGCCGCTTCAATGCTTTTAGAGCTTCTATGACACCGGTAAGTTCCATACGGTTGTTGGTGGTGGCGGATTCGCCCCCGCACATTTCCTTTTCGTGACGGCCGTGGCGCAGCAAGGCGCCCCATCCACCCGGACCCGGATTGCCCTTGCAGGCGCCGTCAGTCCAGATTTCCACAACCTTGCCGCTCATTTTCGTATGTCTCCGGAATGCTTGTTGAATTGGCGGCCCGCAATGACGGCGGCACGCCTGGCGGGTTTGCGCGCCCGCGTCCATGTGGGACCGACCAGCCTGGCGCCGGCCACCCGCTTGACGGCGGCAACCACATATACCGCGCCGCAGACCGGCCACCAGCGGTCACCGGCCTTTTCCATGAAGGACCAGCGCGCCAGCCAGGCCTCGGTGAAGCTGGGTGGCACGTAGCAGCCGAAACGGCCACGGTCGAGTTCGAAGGACAGTAGCTTGAACCAGTCTTTGAGGCGCGGCAGCGATACCTGCAAGGGCGCGGGCACGGGCACCAGGGGATCGAGCCCCGGCAGGCGCTCATGCAGCCCCCACAGGCTCCAGGGGTTGAAGCCGGAGATGACCACCCGGCCTTCCGGAACCAGCACCCGCTCGATTTCCCTGAGCACCTGGTGAGGATCGGGCGCGCATTCGAGGCCGTGGGGCAGGATCAGAAGATCGACGCTCTGCGAGTCGAAAGGAAGGTTCTCGGGTTCGGCCACCACCAGCGGCCGCGAGAGGCCGGAAGCGGACTCGATGGATACGCAGGCCTTGAACGGTATCCGGTTGGCTTGGAGCAAATCCCAATGCGGCAGGCCGATTTGTATGGCATGATAGCCGAATGCATTGGCGACCATGCCATTGAATTGGGCCTGTTCCCAGGCCGCCACATAGCGGCCTTGCGGTGTGCCCAGCCATTCCTCAAGCTCAAGAATCAACGGTTGCTCCACCCGTTCTTCACTCCTTTCCATGGTAAACAACCGACTCGTACCCCTGCCCGCCCTGACCGACAACTATATATGGCTGCTGCATCATGAAGGCCAGGCCATCGTGGTGGACCCGGGCGAAGCCGCCCCCGTCGAACGCCACCTCGAACAGGCCGGCCTTGCGCTGCACACCATTTTACTGACACATCACCACGCCGATCATGTCGGCGGCGCCCTTGCCCTGCACGAGCGCACCGGTGCCACAGTATACGGACCAGCCAGCGAACGGCTGCCCATCTGCCATCACCGCCTGTCCGAAGGCGATACGGTACAATTGCCCGATTTCGGCCTTGTACTGAACGTGCTCGACGTTCCCGGCCATACCGCCGGGCACATCGCCTATCACGGCCGGCCCGGCGATGGCGCGCCCCTGCTCTTCTGCGGCGATACCCTTTTCGCGGCCGGTTGCGGGCGTTTGTTCGAAGGCACGCCCGAACAAATGCTGGAATCGTTGCAAAAGCTCGCGGCGCTGCCGGAAGACACGCTCGTGTGCTGTGCGCACGAATACACCTTGTCCAATTTGCGTTGGGCGCTGCGGGTCGAGCCGGGCAACACGATGCTGCAGCAACGCTGGGAAGCCGCCAGCCGGCTGCGCGAAGCGGGAAGACCCACGCTGCCGTCGACGATACGGCAGGAACTGGAGTCGAACCCTTTCCTGCGTACCGGGGTCGCATCCGTATCGGAAAGTGCCGCGCGCCACGCCGCGCGCAGCCTGTCATCAGAGGTCGAAGTATTCGCTCGATTGCGTGAATGGAAGAACAACTTCAAATGATCCACCCATGAATTGTCTGCGACTACTCATATTGTCCCTGGCGGCAGTGCTTGCCGGCTGTGCGACACAATCCGACCACAAACATCAGCCGCGCCATGCCTACACGGCTGCCGAAACATCGCGCACCATCGATCTGACGCACCCGCCGCGCGACATGTGGGACCGCATCCGCCGGGGGTTCGCCGTTCCCAACCTGGAAACCGAGCTGGCCGGCCGCTGGACCCAATACTATGCATCGCGCCCGGAATCGGTGCTCATCATGAGCCAGCGGGCCAGCAAATACCTGTACCACATTGTCGACGAACTGGATCGCCGCGGGCTGCCCACCGAACTGGCCCTGCTGCCCTTCGTCGAGAGTGCGTACAACCCAACCGCCCTGTCTCGTTCCCAGGCCTCGGGCCTGTGGCAGTTCATTCCCAGCACCGGCAAGCACTATAAACTGGATCAGGACTGGTGGCGCGACATGCGCCGCGACCCGATCGCCTCCACCAGCGCGGCCCTCGATTACCTGTCCTATCTGTATGAATTCCAGGGTGACTGGTACTTGGCGCTGGCGTCCTACAACTGGGGCGAAGGCGCGGTCAGGCGCGCGCTGGAACGCAATGAAAAGCAGGGGCTGCCGCTCGACTACCGCGCACTCGCCATGCCAGAGGAAACGCGCAACTACGTGCCCAAGCTGCAGGCTATCAAGAACATCATCGCCAGCCCCGAGAAATACGGCATCACCTTGCCGCCCATCGGCAACGCGCCCTACTTCACCACGGTCAAGAAAATGCAGAACATCGACGTGGCGGTGGCGGCCGAGCTGGCCGAAATGTCGGTCGATGAATTCCGGCAACTGAACCCCTCGCACAACCGCCCCGTCATCAAGGTGGAATCCGAAGAGTCCATCCTGCTGCCGGCCGACAAGGCGGATATTTTCATGGCGAATCTGCAGTCCTACCAGGGGCGGCTCAGCAGCTGGACCACCTATAGCAGCAAGAAGGGCGAATCCTACACGTCCATTGCCCGCAAGTTCGGCATGCCCCTGGAGCAGCTGCGCACCGTGAATGGCATCAGCAAGCGGCAATCCGCCACCCGGGCCGCCGCCACCCTGCTGGTGTCCACGGGCGCCGCCGCTCCGGCCAGCACGAACCTTGCAACGGCGCAACAACCGGCCCCGGCGGGCGGCATACGGCTGGCATCGCTCGACACCGGCGCGGCCCCCGCCCGGCGCCAGAACGGCGCGGCCCGAAGCGCTTCGGGCTCTGACCAGCGCAATGCCGACGTCCAGGTGCTGCGCCGCGATTCCGCGGCGATGACACATACGGTCAAGCGCGGCGACACCCTTTTCGCACTGGCCCGCCGCTACAACACCACCGTGGACGCGCTGCGCAAGCTGAACAACCTGAAGGGCAACAACCTGGCGACCGGCAAACGTCTGCGGGTTCCCGGCTCCAACATACGCGGCTGACATTCCGCGCAAGATTTCTAGACAAGAAGGATTGATTACAAAATGGGTTTCCTACAAGGCAAGCGCATTCTGATCACCGGTTTGATCTCCAACCGGTCGATCGCCTACGGTATCGCGCAAGCATGCCGCCGGGAAGGTGCCGAACTCGCGTTCACCTATGCCGGCGACCGCTTCAAAGAACGCGTCGAGGAATTCGCCGAGGAATTCGGCAGCGGCATCGTCCTGCCCTGTGATGTGGCGGAAGACGATCAGATCGAACAGACATTCCAATCGCTGGGCGAACAATGGGGCGGCCTCGACGGCCTGGTGCACGCCATCGGCTATTCGGCGCGCGAAGCGCTGGAAGGCGACGTCCTGCACGGCATGACGCGCGAAAACTACCGCATCGCCCATGACATCTCCGCCTACAGCTTCCCCGCCATGACCAAGGCGGCCCTGCCCCTGCTCGAAGGCCGCAAAAGCTCGGTGCTGACGCTCACCTACCTGGGGGCGGAGCGCGTCGTGCCGCACTACAACATGATGGGCCTGGCCAAGGCTTCGCTCGAAGCCAGCGTGCGCTATCTTGCCGCGGCGCTGGGCCCGCGGGGCATCCGGGCCAATGGCATTTCCGCCGGCCCCATCAAAACGCTCGCCGCCAGCGGCATCAAGGACTTCACGCTGATCTTCAAGTTCGTGGAACAGCATGCGCCCATGCGCCGCAACGTGACCATCGAAGACGTCGGCAATGTGGCCGCCTTCATGCTGTCCGACCTGGCCGCCGGCATCACGGGCGAAATCACCCATGTCGACGGCGGCTTCAATGCCGTGGTGCCCGGCATGGACAGGTAGAACCAACCAGAACCGCCCGGGCTTCCCGCCGCGGCCGTTTCGTGCCGGGAAGCCGGCCGCGTTCTCTACCCGTTATCCAGCGCCTTCATGGCCACGGCCGCCGCGGTGGCCACGTGCGCGGCGCACAGCTCGCCCGCCCGGCGGCCATCACGCTGCTCGATCGCCGTCACGATCTCGTCGAGCTCCTTCAGCGTTTCACGCAAGCGCCCCGGCGTGGACAATGACATGCGCCGCAGCATCGTCACCCGGTTGTTCAGCAGGGTGAGCATGCCGCCCACCACCGAGTTCCCACAGCCTTCCAGCAAGATGGAATAGAACTCGTTCTTGACATCCAGCAGCGTATGCCGGGAATCGCCGGCGTCGATCTTTTCCAGCCTGTTCAACACCTCGCGCAATGCGCTTATCTGCTCGTCCGTGGCATGCAGGGCGAAGCCTTCCCCGGCCAGGGCTTCCAGCGACCCGCGCACGGCGTAGATATCCCTGGCTTCCTGCGGGCTGATCGTGGCGACCACGGGCCCCTTGTGCGGAACATGGGTGATCAGCCCTTCCGCCCCCAGATGCTGCAGCGCCTCGCGCAGCACGCTGCGGCTGATGCCCAGCATTTCACACAGATCGCGCTCCACCAGCTTCCGGCCAGGCTCGAACATGCCGCTGAGCACGGCTTCCCGCAGCCGTTCGGTGGCCTGCTGCCTGAGCGAGCTGTTTTCCCTGGGGATGTGGAGATCCGTCAATGTTTTCATATCAAGAAGTATCGCGTGACTGCCTGTTGCGCGGGAAGATCGTATGCCAGGCAGCCCCAAAAGGGGTGGAAGTATGGAACCGGCTTGCGTTTATCATACCAAATACAATAATATTGTCTGACAATCAGACTCACAACCCCAATCGACAAAGGAAGACAGATGACCAAGCCCACCGCCAATCCGCTGGAAACCCTGTTCCAGGAAGGCCTCGACACCCGCCGCGAAGTGCTCGGCGCCGAATATGTGGATGGTTCGCTGGCCAAGGCCAACGATTTCATGATGGCATTCCAGCACATCACCACCGAATGGTGCTGGGGCTACGCCTGGAACCGTCCCGGCCTGGAACGCAAGACGCGCAGCATGCTGAACCTGGCCATGCTGACAGCGCTGAACCGTCCCGCGGAAATCAGGCTGCACGTGAAGGGCGCGCTGAACAACGGTGTGACCGCCGAGGAAATCAAGGAAGTCCTGCTGCACGCCACCGTGTATTGCGGCATTCCCGCCGGCCTGGACGCCTTCAAGGTCGCCAACCAGGTGCTGGAAGAAGAAGGCGCATTCAAGAAAGACGAGGCCTGATTCAATGGCCGCCTCAATCCGCAACATAGGCCTCGTCGGCGTGGGCAGCATGGGCAGGCCGATGGCCCAATGCCTGATCAATGCCGGCTACACGCTCACGGTATTCGACGCCAATGCCGAGGCCGCCAGCGGCTTCGCCGCGCAATCCGGCGCCACGGCCGCACAGAATCCCGCGGAACTCGCCCGCCAAAGCGATCTGATCGTCACCATGCTGCCCACGAGCGCCATCGTCGAAAGCGTGCTGCTCGGTGAAACCGGCATACTGGCCGGCCTCCGGCCGGGCACCCGCGTTCTGGAAATGAGCTCCGGCGTTCCCAGCCATACGCAGAAGCTTGCGCAGCTCGTGGCCGAAGCCGGCGGCACCCTGCTGGATGCGCCGGTCTCGGGCGGTGTGCCCCGTGCGGAATCGGGTGAACTCGCCATCATGGTCGGCGGGCAATCCGAAGATGTGGAAGCCGTGCGCGACGTTCTGGCAAGCATGGGGAAATCCATCGTGCACACCGGCGACGTCGGCTCGGCGCACGCCATGAAGGCGCTGAACAACCTGGTATCGGCCGGCGGCTTCCTGATCGGCGTCGAAGCGCTGATGATCGGCCAGCGCTTCGGGCTGGATCCCGAAGTCATGATCGACGTACTGAACTCGTCCACCGGCATGAACAATTCCACCCAGAAGAAGTTCAAGCAATACATTCTTTCCCGGGCCTTCAATTCGGGCTTCGGACTCGATCTGATGGTGAAGGACCTGAGCATCGCCACAGGAATCGCAGCCGAATCGGGCACCCCCGCGCCCTTTTCGACACTTTGCCGCGAACTGTGGGCATCGTCCGCATCCTTGCTGGGCAAAGGCCAGGACCATACCGCCGCGGCAAAGCTGATCGAGCACCTGGCCAACACCGAGCTGCATTCCGGAAAGCCTTGACGACTCGCCGCGTGCCTTCTCTTCAACGCGAAAGCCGGACACCGGGGCAGCCCGTGTCCGGCCGGTCCGGGCCGCATGCCGGGCCGGACCGCACGCCAAACCTCTCTGCCATGAAGACAACGATGAAACGAATCCTGATCACGATGCTGGGCGCGGCGGCGCTGTGCGGCACCGCCCAAGCAGCCGACTTCCCCAATCAAACCATTCACATGATCGTGCCGTACGCGGCCGGCGGCTCCACCGACGGCCTGGCGCGCGTCATGGCGGAAGCCATGTCCAAGCAGCTGGGCCAACCCATCGTCGTCGAGAACATCGGCGGCGGCGGCGGCATGATCGGACTGCGCAAGCTCATGCAGGCCAAACCCGACGGCTACACCATCACGCTGGGCAACATGGGGAACTTCGCCATCGCCGGCACCCTGTACCCGAAGGCGAACTATGATCCCCGCCGCGACGTTGCGCCGGTCGGCCTGGTGGCCCAGGTGCCCATGGTCCTGTCCGCCAGCGAAAAGAGCGGCATCAAGACGGTGGACCAATTGCTCGAAAAGCTGCGTGTGCCGAACACCGAGATCAACATCGGCCACTCCGGCCCCGGCTCCACCGGGCACATCGCTTCCATCTATTTCGGCATGGTGACCGACACCCACGGCCAGCAGATTTCCTACCGTGGCGCGGGCCCCGCCATTGCCGACCTCATGGGCGGCGTCGTGGATGCCGTCATCGACCAGACCGTCACCATGATTCCGGCAAGCAAGGGCGGGCGCGTCATTCCGCTGGCCGTCACCGGCAACTCGCGCGTGGCCGCGCTGCCCGACACGCCCACTTTCACGGAAGCCGGCGTGCCGAAGTTCGACCTGCACGTATGGAACGCAATCGCCGCGCCGGCGGGCACGCCTGAAGACCGCATCAACGTCCTTGCCAAGGCGCTGTCGGATGCCTTCACGGACCCGAAGGTCATCGCCCAGATGGAAACCTTTGCCGCACCGATTCCCCCGAAAGAAGAACAGGGGCCGGCATTCCTGAAGTCTCTGATCGAATCCGAGGTCGTGCGCTTCGAAGAAATCATCAAGAACAGCAACATCGAAGTCGAATAAGCCGTTCCGCGGGCAAGGCGGCGCTCGCCGGACATCCTTGCCCCCACATGGCTGCGTGAATGCCGCAAGGCCCGCCTTGCGGCATTCACGCGTTCAAGGGAAGCGGACGCCCTGGCCGCCGGCCCACGGCTCGTGCCTGACCATGATGACCTGGAACAGACTCGATTCCAGCCACTTCAGCAGCCAGTCATGCAGCGCCGGCCACGGCTGGGCATCGAACCAGGCGCGGTCCACCTGGGCGAACTGCCTGACGAAAGGCATGATCGCGGCATCCGCCAACGAGGGGCGCCCGCCGAACAGATAAACCGAATCCGCCAGCCTGCCATCCAGCGCCGCCAGCCATTGCCTGCCCGACTCGCGATGCGCCAAGGCATCCGCGCCCTCATGGCGCTCGGGATACTTGTAGCGGTCCAGGCTGTGCTTGAACGGGCCATCGCAGTCCGCGACCAGCGCCAGCATCTGCTCCCGGCCGCCCGTCGCCGGCGTCAGCCAGCCTTCCGGGTCATGACGGGAAAGCGCCCATACCATGATGTCCAGACTCTGTTCGATCACGCCGCCATCCGGCGCCACCAGGACAGGGACGGTGCCCTTGGGCGATGCCCGCAGCAGCGCGGCGGGCTTGTTGCGCAACACGACTTCCCGCAGTTCGCAATGCGTGCCGCTCACCGCCAGGGCGAGTCTGGCGCGCATGGCATAGGGGCAGCGCCGGAACGAGTAAAGAATGGGCGGCATTCAGCCGTCCGGGGAAGCGGCCTTGCCGACCGCCCCGGCCCCGCGGCCGCCCTGCGCGGCGCCCGCCCTGCGCGCCGCAAGCTTGGCCTCGCGCAAAGCCCGGGCCTCGGCCAATGCCCTGGCCTTGGCCTGCTTTTTCAGTTCCACTCGCACGCCGATGTGGCGTTCGGCCCGCTCGCGGGCCAGTTCCACCTGGCGCTGCCGCTCGGCAAAACGCTGCTTCTGCTCGTCGGTGTGCCTGTCATGGCAATGCTGACAGCTGACGCCTTCGACGAAATGCGGCGACTGCCTGTCCTGCGCGCTCAATGGCATCCGGCAGGCGCGGCAGAACTCGTATCCGCCGGGCTCCAGCCCGTGGCGGACCGACACCCGCTCGTCGAACACGAAACACTCGCCTTCCCACAGGCTGTTCCCTTCCGGCATGGTTTCCAGATACTTGAGAATGCCGCCTTCCAGGTGGTAGACCTCGTCGTAGCCCAGCGACCGCATATAGGCCGTGGATTTCTCGCAGCGGATGCCGCCGGTGCAGAACATGGCCACCTTGCGCCTGTTGTGCAACACGCCGCCTTCCGCGCGCTGCGCCGCTATCCAGTCGGGCAGTTCAGTGAAGCTGCCGGTTTCGGGATTGACGGCCCGCGAAAACGTCCCGATCCGGTATTCGTAGTCATTGCGCGTGTCGATCACGACGACTTCCGGGTCGCTGATCAGTTCATTCCAGTCCTCGGGCTTCACATAGGTGCCAGCCATGGTTTCGGCATGGACGTTGGGAACGCCCATGGTGACGATCTCGCGCTTGAGCTTCACCTTCATGCGATAGAAGGGCATGCGGGGAGCCCTGGATTCCTTGTGGACGAGACTGGCCAGACGAGGGTCGGCGCGCAGGCGGGCCAGGACCGCCCTGATGCCGGATTCGCTTCCAGCGATGGTGCCGTTGATGCCCTCTTCCGCAAGCAGCAGCGTACCCTTTACGCCTTGCTCGTCGCAATGCGCCAGCAAGGGCGCGCGCAGTTCCTGGAAATCGGGCAGGTGAACGAATTTATATAAGGCGGCAACGAGGAAATCGGCCATGATGGAACCTGGATATGGGGAAGCTCTGAACACCTTCCATTCTATCGCGCCGCCCGGCGTGCCTGGCACGCGCACCGGAAACGCTTAAAATTGTAGGCTGGCGGCGGGCCCTCCCCCAAGGCGGCGGGCGTCCGCACTGCGTTTCACCCCTATCAGCAAAAAGCATGGATTCAGTCACCCAAGCCGTACTTGGCGCCGGCATAGCGGGCGCCATGATGGGACACCGGTATGGCCGCAAGGCCGTGCTTGCCGGTGCGGTGCTTGCCACCCTTCCCGATCTCGACGTCCTCATTGATTACGGCGATCCGCTGTCGCAGATGATCAACCATCGCGGCTTTTCGCATTCCCTGTTCGTGCTGACGGGACTCTCGTTCCTGCTGGCCTGGCTGGCCAGGCGGATCCGGCTGCACAAGGATGGCCGGGAATACGGGCGGTTGCTGCTGACGATCTGGCTGATACTCATCACCCACCCCATTCTGGACGCCTTCACCAGCTACGGCACCCAACTGTGGTGGCCCCTGCGCCCGACGCCGGCAAGCTGGTCGAGTGTCTTCATCATAGATCCTTTCTACACTGTGCCGCTGGCGGCGGGCGTGTTCCTGGCCCTGGCCGTGGGCCTGCGCCCCGCCATGCGCCGGGCGCTTGCCTGCCTGCTGGTGGTCGGCGCCGGCTATCTGCTGGCCTCTCAGGCAGCCAAACATTGGGCCGAACATCGGGTGCGCGATATGCTGGTGGACCAGGGCTTCCGGCCCACCGCGATGTTCTCTGTGCCCCAGCCGCTGAATATCGTGCTGTGGCGCGTGGTCGCGCGGCTCGACGACGGGAACTATGTCGAGGCCGTCACCGGCATGCTCGACACGCGCCCCCCCGAGTTCATCGAGTTTCCATCCAACGCCGCCCTGGGCGCCGCGCTCAGCCCGCGCGGCGATATTGAAGGCCTGCGCTGGTTCACAGGCGACTGGCTGCGCTACGACGACATCGGCGGCCAGCTCGTCGCGTCCGACCTGCGCATGGGCATCGGCACCGGGCATTACTCCTTCCGCTTCCTGGTGGGCAGGCAAGACCCCCGGACCGGCCAATGGCTGGCCGTCACCCCCAGCTACTGGCAGGGTGGGCCGGCGGCGCGCGACATGGCCGCGCTCACCACGACCCTGAAGCGCATCTGGCAGACAGGCTCGCCCCTGCCGCTTGCCATGTGGAACCAGAGAATGACGATGCCGTGAACCCTGGCCGGGGGACGTGGCAGGCCGTTTCATCTTCTTGCGAATGGATGCCTCGACGTCACTCGCGCGTCATGTGGCTCATGGATAATGCCGCCATGACCGACACGAAACCTCACCCCACCTCTGAAGCCGCAGCCATGCTGGACAGGGCCCGGCAGGTGCTCGAACTCACCAACCGGGAATGGCGGCCGACCGAGCGGGCGCTGCACAGGCGCCGGCCGGCAGGCGCGCGGCGCAAGCATCCGCATTACGGTTACGATCATGGCTTTGCCGCCGAAAGGACGCATGAAGCCCATGGATTCCCGCAGCGACCGTCACATTATTGAAACACGCATCCATAGCGAAGCCGTCTACGAAGGCAGCTTCCTGAAAGTCAGGCGCGACGAGGTGCGCCTGCCCAATGGCGGCCAGGCCACACGCGAATACATTGTGCACCCCGGCGCCGTGGTCGTCATCGCCTTGCTGGACGACGACCATGTGGTCATGGAACGCCAGTACCGCTACCCCGTGCAGCGCGTCATCACCGAGTTTCCGGCCGGCAAGCTGGACCCCGGCGAAGCTCCCCTGGCCTGCGCGCAGCGCGAACTGCTCGAAGAAACCGGCTATACCGCGAGCGAATGGCTGCATGCCGGCGACATGCATCTGGCCGTCGGCTATTCGGATGAAATCCTGCACATCTTTTTCGCCCGCGGCCTGAGCGCCGGCCAGGCGAAACTCGACCCGGACGAATCCCTGGACGTCGAAATCATGAAAATCGACGATGTACTGCTGGCCTGCCGCAACGGCGGCATCACCGACGCCAAGTCGCTCAGCTGCGCCCTATGGCTGCAGAACGTGCGCGATGGCAGGTGGAGCTTGCCAAAAGGCGGTGCCGGCGTCAGTCGTCATCCAGATGGAAGGCATGCAGGACCCGATGCGCCAGAGGAGCCAGCACCACTCCCAGCGTAGCGGCGAAGACCAGGCTTACATAAGCCCCGTAGAAAGCAAAGAACACCTTGCCGGCAAAACTTTCGGGAATGATCATCGGGCCGATGCCCCCGGCAATGAGGCCGGCGTTCAGCGCCGCGTCATACCAGCTCACCCCCTCTTCCAGCCAGACCAGGCCCAGCACGCCCACGACCAGCGAAATGACAATGAACAACATCGCCAGCATGACGTGCCAGAACATGCGCCACGCGAACTGATGCCGGCTGGCCAGTTCCTCGCCACGCGATTCGTACATAGGAGACCCACCCGCAGAAAGAATCCGACATCGGCGTGAAGCACGACATGCCCGAAGACAGCGCATTGCGACGCTTCAGCCACCCCGAATAGCGGCAATGATAGCCGATCGGCGAAAAGAAAAAAGGGGGCGGCGCCTCTCTCTGAACCAGCGCCGGCGGGCGGCTTGCAGGCGGCTCGGATGAATCCGGCGCGGAACAGTCCTCAGGACTGTTCTTTATTGAGGATGGCAGCTCCCCACCTCGCGGCTTGCAAGCCGCTCGGATGAATCCGGCGCGCACAACTTAGATTGGACCGCTTCATCCACCTCGCCGCCTGCAGGCGGCTCGGATGAATCCGGCGCGGAACAGTCCTCAGGACTGTTCCTGGTCCGGATTCATCCCCCACACCCGCCGCAGCAGGCGCCGTCTTCGCCGTGCACGGGCTTTGCGATAGCGTAGCCGGCGTCTTCCACCGCCACCTTCAGGCGCTGAAGCGATACCAGAGCCTCATCGAACGTGATCGACGCCTTGGCTTTCTCGAAAGACACCTCGGCGGTATCCACGCCCTTGACCGACTTCAACGCATCAGCGACCTTGGCCGCGCAGCCTTCTTCCTTCATACCTGCGAGCTTGAGCATTCCGACCTGCATCTTGGATCCTTTTCAAATGGGAGTCATGCGCCGGCAAACGCTTGCGCCAGCAAAGATATATAGTAAATATATCTTTAAGCCGTTGCAAGCCGTGCCAAGCATGGACCCGCGGCAGCGACAGCGGGCGCCGCAGAATAAATTCCATATAAGGAAGAAAAATAGGTTATTATTCTTTATATTGAAACTTATAAATTCCCGGCATGTCCACCGCACCCAGCCGATCCGCCCTGCGCGCCTTCGATGTGCTCGACGCATTCCGAACGGCCGGCCGGCCGCTTTCCCTCTCTGAAATCGCACAGATGGCCGACATCCCCCTGTCCACCTGCCATAGCGTCGTGCGCGCGCTGGAGCAATACGGCATTCTGTATTTCCTGTCCAACCGCGAATCCTACCCCACTCGATGGCTGTGGGACGTCGCGCGCGAAATCAACGCCAACGACCCCATCGCCGCCCGCTGCCTGCCGGCCCTCACCGCCCTGCGCGACGCCACTCGCGAAACGGTCATCCTCGGCACGCGCCAGGACGACCGCGTACTTTATCTCATGGTGATCGAAAGCGACCAGACCATCCGCTATTCCTCCCGCGCCGGCGACTTCAAGCCCCTGCATTCCAGCGCCATCGGCAAGGTCATGCTGATGACCATGCCCGATGCCCAGCGCGAACAATGGCTGTCCGGGCACGCGCTCGATCAGGCCACGCCCGCCACCATTACCGATGCCCAGCGGCTGCACGCCGATCTTCAGGCCAGCGCCCAGCGCGGCTATGCCTTGACGCGGGGCGAAAACGTGGCCGACGTCATGGCGATCGCGGCGGCGCTGACCTGGGGCCCCACGACGCTGGGCGTCGCGGTCGCCGGGCCGCTGCACAGAATGGAACAGAACGAAGACACCATTTCACAGCAGCTCCTGTCCTGCGTCGCCGGCATCGGGCCCGATGCCAAAGGCGCATAGCACCATGAGCAGCCAGCATGGTCCGCGCCGGCGCAACGTGGGGGGAACCGCTCACCAGCCATCCCGGCCCCGAAGCCGGGCCACGGAATCAAGGGTGCGCAGGCACGGCGCCCTGTTTTTGCAGCCACAGAGCTGCGCCTTAGGAAAATGCGGCGTTCGGAAGCCGGTGGAAATCCGGCATGGTCGCGCCACTGTTACCGGTCAGGCAAGGATCGGAAGTCAGACCTGAACATCGCAATTCTTTTCTCAACTTTTTAAGGGGCGCGAAACCCCGGAGGCATTCTTGAAATGAAGATTCAGAAAACAGCGGGCGCGCTTGGCGCCGAAATCAGCGATATCGATCTGCGATCCGGCCTGAGCGCCAGCCAGGCTCAGGACGTCCGCCAGGCCCTGCTGGACCACAAGGTCATTTTTCTGCGCGAGCAGAATCTCACACCGCAACAGTTCCTCGATTTCGCCCATGCCATGGGCGAGCCGGTGGAATATCCCTTCGTAAAGGGATTGAACGATTATCCGCAGATCATCGAGGTCAAAAAGCTCGAAACCGAGACAGTCAACTTCGGCGGAATCTGGCATTCCGATACGACTTATCTCCAGGAGCCCCCGATGGGTTCCATGCTGTTGTCGCGTGAAGTGCCGCCCTACGGCGGCGACACCATGTTCGCCAACCAGGAACTGGCCTATGAAGCGCTGTCTGACACCATGAAGGGCCTGCTCGATGGCCTGACCGGCATCAGCACCTCAGCCAAGGCCGACGTTTCGCGCACCCGCGAAGACCGCCTGAGAACGGACGGCAAGGACGAAGCGCCGGTGGATCATATCGCCGAGCATCCCGTCGTGCGCACGCATCCGGAAACCGGGCGCAAGAGCCTCTTCGTCAACATTGCCCACACCGCCGGCATCAAGGGCATGACCGACGAAGAATCCGCCCCGCTTCTGTCCTTTCTTTTCCAGCATCAGGTCAAGCCGGAATTCACCTGCCGCTTTTCCTGGACGCCGAACGCCATCGCCTTCTGGGACAACCGCTCCGCCATGCACAACCCCGTCAACGACTACCATGGGTTCCGCCGGGTGATGCACCGGATCACGCTCAAGGGCGACAAGCCACGTTAAGAGACTTCCGCATCGATGAAGGACCCGGCCCGCCGGCCGGAGCGGCTTCGCCGCAGAGTCGGGGCGGCGCGGCGGCCTCAATCGAGAAGAGGAAACCGCAGGTCGGGGCCCCATGCCAGGGCCAGCGCCCCGGCAAGCGTCACGCACACAGACAGCAAGAGCGCGCTGTGCCACGTATGCCTGCGGTCGCCGAGCGCCACAATGAGTACGGACGCGAATATCGCCGGCACCAGGCCGGCGTATTTGCCCAGCATGAGAAATGCGAACGCGCCGCTGGCAATGCCGCAGCAGCCGCGCCATTTCGGCAGCCCGGCGTGTTCGTCATCATCGTCGTCGGGTGAAAGCCTGGATTCGAACAAGCACAGAACCCCGGCCAGCATCACCAGCGAACCCAGCAAGACAGGAATGAACCCGGAACTCGCCATTCCGGATGTCCTGCCCACCGCGTAGGCACTGACCTGCAGAACGGCGGCCAGGCCGAACAGGCACAACAGACCGGCAGCCAGGGCATCCTTTTTATTGATGCTGACCTTGAAACGCACTCACTTCCTCCATCAATCGTCATGAATGGGGCGACGCGGGATGATGAACCGATCTTAGGACAGAAGCCGCCGCTCCGACATTACCGCTACATTACGGTTTGGGGAGAATCGGGCGACGCCGCTGTTCACATCCTGTGACATAGCGCCGATTCTGCAGGACGGGGAACGCCGCGGCCATTCTGATTCTTGAAAATATCGCGGCGCATGAAAATGACGAAGGGAAAATATCAGGTCAGATGCGGAAGGCCGGGCATTACAGCCGCATTACCATTTGGAAAGGTTTCCCGGACACCTTGCGGGCATTATCAGGATCACCCTCATCCGAATAAAAACCAGGCTTGAAAAACACGCCATCCTTCACCTAAACTGCGATTTAAAATCGGCTTTCCCCTTTCTTTTTTAATATCGGGGAACGGCGCCGTTTCACGGGAAAACAACCCCCACGTTTTTCACCCATGATTTCCGGTGGAATGACATGCCGGAATTTCCAAACATGAGCTCAACATGTGGCGTTGCCTGATCATCGAAGACGATTGCGAAAACGCGCGTTATATCGCGAAGGGGCTGGCGGAACTCGGCCATGTCAGCGTCATCTGCCATGACAGTGTGCAGGCGCTCGAACGGGCCACGCAATCCTCGTGGGATGTCATCATCCTGGACCGCATGCTGCCCAACGGGGTCGACGGCCTGGCCATACTGTCGACCCTGCGTTCCCTGGGCCAGGCCACGCCGGTCCTCGTGCTCAGCGCGCTGACCGGCACCGACGAAAAGATCAGCGGCCTGAATGCCGGCGGGGACGACTACCTTATCAAGCCCTTTTCCTTCTCCGAACTGGTGGCCCGCCTGAACGCGCTGATCCGGCGCTCCCAGGCGGGCGCCGATCAACGCCGCCTGCAGGTTGCCGACCTGGTCGCCTACCTGGACAGCGGCAAGGTCGAACGCAGCGGCAAGCCCATCGCCCTGCAGCCGCGCGAGCTCAGGCTGCTGACCTACCTCATGCTGAACGCGCACAACACCGTGACGCGCACCATGCTGCTCGAACATGTATGGGACTACCGGTTCGACCCGCAATCGAACGTGATCGACGTGCAGATCAGCCGCCTGCGCCGCAAGGTCGACGCCGGGCAGGCCACGTCGCTCATCCACACCATACGCGGCGCGGGCTATACGCTTTCCGACCGCATTCCGGCGGCCGAGGCGGGCTGAACCGTGGCGCACGACGCTTCCACACTCCGGCTGCGGCGGTACGGGCGGGCGATCAGCCGCCACTGGCATTCAGCCGCCTTCCGGATCACGCTCAATTACGGGCTGCTGGCGATACTGACCACGCTCATTCTGTTGCTGTTCATCTATGCGCAGGTCGTCGGCGTCCTGCGTACCCAGCTGTCCAATCAGATCGGCCACGCCGAGCAGCGGCTCGTCGGCATGTTCGATGCGGGCGGGATCAGTGCGGTGATCGACGCCATCGATCTCGCGATCGCCGACGAACTCGACGGCGGGGAAGATCTCTATCTCCTGACCGACGGCGACGGGCGCAAGCTCGCCGGCAACGTGGCGGCCATGGTGGCCCACCCCGGCCACGCCGGCCTGTTCGAAACGAACGTGGTCCTGCGCGGCGAACAGGTGGGCGGCTACTTCAAGCTGCGGGCCTTCCCCGATGGCCAGGTTCTGTTGATCGGCCATGAGGTTGGCAGGATAGACCGCGTCACGGACATGATTCTGCAGGCCATAGGCGCCGCCGTCGCCCTGGCGCTGGTGCTCGTGGTGCTGGGCGCTTACGTCTTTCGCCGGGAATTCGAACGTAGAGTGGGCGCGCTGCGCACCACCGCCCGGCGCATAGGGCCCGGCCAGCTTTCGCTGCGAGTGCCTCATGCTCATGGTTCAGACGAATTCAGCCATCTGAACCACGACGTCAACGCCATGCTCGATCGTATCGAACATCTGATGACCGGGGTGCGGCATGTCTCCGATACCATTGCACACGACCTGCGCACCCCGCTGATGCGCATGCAGGGGCGGCTGCGGTCCGTACAGCACTCAGGAGCCTCCCGCGCCGAGCTCAGGGACGCTGTGGACGGCGTCACGGAAGAAATCGACAGGCTCAACACCTTGTTGGGAAAACTGCTGCAGATATCGGAACTCGAGGCCGGCGTACGCCGGAAGACCTTCGGGCCCCGCCGGCTGGATCTCATCGCTGCCGACGTGGTGGACCTGTACAGCGCACTGGCGGAAGACCGCCGGGTCACGCTGGCCCTGCGGGCCGATCGCCAGGCCATCGTGCAGGGCGACGCCGAACTGCTCGCCAATGCCTGCGCCAACCTCATCGACAACGCGCTCAAGTATGCCCACGACACCGTGCAGGTGCGTGTGGAGGCCGGCGGCGAAGAAGTCATCCTGACCGTCGAGGACGACGGGCCCGGCATTCCCCAGGAAAACACGCTGCGGCTGGGCGAACGCTTCTACCGCCCCGACACCACGCAAGAGGGACTGGGGCTGGGCCTCGCCAGCGTCAAGGCCATCGTATCGCTGCATGGGGGCGGGCTGGCATTCTCCGCCGGGGCCGGGGGAACCGGCCTGATGGTGCGCCTTGGCTTTCCAAAGCCCGCCTCCGGCTGAACATACGGGGTGGCCGCCGGCCCGATGAAGGCGGGGCCGCCTCGCCGGTATGCAGGGCCCCGTGTGCCCGGTCAGCGTTTCGTGATTGTGGCATTGTCCGATCCGAGCACGGGGGCAAGCCTGCGTATGCCGCCCGGCGTGCGCGACATCTTGACCGGGATGTCCGTCACACGCATGGCGCCTTCAGTGGGATGATCCACCGTCTTGAAGAAGCCGACTTCCGACAGATGTGGATCGGCCAGTATGTCTTCCAGGCTGTTGACGCGGGCCACCGGGATATCGAACTCATCCAGCAAGCGTATCCATTCATCGGTGCTTTTCTTTGCAACGATTTCAATCAGTTCTCCATACAGGGCATCGTAATTCCGGTTTCTTGCCGTCGTCGTCGCATAATCAGGGTTGTCCGTCAGGTCGGGGCGCCCCGCCATGCCGAAGAATCGCCGCCAATGCTCATCGGTATAGGGAAGGATGCTGATATGGCCGTCCAGCGTCCGGTAAGGCTTCCGGTTCGAAGCCAGGATGCGCTCATATCCCATTCCGGATATGGCGGGAATATAGGTTTCGCCGCTCAGATGCTCGATCAGGGTAAAGGACACCAGGGCCTCGAACATGGGCACCTCGATGGCCTGCCCCAGCCCCGACCGCTCTCTTTCATACAGCGCCATGGGAATCGCATAGGCCAGCGTCAGGCCCGCCACCTTGTCGGCCACCAGCGTCTTCACATAGGACGGACCGGAGGGGTTGTTGATGCCCTGCAGGAATGCCAGCCCGCTGTAGGCCTGGATGATGTCGTCGAATGCCGGCTTCTCGGCGTATGGCCCGTCCTGCCCGAAACCGACAGCCGCGCAATAGATCAGACGGGGATTCAAGGGCGCCAGGTCCTCGTAGCTGAGGCCGAGCTTCCTGAGGGCGCGGGGCCGGATATTGGAAATGAACACATCGGCCTGCTTCAACAGGCCCAGCAGGGCTTCCTTGTCCTCCGGTTTCTTGACGTCCAGGCAGACGCTTTTCTTGTTGCGATTGAAGTTCAGGAATGGCGCCCCCATGCGTGGACTCTTCGTGGGCAGGGCATGACGGAAGATATCGCCCTCGGGGGGCTCCACCTTGATAACCTCCGCCCCCATGTCCGCGAAGATCTGGGTCGCATAGGGGCCCATGCCCACCGTCGTCAAATCAATGACCTTCACCCCCGCCAACGGACCACCGCCGGCTCCGGGTTCGCCAACCAACTGCAAATCGACCATGAGAACTCTACCCTTCTTTCTTCATCAGCACCTGGGTCGAATAGCTGAGAACGACCTCATTGCGCTGATTGACCACATTCACGCCCACCGATAACACCCCTCGACCGTGGCCGCCCGCAACCTTCTTGTCCTTCACTTCGACTTCGACATGCAGCGTGTCCCCCGGACAGACCGGCTTCCTGAAGACGAAATCCTGCATGCCCAGGCCTGCCAGCACGTTGTGCCCCAGTACGCTTTCCAGCATGCCGCCTGAAAGCGAGGCGGTCAGAAAGCCGGGAACGATGGGAGAACCGAACATCCCGGCACTTCGCGCATGTTCGTGATCTATGAACATCGGCAGCTGAAGCCCGGCCAGCGCCGCGAAGTTGACCAGATGGGTTTCAGTCACCGTCCTCGCATAGCTGGCATGGACGTCGCCGATGTTGAAGTCGTCCAGCATCGGCGCCGGCTTGCGGATGAGCGTCCGCTCCGTGAAGAACTCCGACCCTGGGGCCGGAGCTTCTCCGCCACCATGCAGGGGCGCCTTCGGCGCCGCATTGGTATGGCCTCGCTTGACCTCGTCGTGAACGACGAGGCTTGCGCTTGAGCGCGTGGTCATTTCCGGATTCCCAGGGTTTCCGCAATCTCGCGGGAGCGTGTGATCTCCTGTTTCAGCTGTTCGACGAACTCATCGTTGGTCGGCGTGACCGGCTGCGCGCCCAGGCCCACCAGCCGCTCACGGACCTCGTCCGATTGCATTGCCTGCAGCACCAGTTCCCTGAGCCGTTCCACGATCTCCGGCGGGGTGCCCGCACGGGCAATGAATCCATACCAGAGCGGGGTGGCCACATAGCCCGGGGGGTTGTCGAGCGCTTCGGCCATGGTGGGAACATCGGGCATGGCGTCGGAGCGCGTATCGGAGAACAGGCCCACCACGCGGATGCGGCCGGAGTCGACCTGCGACAGCGCTAAGGGCATGGCGGCCGGATACATGGCGATGTTTCCGCCCATCACGTCGATCAGCGCCTGTGAAGAACTCTTGTACGGCACCTCGATGATGTCGACGCCGGCGACGCTCTTGAAGATTTCCATCTCGATCTGGCTGGGCGTGCCCGCCCCGGACGATGCATAGCTGAGCTGCCCCGGATGCTTCTTCAGATGCTCGACCAGCTCCTTGACGGTGCCGACGCCCAGGTCGGCATTCACGGACAGAGCAATGGGCACGGTGGCCACCTTGGCGATAGGCGTGAAGTCCTTGACGGGATCATACTGAGGCGCTTTCTCGGTGCCCGCCACAATCGAGAAGGGGTTGGCCACCATCAGTATGGTGTAACCGTCGGCCGGCGCCCTGGCGACGGCAAGCGTTCCGATCACGCCGCTCGCACCGACCCTGTTCTCGACCACAACGGCCTGGCCGGTTTCCTGGCCGATTTTTTCACCGACCGTTCTGGCAAAGACATCGCTTCCCGTTCCGGCCGAGAAGGGAACGATGATCCGTATCGGTTTCTCGGGGTATGACGCATTCTGCGCCGCCGCCATGGAAATGGGAGCGGCTGACAGCACGCCCGCCACGGACAGGAAATAGGCACACCTCTTCAACAAACTGCTGACTTTCATTTTTGTCTCCTGATTATCAGTAATTCACATACGTAGCGGCGCCGCAACCCGGCGCCGGGGCAAGTTGGCAAGTTGGCAAGTTGGCAAGTTGGCAAGTTGATCAGATCGGATCCCAGTCGAATACGTCCTGGGACCGGTCCAGTGGATAGAAATTCCTGCGCAATGCCGGTATGGCGTGCGCCGCAATCGATTCCGCCGTCCAGCCGCGCGCATCGTGCACCGAACGCAACGGACGGCTCTGGCTCATGAGAAAAATCTCATTGGCGCGGACAGTGAAAATCTGCCCGGTCACGTCCATCGAGGCATCACTGGCAAGATAAACGGCCAAAGGCGCGATCTTGCTGGATTCCATGATCTTCATGCGTTCGACGCGCTCCACCTGGTCCGGCGTATCAGTGGGAATTCCCCCTATCAGCCGGCTCCAGGCAAAGGGCGAAATGCAGTTGGAACGAACCCCGTACTTGTTCAGGTCGAGCGCCATCGATTTCGACAAGGCGATTATCCCCGCCTTGGCGGCGGAATAATTGGCCTGCCCGTAATTGCCGATCATTCCCGCCGTCGACGTCATGTTGATATAGCTGCCGCCGTTCTGCCCCCGGAAAATGGGAGCGACGGCCCGTGAACAATAGAATGTCCCGTTCAAGTGGACATCGATGACGCCCTGCCATTCCTCTATGCTCATATTGAAGAAGAACCGGTCCCTCAGAAACCCGGCATTATTCACAAGGACGTCTATCCTGCCGAAGTTATCCATTGCGCATTCAACGATCCTGTTGGCGGAAGGCCATTGCGCAACGCTGTCCGTATTGGCGACCGCCATGCCGCCCAGCTGCCTGATTTCCTCCGCGACCGCCTGCGCGGGGCCGGCGTCCACGCCCTCGCCCTTGGGAGACGTCCCAAGATCATTGACGACGACTTTCGCTCCGGCCTGCGCCATCGCAAGGGAAAATTCCCGGCCTATGCCATTGCCCGCCCCGGTTATAACGACGACTTTACCGCCCAGCGTTGTATCCAATCCTGCCTCCTTCTTTGCTTGCGCCTTCAACACGAAAGATGAAAACGGTTAAAATGAAAAGAATCGCGCAACGGTTTCACGCGCCCGTCAAATACTCCAGAACAACTTCCCCACGCAAGCGATGACCCCAAAAAAACGAGTTAAGGCAGCGGATCGAACACTGGACGTCCTAGAGGCTTTTTCCAGAGTCAAGCGCCCTCTCAGCCTGTCCGAGCTTGCCAAGGAAATCCAGATGCCAGTCAGCAGCTGCCATGTTCTGGTGAAGACGCTGACTTCCCGGGGATATATCAATACCTTCGGCCCGCACCGCCAGCATTATCCAAGCAAGCTGCTGTTCGATCTGGCCAGAACCCTTCTTGAAAACAATCCCGTACTTGCCGTAGTTTCCCCCTACCTTCAATCCTTATGCGACGCCTGCGGGGAAACCGTGGTCCTGGGCAAGCGCCTCGATAATCACGTCCTTTATCTGGACGTTCTGGAAACCACCAAGACGATTCGTTTCAGCGCGCGCATCAGCACCCTGCGTGATCTCCATTCCAGTGCGCTCGGCAAGGCGTTGCTGGCTCAGCTGAAGGAAGAAGAACGCCGGGATCTCGTTTTCCGGCTGTCTCTTGCGCCCATTACCGGCCATACATTCACCGATCCCGGCAAGCTGCTGGCCAATATCGATGCCGGCCTGGCAAGGGGGTGGCAACTGACCGACGGCGAAAGCGTCGACGATGTCATGGCGGTTGCGCAGGGCATATCCCTGGGGGGGGAAAACCACGCCATTGCCATTGCCGGCCCTCTGTCCCGCATGCAGCCCAGGGTTCAGGAACATGCGGAAGCACTCCTTTCCGTAATCGAAAGAATCTCGCAAGAGGTCAACTGAACCATCAGGCTATTCGGCCTTGATCCCAGCCGCCTTCACGACCTTTTCCCATTTATCCACTTCATTCTTCAGAAAATCCCCCAGTTCTTCGGGGGTCGAAGAAGAAATATGGAAACCCGCCCTGGTCAGTATCTGGACGACGTCGGGCATCTCAAGCACACGGCCGGTTTTTTCGCTCAGCAACTTGACGGATTCCGCATCGGTGCCGGCCGGCGCAAACAAGGCGAACCATGCGCTGATGTCATAGCCGGCCAGCGTGTCCGAAACCAGCGGCACGTCCGGGAACTCCGGCGACGTTTCCGACCCGGTCAGCGCAAGAATCTTCACCGTGCCTTCCTTGACATGCGCCGCGGCCGATACCGCCGGCTCGATCATGACATCCACATGCCCGCCTATCAGATCGATCAAGGCCGGGCCGCTGCCCTTGTAGGGAACATGCAGCATCTCGATGCCCCCCATTTGAAGCAGCATTTCCATGCCGACGTGCTGCGACCCGCCCACCCCGCCGGTCGCATAGGTCAACTGGCCCGGCTTGGTTTTTGCCAGCTCGATGAGGTCGGCTACCGTTTCCACGGGCAATGAGGCATTGGCAATCAAGGCGAATGGCGTGGAACCAATCATGCTGATGGGCGCGAAATCGGCGAGCGGATCCCAGGTCAGCTTGGGATTCACGACTGGGTTGATCGCAATAGTGCCGATGGTCCCCAGGCCCAGGGTGTAGCCATCGGGTTTCGCGCGCACCAGTGACTGCAGGCCGATCGCCCCCATGGCCCCCGGCTGATTGTCTATCACCACGGGCTGGCCCAGCTCGCCCGCCAGCTTGTCGCCGACGGTACGGCCCACCAGATCCGTCGAGCCCGACGGCGCATTCGGGATGATCATGGCCAGCGGCCGGGACGGATAGGATTGTGCCTGCGCCAGGCCCGGCGACAGGCCCAGCAGGCCGGCGACGAGCCAGCAGCCGCCCATCATTCTGCGGATTTCAGCTTTCATTGTCTTCACCCCTGTATGGCACATTCTCGTTGACCAGCTTCCAGACATGGCGGGCGGTGGGATCATGCTGTTCTTCCCGGATGTGCCCCACCAGGCCCGCGGCCCGGCTGACCACCGCGATCCCGCGCATGATCTTCTGCGGAATGCCGATCTCGCCCAGTACCGCCGCCACCGCTCCGGTCACATTGATGGTCAGGTGCTTGCCGAAAGCCGCGTCCACGGCTCGGGACAGCGTTTCGATCGCGGCGATGTGCCTGCCGGCCGCACCATTCTGCAAAGCGACTTCGAACAGCCTCGGCGACCGCGGATCGTCCGGCTTGTGGAAAGGATGGCCGAATCCCGGCACCGGCTTGCGCTCGCCTGCATGGCGCCGCGCGATCTCGGACGCCCTGCTTTCCAGCTGGTCCGGTACCGACAGCAGTTCATCGATGAGCACCGCCGCGCCTTCCATCGTGCCGATGAAAGTGCCCCCCACGCCCAGGATGCCGGCCGCGATCGCCGATTGCATCGCCTCGGGCGTGGAATCGTATATCTGGCGGGCCACGATGGAACTGGGAGTGAACCCATGCTCCATCAGCGTGACCAGGACAGCGTCCAGCACCCGGGTTTCAAGAACGGAGGGGCGCTTTCCCATAAGCTGGAAAAACATCATCTCGGTGAAGGACAGCCTGCCCATCAGTTCACCGACCAGATCGGCGCCCCGGATATGGATGCTGTCAGCCGTGTGACAGGCGATGGCGGTGGTCGGCCCGGATCGGGCGGAGCTTGCGCCTTGGAGTATCGTCATCATGCCGCCTCAAGCCGTTTCAGTCTCGCGGCTCAGCACAACGAGCCGCCAGGTACTGTCCATGACCACCTCGTCCTTCTGATTGACCGCCGCGCGCTTCATCACGATGGTCCCCCTGCCCGGCCGCCGGCCGGGCGTCTTCTCTTCTATGCTCAGACGCACGCGAATGGTGTCGCCGATCTTGCACGGCTTGAGAAAGCGGCAGGAAAGATCCTTCAAGCCCAGGATCGAGGATTCGAGAAACTTCATGACCGGCAGCCGGGTGCACAGGCCGGAAGCCACCGCCAGCACGAGCAGCCCATGGGCGATCCTGCCCCCATGGGGCGTCCGCCCGGCGAACTCCGCATCGACATGCAAAGCGTTGTAGTCGGCGGAAAGGCCGGCGAAATTCACGACGTCCGCCTCGGTGATGGTGCGCCCCGACGTTTCGTAGCTGTCCCCCACCTGGAAATCCTCGTAGAACAGGACGGGGCCTTCCTTCAATAGCTGCATAGTGTCCGACATGCGCTGGTTTCCTCTCGTTTTTTCTGATTCAGGATCGGTTCGTTTTGTTAGACGGAGAACGCGGAGATCCCCAGGAGATCCCTGCCTATGATCAAGGTCTGTATCTCGCTCGTTCCCTCGGGGATCACCGCGCCTCTGGTATCGCGGAAGATGCGTTCGATGGGGTAGTCTTTGCTGTATCCCATTCCGCCATGCACCTGTAATGCAAGATCGGCAACTTCGTGCGCGGCCTGGGCGGCGTAAAGCTTCGCTACCGAACATTCCATGCGGCCGGGCGAGCCGCGATCGAGCGCATTCGCCGCCCGCCTGACAAGCTGGCGCGCGGCGTCCGTCCTGACCTTCATGTCGACGACCATCTTCTGGATCAGTTGATAGCTGGCGATCGGCTTGCCGAACTGGCGCCGCGTCTTCGCGTATTCAATGGAAAGGTCCAGGGCGGCCTGAGCCGCCCCCACGGCGCCGGCGGCGACGGACAGGCGCCCGAAATTCAGCCCGCGCAGTATCGACCTGAGCCCCTCACCAACCTCGCCCAGCACATTGCCTGCGGGCACCCTCGCATCGACGAAGGAAAGCTCCGATGTGACGGTCGACCTCAGGATCATGGTTTCCAGGCGCCGCGCCGTGTATGAAGTCTGCCCGCGATCCACCAGGAAAGCCGTTATGCCGGCCGGTTCGCCCTCGGCTTCAGGAACCACGCGTGCCATCAGGATGCCCAGCTCCGCAATGGCTCCGTTGGTGATCCACATCTTTGTTCCGTTGATGACGTAATCGTCGCCATCCCGCCGGGCCCGTGTTTCCATCCCCGCGACGTTAGACCCGTGATCGGGTTCGGTGATGCCCACCCATACGCGCAGATCGCCGGCAAGCAGCGGCGCCAGATAGCGCGCTTTCTGCTCTGCCGTACCCAGGGAAGCAAGCAGCAGCGCCGCCATGTTCATCGTATTGAGCGTGGCGCGCAGACTGTGCCAGCAGTAGCCGGCCTCTTCCATGAGCAGCGCGTAATCGAAATGGGACAGGCCGAACCCGCCCTCCTCTTCCGTCAGGAAGCCGCCCAGGTAGCCGTATTCCCGCAGCCGTCCGGGCAGGGACCAGTCGAACCCGCCTTTCGCCTCGTAGCCGGCAACGGTCGGCGCCACTTCATGCCTGAGGAAATGCGCGACATTTTCCCGCAAAAGCCTTTGCTCGTGCGTCAGGTCTGCGTCTTCTGCCAAATTGAACATCCCAGCGTCTCCACACCTCGCGCCATCGGAAATCGTTCATTTCCCTGGCAATTTTTCTACTATGATGAAAAATATTATTCCATAGTAAAAATTATCGGTCAATGGCAAGGTTGTGCCCGCTCCGTCGAAGGGGCGAAGGCGGCCGCGTGGCAAGGGGAGAATGTGGACGGGAAGCGCGGAAGGAAAACGCCGGAGATGGCGGGAGACAGGCACGCGCGGGCCGGCGCAGTCGGCCTGTGGCCTGCGCCGGCGAAGGGCGATGCCCCGAGCGGAAGGAGAAGATGATGAGGGCGTGGAAACCCGGGCGTGTCAGAGCCCGTCCACGCCCAAAGGCCTTATGGTTTGTTCACGCTAAAGGCGCCTTTCAGGGTGATCGGGCCCTAAGTGGAGGAGGCGGATTCCTCGGTGATCTCGGCGGTGCGCCGCCGGCGGGCCGCCAGCCACTTGCCTGTGGCAACGACCAGCAAGGCAAATGCGGCCTCGACAGACAGTTTCAGCACGGCGCTGGGCGGCCCGAACTGCTCGACCAGGAAGACGTCGGTGATCAGCATCCCGCCAGCAATCCAGCCCAGCAGCCCCGCCCCGAGCGTCACGACCAGGGGGAAGCGATCGATGAGCTTCAGCACCAGCGTACTGCCCCACACAATGATGGGCACGCTTACGCACAAGCCGAAAATCACGTAGTAAATCTGATGATCGCCATGCGTATTCTGAGCCGCGCCGGCGATCGCGATCACATTGTCCAGGCTCATTGCGAAGTCGGCAATGATGATGGTCTTGACCGCTGACATGATCGAAGCGCCGCCGGTGATATTCCCATGCTCGTCCTCTTCCGGGGCAAGCAGCTTGATGCCTATCCAGAGCAGCAGTATGCAGCCCACCACCTTCAGGAAGGGAATGTCCAGCAGGACGAGCGCAAACGCGATCAGCAGCACCCGGAGCACGATGGCGCCGGCTGTGCCCCAGAGGATTCCCTGCATCCGCTGCTTGTGCGGAAGATTGCGACAGGCCAGGGCAATGACGACGGCGTTGTCGCCCCCAAGCAGAATGTCAATGAGAATGATCTGGAATATGGCTCCGAAATGGAGCGCTTCAAAAAACTCAATCATGGTGTCCGTTCCATAGAAAATGGAACGCAGCCACATGACTTGCTATTTCTGACAGACATTTTTTGAATGAATGCGTCCCCTCTTTTTTCATTCTAAATAGAAACCGCCGGAACTGCAAAATACGCCCACTGGCGGCATGGTCAATAACCCGCCACCCTGGGGTACAATCCCGCCATCCTTCCTTGGGGAGTAGCCAGCTTTCGCAAACATATGCCGGCCGTGGCCGGTCATTGCGAAAGGCTTGCGTCAACATCCTTGGCTATCCAGCCATGGCGCAAACGGCCGAAAGGCATGGCGAGACCATGGGCGATTGCATGCGCTGCTGGGCGGCATGCGGTCGTCTGTGCAATCGCCCGGCTGGAATCACCGTACATGAGCTTCCTATCCACGATGGTCCTTGCCCTGGCAATGTCCACCGACGCGTTCGCGGCAGCCATTGGCAAAGGCATGGCACTGCGCCGCCCCCGCATTTCAGAAGCGGTGCGCACCGGTCTCATCTTTGGCGTCATCGAAGCACTCACACCACTGATAGGCTGGGCTCTGGGTTCCATCGCCGCCGAATTCGTGGCCGACTGGGATCACTGGATCGCGTTCGGCCTGCTGCTGACACTCGGCAGCCTGATGATACGCAAGGCCCTGAAGAACGACCGCGACGAACCCGCCCCGGTCGTGCGCCATTCTTTCTGGCTGCTCGCCGCCACGGGCTTCGCCACCAGCATAGACGCCATGGCCGTCGGGGTGAGCCTGGCCTTCATTGACAACAACATCCTGATCACCGCCGCCGCCATCGGCTTCGCCACCATGCTGATGGTGACGCTGGGCGTCATGCTGGGCAGGCTGATCGGCATCGTCGCGGGAAGATGGGCGGAAATCATCGGCGGCCTGGCCCTGATCGGCATCGGCTCGGCCATTCTGTACGAACATCTTGCGGTGTAGGCGGCTGTTCAGCGTCTCCGGCGATCGCTCATCCCGATGAGACTGGCCCCGGCAGACTGGCAATGGCCTCAACTTCCTCGATCGCGACCGCCGTTCCTGCGTCTTCCCGCATTTGGCCGCCCAATGCCTGAGCACGCTGCCGGGTTTCCACGCAGGGCACACCACCAAAAAGGCGACCCGTAGGCCGCCTTGAGTCATTGCATCGCCCCCTCACTGCGCCGTTACATTAGCTTGTTTGATCACCTTTTCCCATTTCGCCATATCGGTCTCCACAACCTTCTGGAATTCAGCCGAGCTGCGCGCCACCGGAGTCAAACCCATTTTCTTCAACCCTTCCTGCACTTCAGGCGACAAGACCGCTTCCCGCAGCGCCTTTTCAAGCAGCTCCTGTATGGCTTGCGGCGTATCGACCGGCACGAAGAAACCATTCCACTCCATGGTTTCCAAGGCGGCCAGGCCCAGCTCACGCACCGTAGGCACATCCGGCAGTTCCGGCATTCTCTGCGGCGACGTTACCGCTAACGGCTTCAAGCGCGAGGCCTGCACCAACTGCAAACTGGAAGCCGCAGACGCGAAATAGCTGGAAACCTGACCTCCGATCAGATCGGCAATGGCCGGTGCCCCGCCTCGATAGGGGACATGCAGCATTTGCACGCCCGCTTCGATATTGAGCAACTCGCCCAGCATATGCGCGGTGCTCCCCACTCCATATGACGCGTAGCTGACTTTGCTGTTCGGATCTTTGGCATCCACCAGCAGTTCTTCCAAAGTGTTGTATGGCGAACCCGACGCCACGACCAGAATGTCCGGCATCACCACCGCCTGCAGCAGGGGCTTGAGGTCCGCCGGTTTGAACGAAAGCTTGTGTATGAAGGGGTTGATCGTGAATGAGGCGGCATCAAACAATAGCGTGTAGCCATCCGGTTTAGCGGACGCCACGTTGGCCGCGCCTATTGCCCCTCCCGCCCCCGCCCTGTTTTCGATAACCACCGGCTGAGCAAGTACTTCGCCGAGTCGTTTCCCGATCAGCCTTGCCGCCGCATCAGCCCCGCCCCCGGCCGCATACGGCACTATGATTCGCACCGCCTTGTCCGGAAAATCAGTGCTCGCGTAGCTCGCCGGCAAAGCGGCAACCGAGAACGCGGCAGCCACGAGAAGTTTGAATCCGATATTCATGACGTTCCTCCTGTTCAAGCGAACCGTAAGCCTATGAAAAAAACCAAGCGACGAAGCAGAGTCGTGTCGGACTTGTTCAGAGAATCCGTGATCGCATGTATTCCGGCCGGACAAATCGTGTATGCCCGGCACTATTTTTTAGTTCCCTGACTAGCCGAGTATCCACTGCGCGGCTGCATCAGGGTCGTTCAGAACCCGAGCGACGGTGGATATCGCATACCGCGTCCCGTCGAGTATTGCCTGCTTACCCAGCCGTTCTCCGTCGGGATAGCTCATGAGGCGGTACACACACGCAGACCCCGGCATGCCCGAAACGGAAATCGTCACCGCCCCCACTTCTTTGAGCAGCGCCATTCCGGCCACGGCCGTGGCTTCGATTGGAACAATCCGGGGCTGGCTCAACCCTGCTTCTTGCAGAGCCAGTGACAACAGATCCTCGCCCGTAAAAGCAATACCGGGCCCTGCGCGATAGGCTTTCCCCTGCACAAGATCCTGTAACTCGCTCATCACCCCATCCGTAAATCCGGCTGCGCTCCGAATAGGCTCCGGGTCGAAAGCGTCGATCGCGTTTTCCCCTGCAACAATGGAACCCAGTTGCGCCTCCAGCCCGAACATAAAGGCCTTCGCTCGAATTTCCCGCACCAGGTCGGTGCGCCCTGCTAAAAAGCCGGATCGCGGCCCGGTGCAATGTTTGTCCAGAGACCAGAATGCGATGTCTGCGCCCATGGCCAACGAGGGCGTTTCACCATAAACCGCCAGACGGGCTGACATATGCGCATCATCCAGCACGATGCATGCACCCAACTCTCTGGCGCGGCTGAGCGCCCGGAGGGTATCGGCTTCCGGCATATGGTGCTTGGACGGCGAAATTGTCGTAATGACAACCATCTTCGGAACCTGACCGCCGTCATCCATGGCTTTAATGAAGGCATCCGCACCAATCACCTCTTCAAACCTTCCACCCACCGCCAACACGGAATTCTTGACCGAAGGGTGGCAGCGATCAGCCGGTACGATGGAATAGACCAGATCACCAGGTTTGAGCAAGCCCATCATGGTGGCCAGGGCTGCCGCGCTCACCCGGTTGCACAGGAAGCCGTCATGTTCCGCCTCGTTGCCGCCCATGCGAGCGAGCGCCTTCTGCAGAATCAGCCCTTCGTCTATGGCACCAAAGTGAATATAAGAGTAGAGCTTGGCGTGATCGCCCTCTTCAAAACGGAATCCGCGTATCAGCCCCGTCAGGTTGTAGATCGAATCGGGGCCCAGCCGGGCACGACGCTCACGCGCAATCCGGTATGTCTTGCGCTGACGCAGGATCTCGTCTGCATTGCTGCGCAGAATCGTGCCTCGCGCATAGGACACGGTAGGGTCGACGATATTGCCGAAACGATCATGCTTAAGCACGTGAGCAAGGCCGTTATCAGAAAGAGTAGTCATAATTCATCTCCAAAAAAACAAGGTAAATGGCTCGGGGATTCCGCAGCGATTCATCGTGCGATCATGTCGTCCAGAAATCCTTTGCGCCCCAGATCGAGAGCTGGATACAAGGTCAAGACGGAAAGCAGCTTCACAAAAGCCTGGTGGACTTCAGAAGGCATTGCATCGGCTCCTGGCGTACACATGCCATTCAAATCCATATAACCGGCGTCAGCGCATCCTTCCAGAAGGCGACGCTCACGTTCCGCAGAGTGGGCCGCGTACGGCATGCCCTTCACCTGCGCCAAGTAGGCGGCCAAGGCATAGCCGCCCCAGTTCGATACGGCGGCAGTAATCAGGCAGTCTGCCGGTTCGCTCGCGAGAATCCCCCCGCCGCAAGGACATTCGCAACGAGTCAGGTCGGGGAAACACACGGCCAACTCCTCACGTATTGCACCCATGCCGATCTCGTTGCCGCCGTCACCGATACCGACAGTCAGAACACCGGCTTCCCGCATTCGCTGAAACACTTTTTCTGCCCGAGCTTTCCCGGGAGTCGTATCGAGCTTGCTGCTGTTATGGAAAACGCCTTTCTCATTGGGACTGGCCTTTTCGATCGCAATCGCCGCCACCGGCGAGTAGCTCTCCATCCATTGAGCAGCCTGTAGATCGGCCTGAGTTTCGGACGCTGCGACTTCCAGGACCGCGACCGCGGCGGCATGGGTGGTCTGCGAGGCCTGCAGAATCACGGCATCGGGCGACAAGGAGTACAGACCCAGGGACCGTGCCGCTCGCGACAACATCCCTCCCTGCCCCGGGTCGGTCAACAGAATGGGCGCGACGCCGCATGCCAATGCCAGAGTTCGGGCCAAAGCAACCGCACCCGCTGGGCCGTCCGTCTCGCCGATATGTGGATCCAGCCCCGGTCTCAACGAAGTCGCGCCTGTCATAATGAAAACGACGGCCCCCTTCCGGTCTCCGATTGCCTTCAACAGGCTATCGCCGGCGACCTGCACCAAGGGGGCGCCCGCCCGCTGTCGCGCCAAGGGATACGCTTTCGCTATGAACCCCCTTCCCGATACGTCCACGGACATCAGACGATCAATCACATCCCCCACTTCATACCGCTGATCACTGCCGCTTATCCTCACCCACTTCTCCTATCATCATGTTCTTAGGTCATTGCAATGACATAATATGCGAATGTCCTAAAAACCGGGAACTCATTGTAAAATTGGTATGGTCACTCAGAAATGAGGGTTAACCAGTAGGGAATGCGGTAAGAATCTCGGAAGAAACGTGCATTTTGCACAGATCATAGAGAAAAAGACGGTGCTACGCCATGCTTATGCAACAAGAGTCCTTCATCGATGCCTTGGAATTTGGTCTTATTCCCGACGGATCCAGCCCGCTTTATGCACGTATATCAGAGTGTATAGAGAGGTATATACAGGAAAAATCCCCCCAGCAGGGCACCAGAATGCCAACAGAGAACCAACTTTCCAAGCATTTTGATGTAAGCATTGTCACGATACGGACAGCGCTGAGGCAACTGGCGGATCGCGGCCTGCTGGAACGCCAGCAAGGCACGGGAACATTCATCGGACGAGCGCGTAGCCGCACTCCCACGTGGTCCATCAGTACACTCGACGATCTCACGCGCTTCAGCCAGAGCACTGATATCGAGATCCTCCATTTAGGGCCGGCTCGCCTGCCCGCGTGGGCGGCAGAAGAACTGCGGGCACGAACAGGCGAAAAGCGTTTTCACGTTCGTATTGTGCGCTATCGCGAGGGCCGCGGATGCCAGCTTACAGAAGCCTACTATCCCAAGCATATCGATCAACAACTGATGGCATCCGATATGCGCGCCTACCTTCAGCGCACTCACCTGATCGTCGGCGCCGTAGAAGAGATTACGGGTGAGCGTGTCGCCGTGATACGCCAGAAGATCAGCGCCACATCCGCGACCAAGGCAATTGCCGAAACGCTACAGATACCGATTCGTACGCCGATTCTGCAAATCGCACGAGTCAGCGAAACAGCGGACGGACAAGTCATACAGGTGGGCCGATCGTTCTATCAAACACACGACTACGCCTACGCCTTCGATCTCTACCGCAAGTAACCCCGCCGACACCGGATCCCGTGCGGGTGTCGGCCGGAACCGTATCATTTGACGTGCTGCCCAAGCCACCTGCCCCCCATCGATGGTCTTTCCCGGAAATCAAGAAAACTGTATAAATACACAGTTTTCTTCGGAGAGTCCATCATGTATACGATCATCCTTCAACACACCCCCGCCGATATCCCCGAGCGCGTCAAACGGGAAGCCGAGCAACGGTTCCGCCGGGTATTGGAACGAGTCCTGGGCGGGCCGGACGGGGTTCTCGCAACCTACCGCGGCTGGCGGACGGCCGAGGATACGGCGGAGAGCGAGATGGCGCCGGGGGATGTGGCGGCGGCCAAGCGGTGGGTCGCTGCCGCAAGCCGGGCTCGCGGGGATGCCTTCCGAGACCTGGGCGAAACCGAAGCCTGGTTCGAAGTGAGGTTGGAGAAATGACACCATGCTCAAAGTGATCGCCCACGACTTTATCCGCCCGGACAGGTTGTCCACCGTCGCCCCGCTGTACCGTGAGCTGGTCCAGAAGACCAGGCATGAGCCTCTCTGCATCTCGTACCAGCTTTTTGTCGATCAGAAAGACCCCGGCCATTTCGTGTTCATCGAAGAATGGCCTGACCGGGCGGCGCTGAATGCGCATTGCGCAACTGAACATTTCACTCGGCTTGTCCCGCTCATCAATGCTCATCAGCGCAAGGAAGGAGCGTTCCTTTTAATGGATCGATTCGAGTGAGCCGGGCCGCCCGCCTTCCCGTTCTCGCACAGTGTCAATCAGGCAACCCGTGCCTGCGCGGCTCGTCAGCTGCGCCCCGTTCCCCCTGGGGTTAATCCTTGTAAATGTTTGTCTCTGTTCGAGTTAAGCTAGGAAGCCGCGTCTTGCGGCAACCCCTTACGAGGTGAATCATGCCGTCAGAGAATTGCCATCCCCCCGGATGCAACTGCAGTCACCACATCGACCGACGCGCGTTTCTATCCCACGCCGTCGCAGGAACATTGACGGCTACCATCGCCATGTCGGGCGCCTCCGCCGCAGCTGCGTCGCCGGCCCCCGCCAAGGCGGCCTCCGGCGAACGCCGCTTCATGGAAGAAGCGACGCGCCTCGCCATCGAAAGCGTAGAAAAGGGATGGGGCGGCCCGTTCGGCGCCGTCATTGTGAAAGACGGCGAGATCATCGGCCGGGGCCAGAACCGCGTTCTCCTTACCGGCATCCCCGTATTTCATGCCGAAGTCACCGCCATCATGGACGCCTCCGCAAGGCTGAACCCCAAGGCGCTGCTGGGAAGCGAGTATGGGGCAGGAACCATTCTGGAAATGATCCCCCGTGAAGCGGGCTCACCCGACCCTGTCCCTGAACGGGCCCGCATGCTGAAGGGCTGCGACATCTACATCAATGGCGCCCCTTGCCCCATGTGCATGAGCGCCATATATTGGTCCCGCATCGACCACGTCTATTTTGCCGCCAGCCTGAAAGACACCAGCCAGATCGGATTTGACGACGCGTTCCAGTATGAAGACTTTGCCAAGCCCTGGGAAGACAGACGCATTGCGGTCACGCCGAACTTCGAGCGTGATCTCGGGCTGAAGGCATACGAAGCCTGGATGGCAAAAAAAGACCGCCACCCGTACTAGGGCCTGTTGAAGCTAAAAGGAGGCGCGCATGAGTACGCAAACGTGTGGATGGCAAGGCGCGAAGCGCAGTCGTGGCGGCCCCCCGGCGAGCATTCGCAACGCAGCCAGGCGCGCGTTTGCATACTCACCCTGCGGGCTGACTGGATATCGGGCACCATGCGTCGTTGCGCAGGCCTTGCAGGGAGCGGCCATGCGGCGCCCTGCACGCCTAGCCTGCCACCCGATATCCAGCCAGTGCAAGCCTCCTTTTAGCTTCAACAGGCCCTACGGCCTGTTTGCCGTGTCGAATACTTAATTCGGCGCCTGGGCTCGCCATGCTGCGCTGCAAATCCGCGCGATAGCAACGGCTATCGCTGTGGTTTGCGCCTTGCCTGGCAGGCCCATGCATCCAGATACCGATGCACGAACCAACCAAACGCTCACGGGGCTCAGACAGGCCTGCGGCCGGGCGCCACATTGCCACAACCCACCACCCTGTGATTACGGTAACTCACAACCGGCGGGTGAGCCGATCCGGCACGACATCAACATCACTTTCGTGAACAGAATCCCCAAAAATTACACACGAACACGGAAATGCTCTCGCGTCGCGCTTATGGGTTCAGGGATTCTGAGAGTTACCACACAAGAGTCTCGACCCTATGCGGTTGGAGCGAAAAGCCCGAATCTTGAACCAGTGGCGCCCCGACAGGCCTGACCACCACTCTTCATCATCATGAGCGACTCCTGAAAGACTTGCCCTATTTGCAAATCATTGCGGCCTTACTTAATATTATTTGGCATCCAAAAATTCGCTGTTACCATTGCCATTGAATTTTTCATAAATCCGTTCTGAACCGAGTCTCGCCATTATGGAATCCCATACCTCGTCCAAAGATAGAGGCAGAAAAGACCAATTGACCACGACACTGGAGCGAGGCCTGCGAGTTCTGCAGTGCTTTGATTCGCGCGATCTGATTCTTAGCAATAGCGAGATCTCGAAACGCACCAACCTGCCTAAAGCGACTGTTTCCCGCCTGACCCATACTTTGGTACGGCTGGGCTACCTGAGGTTGAACCCGGAAAATGGTCAATTCATATTGGGTATCGGGGTACTTAGCCTGGGCTACCCATTGAACGCAGGAATGTTTCTCAAACAGATTTCTTCCACTCATTTAAAAGAGCTGGCGCACAAAATAGATGGCACGGCAACCATCAGCGTACGTGATCATTTGCGCATAGTTTCCTTGAAATCAGAGAGTGCGAATGACGTACTGAAACGCAGCCCCGGAATCGGGCTTTCACTGCCATTTTGTGGCAGCACTGCCGGTCTGGCCTGGCTTATAGGGGCGACCGAAGATGAACGGAAAAAAGCCATCCAAGAGCTTCATTACCATTCCAACGATGTCGAATTCACCTCTTATATAAACAAATACAAGACCGCGCTCAAATTTTATATCAAGCACGGTTACATCGTCACCCACAACCTGGTGCTGCAAGACACCTCGGTCTATGCGAAGCACCTTCATCGGAAAACCGGGGAAGAGCTTCTATTACTATCCTGCGCCGTTTCCACCCGCAATGAAAGCATCAAATCCAAAGAAGGTGCCATTGTTCAGATCTTGGAAAAAACGGCCGAGAACATCAACGCCGACTTGAAAAAGACCCGGCCGCCACCAGCCCTTTGATCCACCGGAGCTACCGTAAATCCTCGGCCTGATCCAGCTCGATAAGCTTTTTCCTGAGAAAATCCGGAAAATCCTGTTTTTCCCCGGTCGAGTTCAGCAACCAGACACAGACGGCATGGCTCTTCGCCGTCATTCCCTCATGCCAGACCGCGAAATCCATTTGAAAGCTGGAGTTCCGCATCCAGGAAAATCTTGCCGTCACCAGCACTCTATCCGCTAGGCCCAATGGTTTTTCATAAGTAACGCCCAGCTCTTTAATGACCGGGCCGGCCACCCCGATATGAAAACCCTCATATCCCAGATAAGAAAAATAGGCGTTACGCACCTCTTCAAACCATACTAGGTGCGTTCTGTGACTGACGTGCCCGAACCCGTCGACCTCCCCCCATCGAACGTCGAACTCCTTGTAGAAACGCCACTTCCCTTCGACCTTGTATTGCTCGATCGACGCTGCTGTCAAAATAGACATAGTGCTCCTTTTTCTGGCCGACGCCACTGTTCAACGGCCGGCCTAGCGATTGTTGACACTAGTCAAGTCATACCCACTCGAAATCGACCTTATGCCCTTCGTCCAGGCCGATGGTCTCTCCCATCAGCTCGTCGGCGGAACTCAGATACAAGCTGCGAGAGACAAATGATGTCACCTGCGTGGCCCGTACCCGGCAGATGGCCGCTTTCAGCTCCCGGGCCTGGCGAACGAAATCATTCTGCGTGTCGTCGGCCAACGCCAGCAGATCAATGACATGAAGGGCCAGCTGGGCGTCCCCTTGTTCCAGCAACGCCCCGGCCGTGTCAATGACTTTCTGGGGCGCATCGATTGCGGCCAGGATTTCTTGCGCGGCCTGCTCGACCGAAGCGGGGTGCAGATCCGATGGATTACGGTTCCACCAGCCGTTTTCGCAGCGCCAGATATCGCGGATAATGTATTCGGCACATCCATAGCTGGGCTTCAGGTATCGATTCTCAAACAGTTCCGCGGGCAGCCCGACACTGTGGACGATATCCTCGACCTTCATGCCTTGATTCATATATCCCAGAACCTGCTCACGCAGATAGTGAATGGCCCGCACCGGAACCGTCAATGCTTCGCAAATTTCGCTCTCGTCCGTCAACGGTTTGCCGAACTCCGGAATCAGCACGGTGGGCTTCATTTCAATGAATTTTTCGAGCGTCCGCGCCCACACCATGGGATCGCGCAAGATTCTGTATGGTGAGCCGCTATTGGGACACGTTTTGATGAAAGCGTTCGAGCCATATAAAACCCGGCTTTCAGGAATCCAGACGGCCGTGCCATCGTCGGTCTCGGAAGGCGCATGGATCAGCTCGACATGACGCTCGGACCCATAGATGACCATGCTCTTTTCATAGGTCGATTCAGGCATGGCGAACCAGTGCTTTGGCGGCGTCGCCGGGTAGGGGGAACGAAACTGCCGAGAATTCGTATAGCTTTGCAGGCCCGCGGTTTCCAGATAGCGGCTGAAACGGTGCCGGACCCGTTCATGAGCGACGATGCGCGGCGCTTCCTCGCCGTTGGCCCGCGCAGCCTCCACCCAATCCTGCACACCATTGTTGTATCCCATATGCCCATGGCTATACACAATATAAGCCACGGGCTTGTTGATACGCTGCCGCACTTCCCGGATCATTCTCTGGGTCACATTACCGCCAGGGCCACTATCAACCAGCAACAGCTCGGCGCCCAGATCGACCAGCAATGAATTTCCCTGCCCGCCAATGGTATACACATTGGGCGCATGCTCTGTTATGCCATGGCTTCTCATGAGCACATCGGTTTTTGCCATGTCTTCCTATCCTCGTTCCGTTACGAATTCACGATTTAATGAATGAGCGGTCTTGGTTTCCCTCCCGCCTGCAGGTGGAAATTATAGGTGGCGGCGCAGGGCCAACAGCGCCAATGTTCCATTCTTCGAAACGATCAATCTGGCGCGTAAAGTAATCAATAGAATGCCCGTGTGTCTTTCGCTCTGTAAATAACACCGGCCAGGTGGACAGGGCTCCGCCATATCCCGGCCAGCGTGCCACTCGCAAGCAGCCAAGCGGATAAATCCCGCGCAAGAGCGCATGGCCGGTAATCACGGATTCCACGACAAGTCACGTACACAACAAACCCCAGGAGAAGACCATGCTGAATCGCTTGATAAAATCCGCTTTCATATGCGCCCTTGCGGGCCTTTCCTTAAGCGCCCACGCACAACAAGACAAGTACCCTGATAGGACGGTATCCGTAATTTCCCCGTTTGGACCCGGGGGCCCCAACGACACGTCCTTGCGTTTTATCACCCAGGCCCTGACAACTCGGTTCGGCGGTGATTATGTAGTTGAAAACCGGGCCGGCGCAGCCACCCAGATTGCGAACCAATATGTCGCCCGCGCCAAGCCGGACGGATATACCTTGTTATATGCCGCCGCCCCCATAGCGAATCTGACGGCGGCGCATGTCAAAACCTCCTATAACCTGAAAACGGATTTCGAGTTCATCGGACCCACCGTTGTTACTCCTCTGTTCCTGGTTGTGAACGCGGACTCTCCGGTCAAGACAGTCAAGGACTTCGTGCAGTACGCCAAGTCAAAAGCCGACGGCGTAGTATTCGCCAACTCCGGGCTGGGCGCATCCCCCCACCTGACGGCCGAATTATTTGCTTCGACGGCGGGTTTCAAACTGCTCCCTATCCCCGTCAAGGGCGACGCCGCGTCATATATGGAATTAGTGGCTGGACGTGTCGACGCCACGCTGACATCCTTGACCGCCGCCCTGCCATTCATCAAGGAAAACAGGCTGCGTGTTATCGCTGTTTCGTCAGCGGAACGCTCCAGGCTTTATCCCGACGCGCCAACATTCAAGGAATCTGGCTATCCCGACGTGGTGGGCTTTGGCTGGTTCGGGTTGATGGCGCCTCGCGGCACGCCTGAACATCTGGTCAATCTGACGAACAGCCGGATTAACGAAATCGCCAAGGATCAAGGGTTTCAGGAAAAACTGATCAACAGCGGCGTGGAAATCCTGCCGCAGACTCCCGAAGAGTTCAAGACTTTCGTCGACGAAGAAGTCGGAAAGTGGGAGAAGGTCATGACCGAAAACAATATCAAGCTCGATTGATCAAGAGGCAAGCATGAATAGCCATACGGCCTCCGGCACACAGAAGCCGGGGAACATCGTACTGTTCCGCAACGAAGTGCATACATCCATTGCCCCCGGCGTTCATACGATTGGCGGGCAAGGCAACTCTCTCGCCATAGAAACCAGCAAAGGCGTTGTTATCGTTGATGCGGGACCCGGTGGAAAAATCACGGTCAACATGATCGAGAATCTTCGCAAGATTACCGACGCGACTGTCTACGCCATCATCTACAGTCACGGGCACAATGGCTACAACTCGGGAGTCGGCGTCTGGAAAGAACACGCCAGAACCCGCGAAGAGAATCCGCCAATCCTGATCAGCCACGAACGCGTGCCGCTCCGCTATGCCCGCTACTTGGAAACAACCGGGCTACAGAACTGGCTGAACGGGCGCCAGTTTCGCCGCGAATTCAAACCCTACACAGCCGACGCGTTCCCCTTGCCCGATATCACGTTCGGTGAGCATCTGACTCTCGATTGCGGCGACCGGAAGGTCGAACTGATCCATTCACCATCGGAAACGGACGATTCGATTTCCGTCTGGCTTCCCGAGGAACGGTTCCTGTATGCCGGCCCCGCCGTTATTCGCAGCATTCCCAATATCGGCACGCCATTGCGCACCTTCCGCGACCCGGTACGCTGGGCCCAGTCGCTTGAGAAACTCTACGCCCTGAATCCCAGGATCGTGATGCCTGAATTCGGCGCCCCCATCATTGATGCCGACGAAGTCCGGGATGCCTTTCTGGTCCCGCTGAAAGCCTTGCGCTACCTGCGAAAGGAAGTCGTCGATCGCATGAACAAAGGCATGAATGAACGGGCCATTCTAGCCAGCATGACCTACCCCGACGAAATGTTCGGGCATAAATTCATGCGCTCGATTTATGGTTGTCCAGAATATATCGTCAGAGATATCTGGCGCAGTGAGAACGGCTGGTGGGACCGCAACCCGACGACGCTGCACCCCGCACCGCCGAAAGCGGCGGCAGCGGCCATTCTGACGGCTTTGGGCGATCCCGCAGTCCTCGTCAAACATGCGGAATCGTTGCGCGATAAAGGGAAGGTCCAATTGGCGCTGCATGTTATCGATATCTTGGCCAACGCCGAGAGCGACCATCCTCAGGTAGCCGAAGCGCGCAAGCTTAAAGCGGAGCTGTGCGTTTCCCGGGCGAAGGAAATGACTTCCGTCGTCTCCCGAAACATCCTGCTGAGCAGCGCGGAAGACTTGCTGGGTCTTCCTATCGGCGCCAATCGGGCCCTTGATCCTGAATTTGAATTTTCCTGGAACTGATGGTCATGAAAGAACGATCCGGCCACGGCAATATCCGTCATAGCCATGCCGATATCAACGGCGTACAAATCCATTACGCTGAAAATGGCAGCCCCGCCAACCCTTTGATGCTGTTTGTACATGGCTTCCCGGAGGCTTGGTTTGCCTGGAAGAAGCAAATGGACCATTTCAGCCACCGATTCCATGTAGTCACACTGGACACGCGCGGCATTAATCAATCAGGGAAACCTGTTGCCGTCCATGACTATCGGGCCAAATATCTGGTTCAAGATATCATCGCCCTTGTACGACATCTTGGCCACCAGGACTGTATTCTCGTCGGACACGACTGGGGGGGCGCCATTGCTTGGGGCGTGGCAATGGCGGCACCCGCCATGGTAAGGCAACTATGCATCCTTAATGGTGTGCATCCCGTGCTGTTCGCCCGGGAGCTCCTCAACAATCCGGAACAGCAGGCCGCCAGCCAGTACATGCTCGACTTCAGGCGGGAAGGCTATGCCAACGAGATGCTGGCCGACGGCTGTGAATACCTCACGCAAATGTTATGCAACGGACACGGCATGCCGGAATGGCTGGACGCCACGGCGCTCGAGCAATACAAGGCGGCGTGGCAGGTGCCGGGAGCAGTGGACGGAGGCTTGAATTATTACAAAGCCTCCATGATCTATCCCGGCAATAGCGCCAAGCTGCGCGAATTGCTGGAAGCAGACCCGGACCCGTTCATGATTCGCGTCCCGACCCTGGTTCTATGGGGCAGGAAGGATCGCTACCTGCTGCCGGGGTGCATCAACGGACTGGATCGCTTTGTGGATGACCTGCAAGTACATACCTTTGATGATGCCTCTCATTGGATCGCGCATGAAATTCCATCGACGGTCAATTCCCTGATTGATGAATTCGCATCCCGGCTCTCATAGAAAACAAAAGATCACCATGGCAGACAGCAACACTCTTACCCGGTTGTTCTATCCTCGAAGCATAGCCGTGATTGGCGCTTCCTCGTCACCGACGAAAATCGGCGCCGTACCCGTATCATTGCTTAAAAAATACGGCTATGAAGGCCGGATCTATCCCATAAACCCCTCGGCTTCCGAAGTCTTCGGGCTGCCGGCCTATCCGTCGCTGGCACAGGTCGAACAGGAAATTGATTTAGCCATCGTTTCAGTTGCCGCATCGCGAGTGGCGGGCGTAATCACTGAGATCCTGGACGCCAAAGTAAAGAACGTCGTGTTGTTCACATCCGGATTCGCGGAAGTCGGCGAAGAAGGAAGACGACAGCAGGATGAGATTGCGCAACTCGCCAAAGAGAACGGCGTCAATCTGCTAGGCCCCAACTGCCTTGGCTTCATGAACATACGCCACAACGTTTTTGCGACTTTCTGCGCCGGCCCCAATAGCGGCCTGATCCGGCCAGGCGATGTCGCCATCGTCTCGCAAAGCGGCGCCTTCGCCGGCTACGCTTACACCCTGGCCCGTGAACGTGGAATCGGCCTCTCTCATTGGATTACCACCGGAAACCAATGCAGCATTGATGTTGCGGACTGCCTGACCTGGCTGGCGAACGACCCGGAAACCAGAGTCATCATGGCCTACCTGGAAGGCTGCACCGACGGCGACAAATTGAGAGCGGCATTGCGTGCCGCTCGGGAGGCGGGCAAACCCGTCATCGTCACCAAGGTCGGACGCACCTCATCCGGAGCGAAGGCGGCCGCCTCGCATACGGCCGCCCTGTCCGGCGATGACGTTGTCTATGAAACCTTGTTCAAACAGTATCGCGTGATTCGCGCCAAGACTATTGATGAGTTCTTCAACTTCGGCTATGCATTCTCGATCGCGCGCTCTTTACCCAAAAACCGGGATATCGGCCTATTGACGATGTCGGGCGGCGTTGGCGCGCTGATGGCCGATGACGCGGAAGAAGCCGGCCTATCGCTATCTCCGCTCAAACAAGAGGCCCGCGACGCTCTCCTTCAAAGAGTACCCTTCGCCGGAGTGAACAACCCCGTCGATATTACCGGGCAGGCGACTTCTGAAATGGATCTGCTCCCTTACGCCGCCGAGTTGATGATTGACCATAATCAATATGGAAGCCTGGTTGTCTTCCTGGCGGCGGTCGGAGCCTCGCCCAGCCTATCGCCACATGTGCAGACCTTCGTCGAACAGATTCGCGCAAGGTATCCTGACACACTGATGGCCCTGAGCTCGGCAATTTCCTCCGAAAACAAGAAAAAGCTCGAAGATATGGGATGTATGGTGTTCTCCGACCCTAGCACCGCCATTCAGACTCTCGGTGCCATGGCAAAATTGAACGATCATACTTGCGCAACCGAGACAAGCGCATCTCCAGATGAATTCAGCCATATCCGGCTGCCCAAGGTCAATCTGAACGAAGCCCAAGCGTTGGCCGCACTTGGACAAGCCGGAATTCCTGTCGTGCCGACCCATGTCTGCAGCACTACAGAAGCCGCGGTCGACGCAGCCAAACTTCTTGGCTATCCGGTTGTCATGAAAATCGCCTCGCCCGACATTCTTCATAAGAGTGATATCGGCGGCGTCAGATTGTCCATTGCCGACGACAGGCAAACCGCCCAGGGGTTTGCCGATATTATGGCCGCCGTGAAACGCAATGCATCCGAGGCTCAAATAGATGGAATTCTCGTCGCGCCAATGGTTGCGGAGGGAGTGGAGTGTATTCTTGGCGTTAATACGGACCCTGTTTTCGGGCCTGTCATCATGTTCGGCCTGGGGGGAGTTTTTGTGGAGATCCTGAAGGACGTAAGCTTCCGTCTCGCCCCCTTCGACGTGAAGGAAGCCAAGGCCATGGTCGATGAAGTCAAAGGCAGCGCATTGCTCAAAGGGGCCAGAGGCCAGCCCCCGGCCGATCTGGACGCCCTGTATCAGGCCCTTGCGGCGCTGTCCCGTTTTGCCTATGCAAAAAAGGAACAGATCGCCTCGGTCGACATCAATCCCTTCGTGGTCATGCCTGAGGGCCAAGGCTGCCTGGCATTGGATGCCGTCATCGCTATGCGCCAGTCGAATCAGGAACCTGGCGCCTGACTACACACCCATGCACGGCTTCGTTCCACGCCGCGCCATCCGAACCGCAACGAGGACAAAGCTCCGGCCCGCACGACGGAGCTCTTCTGCAAGCTGTCTTTCTGATAAAGGATCAAGCCATGAAGTTTTCAAATAAAGCCGTGATAGTCAGCGGTGCCCTGGGCGGCATCGGCCTGGCCATCGTCGAGGCGTTTCTGGCTGAAGGCGCCCGCGTGGGGCTTATTGACCTGAACGCGGTGGATGGGGCCGAGCAGGAAAAACACCTAAAGTCCGCGGGCCACCGGGTGAAGTATGCCAATGCCGACGTTTCCAGCTTTGAAGAATGCAAGGCGGCTTTCGAGGCCATTACCGCCGAGCTCGGCGGAATCGATATTCTGGTCAATAACGTCGGCATCTCGCCAAAAACCGGCGGCCGGGCCTTAAGGGTTTGGGAAATGCCGCCCAAAGAATGGGAAACCGTCATCTCGGTGAACCTGAACAGCGCATTTTACCTGACCCATTTAGCCACACCGCATATGATCCAGAACAAGGCTGGCCGAATCATCAATATGTCTTCTGTTGCCGGTAAGGCATATTGCGACATTGTTGCGGCACACTACGCCGCAACCAAAGCCGGGCTGATCGGGCTAACCCGACATTGGGCCGCTGAGCTCGGCGAGTTCAATATCACCGTCAATGGTCTTGCGCCAGGGCGTATCAGCACTCCCCTGCTCGCAACCGTACCCAGGGAAATAAACGATGCGGTGACCCGGACAACGGCATTGGGCCGCCTGGGCACCCCTGAGGAAGTCGCCGACGCTTGCCTTTTCTTCGCCTCTGATCAAGCCCGCTTTGTGACGGGCCAGGTGCTGGATGTGGCTGGCGGCTGGCTCATGACCTGAGACCCTCTCACCCGCACCCTCTGTGCGTCTGCATGCCGATACATCCAGAGGGCCAGCGACCCGCCTCGCGAGCATGGATATGGGCCCGGCATCAGCCTGTTCCCGTCTTCAGAGGCTTGGTGTATCGTTAACAATGACTCGTTCCGTCTCCACCCATCTCGCGACAGACACATGAACATCCAGCCCTCAGCCATCGAACCGGAAAAAGACGAAGAACCGGATTACCGCTTTACCCTGGCCAATGAACGCACATTTCTGGCGTGGATCCGCACGGCACTGGCAACGCTGGCCGCCGGGCTGGTTTTCGACCAGCTTGCCGACTATTTCGGGGGCAGCAAATTGATCGAGGGTTTGAGCGTATTGATGATGTGCATGACCATATCGATGGCCCTTCTCGCCTATAGGCATTGGTCCCAGGTGCAGAAGGCCATGCGCAGGTCAGCGCCTCTGCCTCGCTCCCCCATGCTCTCGCCGCTGACCAGCATGGTGGTGGCGGCAGCTATTTCGTGCATACTGTACGTGGTGGTGAAGTGAAGGACAAAGGCCTGCAGCCAGAGCGTACCGCGCTGGCATGGTTTCGCACATTGCTGACGTGGTGCGCCAGCCTTATTCTGTTGTTCCGGCTGGTCTGGCTCACGGGCAGGCCAGCCGTCCTGTGGGCAGTCTATTTGCTGGCGGCGGGCGCCATTCCAATGGCCATGATGTGCTGGTCAAGGGCAAGGCACTTGAGGCTGGCGCGCGTGCCTCGGCCTATTGCGCCCGCCCTTCCCATAGCCTTGTCCGCCATCTGCGCGCTCAGTGCGATTCTGGCGATTTGGTCGATGATGGCGAGATAAAAGCGCAGCGGCCAAAAGCCGACATGCGGGGCTTTCATGCTTCTATCTACTGTTACAGCCAGCTTCCCCCGTACTGGGCGGCGCTTGGCGCGGCCCGCAGCCGCCAGGCAAGGACACGGGGGCCGGACGCGACCCTTGACTGACGGAACAAGCGCCCCGTACATGCCACGGCAAGCGCCGATTGGCACGCGCAGGCGGCCACTACAAGGCCTTGGCCTGGCCGTCGGAGTTCTCCACCACCCAAAGCCGTTGCTCACCGGGTTTCCCGGCCAACTTGCGATCAAAAGAGAGCTCAGTCACAAGAGATCTCTTCGTAAAAGCACATCCCTGCGATATAATGCACGTTATTCTGTACAAATTACGAGCCTATGGAGTCAGTCATGTCAATCTCAGCCAGCGATGTTATCCCGCTGTCCCAAGCCAGGGCCAATCTGTCCGAACTCGCCGACCAGGTGAAGGCTGGTGCCGAGAAAATCGTCACAAAAAACGGCGAAAGCTACGTTGCCATCATCGACGCCCAGCGACTGGATTACTACCACCGGTTGGAGCGCGAGCGTATCCATTTGTTGTTGATCGAAGACGCCAGCAAGGGCTTGGCCGACATATCGGCAGGCAAGGTAAAAGACGCTCGCGGCACTCTGTCTGCTCTTAAGCGTGGCCGCGCCACCAGAACAGCCCGCTAACTGATAGCTTCGTGCCGTGACAGCCCGCCATACCGTCAAGCTCACCGCCAACTTCGAGCGCAATCTTGAAGAGGTCGAAGCGTTCCTGCTGGAAGCCGAAGCCCCGCAAGCATTCGATGCGCTGCTGGACGAACTGACAGAGACCGTCATCCCCAATCTGGAGCGCTTTCCCGGCATGGGCCGGTCATTCCTCGACCGCCCCGTCCGCTCCGTGGAGACAGGCAACGGCATGACGCGACTGGCTAAACAACTCAACGCCATTGCCCCAGACAGCGAACTGCGCGAGTACGTGATGACGCACTACCTGCTGCTGTATGCGCAAATCAGGGACACGGTGTATCTGCTCTCGATTCGCCATCAGCGGCAACTATCATTTGATTTGGCTAGTCACTGGCCGGCATGAGCGAAATGGCCGGCAATCCCTCCATGCCGGCTTCGCCTAGCAGCTTGCGCCAGCGCGTCAGACTCGACGGATCAATCGGCGGCTCGGTTTGCAGATAGGTTTCCCCAGTGAACACTTGCCAGTAGAGATTCTCCACCCACCGCCAAACGACTCCCTCATCGGACATGTCGAAGGCATGTTGCAGGTACAGCAGCCCGGCCACCAGCCGTGGAGAAGTGGCCGGACGTCGGTTCGGGACTGGAACTGCGGCGCAGGTGATCAGACTCGCATGCTGACCGCGGGAGCGTGGCACGGCCGGGCCGTGCACGGTGATACGGCGCATCATCAAACCGATACAGGGATAAACTACGACGATACAAATCGACTGATCACACACGCTCTGGAGATATCTGATGTACTGGGCGTTCCGAGCAGGGCCATAGAACTATCGAGTTCTTGTTCCAGAATTTCCAGCGCCCGATCAACCCCTCGCTCGCCAGCTGCGGACAAACCCCAAAGCATGGACCTTCCCAAGCCGACACCCCGAGCGCCGAGCGCCAGCGCTTTCAGGATATCTGTCCCTCGCGATATGCCACCATCGATAAACACTTCAGCCTGCCCCCCTATCGCCGCAACAATTGCGGGCAAGGCGGTGACAGCGGCAGGTGACTGATCAAGTTGGCGCCCACCGTGGTTGGACACCATGACCGCCTCAATACCCAGCGCTACTGCCTTTTCCGCATCCTCGGGATGCAGCAGACCCTTGAGCATCATTGGCCCGCGCCATTGTTCCCTGACACAGGCGATATCATCCCAATTTGCCGAGGGGTCCATCATGGTGGCCACATGCTGTGCCACGCTCGTAAATCCGGATTTCCCGTTGCTCTCAAAATTGCCAAATCTAGGCTGCGATTTCAATGCACCCACAAGCCACCCCGGGCGGCTGGCCATATTGGCCAGCGTGGCCAACCGAGGCCGTAGCGGAATCGTAAAAGCATTGCGTGCATCGCGCTCACGTCGCCCGGTCAGCGGTAGGTCGACAGTAAGGCAAAGCACTCGATAGTCAGCACGCGCAGCCCGATCGAGCAGTGTATTCATCCAGCCACGATCCCGAAGAAAATACAGCTGGAACCAGCGATCACCATCTGGCACGGCGCGCGCCACGTCCTCCAAAGAAGCAACCGAATTGGTGGACAGGCAATACGGCACGCCGGCACGTTCTGCTGCTCGCGCAGCCGCGACTTCCCCATTCGGCCAGAATATCCCCGAAAGCCCCGTCGGTGAGAAAAGAAAGGGGAAGCGCATTTGCTTGCCCAGAAGGAGAGTCTGAGTACTACGGTCACTGACATCCACTGCGACACGCGGCATCAACAGCCAGTCATCGAATGCGCTGGCATTCTCGCGTAAAGTTCGCTCTGATGCCGCTCCCCCATCAATAAAATCGAATACCGCACGGGGAAGCCGGGCATAGGCCAGTTGTCGCAAATCGGCAATCGACTGCGCTTTCTGGAGTTTTCGGTCGATTCTACGAGCCAATAACGCTTTCATACCACTACCCGGCAGACATGATGCAAAACCCGGCATCGCCCTGACGGCGATACCGGCACAGCGCTTACCCTTCCTGCTTTTATTTCAAGTAGGCGTGGTCTTTCCACACGGCATACTCCTTGCGGAACGTCTCGTACGACTCCCACACTCGGGCGAAATCAGGGTTTTTGGCAACTTCCTCATCCCGCACTTCATTCCAGGCGCTACGAAACGCATCAAGCATCTCGTCACTCAACTGATGCAGCTGTGCGCCTTTTTCCTGCGTCAATCGGTGTATGGCCGGGAAATTCAAACCTTCTCCGTCCGCGATACTGGTCGTGATCTGCGCATCGCAGGCGGCATGCAGAACTGCGCGCTGCTGATCCGAGAGCTTGTCGTAGTACGGTTTGTGGATCAGGACATCCAGAAAGGTGGCTTGCTGATGCCAGCCAGGAAAATAATAATGCTTGGCAATTTCATAGAAGCCCAGCTGTTCGTCCTGAACCGGCATTGAGAATTCAGTGGCATCCAGTGTACCCATTTCCAAGGCTGTGTAGATGTCGCCCGGCGCCAGCAATTGCGGAGAGGCACCCAGTTTCTGCATGACACGCCCTCCCAAGCCCAGGAATCTGATCTTCAAACCCACGAGATCTTCGGGCCCCTTGATTTCATTCCTGAACCAGCCTGCGGCCTCCGGAGCAACCAACCCGCAAGGAATACTGACCAGATTGTCCTTGGCGAGCAGATCTGCCCACAGCTTAGCACCACCACCATGCTTCATCCACGCCAGGTACTCGCCGGCAGCGGGACCAAAAGGGACCGAGGCAAACAGCATATAAGCTGTATTTTTGGATGCATAGAAAGCCGGGGATCCCCAAGCCATCTCGATGGATCCTTCGGACACCGCATCGTAATAATCCAAAGCGGGAAGCAGCGCGCCGGGCTCAAACAGGCGCAACTCCACTTTGCCGTCCGTCAAGGCTTTTACCCGCTCGCTGAACTGCTTGCTCCCAGTACCCGTAACAGTCTGTGTACTCGCATAGGCTGAATGCAGTTTCCATCTTACGGGTTTCACATCAGCGTGCGCGGATACGCTCACAGCTGCCAATACACATGCGGAAAGCAACGTTTTGAGTTTCATGGTGTCTCCTATTTATCAAGCCCCGGCCAAACCCCACCATGGTGACCGAGCCTGTTGTTATGGCCTTTGAAGCCCAAGCGAAATGACCGGCCACGCCATGATCATGGCAAGGCCCAGCAACTGAAGGCAAATGAAAGGGATGGCCCCCCTATAGAGCTCTTCCATCTTCACCATCTTCGGTGCGGCCCCTTTAACGAAGAACAGCGCCATGCCAAATGGGGGCGTTAAAAAAGAAGTCTGCATATTGACCGCCATCAGGATGGCAAACCAGTAAACGACTTCAGAGGAACGCACATGCTCACCAAAATCCAGGTTACTAACGATAGGACCAAAGATGGGCAGGATGATCAGAGTGATCTCAATCCAGTCGAAGAAGAAGCCCAGAAGAAAAACGACGAGCATGAGAACGGTCAGAGTTCCCCAGGCACCGATTCCCATTCCCGTCAAGGCATCAACGATGAGCGCTTCGCCACCCAGAGATCTGAAGACGTATGAAAATACAGTTGCGCCGATCATGATCATGAAGATCATGCCAACCGTCAGAGCAGTCGTTCTGCACACATCTGCAAGCGTAGAACGATTAAAGCGGCGCACACACATCGCCAGAAATATCGCACCAAATGCGCCGACACCCGCCGCTTCAGTCGGTGTGGCCACACCCCCGAAGATAGACCCCAGCACCAACACGATAAGAATCGCGGGCGCCACAATCGCTTTGCAGCAACGTAGGGACAATTCCCAGGCGGTGATGGACTTCGTCGTATTACGCAGTCTGGGAGCATATTGCGGCCGCAACCAGGCATAGAAGACCACATATAGGGCATAAAGAGAAAGCAGCAGCAGCCCCGGAAAGACGGCCGCCAGAAACAGACGTCCAACTGAAATGGACAGCAGATCGCCCATGATCACCAGCATAATGCTGGGTGGCAACAGGATACCCAGGGTAGCCGACGAGGCAATCGTACCCGTCGCAAAACCTTTTTCATATCCGTGCCGTAACATAACCGGCAAGGCCATCAGCGTCATCATAATGACCGAAGCTCCAATAATGCCCGTCGTCGCAGCCATGATCCCTCCTAGCAGCGTTACGGCAAGAGCCAGCCCACCCGGCACTCTGGCCAGCAATATGGCTAAAACGTCGAGCAGGTCTTCGGCAATGCGACTACGCTCCAGCATGACGCCCATAAAAATAAAACACGGTATCGCCACCATGATCAAATTATCGGCCGCCTGTCCCCAGATGCGCGGAATCAAATTAAAGAACTCAATCAGGGAAAAATAGCCGACCAACCATCCAATGGCACCGAACAGCAACCCTACTCCACCAATGACATAGGCAACCGGAAAGCCGCTGAAAAGCGCTACCATCAACGTCACAAACATCGCAATACTCAGTATCTCGCCTGCCGACATAGCTGTCTCCGTGAACCTTTCTTTTTATCGTTATAAGGAATCGTTCTTCATGCCTTGTCGGTCAGCATGGGCAGCCTGGAAAGCGCAGCTTCACGATGCCGTCCAGATAAGAAGAGAATGATCCTCGTCAGCACCGAGAGAGCGGCACACAGGGCGAGCACCACACCAGCAACCAGAAAACTCTTTATGATCCAGCGATTCCCCAATCCTGCCATGCTGGACGAGCCCTCTCCGGAGATATAGGAGCGCTCAACAAAGAACCATCCGAAATAACCGACGACCGCAAGAAAGGGAATCATAAGAATGAGAAGGCCCGCCAACTCAATTACGGCCTGCCCGCGTGCACCGAAGCGTTGACGCACTATATCGATACGCACATGAGCATCTCGCATATAGGCATAGCCAAGCGCCAGAAACACTACAACAGCATGTATATGCCACTCCAGTTCCTGCAGCCGCGTAGAAGTGAGATAAGGCCCTACGGGAGTACTCATCAGCCATACCTGCAAGCTCGAGAAGCGCCTGACGATCACGTCGAACATAATGACTGCGATCAAGGCCAGCATGGCATACGACCCAAGCGCGCCCATACGTTGAACCAAGCGATCAAGTCTGTCAGAGAGCCAGATGAGGGTGAGCATGGCTTGACGTCTCCGTGAAGGCTACAGTGACTAACGCCAATCCGGGGGCGCCGGAGCTGTCGGGAGGCACTAGCTCTTGTTAATGTCTGAATGTCAGACATGATAAGCGTTTCTTTTTTGGAAAGTCAACCTCCTTGCACTCAACACACTGATGCAATGCCGTATCCTGTTTGGCCCTTAAGGAAGTCTGCCTAGGGCCTGTTGATACTAAAAGGAGGCTCGCATGAGTACGCAAACGTGTGGATGGCAAGGCGCGAAGCGCAGTCGTGGCAGCCCCCCGGCGAGCATTCGCAACGCAGCCAGGCGCGCGTTTGCGTACTCACCCTGCGGGCTGGCTGGATATCGGGCGCCATGCGTCGTTGCGCAGGCCTTGCAGGGAGCGGCCATGCGGCGCCATGCACGCCTAGCCTGCCACCCGATATCCAGCCAGTGCAAGCCTCCTTTTAGCGTCAACAGGCCCTAAGCCAGCAGCACAATGCGCGCACACTGCGACAACCTGACTCTCGCCAGGCGCCAGCCAGGCCGCTTGCACAACAACGCGCTAACTGCCAGTGCGCATTTTTTCGATCAGCCTAGCGCCCGAAATCTCGATATGGCGACCCATCGCCAACATAGCGACGGGAGCATTTCCCTCACGAATCGCCGAAAAAATCGCGGTATGCTCGGCCAGCGCGTCCACGCGCGTATCCGACCTGTCGTAAGCGGACAGAAACCAGACACCGACCATTCTCTGAATAGTCTGTGAAATGTTCTTCAGTAAGGCATTTTGGCTGATCCGTGCGATTTCAATATGGAACTGATTATCCAGCGCAAGCAGCTCCTTGTTATTGCGTTCTTTTTTCATTTTTTCCAGCAACTCCGATAATATATCGAGGTCCGTCTGGTTTCGCTTCTCTGCTGCAAGACGCGCGCACTCACACTCAATCAGGATACGTACATCAACCAACTCATCGATGTTTCGCTCACTGAGAAGCAATCCCCACAGAAACGCGCCGGACAACACGTCTGAATCTGGCTGCTGTACGAAAGACCCCTCGCCTGGGCGGGCCTCGAGAATCCCAAATACAGCAAGACTCTTGATGGCCTCTCGTATCGTCGAACGGCCCACTCCGAATCGATCGGCCAGCTCCTTTTCCGTGGGGATCATATCCCCTGGACGCCAGACTCCTCTCATCATCAGATCTGCGATCGCATTAACCACTTCCATAAGAAGCGTCACCTTTCGCACGGGCTCTATTTTCTCAATATTATTGTTAGCAGACATTATGTGGTATTTATCAACGCAACAAAAATGCACGAAAGGGGAAGATTTCGCTTGATCTGCCGTACCGTGACACCCGAATAGCGCCATGGCGGTATTTCGTCCTGATGGCCGCTAGATCGCTTTCAAAGTACCGTCAAAATCTCCTTGCTGTCAACGGCTTCCGTGAAGCCGCGCCGCCATCCATGCACCACGCAGAGGGTTTCTATATCATGATTATGCAACCATACGCGCCAAGCCGATACCGCAGGTTCTCTTCAGTCCCGCGTGGATACGGACCCGTGCCGCCCGGAAGTTTATATAGCCTTCCCTTAGGTTTAGCTTCGTGTACAGTTAGACCAGATGGTTTCATGACGATTTTTTTCGATTCATTGGAAGTGCCGTCATAAATCATAAGCCAATGGAACCAACCGAACAGACCTGGACGGCAAGAAGCCCGCAAAATTACTCATGCGGGCTTAATAGATAGACTATCTTGGGATGAATCCTGGCGGACAGAGGGGGATTCGAACCCCCGATACGCTATTCACGTATACACGCTTTCCAGGCGTGCGCCTTCAACCACTCGGCCACCTGTCCGTACCGCGAAGCCACAAAAACCGCCAATGGCAGGCTTCGTGTCATGCGAAGCTCGCCATTGTAGCATGAAGAAAATCTTTCTCAAGTACCGCCGCCGCCCTCTGCCCGCGCGCCCAGCAGGCGCTCGCAGTAGCGGGCGATCATGTCGATCTCGATGTTCACCTTCGCGCCTTCGCCCAGGGCTTTCAGCGTGGTCACCTGCACGGTATGAGGGATGAGGTTGATGCCGATCTCGCAGCCGTCTTCGCGGTCTTCGACCGAGTTCACGGTGAGACTCACGCCGTTGACTGTGACGGACCCTTTGTACGCCATGTAGCGGCCCAGTGCCGTGGACACCAGGATGCGCAGACTCCATGATTCGCCGACAGGGGCGAATACGGTGACGAGGCCGGTGCCGTCGACGTGGCCGGAGACGATATGCCCGTCGAGGCTGTCGCCCAGACGCATGGCATGCTCCAGGTTCACCTCGCCGGTCTGGCTCAGGCCGGCGGTGCGATCCAGGCTTTCGCGCGAGACGTCCACCTGGAACTCGTCGGCCCGCATGGCGACAACGGTCATGCAGGCTCCCTGGATGGCGATCGAATCGCCCAGGCGCGTGCTCTCGCGCAGGAAGCCCGGGGCGTGGATGGTCAGGCGCACGCCGGCATCCGGGCCGCCCTGAGCCAGAGGTGATACTTCAGTGATACGGCCGACTGCCGTGACGATTCCTGTGAACATGACTTCCTTCAATGTGTCATGGCGAAGAACCCCGGCCCGCCGGCCGGAGCTTCCTCGTCCCCTTGCAGGGGCGCCTGCGGCGCCGCATTGATATTGCCCCGCTTGACCTCGTCGTACACGACAAACCCGGGCATGGACGCGAGGTCAGTCGGCCTGATGGCGCTGCGCCACCTGGTCGAGCGCCTGTACGAGCGCCGCCCAATGCCCGGGATGCCGCAGGCGCAGGCGCATGTCGGTACCGACCTGCACCGCTTCAGTGAATTCGAAGCGCTGCGCGGCCGCCAGCGCCGCCACGGCGGGCATGTCGGCCATGCCGCGGCCCTGCCCCAGCAGCATGGGCGCCATGTAGACCAGCAGCTCATCGACGCTGCCGCTTTCCAGCAGGGCGCCGGACAGCCGGGCACCGGCTTCGACGTGGACTTCGTTGATTTCGTGCGCCGCCAGCCACCGCATGAGCGAAGGCAGGTCGATGCCCCGGGGAGAGCTGGGCATGACGACGACTTCGGCATTGCGCCGCGCCAGGCGTTCGGCCTTCGCCTGATCGATGCGGCATACGAAGACCCAGACCTTGCCGCCATCGAACAGGCGCGCGTCCTCGCTGATTTCGAAACGCGTATCGACGACGGCCCGGATGGGCTGCCGAGGGGTTTCGACCTCGCGCACGGTCATCCTGGGGTCGTCGCCGCGCACCGTGCCGATGCCGGTGAGCGTGACGCAGCCACGGGCGCGCCAATGGTGGCCGTCGGCGCGCGCAAGCGGGCCGGTAATCCATTGCGACTGCCCGTCGTGCAAGGCAGTGTGCCCGTCGAGCGATACGCCGGATTTCAGCCATACCCAGGGCAGGCCGCGGGTCATGCGCGAAACGAAACCGGGGTTCAGGGCGAGCGCGTCTTCGGCGCACACCCCGGTGGTGACCGCGATGCCGGCGGCCCGCAGCCGGGCCAGGCCCCGCCCCCCCACCAGCGGATTGGGATCGCACATTGCTATGACCACGCGATCCGGCGCGGCCGCGATCAGCGCGTCCACGCAGGGAGGTGTCCGGCCGTGATGATTGCAGGGTTCCAGGGTGACGTAGACGGTCGCACCGCCCAGGCCATGCCCCTTGGCGGCGGCATCGCGCAGAGCGACGATTTCAGCATGCGGGCCGCCCGCGGGCTGTGTAGCCCCCTGACCCAGAATATGTTCGTCGCGCACGATGACGCAGCCCACGCGGGGATTCGGCGCCGTCAGGTAAAGAGAAGTCTCGGCCAGCGTCAGCGCGTGGCGCATCCAGTGTGCATCGCTTGCGCCGGCGATGGTCATTCCGTGCCCCTGGGAGACTGGAACTCGCTGATCGCCTTCACGAACTCGCCGACGTCCTCGAAACTGCGGTACACCGAAGCGAAACGCACATAGGCCACTTCGTCCAGTTCACGCAATTCGGCCATGACCAGGTCGCCGATGAAGCGCGAGGTCACTTCCTTCTGCCCACAATGCAGCAGCTTGTCGCGTATCCGCTCCACGGCCGACTCCATCGCGTCGGTGCTTACCGGCCGCTTGCGCAGGGCGAGCTTCATGCTGGCTTCCAGCTTGGCGATATCGAATTCCGTGCGTGTACCGTTGCGCTTCACCACCGCGGGCATGAGCAGTTCGGCCCGCTCATAGGTGGTGAAGCGCCGCTCACAGGCGGCACAGCGCCGGCGGCGGCGGATGACATCGCCTTCTTCCAGCACCCGCGTGTCGATCACCTGGGTATCGCTGCGGTTGCAGAAGGGGCATCTCATTGCGGAACGGCGCCTTGGATCATCAACGGTAGACGGGGAAGCGCGCCGTCAGCTCGTTGACGCGCGCACGCACCGCGGCCAGGTTGGCCTCGTCGTTGGGGTTGTCCAGCACGTCGGCGATGAGATGCGCGGTGAGCCGGGCTTCTTCTTCCTTGAAGCCGCGGGTGGTCATGGCGGGCGAGCCGAGGCGCACGCCGCTGGTCACGAAGGGCTTTTCAGGATCGTTGGGAATGGCGTTCTTGTTGACCGTGATATGGGCCTTGCCCAGGGCGATTTCCGCGTCCTTGCCGGTAATGCCCTTGGCGCGGAGGTCGACCAGCATCACGTGGCTTTCGGTGCGGCCGGAGACGATGCGCAGGCCGCGCTCGACCAGTGTGGCGGCCAGGGCCTGCGCGTTCTTCAGCACCTGAGCGGCATAAGTCTTGAATTCAGGCGACAGCGCTTCTTTGAAGGACACGGCCTTGGCGGCAATGACGTGCATCAGCGGCCCGCCCTGGATCCCCGGGAAGATGGCGGAATTGATGATCTTTTCGTGTTCGGCCTTCATCATGATGACGCCGCCGCGCGGGCCCCGCAGGGACTTGTGCGTCGTGGAGGTGACGAAGTCGGCATGGGGAACGGGGTTCGGATAGGCGCCGCCGGCGACCAGGCCGGCATAGTGCGCAATGTCGACCATGAAGAGCGCGCCGTTGTCGCGGGCGATGCGGGCCATGCGTTCGAAGTCGATGCGCAGCGCGTAGGCGGACGCGCCGCCCACGATCAGTTTGGGCTTGTGTTCGCGCGCCAGCTGTTCGAGCTGGTCGTAATCGAGTTCTTCCTTGTCGTTCAGCCCATAGGAAACGAAGTTGTACAGCTTGCCCGAGGCATTGACGGGCGAACCGTGCGTAAGGTGGCCGCCTTCGGCCAGGCTCATGCCCAGCACGGTGTCGCCGGGCTGGAGCACGGCCATGTAGACGCCCTGATTGGCCTGCGAGCCGGAATTCGGCTGGACGTTGGCGGCTTCCGCGCCGAAGATTTCCTTCAGGCGGTCGATGGCCAGCTGTTCGACGATGTCGACGTATTCGCAACCGCCGTAATAGCGCCTGCCCGGATACCCTTCCGCGTACTTGTTGGTCAGCTGCGTACCCTGGGCCTGCATCACGGCCGGGCTGGTGTAGTTCTCGGAAGCGATCAGCTCGATGTGCTGTTCCTGGCGCTCGTTCTCTTTCTGAACGGCTGCCCAGACTTCGGCATCGACCTGATCAAGGGTGCGGGAGCGGTCAAACATGGGGGGATCCTTGGATTGCAAGAAAATAATCTTTCATTTTAGCCTGAACCCCCGGAAACCACCGGCCAAAGCGGAATCGGCGGCGGGCGCGCCGAGCGCACGCGTCGCCGCAACGGGCCCCGCTGCCCGGAAGCCCCCGGGGCCGCGCGCCATGCGGGCCGCTACGCGCCGATCAGCCGCGGGTTCAGCGTGTAAATGCCGGTGATGGATGCCTGGCCCAGGATATGCCCCTGCATGGCCGCCATGACGTCCTTGCCTGTGAACTTGCCCTCGACGGGGAGTTCCTGGATGTCGAGCGCATACACGGTGAAGACGTAGCGGTGCAGGAGCGCATCGTTCCAGGGCGGGCACGGCCCATCGTAGCCGAAGTAGTCGCCGCTCATGTCGCGGTCGCTGGCGAACCAGGCTGTGTAGTCGTTCAGACCCTGGCGCGTGCCGTCGAGCGCGAGCGGGCCGGCCTTGCCTCGCGGGGTGATGCCATTGGAATACGCCCCCGCGGCAATCTGCGTGGTATGGGCCGGGATGTCGACGAGCACCCAGTGGAAGAAGTCGACGCGCGGCAGAGTGTCGGGGATTTCCCGCCCTTCCTGGTTGACGTCGTCCGGCTTGCTGGGAACATCGGGATCATGGCAGATGACGACGAACGACTGCGCGGCGGCCGGAGCGTCGGACCAGGCAAGATGCGGGTTTTCATTGCCCGACAGCGCCACGTGTGTATGGCCGTCCGGTTTGGCGAAGGCGTAGCGTTCAGGGATGTTTCCCTGATCCGTAAACGACTCACTGATAAGCTTCATCGCGAACTCCTGAAGGTCAAGCTGTTAGCGTTATGCGGGCAAACTTGCGTTTGCCGACCTGTACCACGTAAGTGCCTGCGGGCAATTGCAGGGATTTGTCCTCGATGCGCTGGCCATCGACCCGCACCCCGCCTTGCTCGACGTTGCGCTGAGCCTCGGAACCCGAGGCGGCCAGACCGGCCTCCCGCAGAATCTTCAGTATACCCATGGGCGCCTGCCCGACATTGACTTCGGGCATGTCTTCGGGAATCGCCCCATCGCGGAAACGCGCTTCGAATGCCGCCAGGGCATCGGCCGCGTGGCGCGCGGAATGGAAGCGCGCGACGATTTCCTGCGCAAGCGCGACCTTGGCTTCCCGCGGGTTGAGACCTTCCTCCACCTGCTTCTGCAGGCGCCCGATATCGTCCATCGAGCGGAAGGAAAGCAATTCATAGTAACGCCACATCAGCGTGTCGGAAATGGACATGAGCTTGCCGAACATCGAATCGGGCGCTTCGGTGATGCCGATGTAATTGCCCTTGGACTTCGACATCTTGTCGACACCGTCCGTTCCTTCGAGCAGCGGCATGGTCAGGATGCACTGAGGCTCCTTGCCGTATTCCTTCTGCAGCTCGCGGCCGACCAGCAGGTTGAACTTCTGGTCGGTGCCGCCCAGTTCGAGATCCGCTTCCAGCACGACCGAATCGTATCCTTGCAGCAGCGGATACAGGAACTCGTGCACCGAGATCGGGATGCCGCCCTTGAAGCGGCGCGTGAAATCCTCGCGCTCCATCATGCGGGCCACGGTATAGCGCGACGCCAGCTGGATCAGGCCGCGGGTGCCGAGCTTGTCGCACCATTCCGAGTTGTAGCGGATCTCGGTACGGGCGGAATCCAGCACCATGCTCGCCTGGGCGTAATAAGTCTTGGCGTTTTCGTGGATCTGCTCGGCCGTGAGCGGCGGACGGGTGCTGTTGCGCCCGCTGGGGTCGCCGATGAGGGCCGTGAAGTCGCCGATGAGGAAAATCACGGTATGGCCGAGGTCCTGCAGCTGGCGCAGCTTGTTCAGCACCACCGTATGCCCAAGGTGGATGTCGGGCGCGGTGGGGTCCAGCCCCAGCTTGATGCGCAGGGGCTTGTTCTGAACGCGGCTGCGGGCGAGCTTGCGGAGGAATTCGGATTCGACCAGCAGCTCGTCGCAGCCCCTTTTGACCACGTTCAGATCCTGTTCGACTTCCGGTGTGATGGGGGCTTCGTTGGGCGGCATAGATGGATGGTCTGCCTGGGCAGATTCGTTCGGAGTGAAATTATTGGGTAAAAATTCGGAAAAAGTCTCGAAAACCTTCCGCTAATCAGATAGCATAGCGTGCTAATTACTACCCCGCATGCGGGCGGGGTCGTGCACGTCGGCAACCGCAGCATCTTATCATCCAGGTTTTCGTCCATGTCCGAAAAAGGGATTCCCGAAACGCCATCCCTGCGCAAGGCAATGCGCGCGCATCGCAAACCGTTTCATCTCTTCCGAAAAAGCATTCTTCTGGTGTCCCTGGGCCTGTTCGCCACGGCCGGCGCGCTTGCCGTCGTGCAGCCACCGGAAAAACCCGTGATCTACACCGCCGAAAGCGTGTTGCCGCTGCCCGATATCGAAGCGCTCTCGGAAACCGCGGGCAGCGATCCCTTCATCAGTGAAACGGTCATCCGCCGCGGCGACACGCTGGCGGCCCTGCTGCAGCGTCTTCACGTCCAGGAAGCGGGCCTGCAGGCGTTTCTCGTCCAGGAACCTTCCGCCCGCTCGATCTACAAGCTGTATCCCGGCCGCGTGATCCGGGTCGCGCTCGACCACGAAGGCCGCCTGGTCTCCCTGCGCTACGACCACACGCCGGGCGCGCGCGACCAGGGCCGCTACGTCAGCCGGTGGCTGGAAGTCACCCCCGACGGCAGCGGCGGCTTCACCGCCTCCGAACAGGAACAGGTGGCCGACACCCAGATCCGCATCGCAGAGGGCGAGATCACCAGCTCGCTGTTCGGCGCCACCGATGCCGCGGACATTCCCGACAACATCACCTTCCAGATGGTCGAAATCCTGGGCAGCAAGATCGACTTCATGCAAGACCTCCGCAAAGGCGACCGGTTCCGGCTCGTCTACGAAACCTATTCCAGCGAAGGCCGCGACGTCGGCGCGGGCCGGGTTCTTGCGCTCGAATTCCTCAACAAAGGCAAGACCCACGACGCGGTCTGGTTCGCACCCGAATCATCTTCGGGCGGCTACTACGATTTCGACGGCCAGAGCCTGAAAGGCGCCTTCCTGCGCAATGCGCTCAAGTTCAGCCGCATCAGCTCCACCTTCGGTGGCCGCCGCCATCCCGTTCATGGCGGCTGGCGCCAGCACAATGGGGTCGATTACGCCGCCCCCAGCGGCACGCCCATACTGGCCACCGCCGACGGTGTCGTCAAGTTCGCGGGCTGGCAGCGGGGCTACGGCAACACCATCATTCTCGAACACCACGGCGACATCACCACGCTCTATGCGCACCAGAAGGGCTTCGCCAATGGCATCAAGAAGGGCGTGAAGGTCAGCCAGGGCACACACATCGGCTATGTCGGCTCGACGGGCTGGTCCACCGGGCCGCACCTGCACTATGAATTCCGCGTGAACAACAAGCCGGTCGACCCGCTGTCCATCGATCTTCCCGTTGCACGCACGCTCAACGCCTCCGAACGCCAGCAATTCGATACGGTCGTCGCACAATACCGCGACCATATCGAATTGCTCCAGGGTCCCGCCGTTGCCGGCGCCGACGGCGTAACGGTACAGGTCGCCAGCCAGCAGTAAGCCCATGCCCCTGAACACCGGGAAGGCATATATCGGCATCATGTCGGGCACCAGCCTCGACGCCGTCGATGCCGTGCTGCTCGGGTTCGATGAGTCGGGCCGGGCGCGGGCGCGGGCCGGTGCCAGCATTGCAATGCCGCCCGCCCTGCGCCGCGAGCTTCTTGCGCTGAATGTTTCCGGCCCCGATGAACTCGGCCGGGCCGTCTTGGCCGCGGCCGAACTCGCAACGCTCTATGCCGGCGCCGTGGCCGGCGTGCTCGATTCGGCCGGCCTGGCGGCTGCCGACATCACCGCCATCGGTGCGCATGGCCAGACGGTCCGCCACCGCCCCGGCCTCGGCTACACCATTCAGCTCAACGCTCCCGCCCGGCTTGCCGAACTGACCGGCATCGACGTCGTCGCTGATTTCCGCAGCCGTGATATTGCGGCGGGCGGCCAGGGCGCGCCCCTGGTGCCCGCCTTCCATGCTGCCCAGTTCTCAACCGAACGTACCCGTGTGGTGCTGAACCTGGGGGGGATCGCCAATATCACGGTGCTGCGTGCCGATGGCGGCATCCTGGGCTTCGATACCGGGCCGGCCAACATGCTGATGGACGCCTGGATCCAGCGGCACCTTGGCCGCGCCTACGATGAAGACGGAGCCTGGGCGGCATCGGGCCGGCCGCTGCCGGGGTTGCTGGAAAACATGCTGGCGGATCCCTGGTTTGCCCTGCCGCCCCCGAAATCCACGGGGCGCGACGATTTCAACCCGGCATGGCTGGAACGCCGGCTGGCGGAAGCCGCGGGGATGAGCACCGAGGCGGATGCGGCCGATGTCCAGGCCACCTTGCTGCAATTGACGGCTCAGAGCGCGGCCGCGGCGATCCGCCGCCATGCGGGCGATGCCGAAGATGTGCTGGTGTGCGGGGGCGGCGCATGCAACGGCGCGCTGCTGGACGCCCTGCGGGCCGCTCTGCCTTGCCGCCTGAGCAGCACCGACGAACACGGCCTGCCGGCTCAGTGGGTGGAAGCCGCCGCCTTCGCCTGGCTGGCGTGGTGCCATGATATGCGCAGACCCGCGGGCCTGCCCGAGGTCACGGGCGCCCGCAAGCCGACGATATTGGGCTGCAAATACTTGGCCTGACCACGGCCGCCAGTAGCCGGGCCGCTGGAGCCGCTCCGTGAAGAAGCGCCGGGCGGCGCTTCTTCGCCACGAGGCAAGGGCGCGGGCTCAGGGCGCGAAGGACGACCCGCAGCCGCAGGTCGTGTTGGCATTCGGGTTGCGAATGACGAACTGGGCGCCTTCGAGATCGTCCTTGTAGTCGATTTCGGCTCCGACCAGATACTGGAAGCTCATCGGGTCGACCAGGAGCTCCACCCCTTCCTTCTCGATGGTGGTGTCGTCATCGTTGACGGTTTCATCGAAGGTGAACCCGTACTGGAAGCCGGAACACCCGCCGCCCTGCACGAAGACGCGCAGCTTGAGTTCGGGGTTGGCTTCTTCGGCCAGCAGCTCTTTTACTTTCGCGGCCGCCGCGTCGGAAAAGATGATGGGGGAAGGCGGCGCCTGAAGATCGACGGACTCGACAATATTGCTCATGAAAGACTCCGGCAGGGATACAGCCTGCACAAAAAGATTGTTTACTACTATAGCATCCGGCCCCTTGACGAAGACTGGCATTAGGGCCTGTTAACGCTAAAAGGAAGCTCTGAATAATTCGAGCGGTAAGCAGACGTCCTGGATCGGGATGGGCGGCAAGGCGCAAAGCGCAGCGATAGCCGTAGCTATCGCGAGTATTTGCAGCACAGCAGACCGCCCGAATCCGGGAATGCATGCGGCGCGACGAGTTGTTCAGAGCTTCCTTAACCCGGCTTGGGGATCTCCACACTGCGCGATACGCGCAGAACCTTGCCTTCCAGCACATTCACCGTCACCGATTCAGGCACGAAGCCTTCCGGCAGGCTCAGCAGGCCGCCGCTGCGCTGAAACTCGCCGAACGACAGCTCAAACGCCTCGGCCCCGGAATCGGCGCCATCGGAATCCGCATCCGCGGCCTGTTCGGGCACAGCCCCCCGCGCGCCCGGCAAGGTGGCCGGTTTCAGCGTCACAGAGACTTCCTCGCCATTCTGGCTGCCTGTTGCAACGAACTGCAGGGAACCCTTGAAGGGTTTGCCGTTCGAACCACTGCGCATCAACAGCACCCTGTACCTCAGATTGGGGCCGGCCCTCTCGATATCAAGGGCGCGCACACTGACGGCCCCATTGGGACCCGGCGGCATGAGCTGCTCGTAGAACGCGATGGAGTCGTGGGCCCGGCCGAGTTCCGCCTGAGCCGTTCGCAGGCTGGTTTCCAGGCCGCGGCGGGTGCTTTCTTCAATGGCCAGCCTGCCTTCGATGGCGGCAATGGCGTTCATGGCTTCATCCAGGCGCCCTCGAACGACGGCCAGATCGTACTCATACTGCTGTGCGCGGACCCTGGCGGTGTCGAGCGCCGGTCGTTTGACACCGAAATGCAGCCCAGCTGCTCCCAGCGCCAGGCCGCAGACGAATATCCCCAGTGCCCGAAGCACGCGGCCCCATGCCGGACGCCGCCGGCCCCGACTGCCCGGTGGCGGATTGCGGTCATCGACGGCGCGATCATGTTCCTGCGCTTGCTCCATAGAGCATACAGACCTGATCCAGCCGCCGAAGTTCCGCCCGGCGCCGGCCGATCAGGGCAGAACGGCAATGAGCCCCAGGCCGGTGGTTTCCGGCAGGCCGAACATCAGGTTCATGTTCTGTACCGCCTGCCCCGATGCGCCCTTCACGAGATTGTCCTGCACGACGAGAACGACGAGCTGGTCGCCGCCGTCAGGTCGGTGCACGGCAATGCGCAGGAAATTCGACGCGCGTACGGTACGGGTCTCGGGCAGGCTGCCCGCCGGCATGACGTCGACGAAGGGTTCATCGGCATAACGCTGCTCGTAGAGCGCCTGGAAATCGACGTCGAGCGCGGAAGGCAGGATGCGCATGTAGAGCGTGGAGAACATGCCCCGCACCATGGGAACCAGGTGCGGCGTGAAGGTGAGCCCCACGGGCTGGCCGGCCAACAGCTTTAATTGTTCGGAAATCTCGGGGTGATGACGGTGCCCCATGACGCCGTAGGCCTTGAAATTGTCGCTGGCTTCGGAAAACAGCGTCGCGACTTCCGCCTTGCGGCCGGCGCCCGATACGCCCGACTTGCAGTCGGCAATGACGTGGCCGGTGTCGATGAGCGGCGCATCGCCCTGGAATAGAGGCGCCAGCCCCAGCAGCACCGTGGTGGGATAGCAGCCGGGGTTGCCGACCACCCGGGCCGCGGCGACCCGTTCGCGGTTGAGCTCCACCAGCCCATAGGCCGATTCCCTGAGGACGTCGGGGCAGGCGTGGGGCATCTTGTACCAGCGCTCGAAGACAGCCGTATCCTGCAGGCGGAAATCCGCCGCCAGGTCTATGATGCGCACCCCGGCCGCGAGCAGGGCCTGGGCCTGGCTCATGGCCACCCCATGGGGCGTTGCGAAGAAGACGACGTCGCAATGTTCGAGACCCGCCGAGTCGGGCACCTGGAATTTCAGATTGACACGGCCGCGCAGGCTGGGAAACATTTCGGCGACGGGCATGCCGTCTTCCTTGCGCGACGTGATCGCACGCAGTTCCACATTGGGGTGCTGGGACAGCAGGCGCAGCAGTTCCACGCCCGTGTAACCGGTACCCCCGACGATTCCAACCTTGATGCGTGTATCTGCAGCCGGGGCCATGGCAATTCCTGAAATGAAAGTGAAGGGACTCTTTTGAATTATGCACCAAACGGGAAAACCCCGGCCCCATGCGCAGAACCCCCGGACGGGGCCGGGGGTTCTGTGAAACAGGGACACGAGGCCCGAAGCGGGAAATCAGCGCTTGCTGAACTGCTTCCGGCGGCGCGCCTTGTGGAAACCGACCTTCTTGCGTTCCACTTCGCGGGCATCGCGGGTAACGAGCCCGGCCTGCTTCAGTGCGGGCTTGAGCGTTTCGTCGTAGTCGATGAGGGCGCGGGTGATACCGTGACGCACCGCGCCCGCCTGGCCGCTTTCACCGCCGCCGTGAACGTTGATGTGAAAATCGAACGATTCGACATGGCTGGTCAGCACGAGCGGCTGGCGCACGATCATGCGGCCGGTTTCGCGGGCGAAATACTCATCCACGGGCTTACCGTTCACGACGATTTTGCCCGATCCTTTCTTCATGAACACCCGGGCGACCGAAGTCTTGCGGCGGCCGGTGCCATAGTTCCAATTACCGATCATGACCTGTCCTTAGATTTCCAGAGCTTTGGGCTGCTGCGCGGTGTGCGGATGCTCGGCACCGGCATAGACCTTGAGCTTCTTGGCCATGGCGTAACCCAGCGGGCCCTTGGGCAGCATGCCCTTGACGGCCTTCTGGAGCGCACGCCCGGGAAAACGCTGCTGCATTTTCTCGAAGTTCGTTTCGGTGATACCGCCCGGGTAACCGGAGTGACGATAGTACTTCTTGTCAAGCGACTTGTTGCCGGTCACGACGATGTCGGCGGCGTTGATCACGACGATGTAGTCGCCGGTGTCAACGTGGGGAGTGAATTCTGGCTTGTGCTTGCCGCGCAGACGGTGTGCGACTTCGCTGGCCACACGCCCGAGGACCTTGCCCTTCGCGTCGATCACGTACCAGTCACGCTTGACTTCATGCGGCTTGGCCACAAAGGTCTTCATGATGGTTCCTAATTCCAAGAAAATTGGCCCGGCGGGACATCCGCATTCTTGACGGGCCTTCTTCCGGCATTCGTACAAATCCGCCAAAGCGTTATCACCCGCCCGTGCGAAAACCGTACCCTTTACCCGGAAAAGCCCTGAATAATAACACGAAACCACCCCGCAGGGTGGTTGCATGACGGCCAAGGCCCGCGGCGCCACACGGGCCTTGGCCATGAGGGGCCGGAGGCGGCCTACCGCTTCTGAGCGGCCAGAGCCTGGGCCAGATAGTTGTCGAACGCGCCTTCCGCCACACGGAACCACGGCACGAGGCTGTCGCGGAAGCCCATGTAGCTGTCGTGGATCTTCTTGAAGCGGGCGTCCTTGTCGCTGAATTCCTTGAAGAGTTCGTTGGATGTCTTGAACGAAGCGTCCATGACGTCGCGCGGGAAGGAGCGCAGCACCGCGCCGGAAGCGATCAGGCGGCGCAGAGCGTCGGGGTTGTGGGCGTCGTAGTCGCCGACCATCTTGCTGCCGGCCGCGCGCGAAGCCATGTCGATCAACGTTTGATAGGCCTTGGGCAGTTCCTTGTAGGCGCCGTCGTTCACATACAGCGACACCTGGGCGCCGCCTTCCCACCAGCCCGGGGCGTAGTAGTACTTGGCGACCTTCTGGAAGCCGAGCTTTTCATCGTCGACGGGGCCCACGAATTCCACCGCGTCGAGCGTGCCTTTTTCGAGCGAGGGGTAGATGTCGCCGGGCGGGATCTGCTGGGGAATCACCCCCATGCGCGAAAGCACTTCGCCCGCGAAGCCCGCCGTACGCATCTTGAGGCCCTGCAGGTCGGCCACCGAATTGATTTCCTTGCGGTACCAGCCGCCCATCTGCGTGCCGGTATTGCCGAAGGGGAAGTTGACGATGTTGCGCTCGGCAAACAGCTCGCGCATCAGGGCCATGCCTTCGCCCTCGTACATCCAGGCGTACATCTGGCGGGCATTGAGGCCGAACGGCACGCCGGTGTCGAAGCAGAAGGAGGGATCCTTGCCATAGTAATAGTAGGAAGCCGTCTGGCCGCATTCCACCGTACGGTTGCCGACGGCTTCCATGACTTCGAAGCCCGGCACGATTTCACCGCCCGGATACAGCCGGATGGAGAAATTGCCATCGGTGGCTTCGCTGATGAAATTGCAGAACATCTGCGCCGTGCTGAAGAGCGGCGGCAGGGAAGGCCCATAGGTGGAAGTCATTTTCCAGCTGACCTTCGGGTTGCTCTGGGCAAACGCCGGAGCGCCGATGGCGGCCGAGCCGGCTACCGCGCCGAGTCCGGCCTTCTTGAGAAATGAGCGACGCTGCATTGATCTGATCTCCTATTCCAGCATCCGTTTCACTGTGCATTCAGGCGGCGCAAACGCTGGGGTTTCCGCCGGTGTCCCGATACTACACCCCGGCCGTCCTTTTGTGTGAGGAAGCCCGTTCCCGGAGCCCGGAGCCCGGAAACCGCCCCGCGGCGGGGCGCGGCCCACCGTCAGGCGCCGGCGATCGACATTTGTTCGATGAGCACCGACCCGGTGCGCTTGGCGCCACGGGTCATGGCGTCGCCGCCGACCGCCACGATCTGCCGGAATATGTCGGCGAGATTGCCGGCGATGGTGATTTCCTGCACGGCATGCTGGATCTGGCCGTTCTCGACCCAGTATCCGAAGGCACCGCGGGAATAATCGCCGGTGACGTAGTTCACGCCCTGGCCGATCAGTTCGGTGACGAGCAGCCCGGTGCCCATCTTGCGCAGCATGGCATCGAGGTCATCGCCACCCCGGGTGAGCCGGGAGCGCAGTTCGAGGTTGTGGGACCCGCCCGCATTGCCGGTGGTGGGCAGGCCCAGCTTGCGCCCGGTGTAGGTGGACAGGAAATAGCCTTGCAGCACCCCGCCGGTCACCACCGAACGCGGCGCGGTGCGCACGCCCTCGGAATCGAAGGGGCCGCTGCCCGCAGCGGCGGACATCCAGGGATTCTCGTAGAGATCGAGATGATCGGCCATGACCTGGCGGCCCGCGGCGTCCAGCAGGAAGCTGGCCTTGCGATACAGGGCGCCGCCGCTGACCGCGTGCACCAGGGCGCCGATCAGGCCCACGGCCAGAGGCGCTTCGAACAATACGGGGAAGCGGCCGGTCTTGATGCGCCGCGCCGACAGCCGGGCCAGCGTGCGCTGCGCCGCATAGCGCCCCACATCGGCGGGATCGGCCAGCACGCGCCAGTCGCGGGCGGAGCTGTACCAGTAATCGCGCTGCATGGCGTTGCCTTTGCCGGCGATGGGCGACACGGAGATGTTGTGGCGGCTGTATGGGTAGCCACCCATGAAACCCGCGCTGTTGCCCATCATGAAATGGCCTTCGAAGGTATCCACCGATGCCCCGTCGGTATTCGTGATCAGCGGGCTGAGATCGCGCGCCGCCTGCTCGGCCCGCAAGGCCAGCGCAGCGGCGGCGTCGGAGGAAAGCTCCCAGGGATGATGCAGTTGCAGATCCGGATACGGGCCCGTGGCCAGCCGCTCGGGATCGGGCAGGCCGGCGCAATCGTCGGCGGCCGTATAGCGGGCGATGTGCCAGGCCGCTTCAACGGTTTCGCGCAGCGCCTGCGCGGAAAAATCGGAGGTCGAGGCGGAACCCCGGCGCTGGCCCGCATACACCGTCACGTCGAGCGAACGGTCGCGCGTCTGCTCTATGGTTTCGATATCGCCCGAACGCACCGACACCACCAGCCCCTTGCTTTCGGACACTTCGGCAACGGCATCGCTGGCGCCCAGCTTGCCGGCATGGGCCAGGGCATTGGCGACGAGCTCGCGGAATACCGCTTGTTGTTCCGGGATCTTCAGGGATGACGCACTGTGTTCGTTCATTGACGCTCTTCTATCTCTGTAAGGACCAAGGTCTTCACGGTTATCATAGCTGCAGAAAACGCGTATTGTATTCACTCCATGCCCCAGACTCCCTCCTCTCCCCCGGAAGACGGCGAAGCCGCTTCCCTTTACGACCGCCCCAGCAAATCGCAGGTCAAGCGCGACATGCTCGCGCTTACCGACCTGGGCAAGCAACTGGTGGATCTTCCGCCGGAACGGCTGCGGCATCTCCCGCTGCCGGAAGCCCTCTACGAGGCGATCCGCCTGGCGCAACGCACCACCAGCCGCGAAGGCCGGCGCCGCCAGATCCATTATGTGGGCAAACTGATGCGCGACCCGGGCCTTGATACCGACGCCATACGGCGGCAGCTCGCCACCTGGGCCCATGGTTCGCGTGAAGAAACGCGCAACCAGCATCGGCTCGAAGCGTTGCGCGACCTGCTGATGCGCGATGACCAGGCTCTTACCGAGCTGCTCGAAAATTGCGAGGTCCCCGACGTTCAGCAGCTGCGCGCCACCATCCGCGCCGCGCGCAAGGAAGAGCGGGACAATGAATCCCTGCCGCCCGGCGGCGCCCCCCAACGCAAACATTACCGCGCCCTCTTTCAGGCGCTCAAGACACTGAACCTGGAATCATGAACGACACCGCAAGCAACAAGCTCGACGCCATCGAAATCGAAACCGGCCCTCAGCCCCGGTATTCGGTCATCTGGCTGCACGGCCTGGGCGCCGACGGCAACGACTTCGTCCCCGTCGTGCCCGAACTGGAACTGGGCGATCTCGGGCCCGTGCGTTTCATCTTTCCCCATGCGCCGGTGCGGCCCGTGACCATCAACAATGGCATGGCCATGCGAGCCTGGTACGACATCTATCTGCCCGACCTGGTGCGCCGCGAAGACGATGCCGGCCTGCGCGAGTCGCAGCGCACCGTCGAGGCGCTCATCGCGCACGAAAACTCACGGGGCATTCCCACCGGGCGCATTGTGCTGGCCGGCTTCTCGCAGGGCTGCGCCATGGCGCTGCAGACCGGCTTGCGCCACCCCGAAAAACTCGCCGGCATCATCGGCCTGTCGGGCTACCTGCCCCTGGCGGCAAAGGCGGCCGACGAGCGCCATGGCGCCAACAATCGTACGCCCATCTTTCTTGCCCACGGCACCATGGACCCTGTGGTGGACTTCGAGCGCGCCCGCGCGACTCTGGAAGCCCTTGAAAAAATGGGCTATGACGTGCGCTTCAAGACCTATCCCATGCCGCATTCCGTCTGCCTGGAAGAAATACACGACATCGCCGCCTTCCTGCGGGAAATCCTCAACTGAGCGCCTGAACGCATCCCGCGGGCGGAAGCCGCGTCTTCAACGGCGTCCGCCCGGCTCGGGACGCGGCTCAGCCACCACGGGTTTCCCCAAGATCCAGCCATACCCGGCGCATGCCGGGATCTTCCGCGTCGGGGTCGATGCGAAACCCGAGATACGACATCAGCCCCAGCATGGGCCGGTTCGTGGCCAGCACCAGGCCATCGATGTAGGTCAGCCCCTGTTCCTGCGCCGCTTCGATCAGCGCGCGCATGAGCTGCGACCCGATGCCGCAGCGCTGCCATTCGTCGCCGATGACCAGGGCGTATTCGGCCCCCCGCCCGTCCGCATTGCGCAGATAGTGCGCAAAGCCGATGATGCGTTCTCTGGGATGGCCGCGATGCAGCGGATTGGGCTCGTGGATGGTCGCCACCAGTGCCAGCTCGCGGTGATAGTCGATGCGCGTATACCGCGCCAGCATGTGCGGCGTGAGTTCCCGCAGCATGGACACGAAACGCATGTACCGTGATTCGTCCGACAGGCCGCGCACGAATTCCTGCAGGGGCTCGGCATCTTCCGGGCGGATGGGGCGCAGCAGCCACGGGCGCCCATCCCGCATCTGGCGCATCTGCGCCAGATGGCGCGGATAGGGATGGATCGCCATGTGGCTGTATCCGGTCGTCTCGGGCAGCACCAGCATGGATGCGCTGGACAGCGTCACTGCCAGGCGGGTTGCCACCAGCGTGTCGCCGTCCAGGCAGAGCGGGTCGATATCCAGCGTTTCTATGGCGGGCACATCGGATACGAGCAGCGAAATGCGCTCCAGCGCTTCGCGCAGGAACTCGGAAGCAACGGGCGTCAGAATGCGCGACAGTGTGCCCTGCCAGAAACCGCTGCGCTGCACGAGCTGCCGGGCCAGATAGCCATTGAGAGGCGGAAGCTCCACCGCCGCCTCGGCGCGCTGGAAGGGTTCCAGGCCCCGCCCGAAACTCATGCAGGGCCCGAACTTCGGATCGGTGCGCACCCGGATGGCCATGACGGCGGAGTCCCGGGGGATTTCCGGCGCCAGTTGAATGGGAACATGGAAACAACGAAGCAGCTCAAGCGTTTCGTCCAGCGATAGTTCCCGCCTGCCACGGCGCTGCGCGGCCTGCACCACCCGTCTTGCGCCTTCCGTATCAGGCGGCCTGCTGAGCGGTTCCGGCGGCAGGATCTGCTGGGACAGCGTCTGGTTGTAGTGATACGCGGCCAGAATGCCGAAGGCGTTGGCGGCGGTTTCCGGCGTGCGGAACGCGGGCGTGCCGGCTTCGTCGAGCACGTGCCGCAGGCGGCGCATCGAGGAATCGCCCATCAGGCAGGTGACGATGGGCTTGCGCGACGCGGGCGCCACGGCCGCCAGCACGCCGACCACGCTTTCGAGATCGGCCAGAGGGTCGGGCGCCAGCAGCACCAGCACGCCGTCGACGCCCTTGTCTTCCACCAGGATGTCGAGCAGCCCGCGCATGCGTTCAGCCGTCAGCGGCGCGTAGGTCACTACGGGATTGTCCGCCAGCGCGCCCTTTTCCAGGATTCCGCCGATTCCCTCGACACTGGCTGCGGCAAGCTCGGCCCGATATACGGCCGCCGCGGTGCCCATGACGTCCAGCGCCAGCCTGGCCGCCCCGTCGCCGTTGGACAGCAGCGCGATGCGCTTGCCCCGGGGGCGGCGGGTATGCACCAGCACCTTGATGGCGGAAAAAAGCTGTACGAAGAAACGAATGCGCACCGCGCCAACGCGTCGCAGCAAGGCGTTGAAGGCGGCCACATGAACGGGATCGTCGTCCAGCTGATCTTCGACCTTGAGCACGATGAGCGGCTTGACGCTGGCGGCCGCCCGGGCGGCGCTGGTGAACCGGCGCGAAGACGTGGCCTCTTCCAGATACAAGGCAATGCTGTCGGTGCGGGGATCCATGGACAGATAATCCAGGACCTCGGCAACATCGATGGCGCCTTCGTCCCCCACGGAAATGACCGCGGAAAATCCCAGGCTGACGTCCGCCGCCCAATCGAGCACGGCGGCGGCGATGCTGCGCGATTGCGTGACCAGTGCCACGCGCCCGGGCAGGGCGCCCTGCGGATGATGGCTGAGGTTCATGCCCAGGTGGGGGCGCTGCACGCCGAAGGAACGCGGCCCCAGCACCAGGCAATCATTCAGCTGGCTCCAGCCGCGGCAATGGATCATGTCCCGCAGGGGATCGTCGGAAGGCTCGGGATGGGCCAGGACGAGCACGATCCGGGGACGGTACCGGCGCAGGGCATCGAGCACCGGCGGCAGGCCGGCGGGCGGCACGCACACCAGGGCCAGATCCAGCCGCCCCCCCTCGGCAAGGCCCTGAAGCCGGAGCGGCATCTCATCGGCCATGGCATCCGGCACGGAAATATAAGTGACCGCGTCGTTCAGCATGGCGGGCGTGTTCCGCTCGATCGGCAGCTGGCGGTCGGATACGACCGCCAGCGTGCGGGGTTCGAACAGTGCGGCGAGTCGATGGCGCAGCATGGTGTCCTTTTTTCTTTGGCTTACGGCTCGAATTGTTCAGAGCTTCCTTACTCTAAAATACCGTGAGCACATTGCCAACCTTGCCGTGCCCGCCCATACGGGCACGGCCCTTTTCATTGCCATGACCACATTCAACGCCGTCCGTACCCGTTTCGCCCCTTCGCCCACCGGCTTCCTGCATCTGGGGGGCGCCCGCACCGCGCTGTTTTCCTGGGCCTTCGCCCGGCACAACGCGGGGACCTTCGTCCTTCGCATCGAGGATACCGACGTCGAACGTTCCACGCCGGAAGCCGTGCAGGCGATTCTCGACGGCATGGAATGGCTGGGCCTGACACCCGACGAAGGTCCTTTCTATCAGATGCGGCGCATGGACCGCTACCGCGAAGTCATTCAGCGCATGCTCGATGAAGGCACCGCCTATCACTGCTACTGCACCCCCGAAGAAGTCGAAGCCATGCGCGAGAAGGCGCGTACCGCCGGGCTGAAGCCCCGCTACGATGGCAGCTGGAGGCCCGAACCGGGCAAGGTGCTGCCGCCCGCGCCGGCCGGCCGCCGGCCCGTGGTGCGCTTCCGCAATCCGCAGGATGGCGTGACAGGCTGGAACGACATGGTGAAGGGCCCCATCAGCTTCGACAACGGCGAGCTCGACGATCTCATCATTGCGCGGCCCGACGGCACACCCACCTACAACTTCTGTGTGGTGGTCGACGACTGGGACATGCGCATTACCCATGTCATCCGCGGCGACGACCATGTCAACAACACCCCCCGCCAGATCAACATCCTGCGGGCGCTGGGCGCCGAACCGCCGGTCTACGGCCACGTTCCGATGATTCTGGGCCCCGACGGCGAGAAACTGTCCAAGCGGCACGGCGCAGTCAGCGTCATGGAATACGACAAGGCGGGCTACCTGCCCGAAGCCATGGTGAATTACCTGGCCCGGCTGGGCTGGAGCCACGGCAACGACGAACTGTTCACGCGCGAACAACTGGTCGAGTGGTTCGACACGCGCAATCTCACCAAGTCCGCCGCCCAGTGGGATCCCAAGAAGCTCAACTGGGTGAACGCCCACTACATCAAACAGGCCAGCGACGCGGAACTGGCGCGCCGCGTGGCGCCCCGCATTGCCGGGCTGGGCGGCGACCCGGCCGCCGCCGATCTGCCCGACGTCATGGCCCTGCTGAAGGATCGCGCCGAAACCCTGAACGAACTGGCCGAAGGCGCACTGCTGTTCTGCGCCCCGCAGCAGCCCGCCGACCCCGCGCTGATGGAACAGCACGTGGATGCGGATGCCCGCCGCCTGCTGGCGGAGTTCGCCGCCGAGGCGCGCAAGCTCCCGGAATGGACCACGGAATCGATCGATGCCTTGATCAAGTCATTGCTGGCCGCCCACAACGTGAAGATGCCCAAGCTGGGCATCCCGCTGCGCCTGGTCGTGACCGGCCGCAAGCAGACGCCCGCCATCGGCCATGTTCTGGCCATTCTGGGGCGCGACAAAGTGCTGGAGCGCCTGGACGCCGCCTGACCGGCGGCGGGCGCGGCACTGACCGCGCCCTACAGGGGCAAACGGTAGTCCGGCGGCATGCGCCGGGCGTTCAGGTCGGCGCCATCGGGCGCCCGCAGGCCGACGCGCTCACCGGGCTCGCGGGTAATACGATAGCGATTGACATAGATGGGATCCTGCAGATCCACGGGCGAGCCATTGGATTCCACCGTGCGCAGCACCAGCTCCCCGCCGTCACGCTGCCAGCAACCGGTTTCGCCCAGCCCCTGCGGCGCCTTGCCGGGCCTGCTGAGCTGTTCCCCATAGCTCATGGTGCCATCGGCATGCAATGAAATCAGGGTTCTGAGTTCGCCCACCACGCCCGCCTGGCGGCGTACGCTCAGCCAGTTGCCCACCAGCGGATCCCCCGCCCCGGCGGCCGTGCAGGCCGTTTCGGGCGGCGGCGGTGGCGCGCGCTCCGGCTGCGGCCCGGCGCAAGCCGCCAGCACCGCCGCCACGCAGACCGTGGCGAAAGAGCGGAACCCCGGCCGTAAACCAGGGGATCCGGCGGCCGCGCCGTCCTTGGAAAAGGTTCTTGTGCTCGGGCTCGTGGTCATGAAGGCTCCTGATCCTTGAAGGAAGAATTATCTCGTCCCCCGCTTCCCGCCGCGCCTGTCGCCGTGCCCGCGGCGGGACAGGGACGCCGCCGCATGGCGGCGTTCGATCCAGGCATGATAACCCTGGATGGCGCGTTCCGATGCACGCCCGCCGATACGGCGCCGGCGGTAAATTGGTATCGATACACTGTTTCCACATGCCAAGAATATCTTCCCCGGGATGGCCGAAATGGCCGGTCTGAAGAAAGAACGCAACTTTTTTGAGACAAGTGTCATCGAATATCAGACAGGATGGGCATTTGGGCGGGAATAAAGCTTGGTGGCCGTTTCGCCTTCAGTTAGACTCTGATGGACTCACTCTCCAAGGAGCACTACCATGGCAAAAGCCAAAGTGGCCGCCACCGTAGCAAAGAAGACCAAAAGCACCAAGGCAGCAACTGCCCAGGATGCGCCAGCAGAGAAGAGCCCGGCGGTCGCGTCGGCCCCCGTGAAGGCCGCGAAGTCGTCCGCCGCCAAAGCAGCCAAGTCCGCCTCCAAGGCCCCGGCCAAGAGCGCCGCCGGGAAGACGGCGGCGCCCGCCAAGGCAAGCGAAGGTTCCGCGGCTCGGAAAACGGCAGGCAAGACCCCCGCCGCCAAGACGCCGGCAAAGGCGGCCGCAACCAAGACCGCGGCCAAGAGCGCGGTAAAATCCGCTGCCAAATCGGCCAAGACCGCCGGCAAAACGGCAGCCAAGAAGGCCACCAAGGCGGCCGCCAAGACCGCGACGCCGGCAAGCAAGTCCGCAACCAAATCCGCGGCGGCAGGCAAGACGCCGGCCAAGAAGGCCGCGGCTGCCAAGAAGGCCACTACTGTAAAATCCGCAAGCGGCAAAACCGCGGCCAAGTCCACGGCAAGCAAGCCGGCCGCAGGCAAAACCGCCGCAAAGAAAACGGCTGCGGCAAAGCCGGCGGCCAAGTCCGCGGCGGCAAAGACCGCCAGAACCCCGACCAAGTCATCCAAGAAGGAACCCAAGGTGGCTGATACACCCAGCGAAACCAAATCGACCAGAAAGAGCGGCGCTACCGGAAAACCGGCGGCAAAGAGCGTGAAGAAGGCGGATGCCAAGGCGGTCAAGAAAACAGCCGAAGCAAGCACCGCCAAGAAAACGCGCAACCCGACCGCATCCTGGCCCTTCCCGACCGGCAATCGCCCCTGATGCCGGCGCGCCAGGCGCCAGCTTGATCCAGGCCCCCGCCCCGAGCGGGGGCTTGTCATTCACGGGCCGTCGCTCTCATGCGACAATTGCGCATCGTCCGTTTACAAAGTAGGCAACCATGTTCAGCGATGTGCTGTATTTCGTGCTCAACATCCTGTTTTCACTATTCGGCATCGCACTCATCATCAGGGCCTGGATGTACGCGATCCGGCTGCACCCCTTCAATCCTTATTCCCAGGCTGTGCTGCGCGGCACGAACTGGCTGGTCGGCCCCCTGCGCAATGTGATCAAGCCGTCCAACCGGCTCGACTGGCCGAGCCTGGCCGCCTGCTGGCTGACGGCCCTGGTCTATCTGCTGCTGACCTGGGTGCTGCTCACCGGCCAGCTGCCCGCGGCCGAAGGCCTGCTGCGCTCTCTGTTCGCCGCCGTGATCACGATGGCAAAATGGGCATTCAACATCGTCTTGTGGGTGACACTGATCCAGGCGATTCTTTCGTGGGTCAACCCCATGGCGCCGGTCATGCCCGTGCTTCAGACGCTCACGGCGCCGCTGCTGGATCCGATCCGGCGCGTCATGCCCAATCTTGGCGGGCTGGATCTCTCGCCGCTGGTGCTGCTGCTGCTGGCCCAGGTGGCCATCATGGTGCTGCAGCGTTTCGCTTTCTCGGTATTCGGCGTCTGAGCAAGGAACGCCGGGCGCGCCCGGCGAGGAACCCGGGGCAGGCCCCGCCCGGCTTACATCGGCACGACGCGCGTGGGCCCGCCACCGCTGATCACACGCACGCGCTGGCCTACGCCAATGGCGACGTCGGCTTCCTGGGCAATTACGCGTGTTTCTCCATTGTCGAGACGCACGGTGATTTCCAGGCCCCCGGCCTTGCCCATCTGATGTTCCACCGCATCGCCAGCCATCGCGCCCAGCAGACCGCCGCCGATGGCCGCCAGGATCTGGCCGCGGCCGCCCCCGATGGAACTGCCCGCCACGCCGCCGAGCGCCCCGCCCGCCAACGCGCCGGCGCCGCTGCTGCGCTCGTTCTGAATCACCACATTGCGCACGGACTCCACCGTGCCCAGGCGCACGATCTGTTCGCGCTGAGCCTGGCCATAGGTGTAGACCGAACTGGAAGCGCTCTGATGCGCGCAGCCGGCCAGTACGGCCAGCGACCCCACCAGAGCGGATATTGCCAGCCAGCGCCGGGGCGCCTGACGGACATCGTATTGAGTGAGGTTACTCATTCACTGCTCCTGTATATCGTGAAGGACTTCGCCCTGAACGGCGTACAAAACCGCAAGGTGCAACGGAGAGCCGCCGCCTTCCGCTACAGGCCGGTTCCATAGTGGGCCCGCAGCAGGGCATCGATATGTTCACGGGTGGGCCGGTGGTTCTGCGGCCCCTTCGAGGCCACCTTCAACGTACCCATTACATTGCCCAGTTTACATGCGTCGGGCAGACTCCATCCACGGGACAGGCCATACAGCAGGCCGGCCCGGTGGGCATCGCCGCAGCCTGTCGGGTCGACGACTGACGGCGCGGGCACGACCGGCACTTCGGTGATTCCGGCCTGCTGGTAGACCAGGGCCGCTTCCCCCCCGTGGGTGACCACCACGCCCCGCAGCCCGGCGGCGATCTCTTCCATGCTCATGCCGCTGCGCTGCCTGACCACGCTGGCCTCGTATTCGTTGACGCAAAGAATGGTCGCCATGCCCAGCATCCGCCGCAGGTCTTCGCCGTCGAACAGCGGCATGGCCTGCCCCAGATCGAACACGAACGGTATGCCGGCTGCCCGCAGACGGCCGGCATGCGCGAACATGCCGTCCTTGGAATCGGGCGCAACGATCGCCCAGGCGGCGTCATGGCCGCTGATGTCGTTGTCCGCGGACCGCAGCATGGCTCCCGGATGGAAAGAAGCGATCTGGTTGTTGTCGAGATCGGTGGTGATGAAGCACTGCGGCGTGTACATGTCGGGCAGCACGCGCACCAGGCTGGTGTCTATGCCCAGCTGCTGCATGTAGACCAGGTAGTCCGAGGCGTCGCCGCCGACGGTTCCGACCGGCACCGCGCGGCCGCCCAGCAGGTTGAGGTTGTAGGCGATGTTTCCCGCACAGCCGCCGTATTCCTTGCGCAGGCTGGGAACGAAAAAAGACACGCTCAGCGACTGGATGCTGTCCGCGAGGATATGGTCCTTGAAATGGCCTTCGAACACGGCAATGGTATCGAAGGCAATGGAACCGCAGATCAGGACTTTTTCGGACATTGCTGGTCTCAGGGAAAGAATTTGTCGAGTTGATAGCCGTTGGCCATCAGGCCGCGCACGGACACGGGAAGCTGCACGGTGAGTTCGCTGCCCGCCCCGAACGGCCCGCTGCGCAATTCGGCCGGCACCCATACGCCGGGTTCCAGATTGCGCCTGACTACCACGGTACCCGAGGCATCCTTGAGGTCCAGCACCAGCGTCGGCCACTCCTGCGGCCGCTCGTGAGTATTGCGCAAAGTGACCTCCAGCGTGAGCGTGGACACGCCGTCCTGCGGAGCGCCGTTGGAACGGAGCGCGGAACCCGTTATGGCGATCGCATCGATGCGCCTTTCATAGGGAACATCGCAGGCCATCCGGGCGCAGGCCTCTTCCAGCGTTGGCCGCAAGGCTGGAAACGCATTGGCGAGCTGCACGCGATACACGTAGACGCCTTGCGCCGCCAGTACGGCCAGACCGCACAATATCAATACAGCCCAGACCGGGGTCATCCAATGACGCTGCGGGCGCGCCCCGTCGAAGGTTGCCGGCTTGCGCCGGCCATGGCGCGGTTCAATGACCAGGAAGTCGTCGCTTCCTTCTTCCGGCGGCGCATCGTCGGCGGGCCTGTCCGGCCGGATTCCGCCGACGGCGGGCTCATCACGGCCGCCGGAAACCGGGCGGGCGGCGCCGAATGCGGGCTCACTGCGCCGCCCGCTTCCCGGCCGACCGCCGGAGATCGTGAAGGCCGTGCCGCCGCGCGGCGCGGTGACCGGCATGTCGCCCCGTTGACGCAGGACCGACGGCATGGAAGGTTCGTCCGACCCGGAGCCGGCACGGGCCGGGATGCGCGAAGCAGGCCGGGATTCCGGATCCGGCCCGAAGGTGAACGGCCGCGCCGGCGTCGGCCCGGATGCCGGCGCGGCATCCCCGATATATATGCCTGCGGAACGCTCGCCGCCCGGCGCACCGCCCTCTTGCGCCCTATCAGGAACCGCCCCGATGGAAGGTTCCGCGGCTGGCCGCGCGGAAACCCCTTGCCCTCGCACGGGTGTTTTTCCGGCGTCAGGGGGCAGGCGTGGCTCGGCTGGCCGCGCCGCGACCAAACCTGCCGGAATCGTGTGCTCGACGGCCGCCGGCCCGGCCTCGCTGATCGGCGGGATCCGGGGCTCTGCCGGAGAGGGTGCGCTGGAGGATGAATGCGGCGGCGCGGGTTCGGCCGCAGGCCGCCCGCCCGCCGGCTCGGAAATCGTGGGCTCGACCATGGGGGCCGCCGGGATCGAAGCGCCCGGGCGCGCCGCGGAGGGCACCACCGCTTCGAAGCCATCGAAGATGTGGGCGCACTGGATGCAGCGGATGTATCCCTTGCGCAGCTGCAGTTGCTCCAGGGATACCGAAAAGACGGTCTCGCACTGTGGGCAACGGGTGGTCAGCTCCATGGCCATGCCGAACGTCAACCCCGATGTGCCCGGCCGTGCAGGCAGACCCAGCCGTCGCGCGCCTGCCAGACTTCGAGCGCCAGCCACGGTTCGTAGGCCGCGGCGACTTCCCGCGCCTGGCGTTCCAGCACGCCGGAAAGCACCAGCGCCCCGCCGGGGCCGACACGGTTGGCCAGCATGGGGGCCAGCACTTTGAGCGGATTGGACAGTATGTTCGCCACCACCACGTCGAATCTCCCGGGACCGAGGTCGTCGGGCAGGCAGGCGTGGAGCTCGACGCCATTATTGGCGGCATTGTCGCGAGTGGCCTGCACGGCCTGTTCATCGATGTCGACGGCGTCGATGCGCCCGCCCCCCAGCCTGGCCGCGGCAATGGCGAGAATGCCCGAGCCGCAGCCATAATCGAGCACTGTTGCGCCCGCCGGCAGGTTGCCGGCCAGCCATTCCAGGCAAAGATGCGTCGTTGGATGGCTGCCCGTGCCGAAGGCAAGACCCGGGTCCAGTTCGATCCGCACGATGTCGCCCGCCTGCCTGCCCGCCGCCGGCACGCCCGGGTCGGCGGCATGCCAGCTCGGGACGATCCAGATGCGCTCGCCGACCCGGATGGGGCCGAACTGCGACTGTGTGAGGCGCACCCAGTCTTCGTCGGGAACATCGCGCAGGAACCAGTCTTCCTCGGCCACCGGGCCATCCGTGTGCTGGGCCAGTTCTTCGAGCACCTGCCGGGGATCCAGGCCGTCGGGCAGCAGGGCGACCACGCGGTTGTTGCGCCAGGCCTGCACGGACGGTTCCAGCCCGGGCTCGCCATACAGGGGAGTTTCCCGCGAGGTATCGCTGTCGGCGTCTTCGACCGACACGGCAAGCACGCCGGCGCCCAGCATGGCGTCCGACAGGGACTCGGCCTCGGCTTCGGAACAGTTCATGACCAGTTCGCGCATATTTCCTTCCATGGCGAAGGCCGGAAAACAACCGGACTTCCGTGATCAGCGGGGCCCGCCCCGCCGGGGGCCCGGACGTGCGTCCGGGAATCAGGGCCGCTGAGACAGTTTATGCTCAAGATAGTGTATGGATGTACCGCCCTCGATGAAACGGGCGTCGGCCATGAGTTCGCGATGCAGCGGAATATTGGTGTTCACCCCTTCGACGACCATTTCCGACAGCGCGATGCTCATGCGGGCGATCGCCTGCTCGCGGGTGTCGCCATAGGTGATCAGCTTGCCGATCATGGAATCATAGTTCGGCGGCACCGTATAGCCGGAGAACACGTGGGAATCCATGCGCACGCCCGGCCCGCCCGGCGTGTGCCAGTTGGTGATGCGGCCGGGGCTGGGGATGAACTTGAAGGGGTCTTCCGCGTTGATGCGGCATTCGATGGCATGGCCACGGAATTCGACGTCGCGCTGGCGCAGGGTGAACTTCTCGCCCGCCGCGATGCGGATCTGCTGCTGAACGAGATCGATGCCGGTGATCATTTCGGTCACCGTGTGCTCCACCTGGATGCGGGTGTTCATTTCGATGAAATAGAACTCGCCGTTCTCGTACAGGAATTCGAACGTACCCGCGCCCCGGTACTGCATGCCGCGGCAGGCGTCGGCGCAGCGCTCGCTGATGCGTTCGATGAGCCGGCGGGGAATCCCCGGCGCGGGCGCTTCCTCGATCACCTTCTGGTGGCGCCGCTGCATGGAGCAGTCACGCTCGCCCAGCCACAGCGCGTTGCGGCCGCCATCGGCCAGCACCTGCACTTCGATATGGCGCGGGTTTTCGAGGAATTTCTCCATGTAGACTTCGGGATTGTCGAAGGCCGCCAGGGCTTCATTGCGCGTGAGGGCCACGGCATTGAGCAGCGCCGCCTCGGTATAGACCACGCGCATGCCGCGCCCGCCACCGCCGCCAGCGGCCTTCACGATGACCGGATAGCCAATGTCGCGCGCGATCCCGATGATCTCGGCGGGATCGTCGGGCAGGCCGCCCTGGGAACCCGGCACCACGGGCACGCCGGCCGCGATCATGGCCTGCTTGGCCCTGACCTTGTCGCCCATGATCCGGATGGATTCCGGCCTCGGGCCGATGAAGACGAAGCCGCTTCTTTCGACGCGTTCGGCGAAATCGGCGTTCTCGGCCAGAAAACCATAGCCCGGGTGGATGGCTTCGGCATCGGTGACTTCGGCCGCCGAAATGATGGCCGGCATGTTCAGATAGCTTTCGCGCGGCGACGCCGGCCCGATGCAGACGGACTCATCGGCCAGGCGCACGTACTTGGCGTCGCGATCGGCTTCGGAATGCACCACCACCGTCTTCACGCCAAGCTCGCGGCAGGCCCTCTGGATACGCAATGCGATTTCGCCGCGATTGGCGATGAGGATTTTCTCGAACATGAGAGTCAGCCGATCACGAACAGGGGTTGACCGTATTCGACCGGTTCGCCGTTCTCGACGAGGATTTCCTTGATCACCCCGGCCTTGTCGGCTTCGATCTCGTTGAGGAGCTTCATGGCTTCGATGATGCACAGGGCATCGCCTTCCTTGACGCTCTGGCCGACTTCCACGAAGGGGGCTGCGCCGGGATTCGGCGCACGGTAGAAAGTGCCGACCATGGGCGCCTTGACCACGTGGCCGGAGGGTGTGGGTGCCGGCGCCGGGGCCTGCTGCGCGGCGGCGGGCGCCGCCACCGTGGCCGCGGCCACCGGTTCGTGGACAGGCGCCACCGGCTGCGTGCTCTGCGAGAACTTGACGATCCTGACCTTGCCTTCGCCCTCGGTGATTTCGAGCTCGGCGATTCCGGATTCCGCAACCAGGTCGATGAGGGTCTTGAGTTTTCTTAGGTCCATACCAACTTTCCGTGGCACTGCCCCGCTTTTTTCCGCGCAGGGCTCATGCATGTGTTTGAAAAAATAGGGAAGCGCCCGCGGCCTACCCGGCGAGCGCATACTGCAGCGCAGCCTCGTAGCCGAATGCGCCCAGCCCGGCGATCACACCCTGCGCAATACCCGACAGGAATGAGTGATGGCGAAATTCCTCGCGCTTGTAGACATTCGACAAATGCACTTCGACGAAAGGAATGCTGACGGCCGACAGGGCATCCCGTATCGCGACGCTGGTATGCGTATACGCAGCGGCGTTGATGATGATGTACTCGGTACCGTCGCGGCCGGCTTCCTGGATGCGATCCACCAGAGCGCCTTCATGGTTGCTTTGGCAAATGGACAGCGAAGCACCCCGGGCCGCGGCCAGCTCTTCGAGTCGTTGATTGATATCGGCCAGGGCAAGCCTGCCGTAGACCTCGGGCTCACGCGTGCCGAGCAGGTTGAGATTAGGGCCGTGCAGAACCAGAATGCGCTGCGCCATTATGGAAATCTTGTGAAGACAGACCGCCTTTTTACGCCAAAAAGCCCTATTTGTCCATTAAGTGACCCCTGAAGGGGCGTGCCCGCCGGACTTCGGCCGTGCGCACGCGCCGCCATGGCACCGCCGGCGGCCGGTGCGCAGGCTCAGGAGGAAGCCCCCCGCCCGGCCGTGGACAGCGGGGCCAGATGGGAATCGAGCTCGGCGGGATGGATCTGCCCGAGAAAGTCGCGTGTCATGCGGGAGTCCGCGTCGAAGATGACCGTATAGGGAAGCCCGCCCTTGCGATTGCCCAGCGCCTTCATTTTTTCGATGCCGCCATGGCCGGCGATGAGCAGCGGGTAGGAAACCTGCACCTTCTTGAGGAAGCGTTCCACATTCGACAGGGTATCGATGGCGACACCGACGAAAGTCATATCGGTGTACTTGCGGGACAGCTCATCGAGATCGGGCATTTCCTTGATGCAGGGCGCGCACCAGGTGGCCCAGAAATTCACCACCAGGGGCCGCCCGGCATAGCTGGAAAGCGGCACATCCTGGCCTTTCAGGTCGGGAAAGGTGTTCGCAAGGAAGTCAGCGGCGGCATCCGCCGGAGGCGCCCCCACCGATGGCAGGGGGGCCATGACGGCCCCGGCCGCGATCAGGCCGTTGCGCAGGAAATCTCGCCGGTTCATGAATAATGCCTCGATAGGGACAAAATCGACGATTGATGATAGCACCCCATCCATGGATACGCCCGGCTCCGGCCGCCCGCGCGGGAACGCCTCCGGCTTCGGGATATGCCGGCCCTTCGGATCCGCAAGGCGCCACTACAATAGGTGCCGGAGGAACATCATGCATCTGCACATCATCGGTATCTGCGGCACGTTCATGGGCGGGCTGGCGCTGATCGCTCGTGCCGCGGGCCACACCGTCACGGGCTGCGACAGCGGGGTCTACCCGCCCATGAGCACCCAGCTCGAAGAACACGGCATCCGGCTGGTGGAAGGGTTCGACGCCGGCCAGCTCGCCCTGCGCCCCGATCTTTTCGTGATCGGCAACGTCGTGCGCCGCGGCAACCCGCTCATGGAAGCGATCCTCGACGCCGGCCTGCCCTATACCTCCGGCCCGCAATGGCTGGGCGAACACATCCTGCGCGGGCAGCACGTGCTCGCCGTGGCCGGCACGCACGGCAAGACGACCACCACGGCCATGCTCGCCCACATCCTCGATGCCTGCGGCATGCCGCCCAATTTCCTGATCGGCGGCGTGGCCGAGGATTTCGGCGTGTCGGCGCGCTATGCGGCCGGTGAAGGGCTCTTCGTCATCGAGGCGGATGAATACGACACGGCCTTCTTCGACAAGCGCTCGAAGTTCGTCCATTACCGCCCCCGCACCGCCATCCTCAATAATCTGGAATACGACCACGCCGACATCTTCCCCGACCTGGCCGCCATCGAAACGCAATTCCACCACCTGCTGCGCACCATTCCTTCACAGGGGCGCATCATCCTGCCGGCGGGCGACCCGGCCCTGCGGCGCGTGCTCGAACGCGGCTGCTGGACGCCGTCCGAGACATTCGGCGCCGGGGGCGACTGGCAGGCCCGCGGCGAACCGCAGTCGGGGCGCTTCGAGGTCCTGCATCAGGGCCGCGCAATGGGCACGGTGGACTGGCCCCACGCTGGCGCGCACAATCAGCGCAATGCGCTGGCCGCCATTGCGGCCGCAGGCCACGCCGGGGTCGAACCCGCCCGCGCCATCGCCGCGCTCAATGCCTTCCGGGGCGTCAAGCGGCGCATGGAAACACGCGGCACCGTGAACGGCGTCACCGTCTATGATGACTTCGCCCATCATCCCACGGCCATCGCCACGACCGTGGCGGGGCTGCGCCACCGCCAGCCGGAAGGCCGGATCCTCGCCATCATCGAACCGCGCTCCAACACCATGAAACTCGGCACCATGGCCAGCCGCCTGCCCGCCGCGCTCGAACAGGCCGATCTGGTGTTCTGCTACGGCGATGCCGACGGCAGACACGCGCTGGGCTGGGACCCGTCCGCGGTCCTTGCGCCCCTGGGCGGTCGCGCCTCGGCCTGGAACGATATCGGTAAAATGGTGGATGCCGTCTGCCTTGCGGCACGCAGCGGCGACCACGTTCTGGTCATGAGCAATGGCGGTTTCGGGGGCATCCACGACCGTCTGCTGCAACGCCTGGCAGGCACAACGAGTACGACATGATCCTGTATCTCCACGGCTTCCGCTCCTCGCCCCAGTCCACCAAGGCGAACCTGCTGGCCCAGGCCATCCGCGACGCCGGCAGGGGCGGCGACTGGCACTGCCCGCAGCTGCCGCCCGGCCCCCGCGCCGCGATCGAACTCGCCGATCGCCTGATCAAACAGGAAACCGGCAAAGGCATGGACCCTCGGCGCGACCTGGTGATCCTGGGCTCGTCGCTGGGCGGCTACTATGCCGGCTGCCTGGCCGAACGCTGGCGCTGCCGCGCCATGCTTTTCAATCCGGTGGTATACGCCGCCCGCGACCTGGCCACGCAGGTGGGCGAACACAGCATGTGGAATTCCCCGGAACGCTTCCATTTCCTGCCGGAATACGTGGATGAACTGGCCGGGATGGCGGCGGGGCGCCCCGCCGACCCTTCGCGCTATTACCTGATGGCGGCCAAGGGCGACGAAGTCCTGGACTGGCGTGAAATGGTGGACTGGTACCAGGGCTGCGAACTGCGGCTGCTGGAAAACAGCGACCATGGCATTTCGGATTTCGGGCAATGGCTGCCCGAAGTGCTCGAACGCATCCTGCGGGACCAATAGACCGGCCGCCCCGGCGGCCCCAAACGAAGACATCATGCACGTTCTTTATGAAGAAAGCGGCACCTTCAAGGCCGCAAAGATATTCTCCCGCAGCGATTCCACCATGCAGGTGGAGTCCGAATCAGGCAAGCGCAGCAAGATCAAGAACGCCAACGTGCTGTTCGAATTCGACAGCCCCGAGCCCGCGCAGATGCTGAAGCAGGCTCAGGAGCAATCCTCTGGGCTGGAAATCGACTTTCTGTGGGAATGCACGCCTCAAGAGGAATTCGAGGCCGCCGCATTCGCGGAAGAATATTTCGGCCATCCGCCCAACGCCGTCGAGAAAGCCGCCCTGATCTTCGCCCTGAACAGCGCGCCGGCCTACTTTCACAGGCGCGGCAAGGGCCGCTACCGTCCGGCGCCTCCTGACATCCTGGCCGCCGCGCTGGCGGCGCTCGAAAAGAAGCGCCTGCAGGCGGAACAGCAACAGCGCTGGACCGACCAGCTGCTGGCCGGCGAACTGCCCGCCGAGATCGCCGAGATCGCCACCACGCTGCTGACCAGGCCGGACAAGAACACCAACGAATGGAAGGCGTTCGCGGCCGCCGTCGAGCAGAAACAGACCACCCCGGAACGCCTGCTGCTTTCCGTCGGCGCCTGGCCGCACGCGCTGGCATTGCATCAGACGCGCTTCATGGCCACTCATTTCCCCAAGGGCCCGGCATTTCCCAGCATTGCGCAGCCGCCCGCCTTCGATGACCTGCCGTTCGCCGACGTCACCGCCTATTCGATGGACGACAGCTCCACTTTCGAAGTCGACGACGCCATGTCGGTCACCGCATTGGGCGGCGACGTCGTACGGCTGGGCATCCACATCGCGGCGCCGGGGCTGGCCATCGAGCGCGGCGGCGAGCTGGACCGCCTCGCCCGCGCACGAATGTCCACAGTGTATATACCTGGACACAAGATACCCATGCTGCCCGGCGAACTCATCAGCGAGTTCTCGCTCGATGCCGGCAAGATCCGGCCCGCTCTGTCGCTCTATATCGACGCGAACCTCGCCACCGGCGAATTGCTGGGCAGCGAGACCCGCCTCGAACGCATCCGCGTGGCGGAAAACCTGCGCCATGAAACACTGAGCGACGACATCACCGCGGAAGCCCTGGCCGACCCTTCGGCCGCGGTGCCGTACGCCGAGTGGGTCCGGCCCCTGTGGCGCTACGCCCAGCACCTGAGCGCCCAGCGCGATGCCGTGCGGGGCAAGGCCGAGAACAACAGCCGCGTCGAATACAGTTTCGCGCTGGAAGGCCCGCACGATGATCCGGACACGCGCGTGAAGCTCATTCCGCGCCGGCGCGATGCGCCGCTCGACCGCATCATCGCCGAATACATGATCCTCACCAACAATATATGGGGCGGGCTGCTGGCGCAGCACGGCGTGCCGGGCATCTACCGCTCGCAGCAGGCGGGCCGCGTGCGCATGTCCACCCATCCCCTGCCGCACGAAGCCATAGGCGTCCCCTACTACGCGTGGTCGACCTCGCCGCTGCGCCGCTACGTGGATCTCGTGAATCAATGGCAGGTCATCGCCACCGCGCGCCACGGGGTCTCGGCCCGGCTGGCCGCCCCCTTCAAACCCAAGGACGCCGACCTTTTCGCGATCATCGGCGCCTTCGATGCCCAGTACGCATCCTGGGGCGACTACCAGAACGCCATGGAGCGCTACTGGTGTCTGCGCTGGCTGCAGCAGCAGGGCCAGAGCCTCGTAGAAGCCACGGTGCTGCGGGATGATCTGGTCCGGCTGGACTGCGCGCCGCTGGTCACCCGGGTGGCCGGCATGCCGGCACTGGAACGCGGCCATAAAGTCGTGATCGAGATACTCGGCTACGACGAACTGGCGCTCGAAGTGGACTGCAGGCTGCGCGACACGGCGCCGGCCTGAACCCGCCGACGGGGCTTTCCATGTCCGTGCTCGCCGGCCGCCTGCTGCAGATACGGGGACACCGCGACGATCATCTCGGCATCGCCCTGCTGATCTCGCTCGCCGTGCATGCGGCGCTGCTCGCCGTGCATTTCTCCGCGCCGCCATCGCCGGCCCCCGACACGACGCTGGAAGTGACCCTGCTGAACGTGCGCGGCGATACCCGGCCCGCGCAGCCCCAGGTGCTCGCCCAGCATGATTTCGACGGCGGTGGCGAAGCCGATGCGGGAACCGCCGCCACGCCATTGCCGCTGACGGCCGCCAGCTCGCCCGACGAAATCGTGCTGGCCGCGTTGCAGGAAAGACAGAAGGAACTCGAAGCGGAACAGGAACGCCTGCTGCTTCTGCTGGAAGCCAGCCTCGCGGCGCCGGCCGCCGGCGAGACGCCGCACACAGGCGAAGAAGCGGCCGAGGCGGGCGACGATGAACTGCACCAGGAAAGCCTGATCATCAATGCGCAGATCAGCGCCATCAAGGAACGCATCGAGCGCTACAACGCGCGGCCGCGCGTGCACTTCGTCGGCCCTTCGGCGGCATCGGCCCCCCAGGCCCGCTATGTCGAAGCATGGCGCCAGAAGATCGAAATGCTGGGCACAGAGCACTATCCGGCGGAAGCGCGCGGCAAGCTCTACGGCAGCCTGCAGCTCACCGTCCACATCCGCCGCGACGGCTCGCTGCAGCAGGTGGAAATCGACCGGCCCGCACAGCACGCGGTACTGAACCAGGCGGCCCTGCGCATCGTGCAGTTGGCGGCGCCCTTCCCGCCCCTGCCGCCCGAACTCGCCCAGGATACCGATGTCCTGGCCATCACCCGCACCTGGCATTTCACCCACGAGCAGCTCGAAACCCGGCTGCCCTGACCGTCCGGCCGCCCAGGCATGCTATGGTAACTTCCGGTTTCCTGAAACCGGCCCGGATGAACCACCGGCACGCTCCGCTGACACTGCATACCCGACCCATGACCACAACCGTTCCCGCGCAATATGCCGTCGTCGGCAATCCCATCGAGCACAGCCGTTCCCCCGGCATACACCAGGCCTTCGCCCGGCAATGCGGCATCGAGCTGGTTTACGGAAGGCTGCTGGCTCCGCTGGACGGCTTCGCCGCCGCCATAGAACGCTTCTTCGCCGAAGGCGGACGCGGTCTCAATGTGACCGTGCCGTTCAAGGAACAGGCATTCGAACTCGCCCGCGACGGGCTGAGCCGCCGCGCCGAACTGGCCGGCGCGGTCAACACCTTGTGGACGGATGGCGGCCGCCTGCGGGGCTGCAATACCGATGGCGTGGGCCTGCTTGCCGATCTGCGCCGCCTGGGCCATGACCCGGCCGGCCGGCACATACTGCTGGTGGGCGCCGGGGGCGCGGCGCGCGGCGTGCTGCTGCCTCTGCTCGAAGCGGAATGCGCCCACCTGCGCATCGTGAACCGTGGCGCACAGCGCGCAACGGATCTGTGTGCCGAAACCGCGGCCAAGCTGCCGCAGTTCAGCGGCCTGCTCTCGTCCGGCGCCCTGCCCGACGCCGGCGCCGCATGGGACATCGTCATCAATGCCACCTCGGGCGGCCTTTCGGGCCAGGCGCCGGCCCTGCCGGGGGGGCTGTACGCGCCCGGCGCGCTCGCCTACGACATGGTCTACGGCAGCGGGCCCACTCCCTTCATGCGGCAGGCCGCCACGATGGGGGCGTCGCAATGCGCGGACGGGCTGGGCATGCTGGTCGGCCAGGCGGCGGCCAGCTTCGAGATCTGGCATGGCGTGGCGCCCTCGACGGAGGCGGTGCTCGCGGCCCTGCGCGACGAGCTGCGCGCCGCCTGAGGAAACCGGCGGCATGTGGATCCTCCGCCTGCTCAAGACCGGCCTGCTCGCGGGCGTGGCGCTGCTGCTCCTGTATCAGGCGGGCCTGTTCATACTGGTGATCTGGTATGGCTTCTACAACCCATCGAGCACCGCCGTCATGCAGCAGACGCTGCGCGAACTGCGCCGCGATGATCCCGCCGCGCAGCTGCGTCATGAATGGGTGTCCTACGACCAGATCAGCACCAATCTGAAGCGCGCGGTCGTGGCGTCAGAAGATTCGAACTTCATCGGCCACTCCGGGGTGGAATGGCAGGACATCATGCGGGCCTGGGAATACAACCGCAAACAGGCGGCGAGCGGCGGCAGCGCCATGCGCGGCGGCTCCACCATCACCCAGCAGCTGGCCAAGAACCTGTTCCTGTCGAATTCACGCAGCTATGTGCGCAAGGGCCAGGAGCTGATCATCACCTACATGATCGAGCTCACCATGAGCAAGGAACGCATACTCGAGCTGTACCTGAATTTCGCCCAATGGGGCATCGATGTTTTCGGCGCCCAGGCCGCCGCCAGGCACTATTACAAACGCGACGCGGCATCGCTCGGGCCGAGCCAGTCGGCGCGCCTGGCTTCCATGCTGCCCCGGCCCGCCTTCTACGACCAGCAGGGCGACACCCGCTATCTCAGGTCACGCACCGCAACCATACAGCAGCGCATGCGGCTGGTCGAAGTCCCCTGACGCGCACCAGGGCCTGTTGATACTCTTCCTCCGGCAACCGCCGCCGGGATGTTAATCTTCAATATTTGGTCATTCCAGCATTCTTCCGTCTTCCATGCGCACGACCCGTCGCTATCTTGCCAAAGAGATCTACCGATCGAGTTCCGTCGTGCTCGTCGCCCTGCTGGGCCTGTTCACCTTCTTCGCCCTCATCGAAGAACTCGACAAGGTCGGCACCCGTTTCACCTTGCTGAACCTCTTCTACATGCAGGCGCTGGCGCTGCCGACCTATCTGTACGACCTGCTGCCCATAGGCGTGCTGATCGGCTCTGTGCTCGCCCTGGCGGGGCTGGCGCAGCGCAATGAACTCGTCATCCTGCGGGTGTCCGGCGTAAGCGGATTCAAGCTGCTGGGCATGCTGTGGCTGGTGACCGTACCCTGGGTGGTCGGCGCCTTCGTCCTCTCGGAAGTCATCACGCCCGCCGCCGAACTCAAGGCCAGCGATGTCAGCCTGCGCCTGCTGGGGCGCGCCGAAGGCGGCCGGCTCAGCAGCGGCTACTGGTTCAAGGAAGCCGACGCCGACGGCGGCACGCGCATCATCAATATTTCGCAGCTGAGCGCCGACGGCTCCGTCACGGAAATCACGCTGTACGAATTCCGTGAAGGCCAGGAACTGGCCTCGATGTCGCAGGCCGCCAGCGGCCGCTTCGCGGACGGCACGCTGCTGCTGCGCGATGTGACGCAGACCATCATCGACGAATCATCGATCGTCGCCCTGGCGGATGCCCGCAGGCCGGCCGAGCCCGCCACCCGCGTCGAACATCTGCCAGAGCGTCTGCTGGATACCTCGCTCACGCCTGAACGGCTGATCGCACGCGTCCTGACTCCCGAACGCATGTCCATACTGGACCTGTCCGATTACATCCGCTATCTCGCCGACAACAATCTGCAGACCGAAAGACAGGTGGTGGCACTGTGGCGCAAGGTCGCCTACCCCTTCACCCTGTTCGTGATGATGACCATTGCCGCGCCCATTGCCTTCATGCAGACCCGCAGGGGGGGCGTGGGCAGCAAGGTGTTCATCGGCATCCTGCTGGGCGTGGGTTTTTTCATGGTGAACCAGCTGGCGCTGAATGTGGGCATGCTCAGCAAATGGGCGCCGTGGGTCACCGCCCTGATACCCAACCTAGGCGCCCTGGCGCTCGCCTTGGGCGCGCTGCTGCTGATGGAGAACCAGCACGGTGTGCGCCGCTTCATCCAGACGCGCCTGCCATGGAGCAAGACACTCGCATGACAATGCAGGACCCTATCTGGATGATCGGCGATCTGCAAGGCTGCAACAGCTCGCTGCGGCACCTGCTCGAACATCCCGAAATCGCCGCCGACCGCCAGGCGCGCTTCTGGTTCGCCGGCGACCTGGTGAACCGCGGGCCGGATTCTCTGCAGACCTTGCGCACCGTCATGTCGCTGGGCGAGCGCGCCACCTGCGTACTGGGCAACCATGATTTCCACCTGCTGGCGGTGGCGGCGGGCGTGAAGAAACCCAGCCGCTCCGACACCTTCCACGACGTGCTGGCCGCCCCGGATGCCACGGGCATCATCGACTGGCTGCGCCACCGTCCGCTGATGCACCGCGAACAGGGGCACATACTGGTGCACGCCGGGATCCTGCCCTGCTGGAGCGCCGATCAGGCGCTGGCTCTGGCCAGGGAACTGGAAGCCGCGCTGCGCGGCCCAAAATGGGGCCTGGCCCTGGAAAAGCTCTATGGCAACGAACCCGGATACTGGGACGACGGCCTGGAAGGCGGCAAGCGGCTGCGGGTGATCGCCAATGCCATGACGCGCATGCGCATGTGCGGCCCGGACGGCCGCATGGATTTCTCGTACAAGGATGCCCCAAACCCCAAGAGCGGCCTCATGCCGTGGTTCGATGTGCCCGGCAGGGCCATCGAACACGAAACCGTCGTCTTCGGCCATTGGTCGACACTGGGGCTGATGATAAGGCCGGACGCCATCTGCCTGGACACCGGCTGCGTCTGGGGCCGGCAGCTGACCGCGCTGCGCCTGCACGATCACAGGCTGGTGCAGGTGGCCTGCCCGCCGTTCCGGACGCCTCAGGCGGCCGAATAACGGCTCGCCGCCCGCCGGCGCAGCCGGCCGGCAACCAGCGCGGGCCTCAGCGCTCCTCGTGGGCGGCCGTCTTCACGAGCTCCCGTATCATCCGCTCGCTGCGCAATGCAAGCTCGGCCCGGTCGAGTTCGGCGCATTCCGCCGCGCTCGTCACCGGACAGAACACCAGCTCCACCACGGTGCCGGTGGTGGTCAGCAAGTTCCAGATATTGTGGACCAGGGTCTGATCCCCGACGAAGGCATGGCGGGTAGTGCGCTGCCCCCGATGCAGGAACAGCAGGGCGACCGGCTGCACGTCGACGCCGGCGCGCAGCGCCGGCTCGAACAGGCTGGAGTGAAAGGTCGCCACGTCCAGGCCATGCGATGTCGTCCCTTCCGGAAACAGGCCCACCGCCTCGCCGCGCGCGAAGCGCTCGCTCATCTGATGGCCCACGGCGCGCACCGCATGCCGCCGGCCGCGCTCGATGAACAGGGTGCCCGCGCCGGCCACCAGCCAGCCCAGGAGCGGCCATTTGCGGATATCGCTCTTGGCGATGAAGGATACGGCCCGCACGCTGTCCATCACGAAGATGTCCACCCATGAGACATGATTGGAGACCCACAGCACGGCGCCCCGGCGCTTGGGCTGGCCGCGATAGCGTATCGTCACGCCGCAGCATGCCATCAATACGCGCGACCAATGGCGGATCAGCCACTGCCGCGGCCGCGGGCTCAGCACGGGAAACGCCAGCACGACCGTGACCAGGCCGCCGGAGAGCCAGGTCACGAGGAGCGTCAGCCTGAAGGGAAAAAGCAATAAACCGATCACGTACCGCTACACCTTGCCATGATCCGCCTGCAAGGCGTCGAAGTAGCGCTGCAGGATGAGCGCCGCGGCCACTGCATCGTCGTCGTCGTTGTTGCCCAGCAGGCCCTGCGCCTCGACACTGGTACCGCGTTCATCGACCAGCTCGACATTCAGCCCGTAGCGCCCGTGGAGCTGGTTTGCGAACCGCCGGCAGCGCAAGGAAGCGTATTGTTCCCCGCCATCGGTGGCGAGCGGCAGACCGACGACCACGCGGTCGGGCCGCCATTCCGCGAGCAATTGCGCGATGGCCTCGAAACGCTGCCCGCGCGTGACCGGCCTGAGGACCTGCAGAGGCCGGGCGTGCAGCGTCAGTGTGTTGCCGATGGCGACCCCGATCTTCTTGAGGCCGTAATCGAACGCCAGCAGGGTTTCCTGAGAAAGCTCAGGCATGTCCCACATCGCCCGAAAGCATGACGGAGCTTTCGATGCCCAGCTGGGCCAGCGCCGCTTCGTAGCGTTTTTCGGGCGGCATCTCGAAAAGGATCTGATGGGTGGCGGCGACATTGAGCCAGGCATTCTGGGACATTTCGTCTTCGAGCTGCCCCGCGCCCCAGCCGGCATAGCCGAGCGTGATCAGGACGTGTTCCGGCCCCTTGCCGACGGCGACGTCCTGCAGGACATCGCGCGAAGTGGTCAGGGCGATGTCGCCCAGCCGGATGCTGGAACCATAGCCGTGCGCTGGCCTGTGCAGCACGAAGCCGCGATCGGTCTGCACCGGGCCGCCGAAAAAGACCGGCGCCTGCTCGCGCGCGCCGATTTCCAGGGACAGCGGGAGGTCAAGCCGCTTGAGAAGATCGCCGACGGTGAGATCGGTGGGACGATTGATGACCAGCCCGAGCGCGCCCTGGTCCGTGTGCTCGCAGACATAGATCACCGTATTGGCGAGACTGCCCATGACCTTGCCCGGCATGGCCAGGAGCAACTGCTGTGACAGGGCCAGATCGCCGGAAGATTCGGATCGCGGATTGTCGGTCATGGCTTTCCCCCTGAGCTTTGATACAGCGGCTTCACATGCGGCTCAGATCTCGATCAGTTCGAAATCTTCCTTGCGGGCGCCGCATTCCGGACATACCCAATTGGGCGGAACGTCTTCCCAGCGGGTGCCGGGAGGGATGCCTTCCTCGGGAAGACCGGCTTCCTCATCATATATCCATCCACAGATCAAACACATCCAGGTTCGCATGATTTGTTGCTCGCTTTAGTAGGGAAGCCGTGCGGGGCCGCGGCAGCTTCCTATAGAATGAGGCCAATGTTACTAAACCCAAGGGCAAAGCCCAGTACGGACAAGCCCCAACCCGTCATTGCCAACGTGCCAGCAGCATCTCCACCCATCGTGCTACTTTTCGGGCCCTTCGACCCCAGCGGGTCGGCCGGCCTTCCGGCAGACGCCATCACCTGCGCCGAACTCGGCTGCCACGCCGTTTCCGTGCTGACCGGCACGCTCGTGGGGGACACGGCCAGCATCGAGAACATCGAGCCCGCAAGCCCGGAAATGATCGACGACCAGGCCCGCTGCCTGCTCGAAGACATGCCGGTGCACGCCATGAAGGCCGGCCCGCTTTATACAACGGAATCCGTGAGCGTGCTCGCCCAGATCACCGCCGACTACAGCGGCATCCCCCTGCTGACGCACCTGCAGCGCATACCCAGTGTGGCAATAGAAGACGAATTCGACGCCGAAGAGACCCTGGCTGCCCTGCTGGAACTCGTCCTTCCCCAGACCGATCTGGTGATGGCCGATCACACCCTGCTGCAGCAATGGCAATCCCATGGCGTGCTGCCGGGGGCCACTCTCGAACGCGCCATGGAAGCGCTGCTCGGCTACGGCGCCAGCGCCCTGCTGGTGACCGGGGTGCCGGACGCGGGCCGGCAGCGCAGCCTTCTGCTGCGCGACGAACACGGGCAGACGGCCCGCTGGTCGGCCACCGGCGGCGAACCCATCATCGACACCGACGGCCTGCTTGCGACGGCCATCACCACCGAACTGGCGCGCGGCAGCGAAGTTCCACGCGCCGTGGACCACGGCGTGGCCGTGCTCAGCAGCATGGCCGGCCGCATATTTCAGCCCGGAATGGGATCCCGTATTTTCAACCGGAGTCGCTCATGACCGAAAAGCTTCGTTTTCCGCGCGGCCTGTACGGTGTCTCCCCGGAATGGGACGACACCGGCCGCATGCTGGCCGCCCTGGACGCCGCGGCGGCCGGCGGCATGTCCGCCTTCCAGTGGCGGCGCAAGGCCGCCGACCCCGATGCCGCGATGGAACAGGCCCGCCAGATCGTGCGGCGCTGCCGTGAACTCGGCGTGGTCAGCATCATCAATGACGACTGGAGGCTGGCGGCGCTGGTGGATGCCGATGGCGTGCATCTGGGCCGTGACGACGGCAGCCTCGCCGACGCGCGCGTCGCCCTCGGCCCGGGCCGCATCGTGGGCTGCTCATGCTACGACGATCCCGCGCGCGCGGAACGCGCCATGCTGGCCGACGTCGATTACGTCGCCTTCGGCTCCATGTATCCCTCCAGCGTAAAGCCCGACGCGGTGCGCGCCCTGCCCGACCACCTGCGGCAGGCGCGGCGCATCGTGGGCGGCCAGGCCGGCGCGGCGCGCCCGGCCGTGGTCGCCATCGGCGGCATCACTCCCGACAATGCCGCGGCGGTCGTGGCCGCGGGCGCCGACAGCATCGCCGTCATCAGCGGCGTCTTCCTGGCCCCGGACATCGAAGCCGCCGCAAGACGCTGCACGGCCCTGTTCGCCTGATCGACTATCATTCACCGTTCGGTCCGCCCGCGATCACCATTCATTACCTATCGAGCAAGACATGTCCCGCAATTCCGATCTGTTCAGCCGCGCCAGCAAGACCATCCCGGGCGGCGTCAATTCCCCAGTCCGCGCCTTCCGGTCGGTGGGCGGCACGCCCCGGTTCATCCAGCGTGCCCAGGGTGCCCACATATGGGACGCCGACGGCAAGCGCTACATCGACTACGTCGGTTCCTGGGGTCCGGCAATTCTCGGCCATGCCCACCCGGACGTCATCCGGGCCGTCCAGGAAGCCGCCGTCAACGGGCTGTCGTTCGGCGCGCCCACCGAGGCCGAGATCGAAATCGCGGAAGCCATCGTGTCCCGCATGCCTTCCATGGAACAGGTGCGCCTGGTCAGCTCCGGCACCGAAGCCACCATGTCCGCCATCCGCCTGGCGCGCGGCTTCACCGGCCGCTCCCGCATCATCAAGTTCGAGGGCTGCTACCACGGCCACGCCGACAGCCTGCTGGTCAAGGCCGGTTCAGGCATGCTCACCTTCGGCAACCCCACGTCGTCGGGCGTGCCGGCCGAATTCATCCAGCACACGCTGGTGCTCGACTACAACGACCTGGATGCCGTCGGCGCGGCCTTTGCCAAATACCCCGACGACATCGCCTGCATCATCGTCGAACCCATTGCCGGCAACATGAACCTGGTCAAGCCGGGCCCCGGCTTTCTCGAAGGCCTGCGCGAACTGTGCACGCGCCATGGCGCGGTGCTGATCTTCGACGAAGTCATGACCGGTTTCCGGGCCGGGCCGCAGGGCGTGCAGGGCCTCACGGGCATCCTGCCCGACCTCACCACGCTCGCCAAGGTGATCGGCGGGGGCATGCCGGTGGGCGCGTTCGGGGGCCGGGCCGACATCATGGCGCACATCGCCCCGCTGGGCGGCGTGTACCAGGCCGGCACCCTGTCGGGCAATCCCGTTGCGGTGGCCGCCGGCCTCACGACACTGCGGCTGCTCGATCGCCCCGGTTTCTACGATACCCTGTCCGAGCGCTCCGCCCAGCTGGCGCAGGGCCTGCAGGCACAGGCGCGGGCCGCCGGCATTGCGTTCAGCGCCGATTCCGTGGGCGGCATGTTCGGCCTCTACTTCCGCGACACCGTACCCACCTCGCTGGCGGAAGTCTCGGAATCCGACACCGAACGCTTCAAGCGCTTTTTCCACGGCATGCTCGAACGGGGCGTGCATTTCGCGCCGTCCGCCTTCGAAGCGGGCTTTGTGTCCGGCGCGCATGACGCGGCCATCATCGAAGAAACGATCGCCATTGCGGGCGAAGTCTTCGCCGCGCTGTAACTTTGTAAGCGGGGGTTCACCCCGCTTGACCGCGCAGGGAGCCCGTGGCCATAATGACAGGTGAATCATCGTTCATCATTCGACATTATGGCCAGCCCGACACGCAGCACATCCGACGCGCCCCGTGGCAGAAAACCATCACGCAAGCTGCCGGTGCCCGAAAAAACCAAGGTCAAGGACTGGCGCAATGCCGAAGGCCGCAACGAACGCAGCCGCCTGATCCATGCGGCCCTGTTCACGGCCGCCGCGGAAGTGGTCGGCGCGCACGGCTATGAAGGCGCGTCGATCACCCTGATCACCCAGCGCGCCGGCGTGGCGCAGGGCACTTTCTACAATCATTTCGAGTCCCGCCAGGACATCCTCGATCAGCTTCTGCCCCGGCTGGGCAAGGAAATGCTCGACTATGTCGGCGAGTGCAGCCGCCAGGGCTCGACCCTGCTCGAACGCGAAGAACTGGGCTTTCGCGGGTTCTACGCCTTCCTGAAGGCCCATCCGCATTTCTTCCGAATACTCAACGAAGCGCCCAGCTTTGCCCCCAAGGCCCACCAGGCACACATCGAACTGGTCCGCGACGGCTACATGCGCTTCCTGAAGCGCGGCCTCGACACGGGGGAAATCAAGGGGTTCGAGGAAAAAGAACTCGAAGTGGCCGCCTTCGTGATGATGGGCGCGCGGCTTTATCTCGGCCACTTCGCCACCCAGGCGGGCAAGAACGACGGCGATGGCCAGGACATCCCCGACTGGGTGACCACGGCGTACTGCAAATTGATCCGGCACGGGCTGACCGGGGCCGGCCAGGGCTAGGGCCCTGTAGACACTAAAAGGACCTAGAACGATACAGCGGTGCGCCCGCCGCGCGCGGGAAAGCAGGGGCGCACCGCCCACCGACAGGAGACAAGCATGGAACCGCGCAGCACGAACGGACCTTTATTGTTCGAGCCCTTTGTCTTGCGCAATCTCGTCCTGCCCAACCGGGTGGTCGTATCGCCCATGTCGACATATGGCGCCCAGGAAGGCTATGCCGACGACTTCCATCTCGTGCATCTGGGGCGCTTCGCGCTGGGCGGAGCCGGGCTGGTCATGATGGAAGCCACGGCCGTGCAGCGCCACGGGCGCGGGACCGACGGCTGCCTGGGCATCTGGCTGGACGGCCATGTACAGGGGCTGCGCCGCATCACCACATTCCTGCACCGCCACGGGAGCAAGGCGGGGCTGCAACTGGGCCATTCCGGCCCGAAGGCATCGACCCAGAGGCCATGGCACGGCGGCGGTCCGCTGGGCGTGGAAGACGCCGTCCGGCGCCGCGAATACGCGTGGGAGCCCCTGTCCGCGTCCGCCACACCGGTCGACGAGGCCTCGCCCACGCCCCGGCCGCTGGACGAGGCAGGCATGGACATTCTGGTCGAAGACTGGTGCGTCGCCGCCCGCCGGGCCGCCGAGGCCGGCTTCGATGTACTGGAACTGCACTTTGCGCATGGCTACCTGCTGCACGCCTTTCTGTCGCCGCTGACCAACCAGCGCGGCGACGACTACGGCGGCCCGCTCGAAAACCGCATGCGTCTGCCGCTGCGCATTGCCAGAGCGGTGCGCGAGGTCTTTCCCGAAGACCGGCCCGTCCTGGTGCGCATATCGGCGGTCGATGGCATGGACATCGGCTGGTCGATCGACGACTCGGTGGAGCTGGCGCGCCGGCTGGCGGCCATCGGCATCGACGCCATCACCTGCTCCAGCGGCGGCGTCAAGCTGCCCAAGGGCCATGTACTGGTATCGCGCGACCCCGGCTTCCAGATCCCTTTCGCGGAACGGATACGGCGGGAAACCGGGGTGCCGACAGTGGCCGTCGGCATGATACGCAGCGCGGAGCAGGCCGAAGGGATCCTGCGGGAAGGCCGTGCCGATCTGATCGCGCTTGCCCGTGAAATGCTGTTCAACCCCAATTGGGCGGGCCAGGCGGCGCTCGAACTGGAAGGAAGCCGCGGGTGGCGCTGGTGGCCCGAAACCTTCCGCTGGTGGCTCGAACGCCGCGCACGCCAACTGGCACCCCGCCCACGTCCCTGAAGGAAAAACATGTTCAAAGTCACAACCGTCATGAAGCGCCGGCCCGGCATGAGCGTCGAGGATTTTCAGTCCCGCTGGCGCAACGAACACGCCGCGAAAGCGGCCGGCCTGCCCGGCCTGCGGCGCTACGTGCAATCGCACGCGCTGCCGCAGGGCTACCGCAAGATGGATCTTCCCTACGACGGCATCAGCGAAATGTGGTTCGATTCACGCGAAGCATGGCGGCAGGCCATCGACAGCCCGCAGGGCCGGGCGATGCGCGAGGACCTGGACCGCTTCACCGCCGGCGACGCCCTCGTCGTGATACCGGTGGACACCCATGTCATCGTCGATGGGGCCATCCCGGATCAGGCCGTCAAGAACATCGAGTTCGTGACCTGCCGACCCGGCATGGATCTGGACGAATTCCGGGCATACTGGACGGATGTGCACGGCCCGCTGGCGTCGCACATTACGGTGATACGGCGTTATGAACAGGACCACACGGCCCGCGAGGAATACACGGCCGGCGGCAGGCCCGCGCTCGACGGGCTGGCCATCACGTGGTTCGACTCGACCGCGGCAATGAAGCAGGGCGCCGCCACGCCCGCCTATGCCGAGACGCGCGCTGACGAGCCCAATTTCCTGCCTGACGGGCACCTGCCCTTCATCGTCACGACCGAACATCGCATCATCGGCTGAAACGCTGCCGGCCGGGCCGCGGATGCGGGCCGGCCGGTTCCGCGGCGCCAGGGCGCCGGCATGACCCGGCACCACGCGCCATCGCGGATGCTACACGGACAGATAGCGCTGCTTGATGTCCTCGCTGCTGTTCAGATCGTCGATGGTGCCGTAGAACACGTCGCGCCCCTTGTCGATGACGACCGCGTGATCGGCGAGATCGAGGCAGAAATGCAGATTCTGCTCCGCAAGCACGATGGTCGTCCCCAGCTCGCGCAGCCTCTGGACCAGCTCGCCGATCTTCTGCACCATGATGGGCGCAAGGCCTTCGCTCGGTTCATCCAGCAGGATGACGTCGGGATTCCCCATCAGGGCCCGGCCCACCGTCAGCATCTGCTGCTCGCCCCCCGACAGCTGCCCACCCAGGCGGGTGCGCAGGGGCTTGAGCAGCGGCAGCATGTCATAGACACGCTCCAGCGACCACTCGTCCCCGCCGGCCGAGCCCCGCTTGGCGGCGATCAGCAGATTGTCCTCGACCGATAGTTCGGGAAAGATCTGCCGGTCCTCCGGCACGAAGGCAATGCCGGCGCGGGCGATCTGATGAGGCTGGCGCCCGCGGATGTTCTCGCCCGCCAGCCGCACGGCGCCACGGCGGCCATGGACGATACCCGCGATCGATTTCATGGTCGTGCTCTTGCCGGCGCCGTTGCGGCCCAGCAGCGCCAGCGTCCGGCCTTTGTGGACCTTGAACGACAGGCCGAACAGGACCTGGCTGGAATCATAGAAAGCATCGATGCCTTCCACTTCGAGCATCACCCGCCCCTCATCCTGCGTCATCGCGGGCCGTGCGCCGGAGGCTCCGGCCCCGTCGTGAGGGGCAAGCGTTGCGTCTGGGCTCGTCGTCATGCGTGTGTCTCCTTGGGGGTGCCCAGGTAAGCCTCGATCACCGCGGGGTTGTGGCGGACTTCCTGCGCCGTGCCTTGCGCCAGCAGGCGCCCGTACGACAGAACATAGATATGCTGCGAAACCCGGAATACGATTTCCATATCGTGTTCGATCAGCACCAGTGTCAGCCCCCCTTGCTTCCACAAGGCATACACGGTCTCGATCATCTGCTCGCGCTCTTCAGGCCCCATGCCCGCCACCGGCTCGTCCAGCAGCAGCACCTTGGGCTGCAGCACCAGGGCCAGCGCCATGTCCAGCAGCTTCTGGTCGCCGTGCGACAGGTTGCCGCTGACGACGTCGGCCTTGGATGTCAGGCCAAGCTGGTCCATGACCTCGTAGGCCCGGTCGCGCGTTTCGCGCAGCGGAAACCGGCCCGTCATCCGCAGACTCTTGCCCAGCGGCGACAACAGGGCGCCGCGCAGGGATTCTTCGACGGTCAGCGTCTTGAACAGATGCGAGACCTGGAAAGCGCGGCCGATGCCGCGGCGCACGATCTCGGCGGGCGGCAGGCCGACGATATCCTGGCCTTCGAGCAGGATGCGGCCGTAATCGGGGCGCAGGGAACCCGATATCTGATTGAAGAAGGTCGTCTTGCCCGCCCCGTTGGGGCCGATCACGGCCGTCAGGGAATCCTTCTCGAATGTCATGGACAGATCGTTGGTGGCCACGACGCCGCCGAAGGACTTCCTGAGATTCTCTACACGCAGCATCATTGCCCTCCTTTTCCGGCAGAGGAAGCCGCGCCGCCGTCGCCCGCCCGGGCTTCCGGCACGCCGCCGTATGTCGTCCAGGGGGCGCCGACCAGCCAGCCGGCATCCACCGGCAGATCGATGCCCGTGATCGCCGACGCCCGGCCGGAAGACAGGAATTCGACGGCATCCGCCACTTCCTCGGTCTTCACCATGCGCCCCAGCGCCGTCACGCGCGTCAGGTCGGCCGGGTCGCGGTCGCCCCGGTCGATGGCTTCCCGCAGGGCCGGCGTCAGGGTATAGCCGGGCGACACGGAATTGACCCGCACGCCCGAGCGGCCCCATTCGGCGGCGAGGCACTGGCTGATGGAAATCACCGCCGCCTTGGCCGGCGCGTAGGCATGCAGGGGCACCGAACGGCTGCCGGTGATGGAGGCGATATTGACGATGCTGCCGCCACCCTGGCGCGCCATCCGGCCGCCGAAGGCGACGCAGCACAGATAGGTGCCCCGCTGATCCACAGTCACGACCTTGTCCCACAGCGCCTGATCCAGGGACTCGGGCGCGGACCGCTGCTGAATGATGCCCGCGCTGTTGACCAGGTTCCGGACGGCGCCCAGTTCATTCGTGACGCGCTCGGCCACGGCCCGCACGGAAGCCTCGTCGGACACGTCGCAAACATAGAAGGATACCGAGGCCCCGAGTTCGCCCATCCGGGCCTGCATGCCGGGCAGGTCGAGCACCGCCACCCGGTCGCCGCGCGCCAGCAGCCGCCGCACGCAGGCCAGCCCGATGCCGCTGGCCCCGCCGGTGACGACCGTCAACACGGGCTCGCCCCCTTGTGCCGCCGGCAGAGCCGCGGCATGTCGTTCGTCCGTCATGTCGTCACCTTTTCGATGGTCTGCTTCTTCCGATACTTGGGGGACAGGCGCAGGGCAAAGTCGCCCACGCCCCGCTTGAAGCCCAGCGCGAAGACCAGCACGATGATGCCCAGCGCCAGGCCGTGCAGGTCGGTATACCGCGTCACCATGTCATTGAACACCAGCAGCAGCGCCGCCCCCAGGACCGGGCCAATGAACACATGCAGGCCGCCCAGCAGGATCATGAAGATCGCCTCGCCGGACATGGTCCAGTAGGTGAACTCGGGATAGGCGCCCGACACGAACAGCGCCATGATGACGCCGGCCACGGCGGCGAACGCCCCCGCCAGGATGAAGGCGTATAGCTTGGTGCGCCATACGTCGATCCCGAGAAATCGGGCCCGCTCGGCATTGTCGCGCACCATGCGCAGCGTATAGCCGAACGGCGACTGCATCAGCAAACGCATCAGCAGCAGGCAGACCACCGCCAGCACGCAGGCGAACAGATACAGATGATGGCCGTTGCTGAGGTCGACGCCCAGGAATGCCGGCCGCGGAATCCCCCCCATCAGCCCCTGGTCGCCGCCTGTCAATGACATCCACGACAGGATGATGCTGTACAGCAGCATGGCGAAGGCCAGCGTCAGGAAGGAGAAATAGATTTCCTTCAGACGCACGCAGATGGCCCCCACCACCAGCCCCAACAGGGCGCAGAACAGGATAGCCCCGACCAGCGCCACGGGAATGGAGGTACCCGCCTTCTGCATGAGCAGGCCAAAGGCATAGGCGCCGCCGCCGAAGAACATGGCATGCCCGAAGGACACCATGCCGCCATAGCCGATCAGTATGTTCAGCGAGGTCGCGAACACACCGAATGCCGCCAGCCGGATGATGTAGTCGGAAATGAGCCGCGACGATGTCAGGTAGGGAATGGCGACCAGGATCGCCAGGGCCAGCACCGCCAGGCCCACCTCTTTTGAATAGTTGCGTGTTTCGTTCATCAATGGCTCCGTCCCATCAGGCCGCCCGGGCGCAGCACCAGAATCAGACCCATGGCGAGGAACATCAGCCCTTCCACGAAGTCAGGAAAGCCGATCGACCCGAACGAGCGGATCATGCCGATCAGCAGTGCGCCGACCAGCGCCCCGCTGACCGAGCCCATGCCGCCGATCACCGTCACGATGAAGGATTCGATCAGTATCGAGAAGCCCATGCCCGGGGACATCGAACGCACCGGCGCCGCCAGCGCGCCGGCCATGCCCGCCAACAGACCGCCGCAGGCGAAAACGCCGGCGTAGATCAGGTGGGTATTGATGCCCAGGGCCGAGGTCATGACCGGATTGTGAGCGGCCGCCCTGACCACCTTGCCCGTGCGGGTGTGCTTGAGCACATACCAGAGCACCACGGCGATCAGCGAAGCCGCGCCCATCAGCACCAGATAGAACACCGGCACGATACCGCCGCCGATGAACAGCGGCGGAGCCTGGAAGACGGGCGGCATGCCCATGGACCTGAACTCGGCGCCCCACACCAGCTTGACCACATCGTCGAGGATGAGGATGAAGGCGTAGCACACCAGCAGCTGCATCAGTACGTCGGCGTTGTATACCCGCCGCATGAACAGCCGCTCGAACACCACCGAAAACAGCGCCACCCCGATGCCGGCCGCCGCCACGGCCAGGAGGTAGCTGTCGGTCATCTGATAGGCCGTCAGGCCCACATAGGCTCCCAGCATGTACAGGGAGCCGTGGGCAAAGTTGATGACGCCGAGCACGCCAAAAATCAGCGTGAGCCCGGCAGCCACCAGGAATAGCAGTGCGCCGACGATCAGCCCCGTGCTCGTCTGTGTGACGATGCACGAGAGCGATGTCACGCACTCGAACAGTTCTTGAGGATTCATGACACTCTCCTGGTCCTGGCAACAGCCGGGCGCCCGGCCTGGATCAGGCCCAGCCTCTGGACTTCTTCCACTCGTTTTCAAGCTGGGTGATGTCGTCCCAGTTGCCTACGAAGGGATTGGCCATGTAGGGTTCCTTGGTGTCGACCACGCCCCAGCCCACCGCATAATCGACAAGGGTCTGGTCTTCGGCGCGCAATGTAAGTTTCCCATTGGTACCGAAAGGAGAGTCGATGGTCATGCCGCGCAACGCGTCGGCGATCTTGGCGCCATCCGCGCTGTTGGTCTGCTTCATGCCCTGGGCAAGGAAGTTCACCGCCGCGGCGTTCTGCCAGGACCAGTTGGTGGGCAGATCCTTGTACGACTTCTGATAGGCATCGGCCCATGCCCGGTTGGCTTCGCTGTCGGGGAAGCTGCGCAGGTAGCGGTTGCCCGAATGAATGCCTTCCGGCAGGTTCTTGACCGTCGTCAGCACCGTGTAGTCGGCCATGTTCACAGCGAAGAACTCGCGGTCCTTGAACAGCGCATAGATGTTGGCCTGCTCGATGAAGGAACTCAGGTCACCGCCCCACAGGCATGAATATATAGCCTGCGGTTTGCCCTGCAGCAAACGTGTGATGACTTCGCTGTAGTCGGGCTGGAACAGCTTGGGCCACACTTCGCCCACGACCTCGATGTCCTTGTGGAAATGCCGGGCGTACTCAAAGAACTCGGCCGTTGTATCGCGGCCGTAGGCGTAGTCGGGCGATGCCGTCATCCAGCGGGTCAGGCCCTTTTCCTTGGCCAGGCCGGCGGCGTAGGCGCCGCCGACGATGGAATCATGAACCCCCTGGCGCACGCAGCGGAAGGCATTGGGAATACGCTGCTTCGGGTCGGCCGTCAGTGAAGAGGTTTCGGAGTTCGTGTGGATGCACAATACACCCAGGTCGCGTGCCACCTCGTGCACGGCGAACGCCCCCGAAGATGCCTCGCCATCCAGCAGGATTTCGCAATCTTCGCTGTTGACCAGTTCGCGCGCCACGCGGGCGGCTTCCTGCGGTTGCCCACGGGAATCGCGGATGATCATCTCGATGGGACGCCCGCCCAGGCCGCCCGCCGCATTGAATTTCTCGACCTCCAGTCGGACGGCATTGCTGGACGAGATGCCCAGCGTCGCCACCCGGCCCGACAGAATCGTCGGCATGCCGACGCGGATCGGCTTGTTCTGCGCCAGCGAGATGGACGGCAGGCCGATGGCCGAGACGCCGGCCAGCGTGGCGGCGCCCTGCATGAGCTTGCGGCGGCCTGGCAGAGCGGGCGATGTCATCGATGTCTTGCGTGTGGTCATGATTCGTCTCCTTGTGGTTGCACTGCGGGGTCTGTTTTCTTCAGACCATGTTGTCGTGAAGCCTGTCGCGGCATGAGGCGTTTCATGGACGCCCGGCCGCAAGGCACTGGTGATGCGCGGCTGATCCCCGAGGGTCAGCCTGAAGCGGATGCTGAAGCCAGGTCGTCGCGCAGGACCCGCTTGAGCACCTTCCCCGACGGGTTGCGCGGCAGCGCATCCAGCACGATCAGCTGGCGCGGTATCTTGAACCTGCCGATCTTGCCCTGGCAATGCGCCTGCAATGCTTCGAGCGTGAGAGTGGCGCCCGGCCGCAGCACCACGACCGCCACCACTCTTTCGCCCCATTTCTCGTCCGGCAGGCCGATCACGGCCGCCTCTTCGACATCGTCGATCTGGTAGAGCACGTGTTCGACCTCGGACGAAGCGATGTTCTCGCCGCCGCTGATGACCATGTCCTTCTTGCGGTCGACCAGGAACAGAAAACCGTCCTCGTCCAGATAGCCCATGTCGCCCGAACGGAACCAGTCGCCGAAGAAGCTTTCCTCGGTGCGCTGTTCATCGCGCCAATAGCCGCGCGTCACCTTGGGGCCCCACAGGCAGATCTCGCCCACTTCACCTGCCGGCTGGGCGCGGCCGTCGCGATCGCGGATCTCGATCCGGACATGAGCCAGCGCGCGGCCCGCGGAACCGATCTTGGAAATCTCGCAGCCCGCCTGCATCATGGTGTCGCCCGAGCAGGTTTCGGTCAGCCCGTAGGCATCGATGTAGCGCCCTTGCGGAAACAGCGAGCCAAAGGCATGGATGCGTTCCGCCGGCGTGCGTTCCCCCCCGCCGACCACCCACTTCAGGCTGCCGCGCTCGTACTGGCCGCGTTCCGGCAGGGCCAGCATGCGGTTCAGCATGATGGGCGCCAGCCATGCGCCGGTGAGCCGGTCATCCTGCACCGCCTGCAGCGCATCGGCCGGATCGAAATCGCGCAGCACCGTCAACGAGCCGCCCACTTCGAACAGGGCAAAGCCCGGAAGGTCGAAAGCGCCCACGTGATACAGGGGGCCCACCACCAGCAGACGGTCGGCCGCCGTCAGCCCGAGCTCGCTGATGTGATCGAGCGTCTTCCAGTAGAAATTCTCGTAGGTGTGTATCACCCCCTTGGGGCGGCCGGTCGTGCCCGAGGTATACATCAGGCGGAACCGGTCGGAGGGCATCACGGGGCAGGGCCCCCGGACGGGCGCGGCCGCCGGGTCGATGGCGCGCGTATCGTGTTCGAGTTCCGGGGTGATCACCACCATCGGCATGCCGCCGGCATTTTCCCGCAGCGCTTCATCGACGCACATCAGCTTCACGCCGGCATGCTGAACGATGTAATCGACCTCGTCCTTGCCCAGGCGGTAGTTGATGGGCAGCACCACGGCGCCCAGGTGGCTGATGGCCAGAGTGAGCTCGATGAACGCCGCGCTGTTCTTCATCAGCAGCGCGACGATATCGCCCCGCCCGACGCCGCGCGCGGCCAGGGCGCCGGCGGCCGCGCAGGTCCGCTCGAACAGGTCGGCGTAGGTGATGCGTGTGTCCTGGTAGCGGATCGCCAGCCGGTCAGGCGTAGCGCGCGCCCAGTGTTCGATGGATGAGCTCAGTGTGACCATCTTGAGTGCCTCTGTCTATACATTGTGTATTTTCTGTTCTGGTCTTCGTATCGGGGAGCCCTCTTGTCCAAGCCTGTTCACCGGCCGGCCGTCAATATGACCGCGGCATGCCCAGGTCGTACATGGCAATGTAATTGAGCACCATCTCTTCCGAAATGGGCGCAAAGCGGAACAGCCTGCAATCCCGCCAGAGGCGCTCGACGTGATATTCGCGCGAATACCCCATGCCGCCCATCGTCTGCATCGCGCGCTCGGTGGCCCTGGCCGCCACCTGCGCGGCCAGCAGCTTGGCGATATTGGCTTCGCTGCCATAAGGCAGCCCCTTGTCGAAATTGCTGGCGGCCTTGTAGTTGACGAGGCGGGCGGCCTGGGTTTCGGCATAGCACTGCGCCAGGGGAAACTGCAGGCCCTGGTAGCTGCTGATGGGCCGGTCGCCGAACACCTTGCGGTCGTTGCCGTAATCGACGGCCAGCTTGAGCGCCAATTCGGCCGTTCCTATCAGCCCGGCGGTGGTCACGATGCGTTCGGTGTTCAGCACGTCCAGCAGTTCGCGCCAGCCCCCATGCAGCGTGCCGACCAGCTCATGCGGCTCGATGCGCACATTGTCGAAGAACACGGAACTGGAAGCCAGCGTATTGGTGCCCAGCTTTTCTATCGGCGTATGGCTGAGCCCTTCCCTGTCGACGTCGATCATGAACATGGTCAGGCCATCGCTGCGGGACGCGCTTTCCTCGATCTTGCGGGTTCGGGCCACCACCAGCATCTTGTGGGCGCTATCGACGCCGGTGATCCAGACCTTGCGGCCGTTCAGGCGCCAGCCATCGCCGTCCTGCGCGGCGAAGCTGCGGATCTCCAGGGTGTTGGTGCCGGCATCGGGTTCCGTCAGCGCCATGCAGAAGTTGATGTCGCCCGACATCAGGCCGGGCAGCAGCTCCTGCTTCATGGCCGGGGTGCCGAAGCGGCTGACCGATACCCCGCCGAAGATGGGATTGATCATGAACAGCTGGCCCAGGGTGCTGCCGCCGCCGGCCGCGGACAGATTCTCGATGATCAGCGCCATCTCGAACACGCCCAGCTCGGAGCCGCCGTATTCGGACGGCAGCGCCACCCCGCACAGCCCTGCCTGGCAGATCGCCCGCCAGCAATCATGCGGAAATTCCTTGCGCGCATCGAGTTCGCGCCAGTATTCCAATCCGAAGCGCTCGCCGAGCTGGCGTGCGGAATCGGCAATCATCCGCTGCTCTTCTGACAGTTGAAAATCCATAGTGTCGTTCCTGCCTTGATGTCTCGTTGAGGGCTTGCCGCTTCAGGCCACGGCGGCGGCGCGCTCCCGCGCCCGGGAAAATTCCCGCAGGACCACATCCACTCCGGTACCTTGCGGGTCGTCGACGAACCGCTCCAGGGCGGCGGCCGACGCCGGCTCCAGCCCGACTTCGGCGCCGACGCGCTGCACCAGCGCGCGCAGGGTATCGCGGTCGTAGTCATAGTCTTCGACCGTCATATTCATGGTCAGGACTTCGGGCGCATCGCCATTGTCGAACGACGCCTCGATCACGCAGCTCAGGCGGGGCACGTCGGGATCGCTCCTGAGTTCGATGCTGTCGATCAGGCCCGCGACCTGCGCATCGTCGTAGACCATCATGTCGCGCAGGGTCGGCGCGCCATGAAGCAATGTATTGGCAATGCAGAACGGAATGCTCATCAGCGTGCCCGACACTGAATTGAAAGGGCCGGTGCTGTCCATGCCGGCATAGCCGGTTTCATACGGATTCATGCGTACGCGGATGGCCGACGGCCGGCGGCCGGCGAGTCTTTCGCGCAGGGCCAGCGCGGCGTTCACAGGCGTCTGGTTGAAGGCGCACACCGGATAGGGCTTGAACACCACGTTGTGGATGAACCACTGCTGGCCGATCTTCGCCCGCAACGCCGCCACATCGCATTCGCTGCGCGCATAGCTGCGCACGAAGCCCGCCTTGCCCTCGAAGGCGGCGGGAGCGGAAACCGACCCGGCCTTGGCGAGCTGGGCCGCAACCCAGCCATTGTTGGCCGCCACGCCCAGCTGATAGCGCCATTCGTCCGTGCCGTCGCTGAACGACTGCAGGATGCCGCCGGCAAACGACGCGGCATTGGCCAGCGCGGCCGCCGTGCGGTCTTCATCGAGGTCCAGCGCCAGCGCGGCGGCGGCCGCCGCCGCCAGCGGCCCGTACATGGCCGACGCACGCAGCCCCACGGGCGTTGTGTGGCCGGCATAGTTCTGTTCAAACAGGCCGCCGATCTCGTAGCCCGCGATCAGCGCCGGCAGCAATCTGTTCAGGGGCATCCGGCCGGTTTCGGCCGCGGCCGTCAGCATGGGAATCAGAATGGCGCCCAGGTGCGCGGCCCCCAGGGCGTCTTCCTGTGCGCGGCCATGGAACAATGCCGAATTCGACAGCATGGCCGCCTGCATCGACCCTTTGCGGCCATCGGCCAGCAAGGTGGCGCCATCCGGCCGTTCGCCGTCGATGGCCAGGCCCGCCTGCGCGGCCACGCGGCCGTACGGGGTGTTGAAGCATGCCAGGCCGATGCCATAGCCGTTCAGCAGGCAGACACGGGCTTTTTCCATTACCGGGGCGGGAATGGCCGCCGGGTCCTTGAGCGATACGATGAACCGGGCCAGAGTTCGGGCAAGTGTATTTTCGGCTGTCATGATGATTTCTCCCTCAGTCTTTTGTCGAGGTCAGTGCACCAGCAACTGCACGGGCTGCTCCAGCAGTTCGCGCACGATGTTCAGGAACTTCAGCCCGCGCACGCCATCGATGATGCGATGGTCCGCGGACAGGACCACGCCCATTTCCTGGCGCAGTTCGGGCCGGCCTTCGCCATCGGGGCGGAAAACCCCCTTGACGCTGCCCACGCCCAGGATCATGGCCTGCCCCGGATTGATGATGGAGCCCATGAAATGGACGTGATGCATGCCGGCATTGGATACGGTGATCGCCGGGCTGCCCAGGTCGGCGTGATTCATGCGGCCGGCCCGCGCCCGCTCGACGACACCATTGAGCCGCGTGGCCAGCGTGCTCATGGAAACATTGCCGACATCGCATACAGCGGGGGCCAGGAGGCCGTCGCTGGTGCTCACTGCCACGCCCACGTCGATCTGTGAAAACGACAGAATGCCGCTGTCCGTCCAGACGCGGTTGGCTTCCGGCATCCGGCCCAGTGCCCGGGCGACCGCCATGACGATGAAGTGATTCAGCGTCAGCCGGTAATCATCCTGAGCGCGGTTGATTTCCTTGCGCAGCGCAACGAGGCGGGTGACGTCGATGTCGAGCGCAAGATAGAAGTGCGGAATTTCCTGTTTGCTGGCGGTCAGCCGGCGGGCGATGGTCGCCTGCATGCCGCTGGGCGCCGTCAGCGTCTGGCCCGGCAAGAGGCTGACCGGAACCGGGGCCTCTGCGGCGCGCTGCACGGGCCCGGCGGCCGCAACGGCCGCGGGAGCGGCCCCGGCATGCCCGCCCTGATAGGCTTCAACGTCGGCCGCCTTGATGCGGCCGCCCGGCCCGGAACCCGTCAGGTCTTCAAGGGCGATACCCCGGGAATGCGCAAGCCGGCGCGCATAGGGCGTGGCGACCCGCCGCCGGCCTTCGTCCCGCGCCATGCCGCCCGGGCCTTGCCCTGTGTCGGCCCCGGCAGGCGCCGTTTCCGGGGGGGACGATGCCGCGGTTTCCACCGCGCCGACGCCCGCAGCGGCCGCAGACGGCGCACCTTCCGAGGCAATGTCCTCTTGCGGGCCGCCTTCGGCCTGCCCGTCCCGCCCGTCGTCCCAATAGCCTATGACGGCGCCGACGGGCGCGGTGCCGCCGGCCGGCACCACGACTTCCAGCAACGTGCCGGCCGCCTCGGCCCCGATCTCGTTGGCCACCTTGTCGTTCTCGACGACATACAGGAGATCGCCGGCCGCGAAGGCGTCACCGGGCTGCTTCAGCCATTCGGACACGATGCCCTCGGTCATCGTCAGGCCCAGCTTGGGCAGCGTCAGCGTCTGTCGCACGGCTATTGCCCCCGGAACTCGGCCGCGCGTTTTTCCAGGAAGGCGCGGCAGCCTTCATGCGCATCGGCGCTGTCCAGCACCAGACCGATCATCGCCTGTTCATGGGCCAGCGCCGCGCCCAGCGGCATTTCCTGGCCCTGCCGCAGATTGCGCTTGAGCAGCTTGAGCACCAGCGGCGACTTGGAAGCGATCTTGTTCGCCAGCGCCATGGTTTCTTCCATGAGGGCTTCAGGCGCCACCACCCGGTTGCACAGGCCCAGCGCCACGGCTTCCTCCGCCGAGATCTGGTCGCCGGTGAACATCATTTCCTTGGCCTTGCACGGCGAGATCTGGCGCATCAGCCGCTGGGTGCCGCCCGCGCCCGGGAACAGGCCCAGGTTGATCTCGGGCAGGCCCAGCCTGGCCTTGCTGGACACCAGGCGAAGGTCGAGCGAAAGAAGCAATTCGGTGCCGCCGCCCAGCGCCCAGCCGTTCACGGCGGCGATGGTCGGCTTGTCGCTGTCTTCGAAACGGCGGAAGACGCGATGTATGACTTCGGCGAATTCCTGGTAGTGCGCCAGGCCCTGGCGGCTGTCGAGGTCACCGATGTCGCCGCCCGCCACGAAGGCCTTGTTGCCCGCGCCGGTCACCACGATCACGCGGATGCCGCCATCCTGTTCGAGTTCGCCCAGGCCCGCCTCGAGCGCGTGCAGGGTCGGCACATCGAGCGCATTGAGCGTTTCGGGCCGATTGATGGTCAGCAGGCCGACCGCCCCTTGCCGGGACACTTTCACTGCAGCGTTTTCAGTCATTAGATGTTCTCCTCTGGAAGGCGGAAGACCATCACGGCCCCCGCCACCTTGCGATATTTCCGTAAAGCGTGCCCGGCGCCCGGAGCCGCCGGCGCTACGCCATCACCCTTTTCACCGCCGCGCAGACACGATCGACGTTGACCATGTATTGCGCTTCGAGCGAACGTGCAAAAGGCACCGGCATGAACGGCGCGCCGACCCGCAGCACGGGGGCGTCCAGCTCGTCGAAACCTTCGTCCGCAATGCGGGCGGCGATCTCGGCGCCCACGCCGAACGCCTGCACCGCCTCGTGTACGATCACCACGCGATGCGTGCGCCGCAGCGACGCCAGCACTGTCTCGGCATCCCAGGGCTGCAGCGTGCGCAGATCGATGATTTCGGCCTCGATGCCGGCCTCGGACAGTTGGCCCGCGGCCTGCAGGCAGGTATGGACGGTCGCCCCGTAAGTGACCACCGTCACGTCGCCGCCCTGGCGCAGCACATTCGCCTTGCCCAGGGGGACCGCGCGGCTCTTGTCCACCTGGCCCTTGCGCCCGTACATCGCCTTGTGCTCGATGAACACCACGGGATCGGGATCGTCGATCGCGCTGCGCAGCAGGCCGTAGGCATCGTCGGGCGTTGCCGGACACACCACTTTGAGACCCGGGATATGGGCCAGCCAGGCTTCGAGGCACTGGGAATGCTGGGGCCCGGCGCTGAGCCCGCCGCCATGGGGCGTGCGCAGCACCATGGGCACGCTGGTGCGGCCGCCGAACATGAAGCGCGCCTTTGCGGCCTGATTGACCAATGCGTCCATGGCCAGCGTGATGAAATCCATGAACATGATTTCGACCACCGGCCTGGCGCCGGTCATGGCGGCGCCCACGGCCAGCGAGGCCAGGCTGGCCTCGGAAATGGGGGTGTCACGCACGCGGGCGGCGCCGAACTCGTCGAGCAGGTCGCGGGTGGCCTTGAACGACCCACCCGCCGCCGCGATATCTTCCCCCAGCAGCATGACGGATGCGTCTTCGGTCATCGCATCGCGCAGCGCCTGGTTGATGGCTTGCGTAAACTTCATTTCGGTCATCGACGGTGTTCCTTTCATCATCGACTGGTTTTGGTATGTCCGGGCCGCTCCGTACAGCGGAGACGGCCCGGACGCCGCGCCGCGAGCGGCGCCCTTGTGCCGGCGGGCCGGCCGTCAGGCAGGCTGCGTATAGACATCCCGCAACGCGTCTTCATATTCCGGTTCGCCATCCTGGCGCGCGGCCTCGATGGCGGCCGCGACCGCGGCTTCGACGGCCTCGTCCACTTCGGCCACCGCCGCCGCGTCCACCCCCGCTTCCCGCAGCATGGCCTGCGTGCGCGCCACGGGATCGTTCGCATCCAGCGAAGCGAGGTCTTCCGCATCGCGGTACTTCTGCGGATCCCCCTCGTAGTGGCCGCGCACCCGCTGCGTGAGGCATTCGAGCGCCACCGGCCCCTTGCCTTTTCTCAGTGCCGCGACAGCCTTGGCCGCCGCCTGCGCCACATCGCGCACGTCGTTGCCATCCGCCTGCATGTACGTCATCTTGAAAGCCGCCGCCAGGCCCTTCAGCGTGCCGGCGAACTGCTTGTCGGTGGGAGAAAACTCAGACCAGCCGTTGTTCTCGCAGACCAGCAGCAGGGGCAGCTTCCAGAGCGCGGCCATGTTGAGTGTTTCGTGCAGCACCCCTTCGGCCATCGCCCCGTCGCCGAAAAAGGCGACCGCCACGCCGCCGGTATTGCGCGTCTGGTGGGCCACCGCGCTGCCCATCGCGATGGGTATGCCCGCCCCGACGATGCCATTGGCCCCCAGGATGCCGATATTCATGTCGGCCACGTGCATCGACCCACCGCGGCCGCCGCAGACGCCGCCCGCCCTGCCCATGACTTCCTTGAAGAAAAGCGGCAGCTCCAGGCCGCGGGCCAGCACATGGCCGTGGCCGCGGTGCGTCGTCGCCAGGGTGTCCTGGGCTTCGAGGGCCGCGCATACACCGGCCGCGACGGCTTCCTGGCCGACACTCAGGTGAATGAAGCCCGGGACCTCTCCGTCGGCAAAAAGGCGGGTCAGGCTGTTTTCCACCGTCCGGATCGTCTTGATCGTACGGTACAGCGCCAACAGCGCATCGGCGGTAAGAGTGTCCGGCATACCTAGTGTCTCCGTCCGTGACTGATGCAAGGCCGCGGCATGTTTGCGGGCCTTCCAATGATTGGTGAATCATCAGTCATCTTATGGGGAGCGCCAGCCGGCTGTCAACGCTCGCGCACTGCTCGAAAACCCTAATCTTTTCCCTTTGCGCGCCAAGCCAACACCAATGTGATTACCCCTGCCTTGATCCAGCGCAAATAACGTGCAGGAACGTCGCGCATAAACATGGTATGGATCAAGGACTCGGATATCGCCTCCTTCTAAACTTTCAGCAAGTTTTCTTTAGGCTGCAAATGACCCGCCAAGTGTTTTTCATAGCTGAAGCACACGGCACAGAACGAGAGGTGACAAACCATGAACGATATGCAAACCCTTGTCGTAGACCCCCACCAGTATCCCGATCTGGAAAGCCTCACCGTACCCGAAGACCATCTCGATCTGCGACTCTGGCTGCGCATGCTGTCCTGCTGCAACCTGATCGAAACCGAAATCCGCAGCCGGCTGCGCACCGAATACGACACCACCCTGCCGCGCTTCGATCTCATGGCCCAGCTGCAGCGCGAACCGGGGGGCATGAAAATGACCGATCTGTCGCGCTACATGATGGTGACCAACGGCAACATCACCGGCATCACCGACCAGCTCGAAAAAGAAGGCCTGGTCGAACGCATCAGGAATTCCGCCGATCGCCGCAGCTCGGTCGTGCGCCTGACGGCCAAGGGCCGGCGCGCCTTCCGCAAGATGGCGCGCTCGCATGAAGAATGGGTGCTGTCCATGTTCGACGGCCTGCCCGACACCAGCCGCGACGTCCTGTTCGAAACCCTGGGCCAGCTGAAAACGTTCGTGCGGCTGCAGCCGTCCTCGCGCCCGGCGGGCTGATCACGTCGCCGGCATCCATGCCGGCCATGCCGGGTCGCATCCAGGGGGCCGCCACACCCCGCGGTACTGATAGAATCAGCCATCCGCAGCTCAATCCCATTTATCCAGCGATCGCCATGGCCGTCAATCTTGTCATTCCCCCCGAATCCGACATCCACCCCGTTGCCGGCATAGACATCGGCACCACGCAAGGCGGCATCCGCAAGGCCGGCCGCAAGGACGTCACGGTATTCCGCCTGGCCGAAGGCACTTCGGTGGCCGGCGTCTTCACCACCAACCGCTTCCGGGCGGCTCCGGTGCAGGTCAGCGAACACCATCTGGCCGCGGGCAAGGGCATCCGCGCGCTGGTGATCAATACGGGCAACGCCAACGCGGGCACCGGCCAACCGGGCCTGCAGGCCGCAGAGCAGACCTGCCGCTCGCTGGCCTCGCTGATGAACCTGCAGCCCGAACAGGTCCTGCCATTTTCCACCGGCGTGATCCTCGAACCGCTGCCGGTCGACCGGCTCGTGGCCGCCCTGCCCGCGGCCGTACAGGATCTTGCGCCGGATCACTGGTTCGATGCCGCCCACGGCATCATGACCACCGACACCCAGCCCAAGATCGCCTCGCGCCGCCTCGAACTCGAAGGGCGCACGGTCACCATCACCGGCGTAAGCAAAGGCGCCGGCATGATCCGCCCCAACATGGCCACCATGCTGGGCTTCCTGGCCACCGATGCCGGCATTGCTCCCGAGCTGCTGCGCACGATGACCCGGCAGATCGCCGAACGCTCCTTCAACCGCATCACGGTCGATGGCGACACCTCGACCAATGATTCCTTCATCATCATGGCCAGCGGCCAGAGCGGGGTCCGGGTCGACAGCCCGAACGACCCTGGCTACGCCCCCCTGTTCGACGCCCTGAGCGCCGCCGCGCTCGAACTCGCGCAGAAGATCGTGCGCGACGCGGAAGGCGCCACCAAGTTCATCACCGTCCGGGTGGAAGAAGCCGGCAACCCCGACGAAGCCCTGAAGGTCGCCTACGCCGTGGCCCACTCGCCGCTGGTCAAGACCGCCTTCTACGCCTCCGACCCCAACCTGGGCCGCATCCTGTGCGCGGTCGGCTACGCCGGCATCGCCGATCTCGACGTGTCCCGCACCCGCCTGTGGCTGGGCGACACGCTGGTTTCCAGCGAAGGGGGCCGCCATCCCGCCTACACCGAAGAAGACGGGCAGCGCATCATGAAGGAAGCCGAAATCACCGTGCGCATCGCCCTGGGCCGCGGCGATCACGCAGACACGGTCTACACCTGCGACTTCTCGCACGAATACGTCAGCATCAACGCCGACTATCGTTCCTGAAGCCCCCGCTCCTAGAGATGCCGCAGATACCAATCGCGCGCGGCGGCGCTGGTGCGTTCGAAGTGTTCCTGATAGGGTGAAAAGTGGCCGCCCTTCACGATCAACAACTGCTTCGGCTCCAAGGCGCGGTTGAAGGCCGACAAGGCCAGATCGCTGGGAGTCGCTTCATCCTCATCGGCCACGATCATCAGGAAGGGGCGGGGGCTGACACGGTCGATATTGATGGCGGGCTCGTTTTCCCAACCCATTTCCATGCTTCGAAGCGTGATTTCATTGACGAAATCCGGGACAGCCATGTAGTTGTCGAAGGCCGCCCTGCTGTTGAAATAGCCGGGCGCCGCCGGATCCAGGGAGACCAGGGGCAGCGTCGCGGGTTCGACGCCCCGCAAACGACGCGCCCGGTCCTCATCGAAGCGCGCCCGCATCGCTTTCATCGCATCCGCCGTCATCCGGCGCCGGGCCTGAGCATGGCCGCTGATGGTGGGCACCTGTGAAACCACGCAGCGCACGCGCGGGTCCTGGGCGGCCACCTCTATGACGTGGCCCCCTCCGTAGCTCGACCCCCATAAACCGATACGTGATGGATCGACACCTTTCAGACACTGCGCAAAGCTGATTGCATCCCGATAGGTGCGGCGTTGCAGAACGGGGTCGACGTCCTGCCTCGGCAAACCATCGCTGATGCCGAAACGCGGATGATCATAGGCCAGCACAGCCAGGCCACCCGCGGCAAAAGCCTCGGCATAGGCGGCCACGGAATGCTGGATCAGACCGCCGAACCCCGGCGCCATGACGACGACGGGCCGGGCGCCATCATCGCCCTGGGGCGCGTAGAAACGGCCCCGGATCATCGTGCCTTCCGAGCGGAATTCAACCTCTCTGTACATCGGATTTCCTTTTTCAGTGGCGTATTGCTCTTCGGTGTTCACTGCGCGGCAACGAGGTCGGTCAATGCGCCGCACCACATGGCGCTTGCCTGGACGCCGGACTCCCGGACATCCGCCAGCACCGGCGCCAGCGCCTCGCTGAAGCGCGCACGAACGGCGGCCGCGCCAGGTTCGCTCAAATGCACGAACACGATGTGCGAGTACCGGGGCGGCACAGGCTTGGTCTGAAAGTCACTGGCACGATAGACATGCGCGCTGCGCGCTCCGTTCAACCGACCGCAGCCAAGCATCAACCGGTCCAGCGCCTCTTCCCCGCCAGCCTGGGCCCGCAGCCCTATCATCAGCATGGTGCCGCTCCCCGCCCGCGCTTCGCTCTGGAAGCGCTCGGCCCGAAGCGGCGAATAGATCACAGCGACGCTGGCCGAGCGGTCCAGGGCGGATGTCGAAGGCATGCGCTCGGTACCCCTGTTCGCCGCTATGCCGTCGACGGCCTGCCGCGTATCGGAGAACGCATACAGTGCCAGATAGGGCGGGGTCTCCCGCTCGGCCGCAATCGGCTCGACCCGATAGCGTTGCGCGCCGGCGATGCCCGGGATCGCGACGAGATCATGCACGTGCCGGGACGAATACCAGAAGTTGAACGCCGCATCCTGATCCTCGAACGGACGGGTCATGACCAGATAGAGGTCCCGGCCCGGCTGCTGCAAGGCCGCCGTATCGGAGCCGGGCGCTCCCCGGATCAATGCCGTGCGCCGCTCGTCGACTTTTCCGCCGGAATCGATGACGACGCCATAATCGACGGCCGCCGCCTCGATCGAAACATATCCCCGCCGGACATCCTGCGCCACGCGCTGCGGATCCCGCTCGAACGGGTCGCCGTATCCGCCGCCGCCGCCGCTCAGAATATGCGCGACATCGCCCGGACGGACGGCCCATTGCCCCTTCAGCATCTTGACGCTCCGGCCATCGGCATACTCGATACTCCCCCCGGGCGACAGGCCGGGCTTGCCCGCATCCTGCCCCCAGGGAGGACAACCGGTCCGTTCGATCTTGGCCAATAAGGTCATGGGCTGCAAAAACTCGTAAGTCTTGTGAATACCCAGGCCGCCGCGAAAACGCCCGGCCCCGCCGCTGTCCGCACGCAGGGACTTGGCCACGATCCGGTAGGGATAATTGGCCTCCTGCAACTCTACCGGCACGTCCCGCACATCACCGTGGGTCAGGGAACGGAAAGGCTCCGGCCCATCGGCGCAGGCGAATGCGCCCCACCCCCCGGACATCGCATCCAGACTCAGGAACCGCTCGCCGGTTCTCTCGTCATGCCCCGACAGTGTGTGTGATCCGTAGATACCATGATGGCCGGCCGGCACCTCGCCATTCATGGCGGGAGCGAGTGCGCTGATGATCGTGTCGACAACCGTCGCCGATGTGTTTCCCGCCCCGCCGACGGGAGCGCCCGGGCGGGCGCTGAGAAACTTTCCATCGGGAATCTCCACATGCACCCGCAGGAAGTCGCCTTCGTTGACCGGCGTTTCCCCCGCAAAGAGCATTTTGGCCGCCATGCGCGCAACGGCCACGGCACCGCCATCCCGGCCCGCATTGAAGGGGCCGGCCAATTGATCACTGATATTCGAAAGGTCGACCGTCATTTGGCCATCGTCGATCGTTACCGCGACGTCGATGCGTATCGGTTCGCCCACGCGCACGCCATCGTCGTCCATGAACGACGATGCGCGATACGTGCCCGACGGCAGTGCGCGCAATGCCCGCTCCATGGCGCGGTCGGCATCCGTGAACATTTCGGCGATGGCGGCGCGCACCGAGGCCGCGCCGTACTGGCGGATGATGTCCTGAACCATATCGTGCCCCATCCGGCACCCGCCGAGCTGAGCCTCCAGATCCCCCAGCAGCAGACGCGGAAAGCGGGTGTTGGTTTCGATGATGCGCTGAATGTCGCGTACCCGCTCGCCGCGGGACACCAGCCGCACGGTGGGGAACTGGATGCCCTCCTGGAACACATCCGTGGTACTGGGGGAAAAGCAGGATCCCGTCACCGCGCCACCGACATCGATCCAATGGACCAGCACTGCAAAGAACCCAAGCAGCTGGCCTTCCACCCGCACGGGGGTGTAGGCCACGACGTCATTGATGTGCTTGCCCAGCACGGCGGCCTCGCTGACGATGAAGATGTCGCCGTCATGCATGCCGTCAGGGCCGATCTCCCGCAGGCCGGCCCGTACCGCCAGGCCCAGCGCGTTCGCCACGAACGCGGGCAGGCTGTGCCGCGATTGCGCGACGAGACGGCCGGCATGGTCTACGAACCCTACCGCGTAATCCTTGTATTCCTGCACCAGCACGCTGAACGCCGTCCGCTCGACGTTCTTCTCGATCAGGTTGGGCACCGCGATCAAGCGCTGCTTGACGACCTGCAGCTCGATCACGTCCAGTACAGTATCGGCGACGGCCGATTCTGGAGTTGTATTCATTCTCGCCATTCCAATTATTTGTCCGAGCAATAGATGCGCAACTCGCCCAGCTCGCCCACCCGCAGCCAGTCGCCCTCGGCGACCAGCGTGGTGGAAGTAAACTCTTCAACCACCGCGGGGCCTTCCAGGCGGCATCCGGCCGCGAGATCGCCCCGGCGGTAGATGGGCGCACGCACTCTTCCCCCGGCCATCGAGAACTGCACATCGCGCCAGTGGGCCGGCTCGGCCGGCCGGTGCCCGCCGGCCGCGGATTGTTTCAGGTCGGGCCCCCGCATGGGCACCTCACAAACCACTCTGAGCATCGCCATGCAGATGGGCGAGTCCTCATTGAGATGGCCGTAGCGGTCCCGGTACGCCGCCTGGAAAGCCGCGCGGACGTCATCCGCGCCGGCATCATCCGGCAAGGCGACCTTGACGGTATGGCTTTGCCCGCGGTAGCTCATGTCCGCCTCTCGCCGCACACGCAGCGCGGTGATATCCGCGACGTCGGCCAGCTCTTGACGGCCCTGCCTCTCCATGCGCCCGAACACCTCATCGGCGGCATGAAGGCTTTCATCCGTGACTTCCCGCAGGAAGGTGGCGGCAATATCGCGCCTCAGAGGTGCCAGCAGCATGCCGAAAGACGAGAACACGCCCGGCTGCGGGGGAATGACGACTTCCCGGATGCCGAGGTCTCTGGCCAGCTCCGAGGCGAAGATCGGCCCGCCCCCGCCAAACGCAAACAGGCAATATTCCCGCACATCGCGACCGCGCTCGATGGTGACTCCCTTGATTGCATTCGCCATGGCGACGCAGGCGAGATCGAGAATGCCCTGAGCCGCTCGATCGACACCCGCATCCCCCCGCAACCCCAAAGGTTCGGCCAGGATCCGTTTCACTCCGTCGGCGGCGGCGGCGGCATCCAGGGGCAGCCGGCCGCCCATGAAACTGCGCGAGCCGAGTCTGCCGAGCACCACATTGGCGTCCGTAACCGTCGGCTGGGTCCCTCCCCGCCCGAATGCAATGGGCCCCGGCTCGGATCCCGCGCTTCTCGGACCAAGCCGCATCCGACCGTTATCGTCCATCCACGCCAGCGATCCCCCGCCGGCCCCGATCTCCACGATGTCCAGAACGGGAGTCCGCAAGGGGAAGCCCCGCTCATAGCCGTTCACGAAATAGGTGCTGACCACATCGAAGCTGGCCTGTTCGATCAAAGCGCATTTGGCGGTGGTTCCCCCCATGTCGAACGCCACCACCCGATCGAGCCCCAAGGCGCGCGCGTAAGCCACGGCGCCGATGCAGCCCCCCACAGGCCCCGACTCGACAAGGGAGATGGGCCGCTCCGCCGCGTTTTTCGCCGACATCACGCCCCCGCTGGACCCCATGAGGTAGAAGCGGCCCTCGAACCCGTCTTCACGAAGGACGCTGTTGAAGCTGCTGAGGTATCCCCGCATGCGGGCGCCGACGAATGCATTGGCGGCCACGGTCGAAGTACGCTCGTACTCCATCAGTTCCCGGGTGAGAGATGAGCCCGTACTGACGAATATGCCGGGCAGGCACTCCCGGAGAATGGCTGCCGCCATCTCTTCGTGGGAAGGGTTGCAGTATGAGTTCAGGAACGAGACCGCGACAGCCTCGACGTCCAATGCGCGCAACTGGTCGGCCAGCAAGCGCAGCTCTTCCTCCGAGACCGGGACAATGATCTCGCCCCGGCCCCCCACGCGCTCGTTGATCTCGAAGCGGAGATCCCGAGGAATCAAAGGCGCGTCACGGCGATAGCGGAGGTTGAAAGGCTCGGCCCGGTTGCCGCGCCCGATTTCGAGAACATCGCGAAAACCCCTGGTCGTGACCAGCGCGGTCCGGGCTCCCCGCCGCTCCAGCAAGGAGTTGATGACATGAGTGGTGCCATGCGTGAATACGCAGGTCTCCGATAACGGCACGTTCGTGTCGGCCAACCCCTTCATGGCGCCGACCACCAGATCCGATGCGGTCGTCAATGTCTTGGAAAACTGCGTAGACCCGGTCTCGGCGTCGTAAACGGCCAGGTCTGTGAATGTGCCGCCCGTATCGACAGCGACAAGATAACGTTGAGCTGAGTCCATGCTTGCGGAAAAGTCAGGTGTTGAGCGCGCCGAAAGCGCGCAGTTGCCCGGGCAGAGCGTCGTACTGGGTTCGCATGTAAGAATCGAAGTCGGAACCCAGGCGTATCCAGGAAGCCATGTTCAGCTTGCCTATCAGTTCCTGATGCTCCGGATCGTGATAAGCCTTGCGCAGCGCCTGCTCCAGCACCGCGACGACGTCCGCCGGCATCCCCGCCGGGCCGCCGACCCCATAGGGCAAGGTGGTGGTGGCATCGAAACCCAGCTCTTTGGCGGTGGGCACGTCCCGCCACTGGGGCAGGCGTTCCTCGGAAGAAACCGCCAGCATCCGCATGTTGCCGCCGGCCACGGCACCCGCCATGGCGCCGACGGCGTCGCAGATCAGATCTATGTGGCCGCCCAGCGCGGCGGTCAGGATGGCGGAGCTGCTGGCAAACGGCACGCCCATGAACCGTGCGCCGGTGCGCGACTCCAGGACTTTCATCGCCCAGGAAGGCAGTCTCGCCGAGCCCGCCGCCCCATAAGAAAGTTTCTCGGGCGAATGACGGCCTTCCTCGACCAGTTGCCGCAGCGATTCGATGGGAGAATCGGCCCGAACCGCCCAGCCGAAAGGCACGGACGCGCCGACTCCGATATAGGTAAAGTCCCGGGCGGGATCGAAAGCCCCGTTGCCGAGCAGCCGTTCACGCATCATGACTTCGGTGATGTTGCCGACCGTATGGCCGTCCGGGACCGAATTCGCGATGTATGCCGTTCCGATCGTGCTGCCGGCGCCGGATTTGTTCACAACGACGAACTGCTGCCCCAGCTCACGTGCCAGAATGTTGGCCAGGCCCCGGTAATAGATGTCACTGGTACCTCCCGCCCCATAACAGACCACCAGCTCGATCGGGCGGCGCGGGTAGGCCGCGCGGGCATGAGAGGGCAGCGCGATGGCCGCCGCCCCGGCCGCCATCAGGCCCAATGCCTGGCGGCGGGTGATGCGGGATGACACATCACGATTGCGATCAATCATTTTTCTGTCTCCTGACCTGTTCTTTGGAAGAGATCCCATGTTAAGAACGCGGACCTCCCGCCCACAAGGCAATGGCCGGACATGCAATCGTTCCTGTGCGTCAACGATCACCCTATGAGGATGAATGCCGGGGCCGGGCCCGTCGGGCCAAAAAGTCGGGCCAAAAGCTTGTCTCTAAGGGCCTGCCGGAATCCCGTTCCCGCCTTTACCTGCCGTCGGCAAGACGCTCAGCCAGAAAGTCCAGAAAAACGCGGGTGCGGGGGCTCTGCTGCCCGCCCCTGCCGCGGAAGACGGCCCACACGGTGTCTCTTTCTATGGGCAGATGGCTTTCCAGCACGCGAACCAGCCGCCCGGCTTTCAGATCTTCGGACACCACATGATCCGATACTCGAATGATGCCCACGCCCTGCAAAGCCATCAGCCTGAGCAGCTCGGCCTGATTGGACAGGAGGCTTCCACGCAGCACCGGGATCTGTCCGTCATCGTTCCCGGCGAACTGCCAGGGGATCTGATGAGTATGGACGGAGAAATTCAGGCAGTTATGCTGCCTGAGGTCGCCCGGGCGCTCGGGACGGCCATACTGTTCCAGATAGGCCGGCGCCGCACAGACCACCCAGCCGGTTTCGCAGATCCTGCGGTACATTGCGCCGCTGTCTTCCAGCTGTCCGACCCGTATTGCGATGTCGAAGCCGTACTTGATGAGGTCCAGCCGGTCTGTTCCCAGCTGTATGTCAAGCGTCACCTCAGGGTAGAGCCGCATGAATTCGGCCAGTAGCGGCGCAAGGCGATAACCGAAGGTAGGCAGGCAGTAGACCCGCAAGCGCCCGCGCGGCTGTTGCGTCGCCGCGCTGACGATGTCCTCCATGTCTTCGAGCGCCTCAAGGACGCGTTTGGCTCCGGCGACGAAGGCCTCCCCTTCGACCGTAAGGGCGACCGACCGCGATGTGCGATTGAGCAGCCGCACCCCCATCCGCCGCTCCAGCCGGGCAACGATCTTGCTGATGGCGGATGCCGTAAGATCCAGTTCCCTTGCGGCACTGGCAAAACCGCCGGACTCGGCCACTCTGACAAGCGCTGTCAGTTCACGGAAACGATCAGTCGACATACACCCGGAATTATGATGGATTGGCGTTGCGGCACAACAAGAACCACATTCTCGCAGCGCCCACGTGAAAACGGGAAGGCCTCTCATGATGCCAGCCTGCCCTATACTGAAGCCCCCTCAAGATTCTGAAGTCTCCGGCGTGAAACTGAAGCTAGCACAGAACTCGATATTCGCCATCCTGCTGCGCTCGTCGTGGTGGATCAGCGCGCTTGTCGCCCTGGTCTTCCTGGCAAGCGCGCAGGCCGTTTCCAACCCGTTGATCACCACCTTCCTGGTGTTCGCCACCGTGCCTTTCGTCGTGATTGCCATCATTGCGGCCTGGAAACAGCGCAACATACCGTCGGCCGCCCGGGTCGAACGCACCGCCGACGCCGTGCGCGCCATGTCCTGGGAAGCCTTCTCGGCAATGCTGCACGAAGGGTTCAGCCAGGATGGCTGCGAAGTCACCCGACTGAACGGCGGGCCCGCCGATTTTGTATTGCGGCGCAAGGGAAGGCTCGCCGTGGTCGGCGCGAAACGCTGGAAGGCCTCGCGCGTCGGCGTGCAGGCATTGCGCGAGCTGAACACCGCCCGCGAAGCCCATGACGCGCACGAAGGCGTCTACGTCACCACCGGCGAGGTCAGCGAACCGGCGCTGGCCTATGCGAAGGCCAATCAGATCCGGTTCATGTCGGAAAGCGAACTGGCGCGCCTGCTCCCGGAACTATCCAGATGACGGCGCGCGGGCCGCTTCAGGCCCGCCCCATGCCGCAATCGCGATCCCGCCTTCAGGCCCATGCCGTGCCGCGCGAGGCCTGGCCTGTCCCGAGGCCGGGTCTTGACCAGGAACGGGGCGGCTGCTATAGTTAGCAGCTTGGCATTTCAGGCCAAAGCTAATTTTTTAGGAAATCCCATGTACGCGGTCATAAAAACCGGCGGCAAGCAGTATCGCGTCGTCGCTGGTCAAAAACTCAAGATAGAACAGATACCGGCAGACATTGGGCAAGAAATCACCCTCGACCAGGTATTGTCGGTGGGCGAAGGCGAGCAGATCCAGATCGGCACGCCTTTGGTCGCTGGTGCAACCGTCAAGGCTACCGTTCTTGCGCAAGGCCGCCACGACAAAGTCAAGATTTTCAAGATGCGCCGCCGCAAGCACTACCAGAAGCGCCAGGGCCATCGTCAGAATTACACCGAAGTGCAGATCGAAGCCATCTCGGCTTGATCCGCCACTGGTAACAGGAGCTAAACATGGCACAGAAAAAGGGCGGCGGCTCTACGCGCAACGGTCGCGACTCACAGGCCAAGCGCCTGGGCGTGAAGGCCTTCGGCGGCCAACTGATCCCGGCCGGGTCCATCATCGTCCGTCAGCGTGGCACCCAGTTCCACCCGGGCGTCAATGTCGGCATCGGCAAGGACCACACTCTCTATTCGCTGGTCGATGGCAACGTCAAGTTCCACATCAGCGGCGCACTGAACAAGCGTACCGTTTCGGTCGTTCCCGCCGAATAAAAACAGCGGGCAGTACAACGCCTTCAAAGAGCCTCGCCACAACGGCGGGGCTCTTTGTTTTTGATTAGAATAGGTTTTCTCTCCAAGGTATTGCGTCCCATGAAGTTCGTCGACGAAGCAACCATAGAAGTCATTGCCGGCAAGGGCGGCAATGGGGTGGCGAGCTTTCGCCGCGAAAAATTCATTCCCAAGGGCGGGCCCGACGGCGGCGACGGCGGCCGCGGCGGCAGCATCCATGTCGTGGCCGATCGCAACATCAATACGCTGGTCGACTTCCGCTATGCCCGGCTGCACCGCGCCAAAAATGGCGAGAACGGCCGCGGCTCCGACCGGTACGGCGCGGCGGCGGCAGACATCACGCTGAAGGTGCCGGTGGGCACCACCGTCTACGATGCCGACACCGACGAGCTGCTGTTCGACCTCGACCGCCATGGCGAGCAGGCCACGCTCGCCAAGGGCGGCGACGGCGGTCTGGGCAACCTGCACTTCAAATCCAGCACCAATCGCGCGCCAAGGCAGTTCACCCCAGGCAAGGAAGGCGAACAGCGCCGCCTGCGGCTCGAACTCAAGGTATTGGCCGACGTCGGCCTGCTGGGCCTGCCCAATGCGGGCAAATCCACGCTCATCAGCAAGGTATCCAACGCGCGGCCCAAGATCGCCGACTATCCGTTCACGACACTGCACCCGAATCTCGGCGTCGTGCGCACCTCCGAAAACCGCAGCTTCGTGATCGCCGACATCCCCGGCCTGATCGAAGGCGCATCCGAAGGCGCGGGCCTGGGCCATCTTTTCCTGAGGCACCTGTCGCGCACCCGCGTGCTGCTGCATATCATCGACGTATCCTCCCCCGACCCGGAATTCGACGCCATCGGGCAGGCGGCGATCGATGCCCGCGCCATCATCGAAGAATTGCGCCGCTATGACGCAACGCTCCACGCCAAGCCCCGCTGGCTGGTGCTGAACAAGCTCGACATGGTGGGCGACCCGGAAGCCGCCGGCAAACGGCTGTGCGAACTGCTCGAATGGGACGGGCCCGTTTACGGCATTTCAGCCATGACGGGCGAAGGCACCCAGGCGCTCATCTGGGCACTGCAAGACTGGCTCGACGCCGAAAAGCAGCGCGAAAACGTTGCCCAGGACAAGCTCGACGGCGTGCATGCCGAAGACGACCCCCGCTTCGACCCCGCGCGCGATACGCCGCAGGCAAGCGAACCCTCCACGAACAGGCACGACGGCTGAACGCCCCAGCGCCGCCGTTCACCTTACACCCCGACTCCACCGCCTTTTTCCGGCCCATGCTCGACCTCGAAAATACGTCCCCCGTCGCCGCAGACGCCCGCCGCATGGTAATCAAAGTCGGCTCATCCCTGGTCACCAACGAAGGCCGCGGGCTGGACCTGGACGCCGTCGGCCACTGGAGCCGCCAGATTGCCGCCCTGCACGCCAAAGACCGCCAGATCGTGCTCGTTTCCAGCGGCGCCATCGCGGAAGGCATGGCCCGCCTCGGATGGCCCCGGCGTCCGAGCGCCATGCACGAGCTGCAGGCGGCCGCGGCCGTCGGGCAGATGGGGCTGGCGCAGGCTTACGAGGTCGCTTTCGCGCGCCACGGCATACGCACGGCCCAGATTCTTCTCACACACGAAGATCTTGCCGACCGGCGCCGCTACCTGAATGCCCGCAGCACCCTCTACACGCTGCTCGGCCTGGGCGTCGTGCCCATCGTGAACGAGAACGATACGGTCGTCACCGACGAGATCCGCCTGGGCGACAACGACACACTGGGCGCCCTGGTGACCAACCTGATCGAGGCCGAGGCCCTGATCATCCTGACCGACCAGACCGGCCTGTATACGGCTGACCCCCGCAAGGAGCCCGATGCGCAACTGATCCGCGTGGCACGTGCCGGCGACCCGGAGCTGGAACGGATGGCCGGCGGTTCGGGGACCGCCATCGGCACCGGCGGCATGCTGACCAAAGTGCTGGCCGCCAGACGCGCCGCGAACAGCGGCGGCCATACCATCATCGCCAGCGGCCGCGAGAAAGACGTCCTGCTGCGCCTGGCGGGCGGCGAGCGCATCGGCACCGAATTGCGGGCGCTGCTGCCCATCCGTTCCGCGCGGCAGCGCTGGCTGGCCAATCATCTGCGCCTGCGCGGGCGCCTCACCCTCGACCAGGGCGCGGTGCGGGCGCTGACCCAAGGGCACAAAAGCCTGTTGGCGATCGGCGTCATCGCCGCCGACGGCGAATTCGAACGCGGCGATGTCGTGGCATGCGCGGACGAACAGGGCCGTGAGCTGGCGCGGGGCCTGATCAATTATTCCGCCAACGACACCCGGCGCATTCTGCGCCAGCCCAGCCACCGCATTGCCGAGATACTCGGCCACATGACGGACGCCGAACTCATGCATCGCGACAACATGGTGGTGTCCCAGCCGGCGAGCGCCCCCCGCCGGGCCTGATGCGGCGGCCGCAACCACGATGTTGCGCCGCGCCGGCACGCCGCCCTATTCCGGCCACCATGGCACCGTTCAACGAGCCTCATTCCCGGTATTCGCTGCAATGCCCCATCGATGCGCCGCCGCTACGGCGCATCGATGGAAACCGCCGCGGACGGGACGGCCGCCACCGCGTGAAGATGGCCAGCGAGGCCGTCGAAATCGACGCAGAGCTCATAACCCAGACCCCGCACAGAACGAAACGGCATGTCCAGCCCGGCCTCGACGAACTTGCGCCGAAGGCGGCTCATGAGCACCCCCAGCCGGCGTGTGGCGGGGTCGCCCCGGCCCCCGGGCCCGGGGGCGTCGCCCACAGTGGCCAGCGCAACGCGATGCAGCCCGCCTGGCCTGGCGCGCTGCGGCCCTTGCGGCGCTTTTTCATGAGCGGCCCCCGGCATCTGGACCGCGGCCTGCTCGAGCGCCCGTATCATTTCCGCATGAGAGAGCCGCCGGCCCGGCGCCTCGTACAATGCCAGCATGAGCGTGCGTTCGGTCGTCGTAAGCTCGATATGCGCGCCATTGGGCGCCCGTACCGTCCATGCCCTGGAGAGCAGTTTCCACCCTGACCCCGCCGCCGTGAAGACTTCCGGCCTGCCCGCCGGCGCTTCCCCGCCGTATTGCGGCGAAGCCTTCGGCACCGCATCGACATCGCCTTGCCCGGCCTCGCCATGAACGACGAAGCCCGCCGGCTGGCTCGCGGCCGCTCCGTGCCCGGCGCATTGCCCTGCGCCCGCGCCGCCGCCGAGCAGCCGCAGTACGCCCGTGGCGATGGATTGCGGGGACGCCCCGGCCGGCCAGCAGGCGTCGACGCCATCGCGCATGGCCTGCAGCAGAGCGTTGTCGTCCACCTGACCGGCCAGCGCCACGATGAATATCCCGGAATCGATGCGCCTCAGTGCGGCCGCCGCCTGGCGGTTGAGCTCATGGGAAGCGGCCAGCAGCACCAGCCGGGGCATGCGTATTGCTGTCGGCGCCGCCTGAACGGACTCGCACAGAGCGCCGACCCCTTCATGCAGGGAAAGCCCCAGGCCATGACGCAGCAGTGCGCCATGCAATTGACGCAATTTACCGGCGCCCGGCGCCTGGAAGAAATGGATGAATCCGGCCGACACGTAAGCCCCCTTTCCGGTGGGAAATCAGATGGGTCCGAAGCGCTATGTCTTCAGGCCGTCTACTTTATGTGAATTCACTCACATATGTGATTGTAGTTATCACCAACGTGTTCGACTTTAGCCGTTCAATCACGAATGTGAACACCTTCGGCGACCGTCTACGGCATGTGCGCACTCTGCGCCGCCTTACTCAGGCAGAACTGGCCCGCGCCTGCGGGCTGTCGCAGGGCGCCATTGGCAATTACGAAGCCAACAGCCGCCACAGCGCCAAGAAAGTGTTCCGTATCGCCGAAGTCCTCAATGTGAACGTCGCCTGGCTGGCCATGGGCACCGGCCCCATGGAGCCGCAGGAGACGCCGCAAATCCTGGAGGACAGACATATCGGCGCCGCCTGGCCCTTCCCGGAAATCGACCCCGCCCGCCTCTGGGCACTGTCGGCGCAGCAGCGCCAGGTGCTCGCGAACGCGCTGGCGGGGATGGTCGCCGCCATGGAGGATGATGGCATGGATTCACACGTTTGAGCGCGACCCGGCTATACTGAGCCCACGCAGGGGTACTCGCCGGCAACGGCGTGTTGAGAAACACCCTTCGTACCAGTACGGATAATGCCGATGCTGGGAGCGCACCCCGTCGCGGAGCGTCGTCCTCGTTTCGCGACGGCTCTCTATGCCGGGAACCATCCCGATCGGCTCCATCATTTCCACAATGGAGCAAGACTTGAACATCAAGCCCTCTTTCAAGGCGGAAACCGCCACGGTCGACCAGGCCGCCATCAACCCGCTTCCCCAATCCCGCAAGATCCATGTCACCGGCAGCCGCCCCGACATCCGCGTCCCCTTCCGGGAAATCCAGCAGGACGACACGCCCACCAGCTTCGGGGGGGAACGCAATCCTCCCCTGACCGTCTACGACACCAGCGGCCCCTACACCGACCCCGACGCCACGATCGACATCCGCAAGGGCCTGCCCGCGCTGCGCCAGCAATGGATAGCCGAGCGCCAGGACACCGTCGAACTGCCCGGGCCCGGCAGCGCCTTCGGGCGGGAACGCCTGAACGATGCATCGCTGACGGCGATGCGCTTCGGGCTGTCCCGCAAGCCCCGCCGCGCCCGCGAAGGCGCCAACGTCACGCAGATGCATTACGCGCGCCGGGGCATCATCACGCCCGAAATGGAATTCGTGGCCATCCGCGAGAACCTGCGGCGCGAACAATACCTGGAAAGCCTGCGCGCCAGCGGCCCCGATGGCGAGAAACTGGCGCGGCGCCTGTCCCGCCAGCATCCGGGCCAGTCTTTCGGCGCCGCCATCCCGTCTTCCATCACACCGGAATTCGTGCGCGACGAGATCGCGCGCGGGCGCGCCATCCTGCCGGCGAACATCAACCACCCGGAAAGCGAGCCGATGGCCATCGGCCGCAACTTCCTGGTGAAGATCAATGCCAATATCGGCAACTCGGCGCTGGGCTCCAGCATTTCGGAAGAAGTCGAGAAAATGACCTGGGCGATCCGCTGGGGCGGCGACACGGTCATGGATCTGTCCACCGGCAAGAACATCCATGAAACCCGGGAATGGATATTGCGCAATTCCCCGGTGCCCATCGGCACGGTGCCCATCTACCAGGCGCTGGAAAAGGTCGATGGCAAAGCCGAGGAACTGACCTGGGAAATCTTCCGCGACACGCTGATCGAACAGGCCGAACAGGGTGTGGATTACTTCACCATACACGCCGGCGTGCGGCTGCCCTTCATCCCCATGACGGCCGACCGCATGACCGGCATCGTCTCGCGCGGGGGCTCCATCATGGCGAAGTGGTGCCTGGCCCATCACCGCGAAAGCTTCCTCTACGAACACTTCGAGGACATCTGTGAAATCATGAAGGCCTACGACGTCGCCTTCTCGCTGGGCGACGGCCTGCGCCCGGGCTCCATTCACGACGCCAACGACGAAGCCCAGTTCGCCGAGCTCAAGACGCTGGGCGAACTCACCCAGATCGCATGGAAGCACGATGTCCAGGTCATGATCGAGGGGCCGGGCCATGTCCCCATGCAGATGATCAAGGAAAACGTGGATCTGCAGCTCGAACACTGCCACGAGGCGCCGTTCTATACGCTGGGGCCGCTCACCACCGATATCGCGCCGGGCTACGACCATATCACCTCCGGCATCGGCGCCGCCCTGATCGGCTGGTACGGCACGGCCATGCTGTGCTACGTCACCCCCAAGGAACACCTGGGCCTGCCCAACAAGAAGGACGTCAAGGACGGCATCATCACCTACAAGATCGCCGCCCATGCCGCCGACCTGGCCAAGGGCCACCCGGGCGCGGCCATTCGCGACAACGCGCTGTCCAAGGCCCGCTTCGAGTTCCGCTGGGAAGACCAGTTCAATCTCGGCCTCGACCCGGACACGGCCCGCGAGTTCCACGACGAGACCCTGCCCAAGCAGTCAATGAAGCTGGCGCACTTCTGCTCCATGTGCGGGCCGCATTTCTGCAGCATGAAGATCACGCAGGATGTCCGTGAGTACGCCGCGAAGCAGGGGCTGGACAATGCCGCCGCCCTGAGCCGGGGCATGGAGGAAAAAGCGATCGAGTTCGTCGAAAGCGGCGGCCGGCTGTACCACCAGGCCTGATAGAGGCGGCCTGAAAAAAATCGGCCCCGGGAACTTCAGGGCCGATTCGCGGTGTGCGTGGCCGCCAAGCGGCCCGCATATCGTTCGGAATCGTCAGGCATGGGGCCGTGCGCAAACGCCGCCCCATGTCCGGACGGTTATTGCTGCACAGCGTACAGGTAAAGCTCGACCCGCCGATTCATGGCGCGGCCTTCCGCCGTGGCGTTGTCCGCCACCGGGTTGTTGGGGCCACGGCCCTCGGACATAAGCCGATCGGCGCTCACGCCGCGGCTGGCGAGATAGTTGGTGACGGCGTTCGCACGATTGACCGACAGCGTCTGGTTGACCTGCATCGTGCCTGTGCTGTCGGTGTGGCCCACGGACTTCGCCCGCAGCTCGGGATGCTGCACCAGCGCCCGGGCAACGCTGTCGAGCACGGGCAGCAGGGCCGGCTTCAGGTCGTACTTGCCGGTATCGAAGGACACATTGCTGGGGATGTTCACCCGCAGAGAACCGTCAGGCATTTCCGTCACGTCCACGCCCAGGCCGGTGGCGCCGGACTGCTCCACGTCGTTCTTCACGCCCGACCAGTTGTAGCCGGCGATGCCCCCCGCCACTGCGCCGATGCCCGCGCCGATCGCGGCGGCCCGGCTGCTGTCTCCGATCAGGGCGCCCAGTCCGGCGCCGACCGCGGCGCCCGCGCCCGCGCCCACGGCGGTCCGGCCGCCCTGCCCCATTTCACCGGTCGAAGCGCAACCGGCGGCAATGGTCAGGGCACCGATGCAGCATGCCAGCCGGGCGGTACGCGTGAAGAACCTCGGCCTGGCGGCCGCCGCTGCTGCGGCGGCGCCAGTATTCCCGGAAGCCGCCGGCTCCTCACCCTCAACTTGCAGGCTTGCGCCCAGGCGCGTGGTCAAAATCTTCATATAGTTCTCCTGTATGTGCGCAGATTCTCTCTGCCGCAAGTTATGCTAACAAGAGCAAGCCTTTCGTAGTGTTACATTTTGGTTCGCCGCCCGCGCAAAGCGCAGCGATAGCCGTAGCTATCGCGACCATTTGCAACGCGGCGGATCGCCCGAATCCAGGGATGCATGCGGCGCGGCGAATTGTTCAGAGCGTCCTTGGGGCCTTTTAGTGCCAACAAGCCCTAATGCAGGATCTGCTCCAGGAACAGCCGCGTGCGCTCATGCCGGGGGTGGTCGAAGAACTGTTCCGGGGTGTTTTCTTCGATGATTTCACCCTGGTCCATGAAAATGACACGGTCGGCCACCTTGCGCGCAAAGCCCATTTCGTGGGTGACGCACAGCATGGTCATGCCGCTGCTTTCGGCCAGGCTCACCATCACGTCCAAGACTTCCTTCACCATTTCAGGGTCCAGCGCCGAGGTCGGCTCGTCGAACAGCATGATTTTGGGACTCATGCACAGCGAGCGGGCAATGGCCACGCGCTGCTGCTGCCCACCGGAAAGCTGGCCCGGGTATTTGTGCGCCTGGTCGGGTATGCGCACACGATCGAGATATTCCATGGCGACGGCCTCCGCCTCGGGCCGCGACTTCTTCAGCACCCAGACGGGGCCGAGCGTCAGATTCTCAAGGACGGTCAGGTGGGGAAACAGATTGAAATGCTGGAACACCATGCCGACATCCCTGCGGATCGCCTCGATGTCCTTGAGATCGTTGGTGAGCTCGATGCCATCGACCACGATCCGGCCTTGCTGATGTTCTTCGAGCCGGTTGATGCAGCGGATCAAGGTGGACTTGCCCGAGCCGGACGGCCCGCATATGACGATGCGCTCGCCCCGGCCCACCTCCAGATTCAGGTTGCGCAGGACATGGAACTGACCGTACCACTTATTGACGTTCTCAAGACGGATGATGGCCTCGGGCATGCTGTAACTCCTTATGCGCGCCTCAGCGCTCGTATCCCTTGTCCAGACGGCGCTCCAGACCCTGGCTGTACCGGGAGATCGCGAAACAGAAAATGAAGTAAATGGCGGCGATGAACATATAGGCTTCCGCGCTGAAGCCCTGCCAGGCGGCATCGGCAATGGCCGCCTTGGCGGCCTGCGTCAGATCGAAGATCCCTATGATCACCACCAGCGACGTGTCCTTGAAAAGAGAGATGAAGATCCCCACCAGCGGCGGGATGACCACTTTCAGGGCCTGCGGCAGGATGATCAGCCGGGTCTGCTGCCAATAGCTCAGCCCCAGCGAATCCGCGCCCTCATACTGCCCCTGGGGAATCGCCTGCAGCCCGCCCCGCACCGTCTCGGCAATGTAGGCCGCCGCGAACATGATGATGGCGATCTGCGCGCGCAGCAGCTTGTCGATGCTGAAGCCGGCGGGCAGGAACAGCGGCAGCATCACCGAGGACATGAACAGCAGGCTGATCAGCGGCACACCACGGATCAGTTCAATATAGACGACGCAAAGCGACTTCACCGCCGGCAGGTGCGAGCGGCGGCCCAACGCGAGCAGCACGCCGAAAGGAAAGGCAAAGGCGATGCCGAAGGTCGAAAGAATGAGCGTCAGCGGCAGGCCGCCCCAGCGGTCGTTCGCGACATAGGAAAGGCCGAACACGCCCCCCCACATCAGCACGGCGACACTGGCAAGGGCGGCGACCCACATTGCGATCAGCCACGGTTTCCAGAAGCGCCGCAGCGCACTGCATATCAGGGCGCCGACCAGGATCAGCGTGGCGAGCAGGGGCCGCCATTGCTGGTCGTAGGGGTAGATGCCGAAAAGGATCAGCCGATGCTTCTCGGCGATGAAGGCCCAGCAGGCGCCTTCGGCCTGACGGCATTCCTGGGCCGTGCCGGAAGTGAAATCCGCTTCCAGGAACAGCCAGTCGAGCGCCGCGGGCACCGCCATGACGAGCAGCCAGCCCACGAGAACCGTCAACAGCACGTTCAACGGCGATGAAAACAGATTCGCCTTCAACCACCCGCCCCTGCCCGGCGGCGGTGCCGCAAAGGCCTCGATGTGCGCTCCGATGTTCATCTCAACGCTCCACCAGCGCGATCCGCCTGTTGTACCAGTTCATGAAAACCGAAATGGAAAGGCTGACGGTGAGATAGGCGGCCATGATGATGAGTATTCCTTCTATCGCCTGCCCGGTCTGATTCAGGGTGGTGTTCACCACCGACACCAGGTCGGGATAGCCGATGGCCACGGCCAGCGAGCTGTTCTTGGTGATATTCAGGTACTGGCTGGTCATGGGCGGCACGATGACGCGCAGGGCCTGGGGCAGGATCACCAGCCTGAGCACCCTCGCGCGCGGCAGGCCAAGCGCGTCGGCCGCCTCCCATTGCCCCCTTCCCACGGCCCGGATGCCGGAACGGACCACTTCGGCGACGAACGCCGAGGTATACATGACCAGCCCCAGCAGCAGGGCGAAGAATTCGGGCGACACAGTGATGCCGCCCACGAAATTGAAGCCGTCGAGCCTGGGCATGTCCAGTTCGAGTGCCGCGCCGCCGGCCATCCAGCCGGCCAGCGGCAGCGCCAGCAGCAGCGCCGCCGCGACACTGCCCAGGGGGAAGATCCGGCCCGTTTCCGCCTGGCGCCTGCGCGCCCAGTGCGCCATTGCCAGGACGAGCACGATGGCCGCCGCAAGCCCCCCCAGTATCCAGTCGATGGCGTCGCCCTGCAGCGAGGGCAGCTTCAGGCCCCGGTTGGAGAGGAACACGCCGGGAAGGGGTTCGAGCGCCTGCCGGGGCCCCGGCATGTTCTCGGTGATGATCGCATACCAGAAGAACAGCTGCAGCAGCAAGGGCACGTTGCGCATGACTTCGACATAGGCCGCCGCCACCCGCGACACCAGCCAGTTGCCCGACAGCCGCGCGATGCCGATCAGCGTGCCCAGCAAGGTGGCCAGCACGATGCCGATCACCGATACGCGCAAGGTATTGAGCAGGCCGACCCAGATCGCGCGGCCGTAGGAATCCGCCGGCGTGTACGCCACGGAAGATTCGCCGATGGCGAACCCGGCCTCGCGGCCCAGAAACCCGAAGCCCGTCGAAATATTGCGCGCCGACAGATTGTGCAGGGTGTTGGAAACGAGCTGCCAGACGACGAAGCCGACCGCCCCGATCAGGAGCGCCTGATACAGCAGGGCACGGGTCGAGGGATTGCTCCAGGAGAAGCGCCTGCGCCGAGACGCCGGTACGGATGTCGATGGTTTAATCATGGAATACTATGCCACGAAGGCGCCGGCGGCCTTTGCCCGGAAAGGGGCGGATGCCGGTTGATCGTGGCATACAATGAGAGCATCCACGGCTTCAAGAATGTAGCCGCTTGAATGCCGCCTCTAACATGGGGGATATCCCTTGACGGTCACGACGGTCAGATGATCGAATTCCAGCACGTGTTCAAGTCCTACGGACGCGGCCGCAACATTCTTGCGGACATCAACTTCCGCATCCAGCCGGGGGAGTTCGTTTTTGTGTCAGGCCCGTCGGGCGCCGGCAAATCCACATTGCTCAAACTCATCGGCGGGCTCGAACCGCCGAGCCGCGGCGCCATCCTGGTGAACGGGCACCGCAGCGACCGCATGCCGGCGCGCGCGCGCCCCTACCTGCGGCGCGCCGTCGGCGTGATCCTGCAGGATACGCACCTGCTCTACGACCGCAACGCCATCCAGAACGTACTGCTGCCCCTGGCGGTGGCCGGCCATGCCCCCGCCCAGTCGCAGTCCCGCGCACGCGCCGCGATGGAAAAGGTGGGGCTCTCGGGCAAGGAAGATCTCAACCCCGTCGAAATGTCCGGCGGCGAGCAGCAGCGCCTGGCCATCGCCCGGGCCATCGTGAACCGGCCCTCCATCCTCATTGCCGACGAACCCACCGCCAACCTCGACGAAGACAGCGCCCGCCGCATCATGGACGTCTTCAGGGACTTCAACCGTGTCGGAGTCACCACCCTGATCGCCTCGCACGACCGCGGCCTGATGGCCGCCTATGCCAACCGGACCATGCGGATCGACACCGGCCGCTTCACCGATACGCCGGGGGTGGAATGAAGCGCTGGCTGAATCAGCACCGCTATGCCCTGACCGTGGCGCTGCGCCGCCTCTGGGGGCAGCCTTTCTCTTCGCTGTGCAACATACTGGTCATCAGTCTGAGCCTGGCGGTGCCCATCGTGGTGGCCGCCGTGCTCGACACCGCCCGGCCCGTCGTCACGCAGATTCCGGTATCGGCGGAAGTCACGCTCTATCTCGATCGCGCCGCCCCGCCCGGCACCGCGGGGCGCCTCGGCGCCGAGCTGCGCGAAAGGCACGCCGAAGACATCGAAGCGGTGGAAGTCATCGATCGGGAACGCGCCCTGGCGGAACTGCGCCGGCGGCCGGCGTGGTCCGAAGCGCTGGCCGTCCTTCCCGACAACCCGCTGCCCGACGCCATCGTGGTGACGCTGCGGCAGAACCCCGAAATCGCGGCGACCAGCGGCAGGCTCAGCGCACAATGGCAGGAAATAGACGGCGTCGACACCGTGCAGGTCGACAGCACCTGGGTGCAGCGCCTGCAGTCCCTGCTCGATTTCCTCGGCGTGGGCCTGTGGCTGCTTGCGCTGGGCGTGGCCGTAGTGGTGCTGGCCACCGTGTTCAACACGGTCAGGCTGCAGGCCCTCACCCAGCGCGAAGAAATCGCCGTCGCCCGGCTGGTCGGGGCAACCGAATCCTTCGTGCGCCGCCCCTTCCTGTATCTGGGCGCGCTCACCGCGCTGCTGTCCTGCGGGCTGGCAACCGCCGCCGCCTGGCTGGCGCTGCAGCCGCTCAATACCGTGATAGGCCGGCTCGCCAGCAGCTACGGCGCGCAACTGTCGCTGCAATTGCCCGATACCGTCAGCCTGCTGCTGTCCGGGCTGGTCATCACCATCCTGGGCGCCCTGTCGGCCCGCTGGTCGGTCACCCGCAACACGCATTTCTGAACATGCAGAACGACAACCGCCTGCGGGATTTCGCCACCCGGATCTGCGCCTGGCAACGCCGCCACGGCCGCCATCATCTGCCCTGGCAGGGCACGCGCGACCCATACCGGATCTGGCTGTCGGAAATCATGCTGCAGCAGACGCAGGTCGCCACCGTCATCCCCTACTATGAACGTTTCCTGGCCCGCTTTCCCGACATCGGGGCGCTTGCCGGCGCCGACCAGGATGCCGTCATGCCCTATTGGGCGGGGCTGGGATACTACGCCCGGGCCCGCAACCTGCACCGCTGCGCCCAGGTGCTGGTGGCGGAACACGAAGGCCGCTTTCCGCCGCATTCCGGCGGCATCGCCCAGCTGCCCGGCATCGGCCGGTCCACCGCCGCCGCCATCGCCGCCTTCGCCCACGGCGAGCGCTCCCCCATCATGGACGGCAACGTCAAGCGGGTGTTCACACGCTTCTTCGGCGTGCGCGGCCACCCTGGCCTGAGGGCGGTGGAACAGAGGCTCTGGGCGCTGGCCGAAGCCGCGCTGGAACAGGCCCCGGCCGATCTGGACATGGCCGCCTATACCCAGGGCCTGATGGATCTCGGTTCCCAGGTCTGTACACGCGGCAAGCCGCTGTGCGGGCAATGCCCCATGGCCGATGGCTGCGAGGCCAGGCGGCTGGGCCTGCAGCGGGAACTGCCGGAACCCCGCCCCCGCCGCGCGATTCCCGACAGGCACTGCGCGATGCTGCTGCTGCTCAGCGATGGCAGCGTACTGCTCGAAAAACAGCCGCAGCCGGGGATATGGGGCGGCCTGTGGAGCCTGCCGCGCTACGACAGCGCCACGGAACTGGCCGATGCCTGCCGCAACATGGGCGTGACGGTCACCGAAGACGGCCGGATGGCGACCCTGGTGCATACTTTCACGCACTTTCGCCTGCATATCGAACCCTGGCGCCTGGAAGTCCCGCACCGCGCCGCGGAAGCCCCGGCGGACAGGAAATGGGTTCGCGCCGGGCAACTGGGGGATACCGCCGTGCCCGCCCCGGTGCGCAGCCTGCTGGACGCCCTGCCCGCCCCTTTCGGGGCGGAGCCTAACGACCCGGGTGTATTTTCATTGTCCGAGCAATGACTTCCAGCATGATCTCGTTTGCGCCGCCGCCAATGGCTGTTTGCCGCAGGTCGCGGTAAGCGCGGGATATCCAGTTCTCCGACATCACCCCCTGGCCGCCCCAATACTGCAGGCATTCGGACGGAATCTTCATCGACAGCCGGCCGGCCGTGTACTTGGCCATGGATGCAAGTTGTGTGATGTCCCGCCCTTCCAAGTATTGCTCGATTGCGCGGTAGATCAGGGAGCGCAGCGCTTCGATTTCAGTCTGCAGTTCCGCGAGCTTGTGGTAGACCACCTGGTTGGAAAGCACGCTCTTGCCGAATGCCGTTCGCTGCCCTGTGTAGGCAATGGTTTCCTCGATGGCCCGTTCCATCGAACGCATGCTGCGCGCGGCGACGAACATGCGCTCTTCCTGGAACTGTTCCATCTGGTAGATGAAGCCCATGTTTTCTTCACCGATACGGTTGCTGACCGGTACGCGCACGTCGTCGAAGAAGAGCTCCGCGGTATCCGACGCGCGCAGCACCATTTTGTCGAGCTTGCGCGACACTTGCACGCCGGGTGTTTTCAGGGGGACGATGATCAGCGACTTGTTCTTGTGGGGGCCGCCTTCCCGCGAGGTATTGCACAACAGGCAGATCCAGTCGCCCTGCACCCCGTTGGTGATCCACATCTTCGAACCATTGATAATGTAGTCATCACCGTCGCGTCGCGCGTGGGTGCGAATCTGGGAAACGTCCGAGCCGGCTGATGCCTCGCTCACGCCAATGCAGCCGACCAGGTCGCCGGCGATGGTTGGCGCCAGGTATTCCCTTTTCAGGGCATCGCCGCCGTGCCGGGCCAAGGCAGGCGTACACATGGTGCTTTGTACGCCAATGGCCGACGTCAGACCACTGGACCGCACTTCGCCGAGCGTCTCCGCAAAAACCATTTCGTAGCTGAAGTCCAGGCCCATGCCACCAAACTCGGGGTCTTTGCCGATGCCAAGCAGCCCGGCGTCTCCGAGCTTTTTCATGACCTCCCGGGCCGGAAAGATTTGCTCTTCCTCCCATTGATCCAGATAAGGATCCAGGTGCTCGGCGATGATCCGCCGGGTGGTTCGTTCCAGCTCGCGATGCTCATGTGTGAATTGCATGGTGTCCCTTTTTACTTGTTGGCGGCCGCGGACGCACCCTATGGGTCGGGCGGATCCTCTGTATGGCTGCGGAGCGCATCAAGAGCCCGGCAGCTCCGCATGTCCGGAGATAAGCGGCGTTCCGTCGGCGCCTTTGACCCAGACTTCATACCGACCTGCCTGCGTGGGATCCGCCTGTCCGCCCGCCGTGGCGGAATCACCGGCGAACAATGGCTTGAGAAAGCGGATGTCCAGCTGTATTGGTGCTCGCAGGCCGACATCGAAATTGCGGGCCAGCATCTGCCAGATCAGGTTCACCGACAGGGTGCCGTGCGCAATAGGCTTTCCCATAGGAGTGGTGGCGGCAAAGGCCGGGTCGACATGCAAAGGGTTGAAGTCATTGCTCAGGCCGGCATAGCGATCGATATCGGCCTGCGTTACGACCATGCTGACTTCCTGTAATGTGTGCTTCATCATGTATTCCTTAGCCGGCTTCAGCGCGCCCAGATCAGAGCCATCCGGCCGGTGTACAGGGGCCGGTTTTCGTGCCCCGACCCGATGACCTCTATGGTCAGGTGGCGGCGCTCCCGGCGCATTTCCTTATCGCGACACCAGACTCGGGACCGGATGACTTCGCCAAGCTCGGGCAAGTTGTGCAGTGTCATCTCTTGCCGCGCATGTATGTTCCCGGGCGGCCGGGGCGACACCACACCAAGGTAGGCGCGCATCATGCACGCCACCGCGAGGCCGGCTGCCCGCGCCGCCCCGTCGGAGGGGTGGTCCCCGAACATCTCGTTCCACTGTGCATGCAGCTTGCTGTCGAGGGTCTCCTGCCATTCACCGAGCAGGGTATCGGGCGTGAAGCGCTCGTAAATATAGATTTCGCTCATTGAGGCTCCAGGTGGGCAACGGGGAGCAGGGTTTCCCCGCGGGCCTCGAAGCCTATGCGCACGCGCTGCCCTATTGCGACTGCACTTGGGGGGGCGCCACGCACATTCGTCATCAGCCGAAAACCTTCGTCCATGTCGATCAGCGCGATCACATAGGGTACGTCGGCCTTGAAGGCCGGCGTGGGGGCGCGGTAAACCGTGGTGTGGCTCAGCACCACGCCCTTGCCGGCGGATTCCTTCCATTCCAGGTCGGGCGCGTGGCATTGCGTGCATACCGTCCGCGGTATGAGCTGCACGGTATGGCAGCGCTTGCACGCTTGGAACTGAAGCTTTTGCTGATTGCAGGCTTCCCAGAAGGGGCGGGTATGCGCGGTGGGCTGTGGGACAGGTTTATGCATGTCAGAGTGCTCCCAGTACCAGCGAACAATGCGCTGAAAGTATGCCACCGTCACCGTGCACGAAAGCCAGCCTGGCGTCTGGAACTTGCCGTTCGTCGGCTTCTCCGCGCAGTTGTCTGACGGCTTCGACCGCGTGGAACATGCCGCCTGCCGCGCCGGAATGCCCGTATGAGAGCAGCCCGCCGTGTGTGTTGCAGGGCAAGGCGCCGCCCAGCCCCAATTCGCCCCGCAGCGCGGCCGGCCCGGCATCCCCACGCTCAAAGAAACCGATGGATTCCAGTTCGACCAGCAGGGTGATGGTGAACGAGTCGTAGATTTCAGCCACGTCGATGTCCCGGGGCTTGATGCCCGCGATTTCGAAGGCGCGGGCCGAGGACGCCTTGCACCCGAAGTCGGTCAGACTGGGGGCGGCAACGATGTGTTCGTGCGTATGGCCCTGCCCGGCGCCCAGGATTTCGACAGACCGTTTCTGGCTGACCCTGCTGGCGCCCCGGCTGCTGATGACCATGGCCGCCCCGCCGTCGGAAATCTGGCAGCAGTCGAGCAGGCGCAGCGGAGAGCAGATTTCCCGCGACTGCATCACGTCGGCGAGGGAAATCGGCTCGCGTTTGTGGGCCTGCGGATGCAGCCCCGCATGGCGGCGGTGTTCCACCGCGATGGCTGCCAGGTGTTCCGGCGAGACCTTGAATTCGTGCATGTAGCGCTGGGCGACCAGGGCGTATGACGCCGGCACGCTGATGCCGCAGGGGCGTTCGAACTCCGGATGCCCGACTTCCGCCAGCGCGGCAACGGCGCCGTCGCGGGACATGCCCGTGAGACGATTGTCGCCGGTAACCACGAGTACATGCTTGCACTGGCCACTGGCCACCAAGGCCGCCGCCTGCATGACCATGATTGCGGCGCTGGCGCCGCCGGCCTGGACCGCCGCGCAGAAATTGGGATGGATTCCCGTGTATTCGCAGAATACCGAGGCCAGCATGAGATGCGGCTGGGTGAATGAATAGGCGCACAGCACACCGTCAATATCGGCCGGTTCAAGCCCGGCATCCCGGATGGCCCCGAACGCGGCTTCGGCGTGCAAACCCATGCAGCTGGAGCCGGGCAGTTCGCCGACCTGGGTGTCGTAGACCCCGGAAATATAGGCGTTCATGCTCATGATGTTTAGGTATCCTTTGGCTGCGCGCGCTTGGGCCAGATGAATTCGAGCGGCTGTTTATCAAGGAAGCGGGCCACCGCAGTGTCGTGGTACTCGCTATGTATGGCCACTGCCTGCGCGTACGACTCCAGCTCCACCAGTGCGTTCTGGTCCAAATTGAAGGAGCTGTTCAGGATGTTCTTCGACATGCCGATCGCCCCGATCGCCGCCGTATGAAAGCGTTCGGCAAGCTCCAGAGCATTTTCCAGCAATGTGTCGGCAGGCAGGATGTCGTACAGAATGCCTAGTGAACGAGCCTCGTCGGCGCCGACTTCACGTGCCGTGAAGACGAGCTCTTTGGCGCGTTGCAGGCCGACGATGCGGGGCAGCAGGAAAAAGCCGCCCAGGTCGGGTACCAGGCCAATGCGGCCGAACACGGCACAAAACCGGCTGGCGGGCGTGCCGAGAATGAAGTCGCACGCCAGGGCCAGGTTGAAGCCGGCCCCGAAAGCCGGGCCGTCCACGGCGGCAATCACGGGCTTTTCCAGATTGACCAGCTCATGGAACCAGTGGTGCAGGCGGCGGATCCGGTCCCGGTCCTGGAATACCGTTCGCTTGGAACCCGACAAGGATTTCAGATCGCCGCCGGCGCAGAACACGCCGCCGGAACCCGTGATGACGACGGCTTTCACGGCGTCATCGTCACGTGCCTCGAATACGGCTTCCGCCAAGGCCTGGCGCACCTCAAGGTCGAAGGCATTGCGCCGCTCCGGGCGGTTCAAGGTGATGAGCAAGGTGGCGCCGTGGCGCTCGCGCAAGACAAAGTCGTTCATGGTTTGAACCCCAGGCTGCGTGCGATGATGTTCTTTTGGATCTCGCTGGTACCTTCGCCGATGACGTACACCAAGGCGTCACGGTGGATGCGGCCCACCGGGTATTCGCGCATGATTCCGGCACCGCCGAGAATCCGGATCGCTTGTTCGCTCACGGAAACGGCGGTTTCACTGGCGACGAGCTTCACCCGGGCGGCCATGGCGGCATCGAGTGTGCCTTGGTCAACACACCAGGCGCCGTAATAGACCAGCCAGCGTGCCGCTTCGATCTGGGCGGACATTTCCGCCAGCTTGTGAGCAATGGCCTGATAGTCGCCCACCCGCTTGCCGGCGACGATGCGATCATTCGAAAAGCTCAATGCCGCGTCAAATGCGGCGCGGGCCATGCCGATCGCATTGGCCGCGACGCCCACCCTGTTCTCGCTGAGGGACTCCAGAATGACAGGGTAGGTGCCTTCCGCTTCCCCCAGCAGGCAATCGTCGGGAACGAATGCGCCGTCAATATGGATCAGCGCGGTCTCCGAGGAGCGTATGCCTTCTTTCTTGAGTTTCGAGATTTCGAAGCCGGCATTGGGCAGTTCGACAATGAAGAGACTGATGGACTGCGGCGCCAGTTCGGGGCGGGTACGGGCCGCGACCAAAAGAAAGTCGGCAAAGGGGGCATTGGTGATATACAGCTTGCTGCCGTGCAGGCGCCAGCCGCCCTCGACTTTTTCCGCACGGGTCTTCATGGCCCTTACGTTCGAACCGCCGTCGGGTTCGCTCAGCCCGAACCCCGCCACTTTTTCGCCCGCCAGGGCCGGCTTTAGAAAACGCTCTTTTTGCAACGGCGTGCCGGTCTTCCAGATGGGCCATATGCCCAGGTGAGTGTGTGCCGACCATGTGGACGCAAAAGCTTGCGACATATAGCTGAGTTCTTCGCGAACGATGCAGTCGCTGATCTTGTCGAGACCGCTGCCGCCGTCAGCCTCGGGGTAACGCACCCCGAGCAGGCCCAGTTCGCCCCAACGCTTGAAAACATGCTTGGGGAAGGTTTCGGTTTCTTCGGCGTCAAAGACCAAGGGGGCGAGTTCGTCCTGGCACAGGCGACGTACGGTGTCTCTGACCGCGACGTGTTCGCTGGAGAAAGAAAAATTGAGGCTCACGCTGTTTCCTTATTGGCTGTTCGGACCAAGCTTGGAGAACCCATTCGCATTCTTTATAGCGAATAAAATTCTTTATGAAGAAATAATAACAATCGGCCTGGATAGCGTCAATATGCCGGCGCCGTCCAAAAAACGGCGCGATATGTTGACAGCAATTAAGTCGAATCTTACACTGCATTCGTGGTTAAGATTAATATTCTGTATAACGAATGACCCGGAGACAACATGAAACCCCTATATTTCCTTGCAGGTGGGCCGCGGATCGTGGCAGGCACCGCACTCGCTTTCATGGCGGCGCTGGCGACCGCGCCGGCGGTTGCGCAGCAGGCGTATCCTTCCAAACCCATCGAAATCGTTGTTGCCTCGTCGGCGGGCGGCATACTCGACACCATCGGGCGTACCGCCGCCCGAGGCATTGAACGCCTTGGCCAACCCGCTGTCGTCAAAAACATGCCCGGCGGCGGTGGGACAATCGGCACGGCCGCTGTCGCCCGTGCAGAAGGGGACGGCTATACATTGGGTGCCGTGGCGACCAGCCATGCCATCAACCCCGGTGTCTACGCCAATCTGCAATTCGACACGCTGCGCGATTTCGTGAACATCACGCAAATGGTCCAGCTCACGAACTTTCTGGTCGTCCACCCCTCGGTTCCCGCCTCGAACCTGAAAGAATTCATCGCGCTGGCAAAGGAAAAGCCCAATTCTCTTACCTATGGTTCGGCCGGCGTCGGTCAGTCGAATCATTTATCGGGCGAACTTCTGCAGCAGGACGCAGACATCAAGCTGATTCATGTGCCTTACAAGGGCAGCGCCCAGGCACTGACCGATGTCGTCGGCGGTTCCGTTTCCGGCATGTTCGTCGATGCGCTTTCTGCCGAACCGTTCGTAAAGTCGGGCAAGCTGAAACTGATTGCCGCCACCGGCCTGGAACGTTCTCCCGCGTACCCTGACTACCCCACGCTCAATGAATCAGGCTTGCCGGGGTTCAATGGCAACACCTGGCTTGCGCTTGTCGCTCCGGCCGGTGTTTCGCCGGAAATCGTGACTCAACTGCATAAAGCGGTGCACGACGAATTCAATGACCCGCAGGTTCAACAGCGCCTGCTTGCCCAGGGCGTCCTTCCAGTGGCCTCCAGTCCTCAAGACTTCGACAAGTTTCTGAAAAACGAGCTCGCCCGCTGGGCCGACGTGATCAAGCAGGCGGGCATCCAGGCGAATTGATGATGATGGAACAGTTACTCTTGAGCCGGGCCTCCGCGGCTTCCGCAGCCTCCATACTCGAAGCCCGCAGTGTTGCGATTGTCGGTGCGTCGGCCGATCCAACAAAAATAGCGGGCCGCCCCCTGGCCTATATGCTCTCGCGCCGCTTCAAGGGTAAGCTGTTCCCAGTCAATCCGAAGCGCGAGGAAGTCCAGGGGTTGAAGAGCTACCCCTCGCTCTCGGCGATAGGCGAACCCGTGGATCTCGCCATCGTCGGCACGCCCGCATCGCTCGTCGAAGGCGTCATCCAGGAAGGCATCAACGCGGGGGTCAAAGGCTTCGTGGTGTTTTCCTCCGGCTTCTCGGAAACCGGCGCCGACGGCGCCGCCTTGCAGCAGCGGCTTGCCCGATTGGCGCGCGACCACGGGGTCACCATTCTGGGGCCCAACTGCCTCGGCGTAGCGAACAGCTCCACCGGCCTGATCGCCTCGTTCACGACCGCGCTGGAAGAGACGCCCATGCGGTCAGGCAACTTTGCCTTCGTGAGCCAGAGCGGTGCCCTGGGCGCATATTGGATGGATATTTGCCTGCGCGCGGGGCTGGGATTCAGCAAATGGATCACCACAGGAAACGAATGTGATCTCGATGCGGCCGCCGCAATCGCGTATCTGGCCGATGACCCTGAAACCCGGGTCATCGGTGTGTATATCGAAGATATTCGAGATGCCGCGGCGTTTCGCGCCGCATTGAAGCGGGCTGCGGCCGCCGGCAAGCCCGTGTTGGCGATCAAGGCTGGCAGATCATCCGCGGGGGCCGCCGCCGCCGCATCGCATACCGGCGCCCTGACGGGTGACGACGCCCTCTATGATGCCTGCCTGCGCCAGCATGGCGCCCTGCGCGTCGACTCCCTGAGCAGCATGATCGACATCGCACGACTTTACCTTTTTGACAGCGTGCCACAGGGCAACCGGGTGGCAATCATGTCGGTCTCCGGCGGCGCCGGTGTCTTGATTGCAGACGAATCCGAACATTGGAAGCTTGAGCTGCCGGATTTTTCGCCCGCCACGCATGAAGCCCTCGGCCAGGCACTCCCGTCATTCGTTTCAGCGGCCAACCCTCTCGATCTGACCGGCAATGTCGTACAAAATACCCGCAGCATTTCGCTGGCGCTCGAAACCGTGGCCACCGACCCGGGGAATGACGTCATCGTGCTTTTTGTGGGGCTCATGCACAGCATTGCCTCCGCTTTCACAGAGGCATTGTCGCGAGTCCGCGAAAAAGTGAATCGTCCGATCATTGTGATCTGGATAGGCGCCAAAGAAGAGTCATTGGCCGAGCTCGAACAGGCGAGTATTCCGGTATTCCGTGACATTCCCCCGGCGATGGCCGCCCTGGGGCAATCATTGCGGCTGAGCGATCTGCGCGAGCGCGCCCTCACATTGCCCGAAGCGCGCGGCGATGCGGATGCGCCGGTTGAATCCGGGTCCGAAGCGTCACCCACCGTCTGCTTGTCCGAGTGGCATGGGAAGGAGCTGCTGCGCGGCCTGGGGGTCGGCATGATTCCGAAGGGTGTGCTCGTCGATATGGACAAGGCGGTCGGCGGCTTGCCGGGGCCGCTTTCCTACCCGGTGGTTGCGAAGCTGCAAGCGGACGACCTGCTTCATAAAAGCGATATTGGCGGGGTGATTCTGCACATCGGCGACGACGAACAGCTGGCCGGGGCGATCGCCACATTGAAGCAAGTGGCGGGAGGCCGGCAGGTACGGGCCCACGGTATATTGCTTGAATCCATGCAGGCGTTCGACCAGGAGCTATTGCTCGGCCTGCGCCGTGATGCCCGCTTCGGTCCGACATTGACGCTGGGCCGTGGCGGTGTGGAGGTGGAGCTCGACGCCGACGTTGTGACGCGGCTTCTTCCGTTGCGTGAACACCATATTGAAGATATGTTGAATTCCCTGCGGTCCGCGCGCCTTCTGCAAGGGTTCAGGGGCGGCAAACCGGTCGACATTTCAACTGTTTCCGCACATATCGCACGGCTGTGCGAAATTTTCCTGACACACCCCGATCTGACTGAAATCGAAATCAACCCTTTGGCTGTCAGTGGCGGAAACGCCTGGATTCTGGATGCGGTCGTAAGGAAATTTTCATGACGCGCAGAGACGACCACGTCCGCGTGGACGACCACGATGGTGTGCGGACGATCCTGCTGAATCGCCCGGACAAGGCGAATGCGCTGACCGCGCATATGCTTGAAAGAATGGCGCACGCAGTGCGAACGGCTCAGGCGGAGAATATGCAGGTGATCGTTCTGCGCAGCGCATCCGATGTGCTTTTCTGTGCGGGAAGTGACATACGCGAATTCTCCGAGGGGCCCGAACACCTCGAACGGCAAGGGGCGGGGCTGCGCGAGCTGATGTTCGAAATGGCGCGTTGCCCTGTTCCGATTATCGCCATTGCACGCGGCACCGCATCAGGCGCCGGGTTGATGGTGCTGGCCATGACAGACGTACTCATTGCCGCTGACGACCTCGCACTTGCGTGCCCGGAACTGCATTTCCATATGTATCCGGTCATCGTACAGGTGGTGCTTGAAGCCAAATTGCCCCGCGCCCTTGCGCGCAGAATGTGCTTCAACACGCAGCCCATTACCGCGGCCCTGGCATTCGACCACGGCTGGGTAACGGATCTCGTTCAAACTGCGGGCTTCGAGGTATCGTCCAAGGAACGGCTGTCGTATTATCTTGCTCGGCGAGACGCATTGCGGATCGCACGCAAAGGCAAATTGCTCATGGAACTGCCCGAGCGGTTCATTGAGCGTGTGCAGATGCTCGAACCGCTCATGCACGAGAACTTCTCCCTTCCCGGTGTCCAGGAGCGTATTGGAGGCTATCTGGCCCGTCTCGCGGCCAAAGAATGAATGGAATCAGGCAGGACACTAGGAATCTAAATGACAAGCGAACCGTCTGAAAAACTTGTGGGAGCGCTTGTTGGCGGGTTGAGAATACTCCGCTACCTGAGCGCGTCAACGACCCCCATGGGCGTGACCCGCATAGCGCGCGACCTTCAAATGAATTCCAGCACCTGCTTCCACATGCTCAAGACCCTCGTGCATGAGGGGCTGGCGAACTTCGACGAGGAAACCAAGACATACTCGGTGGCGCTGGGCCTGGTTGAACTGGCCAAAGGCGTGCTGGAGCAGGGCTCTTATGTCAGACTGGCGCGGCCCATTCTTGAGGATGTGGCCCGCAGCCACGGCGTCACGATGACTTTGTGGCAACGTACGCGCGGCGAACGGGTCGTTCTCGTGGACCGCGCGGATAGTGATGGCTCTGTAAGGGTGCACTTGAGCGTGGGTCAGCGCTTGCCCATGTACATCGCCGCATTGGGCCGCTGCATGGCCGCCTGCTCCGGCCTGTCGAAACAAGAGCTCAAAAAACGGTTCGACGAACTTCGTTGGGATGAAAAACCGTCGTTCAAAGAATACATGGCAGGTGTTGAAGAGGCTCGAAAAAAAGGCTATGCCATCGATGCCGATCACTATGTGAAAGGTGTCAGTACTGCCTCGGCCGCCGTGCTGGACGAATTCGGTCAACCCATCATGGCCATCAGCGCCGTGGGCTTTAGCGCCAGGCTCAACGGGCCCGCGCTGGTCACGCTGGGCGAATATCTCCGTGACCGGGCGGCCGAACTCACCCTGGCGATATCGGGCGGGCGTTCCTGATACTCAGTGTCCTGTTTGGCTGGTTCGCATACTTATGTTCGGCGCCTGGACCCGCCATGCTGCGTTGCAAATCCGCGCGATAGCTAATTCCTGGAAGGCCGGTATGAACCTATGCTCATGAGTATGCCGCCGCCGATCCCCAGCGTGAGCAGCGCGGTCCCCCCGTAGCTCAGGAAGGGCAGCGGCACGCCCACCACCGGCAGGATGCCGGTGACCATGCCGATATTCACGAATACATACACAAAGAACATCATGGCCATGGCGCCCGCCAGCAGGCGCCCGTACTGGGTGCGCGCCTGCTGGGCGATATGCAGGCCGCGCAGCACCAGCAGGCCGTAGAGCACCAGCATCATGATGCCGCCGTACAGGCCGAACTCCTCGGCGAATACGGCGAAGATGAAATCGGTCGTGCGCTCGGGAATGAAGTCCAGATGCGACTGGGTACCCATCAGATAGCCTTTGCCGTAGACGCCGCCCGAACCGATGGCGATCATGGACTGGATCGTATGGAAACCCTTGCCCAGCGGGTCGACGCTGGGGTCGAGCAGCGTGCAGACCCGGTGCTTCTGATATTCATGCAGCAGCACCCAGTCGACGCCGGGCTGGCAGATCTGGTCTTCGTAATACACCAGCGTGCCGATCGCGGCGACGCCTACGATGAACAGCGGCAGCAGCAGGCGGAAGGACAGCCCGCCGAAATAGATCACGAAGAAGCCTGTCGCGAACACCAGCAGCGCCGTGCCAAGGTCGGGCTGGCGCACGATGAGCAGGAAAGGGATGGCCAGCAGCAGGACCGCCACGAAGTGATCGCGGATGCGCAGGGCGCCCTGATGCTTGTGGAAGTACCAGGCCAGCATCATGGGCACGGAAATCTTCAGCATCTCGGAAGGCTGAATGCGCACGACCCCCAGGTCGAGCCAGCGGGTCGCTCCCTTGCTCGTTTCGCCGAAGAATTCCACGCCCAGCAGCAGCACCACGCCCAGCACGTAGACATAGGGCGAGAGCCGCATCAACAGAGGCGGCGGCAGGAGGGCCGCAACCCACAATGCGGCAAAGGCAATCAGGAAATTGCGCGCCTGATCGGCGAAGCGCCAATCCGTCCCCCCGACCGCGGAATGCATGATGGTCAGCCCGAGCACCGTCATGATCACCAGCAGCGCCAGCAGAGGCCAGTCGAAGGCCGTGATCGTTCTGACGCCGTACTGCAGCACCCGTTTCATTCGGTACTCCTGAGCTGTATGCGCACCCCGGGCTGGGCGGACATGATGCGGGCCCCCCGGGGCTCGTCCTCATCCCGCGCCGGCCCGGCCGGCGGCATGTCCTCGGGCTGCACCACGGCATCCGGCGATTCACCGATGGCGCTTTCTTCATCGGGCTCCATCGTGACGGCCGGTTCGTAGACGGCCCGCCCGGCGTTGCGGCGCGCCTCGACGCGCTCCGGGTCGAGCCAGAAATCGAACACCTTGCGGGCGATGGGCGCCGCCGCGGTCGCCCCCCAGCCGCCGTTTTCCACGATCAATGCCACGGCGATCTGCGGGTCCTCCATGGGCGCGTAGGCCATGAAGAGCGAATGGTCGCGCAGGCGCTCTTCCACCGTCGCCGCATCGTAGCGGGCGCCGCGCAGGCTGAACACCTGGGCCGTGCCCGTCTTGCCCGCCGCCTGGTAGGAAGCGCCCTGAAAGACACGGCGGGCCGTGCCTTTGCGCACGACATCCGCCATGGCGTTGCGGATCACCGCCAGATTCTCCGGCTTCAAAGGGATGATGTGGCTGGGCTCGGTGACCGTCTTGACGGGCCCGCCCTTGCGCGGGAAATGGATCTCATCGACCAGATGCGGGCGCATGTAGACCCCGTTGTTGGCCAGCACCGCCGTACCCTGCGCCAACTGCAGCAGCGTAAAGGAATTGTATCCCTGCCCCACCGCGACGGATACGGTTTCCCCCGCGTACCAGCGCTGCTGCGCCGGCTTCTTGTATGCGCTGCGCTTCCAGTCGGTGGAAGGCAATATGCCCCGCCGCTCGCCGTCCAGGTCGATGCCGGTGAGCTGCCCGAAACCGAACTGCTTGGCGAAGTCATGCAGCGCATTCACGCCGATCTCGGGGCCGAGCGAGAAAAAATAGGTATCCGACGACACCACGATGGCGCGGTGCATATCGGTGGGCCCGTAAGCCGCGCCGCCGGCATTGCGGAAGCGTTGGCCGCCGAACTCGAAATAACCCGGATCCGGGATGCGCTCCGTCGCGCTGCGCTTGCCCAGTTCGAGGGCGGCCAGCCCGACGAAAGGCTTGTAGGTGGACCCGATCGGATAGGTCCCGCTCAGGGGCCTGTTGACCAGGGGGTGGTCCGGCGATTCATTGAGCCGCTTCCAATTCTCGACGTCGATGCCGTCGATGAAAAGATTCGGGTCGAAGGACGGCGCCGACACGAAGGCGAGCACTTCGCCCGTGGGCGGATGGATCGCCACGAGCGCGCCGCGCCGTTCTTCGAATTCCTTTTCTATCGCCTGCTGCAGGTGGATGTCGAGCGAAAGCCGCAGGTTCGCACCGGGAACCGGATCGATGCGGCTGAGTGTGCGCACGGGACGGCCCGAAGCCGTCACTTCGACTTCCTCGACACCGGTGCGCCCGTGCAGCACTTCTTCCCAGGCTTTCTCTATGCCTTTCTTGCCTATCACCTGGGTGCCGCGATAGTTGCCGATGCTCCCTTCCTCTTCGAGTTGCTGGAGGTCCGCCTCGGAAATCCTGCCCACATAGCCCAGCACATGCGCCGCCGTCTCGCCATGCGGATACTCACGCACCCAGCGCGCACTGAGCTCGACGCCAGGAAAACGCCAGGCATGAGCGGCGAACCACGAGGCTTCGTCCTCGCTCAGGTTGTTGCGCAGCAACACCGTGCTGTAGCGCCCGCTCTGGTTGACGTTCTGCATGAAGCGGCGCCGGTCGCGGGCACTGAGCTCGACCAGCCCGGAGATGTCGTCGAGCAGTGATTCGAGCTTCCCGGCCACCCTCGCCGGCACCACCGACAGCGTATAGTCGCGATGGTTGCTCGCCAGCGTGATGCCATTGCGATCGACGATTTCACCGCGCCGGGGGGGAATCGGCACCACGGTGATGCGGTTCTGATCGGCGCGCGCCGACAAGCCTTCATAGCGCACCACCTGCAGATGCCACAGCCGGGCGCCCAGCAGGCCGAAGCACAGCAGGGCGAAAATGCCTGCCACCCACACGCGCAACGTCATCCGCTGGCGCTGGAGCTGGGTGGTTTTCTTGAATTCGAACATGCCGGCCACCTGTGCTCAGACGGACCCGCCGTCGCCTTCCTCGAGCTGCCGCTGCGGCATCTGCAGCAGCACATCGAGCAGCGGCCAAAGCAGCGCCATGAGGATTGCGGACCAGAGCCAGCCCCAGCCCAGCCATTCGCCGGCCAGCCAGGCCTCGATCAGCCGGCTGGCCGATTTTGCGATCACGAAAATGGGCAATATATGCAGGCATTGCACCACCGAATTGAATCGCTGCAGGCGCCGCGACAGCGCCAGCGTCCCGTACGCAGCCAGGGTATAGGTGAGCGCATGCACACCCAGCAGGCTGCCATCGTGCACGTCCATCAGCAGGCCGAAGAAAAAGGCGCTGAGCATGCCGACGCGCCCGGGTTCGTTCAGGCACCAGTAGGCAATGACCAGCAGCAGCAGATCGGGCGCGGGCTGCCATACCCGCCACGGCAGCAGGGAAAACAGCCACACCAGCACGATCGTCAGCCAGATGAAGGCCGGGCTGGCCGCCGCCCGCCGGAACGGTGTCGTATCGATGGGCTCCAGCGAAGACAGACTGGTCCCCTTGCGGTCGACTTCGACCCTGACCCGGCGCGCCATTATCGCGCACCTCCCGAGTCGCCGGCATGCGCTTCCTCGTGCCTGCGCGCCACGTCGACGTCCACCAGAAGCACCAGAAAATGCCGGTGCCGCTCGGGATGGGCCAGCGGCGAGGCGACGGCCATGGCAAACCCCGTGGCCGAGTCCCGGTGCACGCTGTCGACTTCGGCCACGGAAAGCCCGGCGGGAAACAGGCCGCCGATGCCGCTGGTCACCAGCTCGTCGCCGGGCTCGATGTCGGCGCCGGCCGTCAGGTAGCGCACTTCCATCTTGCCGTCCGCGCCGCCGCCGAAGGCAATCAGCCGCAGGCCGTTGCGCAGGATCTGCACCGGGATGGACAGCTTGTCGTCGGTGATGAGCGCGGCTTCGGCGGTAAAAGGCGTCACACGGACGATCTGCCCCACCACGCCGCCTTCATCGATGACCGGCATGCCGGGCCGTATGCCGCTGGCACTGCCCTTGTTGAAGACGAGATGATGGTTGAAGGCGCTGGTGGGCTCGAACAGCACTTCCACCGCAACGGAAGGCTGGGTCACGGTGTCCGGCACATTGAGCAGCCGGCGCAGCTGCTCGTTCTCGGCCGCCAGCTGGGCCGCATGGGTCGCCATCTGCGCCAGCTCTATGCGCTGGCGCTGCAGGCCTTCCTTCTCGATGTGCATTTCGTTGGCGGCATCGATCCAGCCCTTGACGCGCTCGACGCCGTCGCGGGGCGCCAGCATGATGCGCTGGAAGGGATAGAGCAGCACGGAAACGCCCTGGCGCACCGGTTCGAGCGTCGACCAGCGCGCATCGACGATGAGCAGGGCGAGCGCAAGAAAGGCAAGCGCGAACAGCCGGACCTCGAGTGTCGGGCCTTGCTTGAACAACTTCAGCGAGCCGTTTTCCTGCATGAGCCTGTGAAGAACCCCGGCCTGACGGCCGGCGCGTCCCCGCCACTAATTGAGGGAGCCGTCGGCTCCGTTGCTGAATCGCCCCGCCCGGCCCGTGCCTCAAGGGGGGCCGCGCTCAGGCGCATGGTCGAATCTGCCACCGCGTCGGACGGCACGCGGCGCCGCGTGATGCCACTTGTCAATCGTAAATGAAGACGCTGCCCAGCTTTTCGAGATGCTCGAGCGCTTCGCCGCAACCGCGCACCACGCAAGTGAGCGGATCTTCGGCGACGACCACCGGCAGACCGGTTTCTTCCTGCAGCAGACGGTCGAGATCGCGCAGCAGCGCGCCGCCGCCCGTCAGGGCAATACCCTTGTCGGTGATGTCGGCGCCCAGTTCGGGGGGCGTCTGTTCGAGGCCCGTCTTGACGGCCGACACGATCTGGTTGAGCGGATCGGTGAGCGATTCCAGGATCTCGTTGGACGACACCGTGAAACTGCGCGGCACGCCTTCGGAAAGGTTGCGGCCCTTGACCTCGATTTCCTTGATTTCGGACCCGGGAAAGGCCGAGCCGATTTCTTTCTTGATGAGTTCCGCCGTCGGTTCGCCGATCAGCATGCCGTAATTGCGCCGGATGTAGTTGATGATGGATTCATCGAACTTGTCGCCGCCCACGCGCACGGAACCCTTGTACACCATGCCGCCCAGCGAGATGATGGCCACTTCCGTGGTGCCGCCGCCGATGTCCACCACCATGGAGCCGCTGGCATCCGACACCGCCAGCCCCGCCCCGATGGCCGCGGCCATGGGTTCTTCGATAAGGTAGACCTGGCTGGCACCGGCACCGAGCGCGGATTCGCGGATGGCGCGGCGCTCGACCTGCGTCGAGCCGCAGGGCACGCAAATGATGATGCGCGGGCTGGGGGCGAACATACTGCGCGGATGCACCATGCGGATGAACTGCTTGAGCATCTGTTCGGTGACGGTGAAGTCGGCAATGACGCCGTCCTTCATGGGCCGGATGGCTTCGATGTTGCCCGGCACGCGGCCCAGCATCTGCTTGGCTTCGCGGCCGACGGCCTGAATGATCTGCTTGCCGCCGGGGCCGCCTTCCTGTCGGATGGCCACAACCGAAGGCTCGTCGAGCACGATACCCTTTCCCCGGACGTATATCAGGGTATTGGCGGTACCGAGGTCGATCGCCATATCGCTGGAGAAATAACTGCGGAGGAATCCGAACATGGGAGTTTTGGGTGTTGAATTTGAAGAACTCGGCGCATCCGGCAACAGGCGTTCCGCTGGCCGTGGCCAGATGGCGGCCGGACTACCCGATTAAACGAGGAATGATAACTTATAATCGACGGTCGTTAGGATCGAACAATAGCCTTCCTTGGCCCTTGCATGGCCCGTGCGGGTGCCGTAACGATTCATTTCCAAACAAGTCAGTCCTCAAGTCAAAATACCCATGGCAATTTCCGAGCAAGACGTGACGCGCATCGCCCGGCTCGCGCGCATCCAGCTTTCGCCTGACGAAACCCTCCAGACCCAGCAGGAGCTCAACGACATTTTCGGCCTGATCGCCCGCCTCCAGGCGGTCGACACCGAAGGCGTGGAACCCATGGCGCACCCCCTGTCGGCGCACCAGGACATCCAGTTGCGTCTGCGCGAAGACATTGCGGCGCCCACCAGCTCTGAAGAACGGCGCACCGCGCTGATGTCCAACGCTCCGGCGCAGGACCAGGGTCTGTTCCTCGTGCCTACGGTCATCGAGTAAACGCATGGCAAAACTTCCTCTGCACACCCAGTTCCCCAGCATCCAGGCGCTGCGCGAAGCGCTGGGTTCCGGCGCCCTGAGCGCCACCGAACTCGCTCGCAGCGCGCTCGACGCCATTGAAGGGCAGGCCGGGCTCAACGCCTTCCTGCATGTCGACCCCGATCTCACGCTGAACCAGGCCCGCGCCGCCGACGAGACACTCAAGGCGGGCGGCGCGCCCGCGCTGGCCGGCGTGCCCATTGCCCACAAAGACGTCTTCGTCACCCGTGGCTGGCGCAGCACCGCCGCCAGCCGCATGCTGGCCAACTACACCAGCCCCTTCGATGCGACCGTCGTCAGCCGCCTGGCCGACGCCGGCGCGGTTTCCCTCGGGAAACTGAATTGCGATGAATTCGCCATGGGTTCGGGCAATGAAACCTCGGTCTTCGGGCCGGTCCGCAATCCCTGGGACCACAATGCGGTGCCCGGCGGCTCGTCGGGCGGTTCGGCCGCCGCCGTGGCGGCCGGCCTCGTCATGGCGGCCACCGGCACCGACACCGGCGGCTCCATACGCCAGCCGGCGGCGCTTTGCGGCATTTCTGGAATCAAGCCGACTTACGGCACGGTGTCGCGCCTGGGCATGATCGCCTACGGCTCCAGCCTGGACCAGGCCGGTCCGATCGCCCGCCATGCGCGCGATCTGCTCGAACTGCTGGACCCCATGAGCGGCTTCGATCCGCATGACGCGACCAGCCTGGAACGATGCGATGACGAGCCCAACGCCCCGGGCCGGATCCGCGCCGGCTTCGACGCGGCGCTCGCCCGCCAACAGCGCAATGGCAGCCGCCCGCTCGAAGGCCTGCGCATCGGCGTGCCGCGCGAATACTTCGGCGCAGGCCTGGCGCCCGACGTCGCCCAGGCCGTCGAACAAGCGCTGCGGGCATTCGAAAGCCTGGGCGCGATCCGGGTCGAAATCAGCCTGCCGCGCACCGAACTGGCCATTCCCGCCTATTACGTCATCGCGCCGGCGGAAGCCTCCTCCAACCTGTCCCGCTACGACGGCGTGCGCTACGGCCACCGCAGCGATTCCTACACCGACCTGGAAGACATGACCAGCCGTTCGCGCTTCGAAGGCTTCGGGCCGGAAGTGCGACGCCGCGTCCTGGTGGGCACCTATGTGCTGTCCCACGGCTATTACGACGCCTACTACCTCCAGGCGCAGCGGGTGCGCCGCATGATCGCCAACGATTTCCAGCAGGCCTTCGCGCAGCACTGCGATGTCATCATGGGGCCGGTCACGCCTTCGGTCGCCAAGTCCATCGGCGACAACCGCGAAGACCCGATCGCCGACTGGCTCGCCGACATCTATACATTGGGCGTCAGTCTGGCCGGCCTGCCGGCCATGTCGGTGCCCTGCGGTTTCGGCGCAGAACGCCCGCTGCCGGTCGGCCTGCAGATCATCGGCAACTACTTCACCGAAGGCGGGCTGCTCGCGGTGGCGGACTGCTACCAGCAAGCGACCGACTGGCATCAACGTACTCCGGGGCAGCAATAATGGATTGGGAAATCGTCATCGGCCTGGAAACGCACACCCAGCTTTCCACCGAATCCAAGATCTTTTCTGGCAGCAGCACCCGCTTCGGCGCCGCGCCCAACACGCAGGCCAATGAAGTGGACATGGCCCTGCCCGGCAGCCTGCCGGTCATGAACCGCGGCGCGGTCGAGCGCGCCATCCTGTTCGGCCTCGCCGTCGACGCGCACATTGCGCCGCGCTCGATCTTCGCGCGCAAGAACTACTTCTACCCGGACCTGCCCAAGAACTACCAGATCAGCCAGTTCGAAATCCCCGTGGTGCAGGGCGGCTCGATCCGCTTCTTCGTCGACGGCGAAGAAAAGACCGTGCGGCTCACCCGCGCCCACCTCGAAGAGGACGCCGGCAAGTCCCTGCACGAGAACTTCACCGGGCCGCACGGCGAATCGTCCACCGGCATCGACCTCAACCGCGCGGGCACCCCCCTGCTGGAAATCGTGTCGGAACCCGAAATGCGCTCCGCCGCCGAAGCCGTCGCCTATGCGCGCGCCCTGCACAGCCTGGTGGTCTGGCTGGGTATCTGCGACGGCAACATGCAGGAAGGCTCCTTTCGCGTCGACGCCAACGTTTCGGTGCGTCCACGGGGCCAGCACGAATTCGGTACGCGCAGCGAGATCAAGAACGTCAATTCCTTCCGTTTCCTGGAGCGCGCCATACTGTACGAGGCGCGCCGCCAGATCGAACTCATCGAGGACGGCGGCACGGTGGTGCAGGAGACCCGGCTCTACGACGCCGACCGCGACGAAACCCGCAGCATGCGCAGCAAAGAAGACGCGCACGACTACCGCTACTTCCCCGACCCAGACCTGCCGCCGCTGGTCATCACGCCGGAATGGGTGGAACGCGTGCGCGCCGGCATGCCGGAACTGCCCTCGCAAAAACGCCAGCGCTTCGAAAGCGAGCTCGGCCTGACGGCCTACGATGCCGCACAGCTCACCATGGAGCGCGCCACATCCGACTACTTCGAAAAGCTGGCGGGCGCCCTGCCCCGCGAACAGGCCAAGCTGGGCGCCAATTGGGTGCTGGGCGAACTGGCCGCCGCCCTTAACCGCGAAGAGCTCGAAATCGATGCCAGCCCCATTGCCCCGCAACGGCTGGCGGCGCTGATACACCGCATCATCGACGGCACCATTTCCAACAAGATGGCACGCGATGTATTCACCGCCATGTGGGCCGGCGAACACGGCGGCGACCCCGATGCCATCATCGAGGCCCGCGGCCTGAAGCAAATCAGCGACACGGGGGCCATCGGCGCCATGATCGACGAAGTACTGGCGGCGCATCCCGCCATTGTCGAGGAATACCGCGCCGGCAAGCAGAAAGCCTTCAACTCCCTGGTCGGCCAGGTCATGAAGGCCGCCAAGGGCAAGGCGAACCCGCAGCAGGTCAACGAACTGCTGAAGCAGAAGCTCGATTCCTGAGCCAGGCATTCCCGCAGCCAAGCGGGGGCGCTGGCGCCCCCGCTTGGGAACCCTGGTCGCACCGTGAGTCCGTACAAGAGAAACTTGCGCCGGTTTGTTCTGCGCGGACTGTCAGGAATAAGGCCTGTTCAACCCTCTTCCGGATACGCACACGGCCAGGCGCCGCTGGCGGTCAGGCGTTCTACAGTGGCGCACATCAGTTCCTGGACACTGGCCACAGCCAGTGTCATCGGCATGGTAGCCAGTTTGCACGAATAAACGGAACGCCTCATTGTGGGCGCCGTGATCTTTACCGCTCGCAGCCGCTCCCCCAATACCGCATGGTCTACCGATGCCATGGACAAAATGGTGCAACCGACACCATGCTGCACAAGCTCCAGCAGACGCGGGGGCGTATTGACCTCGGCGATCACCCTGAAAATCACGCCCTCCTGATCGAGATATTCATCGATACGCTTTCGGAGGCTATGCCCCACCGTTGGCAGAATGACGGGGAAAGCCTGCAGATCCTCCAGCTTCAGCGCTTTGACCTGTGCGCCTCCCGGCCCCAGCACCGCCTCCAGCGTCGCGGGGCGCGCATAAAAAACCAGCTCTTCGTCCAGCATGTGCTGAAAACGCAGTCTCGCGTCGGACTCCATGCCGAACGTCAGACCGATATCCAGACGTCCTTTCAGGACATCGTCGGGGACACTGGCCGACCCGACTTCCATGAACTGCAAATGGACTTTCGGCCATCTCTCCAGCACTTCCTGAACGACGGGCACCGCCAGGAACTTGGCGATCGATAAAGGCATTCCTATTGCCACGACCCCTTCAGGCGTGCTGTTCATGGTTCGAATATCCTCGCACGCCGCATCCATCCGTTTGAGAATATCGACGGCGTGCGTCAGGAAGCGTTCGCCCGAGTGGGTAAGAACCACCCCTCGGGCATGCCGCTCGAACAAGGGCGCCCCAAGGTCTTCCTCAAGGCGTTTCATCTGCTGACTCAGCGAAGGCTGTGCGACATATTGCACTTCCGCCGCACGCGAGATCGACCCTGAAGACGCCACTGCAACGAAATTTCTGAGCACACGCAGATCAATCGCCATAAGTCAGATATTGATAAAAGCAATAGAGGGCATAAAAAAACAGTCTTTGTTTTATAGCACTACTCCGTCCAAAGTAGCCGTCAGATGACCCACATTGTTTACTACCGCACGAAGGACACCAATGAAACGACTCTTTCATTCCTGGCTCGCGCTGGGCACGCTTTGTTCCATCCTTGCCACCCCGGTACTGGCGCAAAACAGCCCGGGCGACACTGTACGCATCGTTGTCCCCTTTGCGCCAGGCGGGCCCAGCGATTTCGTCACTCGGCAGATCGCCAGGCCATTGGCGCAGGAACTGGACAAGAACGTCATCATCGATAATCGCCCGGGAGCCAGCGGCAACATCGGCGCCAAGCATGTGGTCGACGCCCGTCCGGACGGACTTACGCTGGTTCTGACTACCGCCTCAATGCAGGCCATCAACCCCATCCTGTTCCCGGACGCCGGGTATATGCCCAGTCAGGATCTAATCCCTGTCGGCATTATTGGTGCGCTGCCCAACGTGCTGGTGGTGCACCCCGGATCCAACATCGATTCCGTGAAGCAGCTCGTAGAAAAAGGCTCGGCCCCCGGCGCGTCCCTCAACTTCGCCACTTTCGGGCCGACCAGCTCACCGCATTTCTATGGCTCCTTGCTTCGCCACAACACCGGCATCTCCGCCTCTCCCGTCGCCTACAAAGGCAGCGGGCACGCGATCGTCGACATGCTTGCGGGGCGCCTCGACTTCACCTTCGACAGCATGAGCACCAGCGTCACCCACGTGAACGCGGGCAAGTTGAAGGGATTGGCAATCACTGCGAAGGAGCGCTCCCCCCTCTTGCCCGACGTGCCCACACTCAAAGAGACCGGCTACGGCGGAGACGTGGAACCAACCTTCTGGATGGCTCTCCAGGTCGCCAAGGGCACGGACGAATCCAAGATGAACGCATTACGCCAAGCCATATACAAAGCACTCCAGGATGACGAATTCAGCAGCAGCGTTGCGGCCCGTGGTGTCGAGATTCTCGACATTACCCCCGAAACACTGGATGACTTTGTACAGAAAGACACTGCGGTATGGATAGAAGCCGCCCATGCCATCGGGATCAAGCCGGAATGAAAGACTCAACCATGCAAGTCCTGGCGGGAACTCGTGTCCTGGATTTGAGCAAGGTGCTGGCCGGGCCGCTTTGCGGACAGTACCTTGGTGAGCTGGGCGCGGACGTCATCAAGGTCGAGCCGATCGACTCGGGCGACGACACGCGGGGATGGATTCCTCAGAAGGAAGGCGAATCTGCGATTTTCCTGGCGGTCAACCATAACAAACGCAGCCTGGCCATCGATCTGAAAACGGCGGACGGACTCGGCATCATCCACGACCTCGTCAAGAAGGCCGACGTCGTGATCCAGGGATTCGGCCCCGGCACCGCCCAACGCCTCGGCGTAGACTACAAGACGCTGTCGGCACTCAATCCTCGCCTGGTCTACTGCGAGATTTCGGGTTATGGGCGTGATGGCCCGCTAGGCAATGAGCCGGGCTACGATGTAATGCTGCAGGCTTTCAGCGGCATGATCAGCACCATGGGCGAACGCAACGGCGAACTCGCCCGGGCCAGTTTTTCGCCCGTCGACATAGGAACGGCCATGCACGGCCTGAGCGGCGTGCTTGCCGCCCTGCTCCAGCGCCAGCGGACAGGCCAGGGCGTTTACGTCGAGTTGTCGCTGCTGGACACCGCGTTGGGCTTCATGTCCTATATGGCTCAAAGCTACTGGTTCACAGGCGAGGAACCGGCCCCGATGGGGACTGGCCATCCGTCCATGTCGCCCTACCAGGCATTTCAAGCCTCCGACGGCCCGATCATGATAGGCGCCGGCAATGATCGCCAATGGCGCCGCTTCTGCGCAATTGCCGGCCTGGAAGGCTTCGCCGGCCATCCGGATTTCGAAACCAACGCCAAGCGCGTATCCAACCTGGACAGGACGGCAGCCCTGGTTCAGGAGCGGATCCAACGGAAAACAGTGGCGGAATGGCTGGAACTATTGCGGGCGGGCGGCATTCCCTGCGCCCCTGTTCATTCCCTGGGACAGGCATTAAGCCACGCTCAGGTCGCCTCCCGCGGCCTGGTCGTGAAAACAGAGCATCCCGCTCTCGGATCATTGAACGGCATCGGCTTGCCGATCCGTTTTCAGAATATGGACCGGCAGGCGCACAGGCCACCGCCACTGCTCGGGCAGCATAGCGCCGAAATCCTGAGCGAAGCCGGCTACGACGCCAGCGCCATTGCCGCGCTCCAGGCCCGGCGGGTCATTCAAGACGCCTCATCCAGCCACCCCTTTTGACACCATCACCGGAATACATCCATGCCCGCCATTCATTACAAGGTCGACGATCACATCGCGGAAATCACCATCGACAACCCTCCCGTCAACGCACTGACGGAGGACATGCTGGCGAGCTATCTCCAGCACCTCGAAGCAGCCGGGCGCGATGACGATGTGCGAGCGATCATCCTTGCGAGCAACACGCCAGGGCGTTTCTGCGCCGGCCTGGATCTGCGTGCGATCCATGAGCACGGCTCCGCCAAGGCGCGAAGCCTGGTGGATCTGCTTTACGTCCGCATGACCGACATCCAGTTCAACCTTGGCAAGCCGTCGATTGCCGCCGTAGGCGGCACCGCGCGCGGGGGGGGCATGACGCTGGCCATATCCTGCGACATGATCGTAGCTTCACGCAACGCTACCTTCGGCTATCCGGAAATTGATGCGGGCGTCCTGCCATCCATCCACTTCACCCATCTGCCGCGCATCATCGGCCGCCACCGCGCCTTTGAACTGCTATTCAGCGGCCGCTCACTCTCGGCCGACGAGGCCTATACGCTGGGCCTGGTCACAAGCCTGACTGAAGAAGGTGAAGAACTGGAAGCCGCGAAAGCCCTGGCCCGCCTCCTGGCCGCCAAGTCCCCGACAGCCATGCGCGTGGGACGCAAGGCCTTCATGCAAGCCAACGACAATGGCTTCCGCCAGGCGGTGCAGGCAGCTGCTGACAGTTTCTACGGCATCGCTGATTCCGACAGCGGACGTGAAGGCATCGCCGCTTTCGTGGAAAAACGCCGCCCGGTCTGGAACACCCCAACCTGATGTCCTGTATCGGAGGTTCGTCGGCTCAGACCCCGTAGCGCGCCCGGTACGCCTGCACCGCCGCCCGGTGGGCGGCCAGGGCGGGGTCGCCATCCAGCACGGCCAGGATGTCGGCCAGCGAGGCGATGCTGATCACCGGAATGCCATAGGTATTCTGCACGTCCTGCACGGCGGAATGGGCGGACAAGGCATCATCCGGCCCCGCGCGCTCCATGCGGTCCAGCGCGATCAGCACCGCGGCGGGCTCAGCGCCGGCCTGCCGGATGATCTGCACCGATTCCCTTACAGACGTCCCCGCCGTGATGACGTCGTCGATGATGACCACCCGGCCATGCAAGGGCGCCCCCACCAGCACGCCGCCTTCGCCGTGGTCCTTGGCTTCTTTGCGGTTGAAGGCGAAGGGCACGTCGCGGCCGCCCCGGTCGGGATGGCGGGCCAGCGCAATGGAGGCGGCCGTGGACAAGGGAATGCCCTTGTAGGCCGGCCCGAACAGCATGTCGAAGCGCAGGCCCGAATCGATCAGCGCCTGGGCATAGAATTCCGCCAGCCGCCCTACCGACAGCCCGGTATTGAACAGCCCCGCATTAAAGAAGTAAGGACTCAGACGCCCCGATTTGACCTTGAATTCGCCGAACCTGAGGACCCCCTGATCAAGCGCAAAGCGCACGAAGTCGCCGCGATTGTCTGTCGTTGCCATATTTGCTTGCCTAAAACCCGGAAAGCCGTAATTATCCGTCATGTTGGCTCCGGGGCGCAGTGGCAGGCCGGAACCTTTCCGCTCCCGTGGCATCCAACCCACTGTTGGGTTGGGCATTCAACACCCTCCGTTCTTTTCAATGCAGCACCTTGCCCCTGAGGAAGTCATCATGCACTCCCAGATCACCGCCTGGTCGCCCCAAATGCTCAGCTTGCTTCGCATCGTCAGCGCCTATCTGCTGCTGCTGCACGGCACCGCCAAACTGCTCGGCGCTCCCTACGCTCCCATGTTCGCCAACCTCGAGCTCGCCTCCATCTACGGCGTGGCCGCCCTCATCGAACTCGTCTTCGGCGCCCTGCTGCTGGTCGGCCTGTTCACGCGCGTATCGGCATTCATCGCTTCCGGCTTCACCGCGGCGGCCTATTTCATCGGCCATGTGGCCCCGAACGGAAACCTGCTCTTCCCGATGCTGAACGGGGGCGAATCCGCCGTATTGTTCTGCTTCGTCTTCCTGTACATATTCTTTGCCGGGCCCGGCCCCTGGAGCGTCGACGCCATGCGCAGGACCGATTGATCCCGAGGCCGGAAGGTGCGCCGCCCGGCATCGGGCGGCTCGTCTCCGCGCGGCATGCGTTAAAGTTCGGCTGTTGACTTCAATACGCTGGACTTCATGCGCATCATTACCGCCAATCTGAACGGCATCCGTTCCGCCGTCTCCAAAGGATTCCTGGACTGGCTTCCCGCACAAGGGGCCGAATTCATCTGCCTGCAGGAACTCAAGGCCCAGGCCGCCAACATGACCGACGCCATGCTGGCGCCGCCCGGCTATCACGGCTTCTTCCACTATGCCGAGAAAAAAGGCTATAGCGGCGTGGGCATCTACGCCCGCCGGCCACCCGACCAGATCGTGGAAGGGCTGGGAGTTCCCGAGATCGACGCCGAGGGCCGCTACCTGGAACTCGTCTACGATGGCCTGTCCGTCATCTCCGTCTATCTGCCCTCCGGCTCCAGCGGCGATCATCGGCAGGCCGCCAAGTTCGTATTCATGGAGCGTTTCTTCACTCACCTGGAAGCGCTCGCCCGCTGCGGCCGCGAAGTCGTGCTGTGCGGAGACTGGAACATCGCCCATCAGGAAATCGACCTGAAGAACTGGAAGGGCAACATGAAGAACAGCGGCTTCCTGCCCGAAGAACGCGAATGGCTCACCCGCGTATTCAGCGAACAGCGATGGGTGGACGTCTACCGCAGCCTGCATCCCGACGCGACCGGCGACGGCTATACCTGGTGGAGCAATCGCGGCCAGGCCTGGGCCAAGAACGTGGGCTGGCGCATCGACTACCAGATCGCCACGCCGGCAATCGCGGCAACGGCATCCCGCGCGTCCATCTACAAAGAACAGCGCTTCAGCGACCATGCTCCCCTGACCATCGATTACCAACACCCTCTTTGACTTCGTGCCGCATGCTTGCCCATGCCCCGCCCTCCTCTCCCGGAGCCTCACGTGCCCGGCTCCCCCGTCCGCAATACATCCTGGCGCGGCTGGCCGCGGCCGTGGCGGGCACGCTGGCGCCCGCCCTGGCAAGCGGCATCATCATCCTGGACGAGACCTGGCGGGAAGAAGGCGGCCGTCCCGGCAGGGAATGGGCGGGATTCGGCGCCCACGAGGCCCTGGCGGCGCAACCCCAGTTCGCCGGCGTGCTTTCCTTTGCCACCCACAGAGGAAACTGGGGCGAAGCCAGCGGCACCTGGCTGGGCAACGACGAACATCACGCCTACGTTCTGACCGCCGCCCATATCTACGAAGAAAGCCCGCCCAATCCCCGCGAATACATGCTGCGGGATCACGACGGCAACCAGCTCCAGCCCGACCGGCTGTGGATACATCCGCTCTGGAACCGCGACCTCAACCTGCGCGAGGGCTATGATCTGGCCATCCTGCGCATTCCCTACCGGCTGGAAAACCTGGGCGAGGCGCCCCTGCTCTATACTGGCGGCAGCGAGTACGGACAACAGCTCACCTTCGTCGGCTACGGTAGCCGCGGCATCGGCTCCGTCGGCGAAGACGAACGCTTTTCGCGGCAGGCGGCGAAAACCGCCGCACAAGGAACGGTCGATGCATGGGCCGATCTCGAACACCATGCCGCAAAGGACGAAAGCGCCGGCAACTATCTCGGCATCTCGCTCGCAAGGGAAGACGGCGGCATCGAGAACCCTCTGGGCGGCGATCCACGTCCGCCCACCCGGCTGGCCGGGCTGCTGGGCTCGGGCGACAGTGGCGGCCCCGCATGGATGCAGTCCGGCGGGCGCTGGGTGCTGGTCGGGGTGAGTTCCAACGGCGTGGGCAGCGCCCGCTACGGCGACACGTCATGGTTCGTGCGTGTCTCTCCTCATCATGCCTGGATACGCAGCATCTTCCCGGGCGCCCGGTTCACTGAATGAAAAGACCATGAAACCGCACGTCTCCATCATCACCCTGGCTGTCGGCAACCTGGAAAAATCCGTCCGCTTCTACCGCGATGGCCTGGGCTGGAAAACCCGCGGCATCGTCGGGGCCGACTATGAATACGGCGCCGTTGCCTTCTTCGAACTGCAGCCCGGCCTCTGCCTGGCGCTATGGCCGCGCGAAAGCCTGGCCCACGAGATCGGCATCGAGATCCAGCCGCCCGCCATGACGGAATTCATGCTGAGCCACAATGTCGGCGAAAAGGCGCAGGTGGAGCAGGCGCTCAGGCTGGCGGAACAGGCCGGCGCGCAGATCGTCCAGCCCGCCCACGACACGCTGCTGGGCGGGCATGCGGGGATTTTCAAGGACCCCGACGGCCACCTGTGGGAAGTCGCCTGGAACCCGTCTCCGGCGGCCGCTAGCGCGGAGAATCCAGCGCCCTGATCTCGTCGCGCCTGAGATAAAGCAGGGCCAGGCCCGGCAGCGCGATGAATACGGTGACCACGAAGAATCCCGGCCACCCCAGCGACTCGACCAGCGGCGGCGTCAGCGGCCCGGCCAGATAGGTTCGCCCCACCGCCGACAGCGCGGACAGCAGGGCGAACTGCGTCGCCGAGAATTCCTGCTTGCAGAGCGCCATGAGCAGCGCCACGAAGGCCGCAGTGCCCAGCCCGCCGCAAAGGTTTTCCAGCACGACGACACCGGCCATCGAATAAAGATGGGGAGGCGTCACCGCCAGCAGCCAATACCCGAAGTTGGAGACCGCCTGCAGCAGCCCGAACACCATCAGCGACTGGTAAAGGCCCAGGCGCGTCATGATGGCGCCGCCGGCAAGCGCCCCGAAGATCGTGGCGGCCAGGCCGAACACCTTGTTCACGGCGCCCACTTCGGTGCCGGTGAAGCCCGCGCCGCGCAGCAGGAAGGTGGTGGACAGGGCGCCGGCGAAAGCGTCGCCCAGCTTGTACAGGACGATCAGCAGAAGAATGGTCAGCGCGCCGCGCCGGCGAAAGAATTCCGCCAGCGGCTCGACCACCGCGACGGCCAGCGAGCGCGGCGCGGCGGCGACCACTTCCGGTTCGGGCGCGATCAAGGTGGCAAACGCGCACAGCGCCATGAAACCGCCCATCAGGAAATAGGTGTTGTGCCAGCCCAGCCACTGATCGGCCAGCACCAGGGCCAGGCCCCCCGACACGATCATGGCCAGGCGATAGCCCAGCACCTTGACGGCCGCCCCCGCCGCGCGTTCCTCGCTGCGCAGCACGTCGGTGCTGTAGGCGTCGAAGGCGATATCCTGGGTGGCCGACAGAAAAGCCACGAGCACGGCCAGCAGCGCCAGCGGCAGCAAGTGGCTGCCGGGCGAATACAGGCCCATCGCGGCAATAGAGGCGGCCAGGGCCAGCTGCGTGAGCAGTATCCAGCTGCGCCGGCGCCCGAGAAAAGGAAAGGCATAGCGGTCGACGATGGGCGCCCACAGAAACTTCAGGGTATAGGCCGAGCCGATCAGTGTGAGGAAACCGATGCTTTGCAGGGACACCCCGTCGAGCGTCGCCCAGGCCTGCAGCGTACCCCCGGTCAGGGCCAGCGGCAGGCCGCTGGCAAAACCGAGCACCAGCAGTGACATGACCCGTGGACTGAGATAAACGCGCGTTGGTGCAGTGATTTTCGACCCCGCTCAGCGACCCGATTCAAAGCGATAGACGGCCAGCGTGCTGCGCCAGCCTGGCAGGAGTTTAACCTCTTTGTCTTCCTTGAATGTGGCGGCGTGCGTGATGCGCAGACCCAGCGAGCCGGCCAGGTCCTGGAAATCTTTGAGGGTGCACAAATGGATGTTGGGCGTGTTGTACCACTGGTAGGGCATTTCGCCGGTGACCGGCATGCGCCCGCGAAGAATCGACCAGCCATGCGGCCAATAGCCGAAATTCGGAAAGGAAACGATGCCGTAGCGCGCCACCCGCGCCATTTCCTTCAGGATGCGTTCGGTATTGATCATGGACTGCAGCGTGCGCGACAGCACCACGGTGTCGAACTGGCGGTCGTCGAAAAGCGCCAGGCCTTCTTCGAGATTCTGCTGGATCACGCGCACACCTCGGCGCACACAAGCGATCACCTGCTGATCGCTGAGTTCCACCCCCGCCCCGACACACTGCTTGTCGTTCTGCAGATGCGCCAGCAGGGTGCCGTCGCCGCAGCCCAGGTCGAGCACCCGGCTGCCGGGTTCGATCCAGCTGGCTATCCTTTTGAGATCGGCGCGCACATGGGCGGGCGGCTTGGCACTGATGTGATTCACGCGAGCACCCCCGCGGTGCGCTGGCGGTCAGGCAGCCCCAGGCCGGCCGCCATGCGGTCGAAATACCCCTGCACCACCGCATGGTAGCGTGTGTCCCCCAGCAGGAAAGCATCATGCCCGTGCGGCGCATCGATTTCCGCATAGGTGACGGCGCACTTGTTCTTCAGCAGCGAACTGACGATTTCACGCGACCGCGCCGGCGGGAAGCGCCAGTCTGTCGTGAAAGACACCAGCAGGAAATCGGCCTTGGCCGGCTCCAGGGCGCGAGCCAAATCGCCGCCATGGCTGCGGGATGGATCGAAGTAATCCAGTGCCCGCGTGATGAGCAGATAGGTATTCGCGTCGAAATAGCGCGAGAACTTTTCCCCTTGGTAGCGCAGATAGGATTCGACTTCGAATTCCACGTCGTAGCCGTAGTGGAATTCGCCCCCTTCGCCGGGCGCGCGCTGCTGGCGGCCGAAACGTTCGGCCATGTCTTCGTCGGAAAGATAGGTGATGTGGCCGATCATCCGCGCCACGGACAGGCCGTGGGCGGGCACCTCGCCGTGGCCGTAATAGTTTCCGCCATGGAAACCGGGGTCGCTGATGATGGAGCGGCGGGCGACTTCATTGAACCCGATATTCTGGGCGGACAGCCGCGGCGTGCTGGCTATGATGATGCAATGGCGCACCCGCTCGGGACAGGTGATCGACCAGCTCAGGGCCTGCATGCCGCCCAGCGAACCGCCCATTACCGCGGCAAAGCACTCAATGCCGAAGTAGTCGGCCAGCCGGGCCTGCGCCCTTACCCAGTCTTCGACGGTCAGCACCGGAAAAGCCGCGCCCCAGGGCTGGCCGGTGGCGGGGTTGAGGCTCGCCGGCCCCGTGGAACCGAAGCAGGAACCGATATTGTTGACGCCGATGACGAAGTAGCGGTCGGTATCCACCGCCTTCCCCGGCCCCACCATGTTGTCCCACCAGCCGATGTCGCGCGGGTCGTCGGCCGCCATGCCCGCCACATGATGCGAGGCATTCAATGCATGGCAGATCAGCACGGCATTGCTGCGTTCCGCGTTCAGCTCGCCGTAGGTTTCCACGGCAAGCTCGTACTGCGGAAGGGTCTGCCCGCTGGAAAGCTTCAAGGGTTCGTCGAAGCGGATGAGTTCCGGCGCAACCAGGCCGACCGAGCCGGTGGGAATGACGATTTCCTGGGGGGCGGTGGATGCGGCAGCCGCATCCGCGTGTAGAGAAGTGTCGATGGCCATTCAGGACCTCTTTAGCGGTATTTATGAGGCGCCCGCAAGCGGATCGAGCAAATCGGCGCCAGTAAGAATGATGGTGGATTATATCATCCCTTCCTGGGGATAACCCCCGCCCAGGGCAGACTCCGTTTGGATACAATTGACGCAAATAGTAATATTTAGTTTCAATTGTCGCCCGGAGCAGCCATGCAGTCTCTCTCACATCGCGAACTATCGTGCCTGCAATGGGTATCAATAGGAAAGACCAGCTGGGAAATCGGCCTCATCCTCGGCCTGGCCGAAAGAACCATCAATTTCCACATTCAGAATGCCTGCCGCAAGCTGGGCGTCAATGGCCGGATGGCCGCCATCACCATCGCGCTGCGCGCCGGCATGCTGGAACTCGATGAACACGCGGTTTCTGCACTGCCGCCCGTCCCGCGGCGGCCCCTGGGGCGCTCGCGGCGGCAATCCGTCATCCATCCGACCGGCAAGGCAAACCGCGCCATCCGCCCCAGAGGGCTGGAATCATGGCCCCGCGCAAGACTCAGCAACGATCACCGCACCCTCGGGTAAAATCGCGGCTATCTCGAACGTTACCTGAAACCGCGCATGAGCTCACCCCCCCTTCGCCTCGCACGAGTCCGTCAGGATCTCGAACTCCTGAACACCATACAGCGCGGCATCGAAAAGGAAGGATTGCGCGTCGATGCACAGGGCAGGCTGTCTCTTGCGCCGCACCCGCAGGCACTGGGTTCGGCGCTCACGAACCCCCGCATCACGACCGATTACTCGGAAGCCCTGCTCGAACTCATCACGGGCACTCACGGCAGCGTGGAGTCCCTGCTCCAGGAACTGGAAGAAACCCATCGCTACGTTGCCCGCAAGCTCGGCGGCGAAGTGATGTGGAACCAGTCCATGCCGCCGCTGCTCCCGCCGGAAGAAGATATTCCCATCGGCTGGTACGGTACGTCGAATTCCGGCATGCTCAAGCACGTATATCGGCGCGGCCTCGCCCACCGCTACGGCAAGCGCATGCAATGCATCGCGGGCGTGCACTACAACTTCTCCGTTCCGGACCGGCTCTGGGACCTCATCGGCATCGAAGGCATTTCGCTGGAACACCAGCGCACCAAGGGCTACCTGGCGCTGATCCGCAATTTCACCCGCTATTCCTGGCTGCTGATGTACCTCTTCGGCGCATCGCCCGCCGTATCGCGCGCCTTTCTCGGCGACATGCCGCACTCCCTGCAGGAATTCGACGCCGGCACGCTGTACCTGCCCTGGGCCACCAGCCTGCGCATGAGCGACCTGGGCTACCAGAACAAGGCGCAATCCGAACTGCAGCTGTGCTACAACGACCTGGAAACCTTTCTGCAGCGCATGTATAGCGCCGTAACCACGCCCTGGCCCGCCTACGAACGCCTGGGCACCCATCAGAACGGCGAGTGGATACAGCTCAATACCAACGTCCTGCAGATCGAGAACGAGTATTACTCCAGCATACGGCCCAAGCGCGGCACCAACCGTGGCGAACGGCCGGCCACGGCGCTGGCCGAACGCGGCGTCGAATACATCGAAGTGCGCTGTCTCGACATCGACCCCTGGTCGCCCGTGGGCATCCGCGCCGAAACCTGTCGCTTCATGGACGCCTTCCTGCTCTTCTGCGCGGCGGAAGAAAGCCCCTTCTTCCCCGGCAACGGCCACTGCCCCATCAGCAGAAGCAATTTCAGCACGGTCGTACAAGAAGGCCGCAAGCCCGGTCTGATCCTGCGGCGGGAACAACACGACATCTCGCTGCGCGACTGGTCGGAAGAACTGATCGACCGCATCCGGCCCTATGCCGGCCTGCTGGACGAAGCGTCGGGCCACAAGCGCCATGCCGCCGCGCTCGAACAGCAGCTGCAGAAAGTCCGCAATACCGAGCTCACCCCGTCGGCGCGCGCACTGCACCTGATGCGCGAACAGAACACCGACCTGCACGCATACATGCTGCAGCTCAGCGTCGAACACCACGAAACGCTGGCGCACGGCCCGATGGACCCGGAACTGGAACAACGCTACGCAGACGAAGCCGCGGCGTCCATAGAAGAGCAGCACCACATCGAAGCCAGCGACACTGAAACCTTCGAAGAATACGTACGCCGGTTCCATGCGGCACTGAAGGCGCCCTGAAGCTTGCCCGGCGGCGGCGGGCAAGCGTTGCGCGCTGCGGCCCCCGCGCCTGGCCTGACGCCCGAATGGTTCAGAGCATCCCTTGCCCGCCAGCGTCATCATCCCCGAAAAAGCGTTACCGGTGCGCCGCCGGAGAACGCCCGGCGACCCAGGACTCCACTTCCGAGCGGACGACCTTTCCGGTGCTGCTTCGCGGCAGCGCGTCGGCGTCGATGAAGAAGAAGTCCTTGGGCAGCTTGAAGGCGGCCAGGTCGCGGCGGCACAGCGTGAGCAGCTCGTCTGGCGGCGGCGGTGCGTCGCGGGCCACGGCAACGAGCACCGGCACCTCGCCCCACTGCGCATCCTTGCGGCGAACGACGACGGCGTCGGCAATCCCGGGATGCTGGAGCACAACTCTTTCGATTTCGGCCGGATAGATGTTTTCGCCACCCGATTTGATGAGGTATTTGCTACGGTCCACGTAGTCGTAACGGCCGTCCGCTCGCCGGCGGAACATATCGCCGCTATGGAACCAGCCCCCGCGAAACGCTTCCGCCGTGGCGTCCGGCGCCGCCCAGTAACCGCTGAAAAGCGTCGGCCCGCGCATCACGAGTTCGCCGATCTCGCCGGCGGCGCATTCCCGGCCGGCCTTGTCCAGAAGGCGCAGTTCGCACAGCGAGCTGGGAAGCTTGCCGAAGTCGGCCGGCACTTCGCCGACCCTCAGGCGCCCGGCCGATAGCGGCGGCATCCCCGTCTCGGTGCTGCCGAAAGTATTGGTGAAGGGCGCGCCGAGCAGCTCGGTCAGCCGGGCGATATCGTGCGGATTGAAAAGATCCGCCAGCGCGCCGAATTTTTTCAGGCCGCGCACCTTGGGGCGCCGCTGTTTCAGAAAGGCGATCGCCTGATCGACCATGCCCGGAAAGAAAATCAGATTGCTGAGCTTCTCGGTTTCCAGATAGCCGCAGATCGCGGGGAGGTCGGGCCCATCCAGCACCACGACTTTCCCGCCCAGCAGCAGCGTGCCGAACCCGAGCTCTATCGATGCCATGTGGCACAAGGGCGACCAGGCGAGAAAGGTGTCATCGCCATCCACCCCGTAATCGAGGACATAGACCATGATGCGCGCCAGCATCGCGCGCTGGCTGATCATGGCCGCCTTGGGCAGGCCCGTCGTGCCGCTGGTATAGATGATGAACTGTATGTCTTCAGGATCCGGATCGGCCACGCATGCCCGGTCGCCCTCGCCCGCCGGCTGCCCGAGCCGCGCATCGAGGGCGGTGCCGCTTCCGAAGGCCATTACCTGGACATCAGGCGACGGCGGCGTGTCGAACCGCGCCTGCTGCCTGCCGGAAATGCACAGGATCCGGGGCGTGACCAGGCTGATGCAGTGCCGCAGTTCGGCGATTGCCAGCCGTGGATTGAGCGTGGCCAGCGTCGCCCCCAGCCGCAGCGCGGCAATGCACATGACGATGAAGTCGGGATCGTTCTCGCTCAGGACACAGATGCGGTCCCCGCGCCGGACCCCGGCATCCCTGAATTCCTGCGCCAGCCGCCATGCACGGCGATCGAGCTGCGCATAGGTGAGAGAGAGCCGCCCCGACTCGACCGCGGTGCTGTCGGAACGCAGGCGGACCTGCCGCTCGAACAATGCCGGCATGGACAACGCTGAGGCAGCGGAAACAAGCGGAGAAATCATCATGAACGCACGTTTGGGATTGACATAAAAGGGCACGGAACCTACCATCAGTCTACATTAGAATGCAAAGGTATACAATAATGGATCAAGGAAATGTAAAGTCAGTCCGTCATGGCTCGACAGCCGTGCTGACCCTGGATGCGCCGACCCGGCTGAATGCCTTGTCGCCCCTTATGCGGGAAATGCTGCGCGACCGCTTGCGCGAGTCTCATGAAGATCCGGGCGTACGCTGTGTGGTCCTTACCGGCGCCGGCAAGGCCTTCAGCGCGGGCGGCGATGTGCGGCAAATGGCTGAACGGCCCGACCCGCTCGTCGCGCGCCAGCGCCTCGACGTGCTGCATGATGTCATACGGCTGATCATGGGCGGGCCGAAACCGGTGGTTGCCGCCGTCGAAGGCATCGCCTACGGCGCCGGGCTTTCCATTGCCGCGGCCTGCGACCACGTCATCGCCGCCCAGGGCAGCCGGTTCAGCGCCGCATTCGGGCGGCTGGGCCTGGTTGCCGACTGCGGGCTGTTCTGGACACTTCCGCAGCGCACCGGCCTGGGCCGCACCCGGGACATTCTCATGACCGGCAGCCCGTTCGACGCTGACCACGCAATGCAATGGGGGATCGTGGACGCGCTCGCGGACAAAGGCGAGGCGCTGTCGTCGGCACTGAACAAAGCCGATCAATACGCATCGATCGCGCCGCTTGCCATTGCCGCGACCAAATCGGCCCTTGTGCGCAGGCCGCCTTCCCTGGACGATGCATTGAGCATTGAAGCCGACCTGCAGGCCTTTCTGCGCGGCACACAGGACCACGCGAACGCCTGCGATGCCTTCCTGGCGAAGCGGCCCATGGTCTTCAAAGGCCGTTGAATCCCTTCTCCGCCCCTCATTCCCTGGCAGGCCAGCGGAATCGCGCGGGCTGCTTGCGGGCGAAGGCGGCGAAGGCCTGCGCGGCGTAGGCGGAAGTCGCGGCGACCGATTGAGCCGTTGATTCCATTTCGAGCATCTGCGGCAAGCCGGCCGATGGCGCGGCCTGCAGCATCCTCTTGGTCAGGCCGGTCGCCACCGGCGAAGCGTCCGCCAGGGCCAGCGCAACAGCCTTCGCCCGCTCATGCAGGCATCCGGCCGCTACGGTTTCCAGCGCCAGACCGAGACTGACGGCCTCTTCGGCATGAATCTCGCGGGCCGAAAGCATGATCTCTTTTGCGCGCTGCATGCCCACCGCGCGGGGCAGCGAATAGCTTGCACCGAAATCGGGCACCAGCCCCACGCGCTGGAACGCCATGCAAAAACGGGCGCGCGACGAAACGATCATGATATCCGCCAGCAAGGCGAGACCGAAGCCCGCCCCGTATGCCACGCCGTCCACGGCCGCCACCACCGGCCTGTCCAGTTGAGCCAGGCCGATGATGAGCGGATGGTAGCTGCGCATCCGCTCCAGGCGCGCCTGGGCGGTGGGCGTGCCGCCATCCGCCATGGCCTTGACATCGCCGCCGCTGCAGAAGTGCTCGCCGGCGCCACGCAGCAGCACGGCATGTACGGAAGAATCCACCTGCACATCGCCGACGGCCTTGAGCAGGCCATCGCGCATCCCCGGCGACAAGGCATTGCGGACCTCCGGCCGATTGAGCGTCAGCGTGACGAGCGCGCCTTCACGTTCAACTATCAGTTCAGCATCGTTCATCCGGTCATACCCCGCTCACCAAGGATCGATGTTGGGCCGGCGCTTGCCCGTGCGCGGCTCGGGCGGCGGCAGCATTTGCAGGCCGTGCACCAGCCATTTCCGTGTATCGGCCGGGTCGATGACATCATCGAAGGACAGGAAGGGCGCCATGTTCACGGCCTTGCCGTGCTCGTACATCCGCCCGACCAGTTCTTCGTAGCGGCGTTCCCTTTCGAGGTCGTCCTCGATGGCCGCCAGTTCATTGCGATAGGCCAGCTTGACCGCGCCTTCCAGGCCCATGGCGCCGAATTCGCCCGTCGGCCAGGACACGGCGCTGACGGCGGCTCGCTGGAATGCCCCCCCGCCGACCGCCATCGCGCCCAGCCCGTACCCCTTGCGCAGCACGACCACGAACATCGGCACGCTCAGGCCGGCCCCGGTCACGAACATCCGCGAGGTATGGCGGACCAGCGCCCGTTTCTCGGCGGCGGGCCCGACCATGAATCCCGGCGTATCGACCAGCGACAGAAGGGGGATGTCGAAGGCATCGCACAACTGCATGAAACGCGCGGCCTTGTCCGATTCATCGGCGTCGATGGCGCCGGCGAGATGCTGGGGATTGTTGGCCATGATGCCGATGGTGCGCCCTTCCAGTCTGGCAAGGGCGGTGACCATGCCCAGCCCGAAATCCTTGCGCAACTCCAGAACCGAATCCGTATCCGCCAGAAGATCGATGACACGCCGCACGTCGTAGGCGCGCAGCCGGTTCTCGGGGATGATATGCCTCAATGCCCGCTGGTCGGCACATTCCCAGGTGGGCAGCCTGCCCTGGAAGAAGGCCAGATACTTCTTGGCGACCTCCACGGCCGCACGCTCGTCTTCCACGACCACGTCCAGCACGCCGTTGGGCGCCTGGACCGAGACCGGGCCGACTTCCTCGGGCGAGAATGAACCCAGCCCGCCGCATTCGATCATGACGGGGCCGGCCATGCCGACGGACGCGTCCCGGGTCGCGATGATGACATCGCAAGCGCCCAGCAGCACCGCGTTGCCGGCAAAACAGCGCCCGCTGAGAATGCCGACCAGCGGGACCAGGGCGCTGAGCCGCCCGAAGCGCCAGAACGTCGGATTCGATGGATTGGCGCCGCCGATGTTATCGGTGTCGCCGGGGCGGCCGCCCCCGCCTTCGGCAAACAGTACCAAGGGCAGGCGCAGGCGCTCCGTCAGTTCAAGTATGCGGTCGGACTTGCGGTGGGCCATGAAACCCTGCGTGCCGGCGAATACCGTGTAGTCGTAGGCCATCACCATGCAGCGGCCGCCTTCGGGGCCGAACTCATCGGCATTGACGGTACCGGTGCCCGCGACCAGGCCATCGGCCGGGCTGATCCTGCGCAGTTCCTCGATGCTGCGCCGGGACCGCTGCCCCGCCACGGCCAGCGGGCCATATTCCAGGAAGCTGCCCCCATCCAGCAGATCATCGAGGTTCTGCCGCGCCGTCCGCTTGCCGCGATTGTTGCGGGACGCAACCGCCTCGGGCCTGGACTCATCGCGCTGATAGGCATGCCGGTCGATGACCTCGGCGAGATCCGCGCGGATATGGCCGGGGTCGACCCGGGTTTCGCACCGCGCGCCGCCGGTATCGACGTCCATCGGTTCGAGGGCAAGCACCGTATCCCCTTCCTCGACCAGCACGCCTTCGGTCAGCAACAGCCTGTCGATGCGCCCGGCAAGACCGGCGGTCAGCTCATGCTCCATTTTCATGGATTCGAGCACGGCGACCGGGCTGCCGGGGGTGACGATGTCGCCGGCCGACACGAGATAGCTAAGCAGGCGGCCGCCCATGGGGGCAATGGCGCCGTGCAGATGCGGCGGCAATGCCGCTTCCTGCCGTGCGGCGGGCGCCGTCGCCGGCCCCGTGCCGGCAAGCGTTTCCGGCAGGCTGGCGCGCCAACGGGCCGCCTCTGCCAGGAAACGCGGCAGTTCCGCATCGAAATAGGTGGTGGTGACGGGCGCCGACCCGAGCTGAGGATCCGCCGCCAGGGCGCCGAGAATATGCAGGTTGCTCTGCACCCCTTCGATGCGGAAGTCGGCCAAAGCCGTGGCGGCGCGCGCCATGGCATCCGCCAGCCGGCCGGACGGATGGTGGACGATCACCTTGGCAATCAGGGGATCGAATGCCCGGGAAGGTTCGAGGCCGGCATAGCCGCAAGTGTCCACCCGGACGCCGGGCCCGCCCGGCACATCGAACGCCGTCAACGTGCCCCGCGCCGGCCTGGCGGAGCCGTCCGGTTCCAGGCTTTCCAGATTGACCCGCAGCTGGACCGCGCAGCCGCGCGGCGCCGGATCGGCGGCGATGCCGGCCTGATCCAGCGTGGCGCCGCATGCCAGCAGGATCTGCGCCTGGACGAGATCGACGCCGTACACCTCTTCGGTGATCGTATGCTCGACCTGGAGACGTGGATTCGCCTCCATGAAGAAGAATTCGCCCTCGCTATCGATGGGAACGAGGAATTCAAACGTACCCAGCGCCCGATACTGCAGTTCCCCGGCCATGCGCTTTGCCGCGATGCGCAGCCGTTCCCGCAGACCGGCGCCCAGAAAGAGCGCCGGCGCGATCTCGACGATCTTCTGATGCCGCCGCTGCACGGAGCAATCGCGCTCACCCACATCGCGCACGCCGCCCCGGCCGTCTCCCGCGATCTGGACCTCGATATGGCGCATGTTGCTCAGACGCTGCTCGACATAGACGTCTTCGCAGCCGAAGGCGCCGCGCGCCTCTGACTGACAGCGGGCAAAGGCGCCCGGTATGGCCTCGCGGGACGACACCACACGCATGCCCCGCCCGCCTCCGCCCGCCACGGCCTTGATCATCATCTCGGTGCCGGGCCGCAATGAGTCGTAGAACGCCAGACATGCTTCGAGCGTGGTGGCGCCCTGCGTGCCGGCCGCCACCGCGATGCCCAACTGTTGCGCCAATTGCCGCGACCTGCTTTTGTTTCCCAGCAGCTCGATGGCTTCCGAAGCCGGCCCCACGAACGTCACACCGGCGTTTTCGCATCGCGACGCGAAGCCCGCGTTTTCGCTCAGGAAACCGTAGCCGGGGTGAATGGCGTCGCATCCCGAGCGCTGCGCAATGCCGAGGATCTGTTCAATATCCAGATAGGCCGCGGGCCCTTCTCCTTCCAAAGGAAACGCCTGGGAAACGGCAAAGCGGTGGCGCGCCCGGGCGTCGTCGGCCGAAAAAACGCAGACCGGCTCGATGCCGAGTTCCGCCGCCGCGCGGGCGATGCGGATTGCAATTTCGCCGCGATTGGAAATCAGCAAGCGCTGTGGAAGGTGGGGGAAGGTGTGTCTCATGCTGCTTCGATCTTGGCGCGGCGGATGACATCCGACACGAGCGTGGTTTCTGTCTTGATGTAGTCGCGGAACTCGGCGGGTGTGGAAGTCACGACCGTGCCGTAGGGTGCCAGGCGTTCGCGGACGGCGGGATCCGCGCATATCTCGCCGATGGCCTGGCTCATTTTGTTCACGATCGCCTCGGGGGTGCCCTTGGGCATGAACACCCCCGACCAGAAGCCCATGTTGAAACCCGGAAAGCCCACTTCATCCATGGTCGGGACATCGGGCAGTTGGGGCATGCGTTCAAGCGACGACACGGCCAGCGGCCGGAACCTGCCGCTTTCTATATAGGGAATCGCCGTGAGCGTGTCGAACGATAGGGAAAGCGTCTGGGACAGCAGGGCCATCTGGACTTCCGACGAACCCTTGTAAGGCACCGACAACAGCGAGATCCCGGCTTCGATGGCGAAGAGCTCGAAGGCCAGCTGCTGGACGTTGCCATTCGCGCCCGCCGAACCATAAGAGAACTTGCCCGGCTCGCGCTTGGCTGCTTCCACGAGGTCTTTGACGCTATGGATGTCCTTCGTGGCGGGGTCCTCGGTGTTCACGACCAAAACCATGGCCGATGAGGCAATGCGCGTGACGGGCTCGAAATCGCGTTCGACGTTGTAGCTGAGATCTTTTTTCAGCGTGGGCGTGATGGTGATCATGCTGGCGTTGCTGATAAGCACCGTGTAGCCGTCGGCGTCTGTCATGCGCACATGATCGGCGGCAATGGCACCGTTGGCGCCCGTGCGGTTTTCCACCACGAAGGTCTGGCCCAGTTTCTTGGTGAGCTGTTCGGCGACGACACGGGTGGCGAGGTCGATCGGCCCGCCCGGCGCGAACGCCACGACCAGCCTGACCGGCCGGGACGGATAGGCGGAAGCCGATTGCGCGCGCACACCGGCGGACATCATTGCGGCGGCGGATACGGCGCCCAATATGAAAGAACGACGAGGATTCCTGAAAGCCATGGCTTGTCTCCTGAGGCTGGGGTGGGACTGGTGTGTGAATACACTGGACTCATGGATAGTATTCGCTTGTACTTGTCCGTATACTAAAGAATACTCTTAAAGAAGGAACTAGGCAATGCGCGATCTCACCCCCCTTTTGAGGCCCCGCTCCATAGCCATGGTCGGCGCCTCGTCCGACCCGATGCGCGGCAATGGGCGTACATTCCGTTATCTGATGCAGGGCGGCTTCGAAGGCGCTGTGTTTGCCGTCAACCCGCGCCGCACAGAGGTCCAGGGGCGGCGCTGCTGGCCGTCGATCGATGCCTTGCCGCAGCCCGTGGATGCCGTGATCATTGCGCTGCCGGCTCCCGACGTGGCCCGGGCGCTTCGTGAATGCGCGGCGTCACAGGCCCGGTCGGCCATCGTGTTCGCCGGCGGTTTCGCGGAAACGGGTGAAAGCGGCCAGCAGGCGCAGGACGAACTGGCGGGCATTGCGCGCGAGGCCGGCATGCTGCTGCTGGGACCCAACTCCCTTGGCGCCTATGATGGGCGCTCCCGCAGCTACATGACGTTTTCGAGCATGTTCGAGGAAGGTTTTTCCACCGGCGGCCGTATCGGCATGGTTACTCAAAGCGGCGGCTGGGGCAGCCAGGCGCGCCGTCTGGCGCAGGACCGCGGCATGGCCATCGTGCAATGGGTGAGCACCGGCAACGAGTGCGACGTCGATGCCGCCGAAGTACTGCACTCCATGGCCCTGGACCCGGATATCGACGTCATGCTGCTCTATCTGGAAGGCATACGCAACGGCGACCGGATGATCCAGGCGCTCGAAGCCGCGCGCAGCCGGCGCAAGCCCGTCGTCGCCATCAAGGTCGGACGCACGCAGGCGGGCCAGGCCGCCGCGGCCTCGCATACCGCTTCGCTCACCGGCGAAGATCGCGTATTCGATGCCGTCTGCCGCCACTTCGGCGTTCACAGGGCCGACAGCATCGAAGAGCTTCTCGACGTCGCCTACGCGGCTCAGCACGCCGTGCATCACGGCCGCATGCCCACGGGGCCGTCAACCGCGATACTCAGCCCTTCCGGCGGGTTCGCGGTGCACATGACGGACCAGCTCATACGCCAGGGCCTGGCCCTGCCCGCTCCCCCCGCGCAGGTACAGGAAGAAATCCTGCGGATCATGCCCCACGCCATCGTCAACAACCCGGTCGACCTGACCGGCCAGGTGTTGAACAAGGTCGACGACTTCGGCCACGTCCTCGACCTGCTGCTCGCCGGCCCCGAATACGATGCCGCCGATATATTCGTGGGCATGGCGGGCGCCGCCCCCGCTCTGCGCGGCCAATGGCTGGATACCCTGTCGGACGCCGCGGGCAAGCATCCCGGCAAATGGCTGGGGGTTTCGGTTCTGGCCAATGCCGATACGATACGGCGCTACGAAGAGGCCGGCTTCGCGGTATTCGAAGACACGGCGAGAATGGTGAATGCGCATGGGGCGCTCGTCCGGGCAGCGGCCGCGTTCGGGCAGCCGCCGCTCGCGCCCGACAGCGCCGCGCCGGTCGAATGGCCCCGGGCCCCCGCGACGGAAGCCGATGCCAAGGCGCTCATTGCCGCGCTGGGTATTTCCATACCTCGTGAACGCGTGTGCCGGGACGCCGCGGAGGCGGCCGCTTTCGCCGATACCCTCGGCGTTCCGGCGGCCGTCAAGGTCGTATCCGCCGATATTCCGCACAAGACCGAAGCCGGGGGCGTGGCACTCGGACTCGATGACGGCAATGCGGTGCGGGCGGCGGTGGAATCCATGAGCCGCCGCGTTGGCGAAGCGAGACCGGATGCGCGGATCGACGGCTATCTTGTATCGGCCATGGCGCCGCAAGGCATGGACTGCATGCTGGGCCTGCGCAACGACCCGGCCCTGGGCCCCGTCGTGGTCTTCGGCGCCGGTGGCGTGATGGCCGAATGGCTGGAAGACATCAGCATACGCTTGGCGCCTGTCAGTGCGTCCACGGCGCTTTCCATGATTGCGGAAACGCGGATCCACAAATTGCTGAAGGGCTGGCGCGGCGCGCCGGCCGGCGACCTTCAGGCACTGGCGGCCGCCATCGCCGCGGTATCGCGGCTGGGAGCCGCATCGGCGGGACACGACCTGGAAATAAATCCCCTGCGTGTGCTGCCCGAAGGGGAAGGTGTGGTGGCGCTCGACGCACTGATCACCCTGAACCGCTGAATGCCGGCGCGCCCGAAAACAGCACGGCGGCGGCGGAGACGGAGTCCGCCGACTGGATGCCGGACTGCGTCGATGAGTCATGTCGATGAGTCATTGACAAGCATGCCGTTCAAACATAACATGACTACAGTCGACATTAGAATTCATTTGTATACCAAATACAAATCCAAGCCATGACAGTCGCAGCACAGACGCCGGGCACGACGCGCCGCAACCGCCTCCCGCAACGCCCCCACCACAGAGAACCACAATCATGAAACGCACTCCCCTGGCGGCCATAGCCGGTGTCGCCACCGGCTTCATCAAGGGGGCCGGCACCCTGGAACCTCTCGACATGGTCGCCCGCGTAGCGGCCGATGCGCTGGCCGATGCCGGGCTGCGGCTGCATGAAGTCGATGGCCTGTTCGCCGGCATGCAAACAGAATTCCTGAGCACGCTGTCCATCGCCGAATACCTGGGCCTCAAGCCGCGCTTCTCCGATAACAACCGCCTTGGTGGTTCATCCTTCCTGGTGCATACCCAGCAAGCGGCATTGGCGCTGGAAGCCGGGTTGTGCGATGTTGCGCTGATCGTCTATGCCAGCAACCAGCGCACCGCCCTGGGCCGCCTGCAGACATCCATATCCGGCACCTGGTCCACGACGGAAGCTCCCTACGGCGCACGTTTTCCGGTTTCTTCCTACGCCCTGTGCGCGGCCCGGCACATGCACGAATTCGGCACGACGCGCGGCGACCTCGCCAATGTCGCCGTATCCGCGCGGAAATGGGCGCAACGCAACCCGGAAGCATTTTCCCGCGACCCGCTGACGGTGGACGACGTCCTGTCGGCAAAACAGGTTTCAAGCCCGCTGGGCCGGCACGACTGCTGCCTGGTGACCGACGGGGCAGGCGCCATCGTGATGGTGCGCCCCGACCGCGCGAAGCACTTGAGACGCAAGCCCGTGCACCTGCTCGGCGCGGCTTCCGAGCACTGGCATAAACAGATATCGTCCATGCAGGATCTATGCTCGACGGCGGCAACGGTGTCCGGCCGGCGGGCCTTCGAGGCCGCCCGCATGGCCCCCGCCGACATCGATGTCGTCCAGCTGTACGACGCCTTCACCATCAGCACGATCATGCTGCTGGAAGACCTCGGGTTCTGCCCCAAAGGCGAAGGCGGCCGCTTCGTGAGCGATGGCCATATCGCGCCGGGCGGGTCATTGCCGGTCAATACCAATGGCGGGGGTCTGTCCTTCGGGCATCCCGGCATGTACGGCCTGTTCACCCTGATCGAAGGCACGCGGCAGTTGCGGGGCGACTGCGGCGAACGCCAGGTGCCCGGCGCCGGAACGGCGCTGTGCCATGGCAGCGGCGGCGCCTTTTCGAGCCAGGTATCCAATATCCTCGCCACCGAAGACGCCCTGCGGGGGTGAACTTCGACACCGTCCGGATCAACCTTCAACGACAATCAGCCACCTTATGACCCAACCTGCATCCGATCTTGCCCGCAACGACGTCGAAGCCGGCATCCGTGGAAAGACCTTCGTCATCACCGGCGGCGCCAGCCTCATCGGCTCGCATATCGCCGATCAGCTATTGGCCGCCGGCGCCTCCCGTATCCGCCTGTTCGATAATTTGTCGCTGGGCACCCCCGAAAATGTTGCGCACCTTCAAGGCGATGCGCGCATCGAGCTTGTCAAAGGCGACGTGCTGGCGCCTTCGGACCTGTCCGCCGCGTGCGAAGGCGCCAGCGGCGTATTTTCCCTGGCCGGCTTCCTGACTCTGCCGATGTCGAAGAACCCCCTGCTGGGCCTGTCGGTCAACGTGATCGGCATGATCAACACGCTGGACGCCTGCCGCTCGGCGGGTGTCCAGCGCATCGTCTTTTCATCGTCGGTATCCGCCTACGGCAACAGCACCGCCGACGTGATCACGGAAGACACGCCCTATACCAGCGCCGGCCTGCCGGCCCCGTCGCAGATGTACGGCACCAGCAAGCTCATGGGTGAAGCGCTCTGCGCGCAATACGCCTCGGCCCATGGGCTGGAATTCAACGCCCTGCGCTTTTCCTCGGTCTACGGCGAGCGCCAGCACGGGCGGGCCGTCAATGCATTGTTCATTGCACAGGCAATCGAAAGCGTGCTGCGCAATGAAGCGCCGACGATAGTCGGCGACGGCGGCGAAGTGCATGACTACATCCATGTGACCGATGTCGCGCGCGCCTGCCTGATGGCAATGACCAGCGCTTCCTGCAACCACGTCATCAATATATCGACGGAAGTCGACACCACACTGGCCAAGGTCGTGCAGATCGTACTGGAAGAAACCGGCGCGACACATCTCGAACCCGTCTACAAGGCCGACACGCGCGCCGTGCGGTCGTCGGCGGTTCCTCATCTGAACTTCAGCCGCGCCAAGGCGGCCCGCGAGCTAGGATGGGAACCCAAGGTCGATATCCAGCAAGGCATACGCCAGTACGTTGCCTGGCTGCACGCTCAACCCAAGGTCAAGCAAGCATGAGCCTCCCGCATTTTCCCCTTTTCATAGACGGCCGGTTCGTGGAAGGCGCAACGGGCAACCGGTTCGAGGCCATCAACCCCTACAATCGCCTTCCCTGGGCCACCGTGGCCGAAGCGGGCGATGAAGACGTGGCGGCGGCAATCAGCGCGGCGCGCCATGCCTTCGAGACCACTTGGCGCAAAACGAATGGCCTGCAGCGCTCCCGGCTGATGCACAAACTGGCGGATCTGCTAGAAGCCGACGCCGGCCGCATGGGGCACATGGAAAGCACGGACAACGGCAAGGTGATCCGTGAAACCCGGCCCCAGATGATGTTCGCCGCCAGGGCCTACCGGTTCTTCGCCGGCTATGCCGACAAGCTCTGGGGCAGCCAGATCCCCTTGGACAAGCGCGACGTCTTTGATTATGCATCCCAGGAACCGCTGGGCGTGGTGGCGCTCATCACCGCCTGGAATTCGCCCATGGGCCTGCTGGCGAACAAGCTCGCGCCCGCCCTGGCGACGGGCAATTGCGTCGTGATCAAGCCGTCCGAGCACGCCTCGGCAACGACGATAGAGTTCTGCCGGCTGGCGCAGGCGGCCGGCTTTCCTCCAGGCGTCATCAACGTCGTATGCGGCGCGGCGCAGACCGGGCGCGCATTGGTGGGCGGGGCCATCGACAAGGTCAGCTTCACGGGCAGCGCCGGCATAGGCCGGGAAGTCGCCATGGAAGCCGGCCGCCGGCTCGTGCCGGTGACACTGGAACTCGGGGGCAAATCGCCCAACATCGTCTTCGACGACGCGCACTTCGAGCGCTCGGCCTCCGGTGCGCTCGCGGGCATCTTCGCCGCAACGGGACAGACCTGCGTCGCCGGCTCCCGGCTGCTGGTGCAACGGGGCATCCACGCTCGCATGGTAGAGCGCCTGGCTGAGCGGGCCCGCGCCATCCGTCTGGGCGACCCTCTCGAAGAAAGCACGGAAATGGGCACCGCCGCCAACGAACCGCAATTCCGCCGCATTCTGGAAGCCATTTCCCAGGCGCGTGCGGACGGGGCACGCCTGGTCACGGGCGGCGGCGCCGCAACGGAAGGAGATCTGGCGGGCGGCTACTTCGTGCAGCCGACCATCTTCGACCAGGTCAGCAACGGCATGCGCATCGCTCGCGAAGAAGTGTTCGGTCCGGTGCTTTCCATCATTCCCTTCGATACCGAAGAAGAAGCGGTCGCCATCGCCAACGACACGCCGTATGGCCTGGCGGCCGGCATCTGGACGAACGACCTGGCCCGCACACTGCGAATGACGCGTGAACTGCGCGCCGGCCAGGTCTGGGTCAACACGTATCGCTCGCTGGCGGTGCAGGCGCCTTTCGGCGGCGTCAAGGAAAGCGGCTACGGGCGCGAAAAAGGCGAGGCCGCACTGAATGAATACCTGGCCACCAAGAACGTGATGATCGACTTTTCCGAACAGGATGCCGACCCCTTCGCGGTCAAGACATGAATCCGAGGCGCATGCGTGCGCCGAGGTGAAGTCTGCCCCGGTATGAGACGAAGCCCGCGCCTGGCGCATGCGGGCGGCATGCGGGCATGCGAAGTGGAGAGTCTTGCGCCTGGCGCGCCGCCACATCGGAAGATACGTTTGTACACACACATGTGCATAAGTACCAGCCTGTTTTTCCCATTTGATAATAGGCGCTTTGTGTTCGATAATATGCACATGGTTACCAATAGAAAAAAGACCCCGTCCGCCTCCGCGCCCCGGGGCGACGATTCCCCGGCCAAGATGGGCAACCTCCCGCGGGGGGAACACGCATATCGTCATATACGATCCGCCATCCAGGGCGGCCAGCTCAAGCCCGGCGAGCGCCTGCGGGAAGTCGAACTGGCCGAATCCATCGGCCTGTCGCGCACGCCCATACGGGAAGCACTGGCCCGCCTTGAATCCGAAGGGCTCATCGTCCACGACGCCACGCGCGGCATCATGGTGGCCGAGCTGGATTACAGCATGGTCACCGAACTCTATTACATGCGTGAAGTGCTCGAAGGCACCGCCGCCCGGCTCACGGCGCAACACGCGTCCGAAGTCGAGATCTCGATCCTGGAAGACCTCTGCCGGCAGTACGAGGCGGCGCTGGGCAACGAAGAACAGCTGGCGGTCAGCAACCGCCAGTTCCATGACACCCTCTATCGCTGCAGCCATAACCGTTATCTCGTGAACATGCTCACGGTGCTGCACGATGCCCTGTCCCTGCTGGGTTCCACCACGCTGGGCAACCCCGAGCGCGCCGCCGAAACCCTCAAAGAGCACGAAGCGGTCGTCGATGCCATACGAAACCGCGATGCCGACGGCGCCGAGCAGGCGCTACGGGCGCACATCCGGGCCGCTCAGAAGGTAAGAATGAAGCGGCTCTTCGCTGGCAGCGACGCACGCTGATCCCCACTCCCTGAACACCTGAAACCGGCCCCGAGGCCGGTTTTTTCATGTGCGCATCCGAAAAGCGGCGAGGCGCTTGACCACAGTTCTCCGCACACTTAAAATACCAATGTATACATAAGCGCACTGTTGCGCACGTATCTCACGGAGCATGATATATGTCGACGGATCAAATTGATGTAATAGTGGTCGGTGCGGGCAATGCGGCACTCTGCGCCGCAATTTCCGCCCATGAAGCGGGCGCCCGGGTTCTGGTGCTGGAAAAGGCATCGGAAGAAGAACGCGGGGGCAATTCCCTCTTTACCGCGGGCGGGTTCCGTTTCGTGCATGCCGGCATCGACGATGTACGCAAAGACGTGCTGGTGGACCTTTCCGACGCCGAAGTCTCGCAAATCGTCCTGCCGCCGTTGCCGGAAGACCTCTACCATCATGATCTCGATCACGTGACCGAAGGGCAGACAGACCCCATGCTGGCCGACATACTGATCGGCCGCTCGCGCGAAACCATGGTCTGGATGCGCTCCCACGGCGTACGGTTCATCCCCATGTTCGGGCGCCAGTCCTACAAAATCGACGGCAAGCACCATTTCTACGGGGGCGTCAACATCGAAGCCGTGGGCGGCGGCTGGGGCCTGGTCGATTCACTGATCAAGCGCGTGGAAAAGGCGGGAATAGAGATCCGCTACGGGACGGCGCTGCGCGAGCTGCTGCAAGACAGAAGCGGCGCCGTCAACGGCGTGCGCGTCATGGGACCCGACGGATACGAAGACATTCCGGCAAAAGCCGTGGTGCTGGCGTGCGGCGGCTTCGAAGCCAACCAGCGCATGCGCTCCGCCTATCTCGGCCCGGGATGGGAATCCTGCCGGGTCCGCGGCACGCGGCACAACACCGGCGACGGCATCCAGGCGGCGCTGGACATCGGCGCGCAAGCCTATGGCGGCTGGTCGTCGGCGCACGCCGTCCAGTGGGACATCAGCGCGCCGCCGTTCGGCGACCGCGTCGTGCTCGACAATTTCCAGAAGCACTCATATCCCATCGGCATCATCGTCAACCTGAATGGTGAGCGCTTCGTCGACGAGGGCGCCGACTTCCGCAACCACACTTACGCGAAATACGGCCGCGAAGTCATGAAGCAGCCCAAGCGCACCGCCGTTCAGGTCTTCGATGCCAAGACCATAGACATGGTCCGCGACGAATACCGCATCAAGCAGGTCACCAAATTCAGCGCCGATACGCTCGAAGAGCTGGCCGACGGCCTGGGCATAGACAAAGAAAACTTCATCCGCACCGTCAATGAGTTCAACGCGGCATGCCAGCCCGGCGAATACAACCCGGCCATACTCGACGGCGTAAAAACCAGCGGCATCGCGCCGCCGAAATCGAACTGGGCCCTGCCTCTGGACAAAGGCCCCTATACCGGCTTCGTGGTGACCTGCGGAATCACCTTCACGTTCGGCGGGCTGCGCATCAACGAACTGGGTGCCGTACAGGACACCACTGAAAGCACCATTCCCGGTCTCTATGCCGCGGGCGAACTGGTGGGCGGCATCTTCTGGGAAAATTATCTGGGCGGCGCGGGCCTGATGTCGGGTTCGGTGTTCGGCCGCCTGGCCGGAGCCAGCGCCGCGGCATACAGCAAGAGATCGTGAGCGATGAAGATCCTCGTAGCCGTGAAACGGGTCGTCGACCCGAATGTGCGCATCAACATCCGTCCGGGCAGCTCCGCTATCGACACGGCCGGCCTGAAAACCTGCATAAACCCCTTCGATGAGGTCGCGGTCGAACAGGCCGTGCGCATGAAGGAAGCGGGCTCGGCCACCGAAGTCGTTCTGGTGTCGGTCGATTCCCAGGCCGCCAAAGAGACACTGCGTTCGGGTCTGGCGATGGGCGCCGACCGCGCCATACTGGTTGAAACGCAGCAGGCCGGGCTCGATTCGCTCGGCGCGGCCAAATTGCTGGCAGAGGCGATACGCAAAGAATCACCCGACCTCGTGCTGCTGGGCAAGCAATCCGTCGATGCCGACGCCGCGCAGTGCGGCCCCATGCTCGCCGCCCTGCTCGGCTGGCCGCAGGCGACATTCGTCGCCGAGATGCGCGAAGAAGGCGGGCTATTGACCGTCATCCGGGACGCCGAGCTTGGCGCCGAAACCCTGCGCATGCGCCTGCCGGCCGTCGTCACCGCGGACCTGCGCCTGGCGGAACCCCGCTACACCACGCTGCCCCATGTCATGGCGGCGCGTCGCAAGCCGATGGAAACCATTCCGGCCGACCAGTTGCTGCCTTCCGGCACACTGGCTCCGCGCCTGACCATGCTTGGCGCGGCCCCGGCCGAAGCGCACCGTGAAATCAGGCTGCTCCCCGACGCCGCGGCACTCGTCGCCCGGCTGCGCGAGGATGCCAAGGTATTTCTGGAGGAACAAGTATGACCATACTCGTGTGGGCCGAGCATGACGGCAATGCCCTGCGCAAGAGCGCATTGAGCGCCATCACGGCGGGAGCCGGCCTGGGCCGCGTCACGGTGGTCTTGCTGGGCCGGGACCCGGACGCAGCGGCAGCGGAGGCGTCGCGCCTGCATGGCGTCGCCGAAGTCCTGTGCGCGCGCAGCGCCGAACCCGTGGCAGCCGCGGCGGAACGCCTCGCCGCGGCGCTGGTGCAGATCGTCCGCCAGACCTCGGCCACGCATCTGTTTGCGACGGCGACGCCGCTGAGCCGAGGCGTACTGCCGCGCACATGCGCGCTGCTGGACGTCATGCAGATCACCGAAGTGATCCGCGTCGATTCAAACGACACATTCGGGCGCACGATGTACGCCGGCAGCGCGCTGGTGACGGTGCGTTCCAGCGACCCCGTCAAGGTGGCCACGGTGCGCGGCATCGCCTTTCCAGGCGCGGAACCGGGCCAGGAGCCGTGTCCGGTACGCGACATCGACGTGGACTTCGGCCCGGCCTGGTCGGAGATCCTGTCACAGGAAGCCGCCGGGCAGGGAACTGTGGATCTGTCCGATGCCCGCATCGTCCTGTCCGGGGGGCGCGGCCTGGGTTCAGCCGAAAAATTCGCCATGCTCGGGCCCCTTGCCTCGCATCTGGGCGCCGCCGTGGGCGCGTCCCGCGCGGCGGTCGATGCCGGATACGCATCACCCGATCAGCAGGTAGGGCAGACGGGGAAGATCGTGGCGCCCGACCTGTACATCGCCGTCGGGATCTCCGGCGCCATACAGCACCTGGCGGGGATGAAGGATTCGCGTGTCATCGTGGCGATCAACAATGACGCCGACGCCCCCATATTCCAGGTCGCCGATTATGGCATCGTGGGAGACCTGTTCACCGTCCTGCCCGAACTGGAAAAAGCGCTGCAGGAAGCCTGAATGCAAGCATTCCATGAAGACTTCCGGGCCGCATGCGGGAACCAATCCGCCTCGCTTGACCCCGCCCTGAAGGGCGAGGCTTGCGCATGGGCCCGTGATCAGGCGCTTTGCTTTTCCAGGGGCCGGAACACCAGGACGGCATCTTCGTCGCCCTCGCGCACGATGCCGTGGCAGACACGCATATCGATCTCGACGTCTTCCGCCGCAATGCCCTCGACCCGCGACATCAGGCGCACCCCTTCGTCCAGATCGACGAGCGCCACGTTGTAGGGGCCGCCCTGCTCTTCCCGACGGGCCACCACGGTTACCGAGTAGACCGTGCCCATGCCCGATGGCTCGACCCAATCGAGCGCATCGGTGCCGCAATGCGGGCAAAGCACCCGTGGATAGAAGACATGACGCTCGCAGGCGGTGCAGCGCTGCAAAGTGAAACGCCCTTCGTTCAGCGCGGCCTGCCACGCATGCAAGGGGCCTTGGTCGGATTCGATGGGTTCGGCGTTCATTTCTGTACCAGTCGGGAAATGCAGTATTGAAAGAATTTCAGTGTATTGAAGTATACAGCAGGATTCATTAGTATCCTACATATCATGAACTATCGTCGAATACCGTCCTATACAAGGAAAAAGAAATGCCAATGCTGACCGATTTCGGATTTACATACGAGCAAAAGATGATGCGCGAATCTTTACTCAAACTGGCGCAGAAGGAACTGCCGGCCGAGAAAATCCGGCAGCTGGATGAAGACGGCGCATGGCCCAGGGAAGCCTACGGCGCTCTGGCGCGGGCGGGCTGGCTGGGCCTGTGCTACCCCGAAGAGTACGGCGGCATGAACGGCAGCTACAAGGACCTCGCCATACTGCTGGAAACGCTGTCCTATCATTACGCTTGCCTTGGCACGACCTACATGACCAGCGTGATCTACGCCGGCCTGCAGCTGCTCCACAACGGCAGCGAACAACTCAAGCGGGACTACATGGTCCCGATGATAAAGGGCGACATCTACATAGCCTTCGCCCTCACCGAACCACAGACGGGTTCGGACGTCGCCGCCATCAAGACACGGGCGGTGCGCAAGAATGGCGACTACGTGCTTTCCGGCCAGAAATGGTTCATCACATCGGCGCACGTGGCGGATTACCTCGTCGTCGTGGCCAAGACCGACCCGGACGCCCAGCCCGTCCATCGCGGATTCAGCATCTTCCTCGTCGACGCGAAGGCAGAGGGCGTATCGATGCTTCCCATCAAGACGATGGGGCGTCACACGACACACACCAACCAGGTGTACTTCGACGAGGTGCGGGTACCTGCCGGGAACCTGATCGGGGAAGAGAACCGCGGCTGGAAACTGCTGATGCGGGGCCTGGACCTGGAACGCATGGCCATCGCGGCATGCGGGGCGGGCAACGCCCAGCATGCGATCGATATTGCGCAGGAATACGCCACGCAGCGGATACAGTTCGGCGTGCCCATCAGCAGCCATCAGGTGATCCAGCACAAGCTGGCCGACATGCGCATCAAGGCCGAACTCGCGCGGCTGATGACTTACCGGACCGCCGAAATGCTGGATGCAGGCGCCGATACCCGGATGGAAACCGCCATCGCCAAGATTGTCGCCACCGAATGCGATTTCGAGTGCGCGAACATAGGCATGCAGGTCATGGGCGGCGCGGGCTACTCAATGGAACACGACATGCAGAGACTCTTCCGTGATTCCCGCCTGGGGCCCATCGGCGGCGGCAGCAACGAAATTCAGCGCAACATCATCTCGAAACTGATGGGGCTGGCATGAACGGGAACCCGGCTTACACCCCCCGCGGCAGGTATTTTGAAGACTTCTCGGTCGGAGAAGTGATGATCACCGGCCGGCGAACCGTCACCGCGACGGACATTGTCAACTTTGCCTGCCTGAGTGGTGACTTCAACGACATTCATGCCAATCATGAATACGCCCGGCAGTCGCCTTTCGGCGAGCCCATCGCCCATGCCCCGCTCGTCTTCGCCGTGGCCGCCGGCCTGAACTACGCTTCCGGCGTGAACGATGGAACGCTCATAGCGGTTCTGGGCATAGACAAATGGCGCATGAAGACAGCCGTGAAGGGTGGAGACACCATCCATGTGGAAACCACGGTGCTGTCCAAACGCGAAAGCGGTTCCCGACCCGACGCGGGCATCGTGACGTTCGCACGGCGGTTCGTCAATCAGCGCGGCGAGACGGCGCAGGAAATGGAAATCACGATTCTGTACCGGCGCAAGGCCCCGGACATGCGGCCCTGACACCGCGAAGCAAGGGCGGGCACGCCCCCGCCCAAGAACCGCGAAGCCGCGCGGCCCGCGTCGACGCGGATACACCACATCGGCCCACGGGCGGCCTTTGAAGTCTTATAGTAGATGGGGAAAACAGAATGCCACCCGGCGCAGCCGGGGAAATCCCGCAATGAGACAAACCCGACCCTTGAGACTCTTGATATTCGTGGCGCGCCCGACAGGAATCGAACCTGTATCGAGAGCTTCGGAAACTCTAATTCTATCCATTGAACTACGGGCGCCAACAGCCCATGATTGTAGCGCGTTTGGCGAAAAAGGTATAATCGCGGTTTCGGGCTCCCCCACGAACCGGTTATCATCAGCAAGCAGCTGTGTGCGGCAAGCACATAATGAAGAACAGGCCACTGGCCCTCTGACAGGAACTCGCATTCGATATGAATACCCCGGAACAACACGTCGAAAAGACGGCTGAGTCTGAAGGCCTCATCAAAACACCCAAGCAGCTCATCACCACGATCGTGCTGGCCTTCATCGTACCCATCGTGGTCATCCTGCTGCTCATCCGGCTGGTGACGGCCAGTTCGCCTCTCGGCGTCGGGTCAGACTCGCAGTCCCAGGAAGCCGTGGCCAACCGCATCCAGCCGGTTGCCGGGTTCTCGCTCGTATCGGCTTCCGCCGCCGCCGAAGAAAAAACCGGCGAGCAAGTGTATTCCGCCACCTGTTCCGCCTGTCACACGGCCGGCATCGCCGGCGCCCACAAGCTGGGCGACACGGCCGAATGGGCGCCGCTGATCGCCAAGGGTTATGAAGCGCTCCTGAAGAACGCCATCAACGGCCTGAACGCCATGCCGCCCCGCGGCGGTAATCCCGCGCTCAGCGACCTCGAAGTTGCGCGCGCGGTGGTGTACATCGCCAACCAGTCCGGCGCCAGCTTCCCCGAACCCGAAGCACCGGCCGACGGCGAAGCCGCCGAAGGCGAGGCAGCGGCCGCCGAAGGCGAAGCCGCCTCCGCGGAAAGTGCGGCGGCTCCGGCCGAACCGCCCGCCGCCGCGGCGGAACCGGCGCCGGAACAAGCTCCTGCACAGGCGGCCGACACGGCTGCCGCCGAAGAAGCGGCCAAACCCGCCGAGACCGCGGCGCCGGAAGCGGCGGCGGCCGGCGGCGACATCGACCTGGCCGCGGGCGAAAAGCTCTACAAGAGCGTCTGCTTCGCCTGTCATGATTTGGGCGTGGCCAATGCGCCCAAGTTGGGCGACAAGGCCAAATGGGCGCCGCTCATTGCCGAAGGCATGGATGCCATGCTCAAGGTCACCTTCAACGGCAAGGGCGCCATGCCCCCGCGTGGCGGTTCCACCGCCAGCGATGAAGACATCATTGCCGCCGTGCACTTCATGGTCAACGCGTCCCAATAGAAGGCGGATAGCATCCCGCCCGCGCCAGGGTTTCCAGCAAGACGGGCCGCATTCATTGCGGCCCGTTTCGTTGATGCGTGAAGAACCCTGGGCATTCTGGCCAGGGCCTCTCCGCGTGGCGGCCCCGCTCAGCGGTGAGCCGTCGCCGCCTCGGCGCGCAGGGACATTCCCAACTGGACGCGCCGCTGCAGCCAGAGGCTGGGCCGGTAGCGCATGTCGCCCGTCGTGCGCCGCATGCCGCGCAGGACCTCGAGCACGTGCGCCGTGCCCAGGGCATCGCCCATGGATAGAGGGCCTCCACCCGGATACCCCAGGCCCAGGGAAATGGCCAGATCGATGTCCCCGGGCGTGGCAATGCCCTGCTGGGCGATATCGCAGGCGACATTGATGATGCTGGCCACGATGCGCTGGCCGACGAAGCCCGCCGAATCCGCAACGACGCTGACGGGCGTGCCGTCGCGCGCAAACAGGGCGTGGGCGGCATCGCGCCAGCGCGGCAGCGTTGCCGGCGAACACATGATGACGCGCCGCCTGCCCGGCGCCAGGCCGAAGAAGGTATCCAGCGCGACGCTGCGGCTGCCATCGAGCTGGTATTCGGCGACCACCGAGGCGGCATCCTCGCCCCAGGGCGTGATGAGTATCAGCGCATCGCGCGGTGGCTGTTCCGACGTCACCGGTTCGACGCCCAGTTCCCGCAGCAGTGCGGCGGCCCGCCGATGGCCTGTGGAATGATAGGGCGCGACCCATACGCTGAGGCCTTCAGGATAGGCCGGGGCGGGGTTTTCCTCTTCGACCACCTTCTGGCCATCGGCATAGCGGTAAAAGCCCTCACCCGTCTTGCGCCCCAGCAGGCCGCCCGCGCTGCGCACCGCCGTGATGGGCGAAGGCCGGAAACGCGGTTCATCGTAAAACTGCCTGTAGATGGACTCCATCACGGGATGCGATACATCGAGACCGGTGAGGTCCATGAGTTCGAAGGGGCCCATGCGGAAGCCGGCCTGCTCGCGCATGATGACATCGACGTCCTGGAAGGGGGCCACGCATTCCTGCACCGTCCTGAGCCCTTCGACGTTCATGCCGCGCCCGCCATGGTTGACGATGAAGCCCGGCATGTCCCTGGCCCGCACGGGCGTATGCCCCATGCGCCGGGCGAGCGCCATGAGGGCATCGCCATGGCGCGGATCGCTGCGCGCGCCGTCGACAACCTCGACCACCTTCATCAAGGGCACTGGATTGAAGAAATGGTAGCCGACCACGCGCGCCGGATGCCTGCAGGCCGCCGCGATGGCGGTGATGGAAAGCGAGGACGTATTGGAGGCGAGTATGCATTCCGCATCGACGATGTCTTCCAGCCTGGCGAACAGCTCGCTCTTGACATCCAGCCGTTCGACGATGGCTTCCACGACCACATCGGCATCCGCCAGATCGCCCAGATCGCCGCAGGGCACGACGCGCTCCTGCGCGGCGTCGGCATCCTCGGCGCTCATGCGCCCCTTGGCGACCAGCTTCCGCCAGATGCCCCGCAGGGTGTCGCGCGCGTCACCGACCGCCCGGGCCTGGACGTCGTACAGCCTGACCTTCAGCCCGGCCTGGGCGGCAATCTGCACGATCCCCCTGCCCATTGCCCCGGCGCCTACCACGCCTATGGTCTCGATACCGCTCATGTCAGGATTTCCTTGATTTCATCGTCCGACAGATTCAGACGCTCTTTCAGCACATCGACCGTATGCTCGCCCAGCAAGGGCGGGCCATGCCGGTATTCGACCGGCGTGGCTGACAGCCGCAGCGGGCTCGCCACCGCCGGCATGGCCCCGGCCGCACTGTGCGGCAGATCCAGGCGCAGAGCCCGCGCGATCACTTGCGGATCTTCATGCACCTGATCGAGTGTGTTGATGGGGCCGGCCGGTACGCCGGCGGCTTCGAGTTCCGCCAGCCAGACATCGCGCGGGCGGGTCTTCATGACGTCGGCGAGCACCGGAATCAGGGCCTCCCGGTTCACGACCCGGCCCGGATTCAGGCGGAAACGAGGATCTTCGGCGAGATCGGGCCGGGCGATCACGCCGCAATAGGCACGGAACTGGCTGTCATTGCCCACGGCCACGATGAGGTGGCCGTCGGCCGCTGTGAACACCTGGTAGGGAACCAGATTCTGGTGGGCATTCCCCGCGCGGGTCGGAGAAACGCCGCTGGTCAGGTAGTTCATGTTCTGGTTGGCCAGCATGGCCACCTGGCAGTCCAGCAAGGCCATGTCGATGTGCTGGCCCAGGCCGCTGGCCTTGCGCTCATACAATGCCGCAAGCACCGCCACCGTTGAATACATGCCGGTCATCAGATCGGCGACGGCCACCCCGGCTTTCTGCGGGCCGCCGCCCGGCAGGTCGTCGCGTTCGCCCGTGATGCTCATCAGGCCGCCCATGCCCTGGATCATGAAGTCGTAGCCGGGACGGCTGGCATAGGGCCCCGACTGGCCGAAACCGGTGATGGAGCAGTAGATGATGCCGGGGTTGATGGCCTTGATGCTCTCGTAATCGAGGCCATACTTGCGCAGGCCACCGGCCTTGAAGTTCTCGACGAAGATGTCGCTTTGGCGCGCCAGTTCCCGAACGATCTCGGCTCCCCTGGGGCTGGCGATGTCGAGCGCAACGGACTGCTTGTTGCGGTTTGCACTGGCGTAATAGGCGGCCTCGGTCGTATCGCGGCCTTCGGCATCCTTCACATAGGGCGGCCCCCATCCCCGGGTATCGTCCCCGCTGCCGGGACGTTCGATCTTGATGACCTCGGCACCCAGATCGGCGAGATTCTGAGTGCACCAGGGGCCGGCGAGCACTCGCGTCAGATCGAGGACACGCACGCCGGCAAGCGCTGCTGGACGTTTTGACATGGGTGATAGGATATTTGGCATGGAATCCGGTATTTTGCCCTAAAACCTGGAAGGTTCCGCCCGACCGCCTCTTACACGCAGGAGACCACATGCCGCACCCTCTCGTTACCAGCCTGTACCAGCAGACCACACTACCGGTCATCGCCGCCCCCATGTTCATCGTCAGCGGCCCCGAACTGCTGATTGCGCAGTGCGCAAGCGGCATCGTCGGGTCCATGCCCGCGTTGAATGCGCGCCCGCAAAGCCAGCTTGCCGAGTGGCTGGCCCAAATAGAAGAAAGCCTGCGGGCGCTTCGCGGCCGCGATCCTTCGGCCGTGATCAGCCCGTATGCGATCAACCATATCATCCACGGGACCAATACACGCCTGGACGCCGACCTGGAAGTCTGCGCGCGGTTCAAAGTGCCCTACATCATCACCAGCCTGCGCGCGCCGGATGATGTGGTGCAGACGGTACACGCCTGGGGCGGCAAGGTTTTTCATGATGTCACCACGGTGCGCCACGCGGAAAAGGCGCTGGAAGCGGGAGTGGATGGCCTGATACTGGTTTGCGCCGGCGCGGGCGGCCATGCGGGCGCCCTCAGCCCATTCGCCCTGCTGAACGAAGTCCGCCGGCTCTTTGACGGCCCGGTCGCGCTGGCCGGTGCGATCACTCATGGCCATGATGTTCTTGCCGCCCGCGCGATGGGGGCGGACTTCGCATATATGGGCACGCGCTTCATTGCCAGTGAAGAAGCGCGCGCCGTTGCGGCACACAAACAGATGATCGTCGATGCGCGGAGCAGCGATATCGTCTATACGCCCTATTTCAGCGGCATACCCGCCAATTATCTGCGCGCCAGCATTGCCGCCGCCGGCTACGATCCGGCACAGCTGCCGCAGCAAAAGCGTGAAGTCAACGCGGGAACCGACGATGAAGCAAAGGCATGGCGCGACGTATGGAGCGCGGGCCAGGGGGCGGGCAGCATCGATACCGTCCTGCCCATGGCGCGGATCGTGCGCGAACTGCGTGAAGAATACCAGGCTCGCGCAATGCTGCTGTCGGAAGAGTTTTCATCGGCGACGGCCGGCGCAATCTGAAGCGGGCCGCCCGGATGCGCGGGTCGTGCGGGCGAGCCCGGCCCTGCTGACGGAAGCGGTCTCGCATCAGCCACCCATCCTTATTTCATACTACGGGAAACGATTCCGCATTATGTGTCGTTTCCCCGCCACCCCTTGCGTCATACTAGGGTAAACCCTAGACATCGCCTAGGGTTTACCCTATAATCAGTTCAGTCGTTCAACCGTTCAGCAAGGGGTAAGCATCATGGCAATCAATTCAGTAAACACATACAGTCGACTTAGTGACTCTCTTGAGCGCGAACTCGTCCAAGCCGCCAACAGCAACGGCCAGTCGTATTCGGGCATAGAAGGCCTGGGCATGGTGTTCGGCTACATCGGGCGCGCCGCTTCCGCTTTCGGCCGCTACCTGATCCTGGTCGCCGAAGCCGTGCATGAAGCCCGCCTGCGCGACGGCCGCCACACGAGGTTCCTGTGCTGAACAGCATAGTGCCGCCGGCGGCACGGTCAGTCAGTCGTCTTCGAAAACCCGCCATCTGAAGCACTGGCGGGTTTTTTCTTGGCGCGGCTCATCCGCGTGAAGCACGCCACACCCGCACGCCACCCCTGAATCAATTGCCGGCCAGCAGCGACTTCAGCATATCGAGCCGCTGCTTCGGGTTCATGCCCGGAGCGGGATCGGCAAGCTTCTTTTCACTGAAGCCCATTTCCTCGACAAAACGGGAACGCTCGCGCACGACGTCTTCGCGCGCGCGGCGCCGGCGTTTGCACCAGCTCAAATGCAGGCTGCGCTGCGCCCGCGTAATGCCGACATACATCAGCCGGCGCTCTTCCTGAATGCGCTGCACCCGCACCTCGGCCGCATCCGCCGGCGCCACGTCCTCGTCCTCGCGCCCCAGATGAGGCAGCAGGCCTTCCTCCACGCCCACCAGATAGACATGCGGATACTCCAGCCCCTTTGCGGCGTGCAGAGTGGACAGCTTGACGGCATCGGGCTCCTCATCGTCACCGCGCTCGAGCATGGTCACCAGCGATACATGCTGCACCAGCTCCATGAGGTCCAGCTCGTCTTCCTGCGCCTTGCGCTTGAGCCAGCCCATCAGTTCCAGCACATTCTGCCAGCGTGTCTGGGCAGGCTTCTCGTCGTACAGATCGTAGAGATGCCGTTCGTAATCGATACTGCGCAACAGCTCGTCCAGCAGGCCGGGTGTATCCCCCGCCGCGGCCGCCTCGAAAGTATCGAGCAGCCCCGCCGGCCCGCCCGGCTGTCCCGCCGCGGCGGGGGGATCCATGCCCGCGAACAGCCCCTCCATCCCTTGCATGCTGCGCCACGCGCCCCGCCGCCCGGCGCGGGTCTGGAAGTCCTGTATGTAGCGCGCGAAGTTCTGCAACGGCTGCAATTGCCGGGGCGCCAGCCGCCCGGCGGGGCCGATCTCGAAAACGGCGGCAAACATGGACAGGCCCTTTTCGAGCGCAAACTGGCCGAGCGTCTGCAAAGTGGCGCTGCCGATTCCGCGCCGCGGCGTCGTTACCGCCCGGATGAATGCCGGATCATCGTCATCATTCGCAATGACACGCAAGTAAGCCAGCATGTCCCGGATCTCGGGTTTCTCGAAAAAGCTCTGCCCCCCCGAAATGGTGTAGGGGATGCGCAGGTTGCGCAGGGCCTGCTCCAGTACGCGCGCCTGCTGATTGCTGCGATAGAGAACCGCGAAGTCCTTCCATTGCGCCCGCCGCTCGAAACGCGCGGCGGAAATCCGCATCGCAATGCTTTCCGCCTCCGACTCGTCGTCGTCCATCGCCGTCACCTGTATCGGCTCGCCTTCCCCCAGGGAAGACCAGAGCGTCTTGCCGAACACATTGGGATTGTTGCCAATGACCTTGTTCGCGGCCGTCAGGATACGCTGCACCGAACGGTAATTCTGTTCCAGCTTGATGAGCTCTATGCCCGGGAAGTCATGCGTCAGGCGCTGCAGGTTCTCTACAGTGGCCCCCCGCCATGCATAGATCGCCTGGTCATCGTCGCCGACGGCGGTGAACATCGCGCGCCGGCCCACGAGCGCCTGGACCATGCGGTACTGGCAGACATTGGTGTCCTGGTATTCGTCGACGAGCAGATAATGCACCCGGGATTGCCAGCGTGAGCGCACATCGTCATTGCGTTCGAGCAGCATCGTCGGCAGGCGGATGAGATCATCGAAATCCACGGCCTGATAGGCGCCCAGCGTTGCACTGTAGTCCCGGTATACGCGGGCGGCTTCCGCCTCGCTGGGCGTCAGCGCCGACGCGGCGGCCTCGTCCGGCCCCGTCAGCCCGTTCTTCCACAAAGAAATGCACTGCTGCACCGCCTTGAGCCGTGCGCGGTCGGTGGTCGCCAGCAGTTCCTGGATGATGGCGAGCGCGTCATTGGAATCGAGTATGGAGAACTGTTTCTTGAGCCCGGCATGCTCGGCCTCTTCCCGGAGAAAGCGCAGCCCCAGCGAATGAAAAGTACTGACGGTGAGCCCTTTCGCAAGGCGCGGGTCGACCAGCTGCCGGATGCGATCGCTCATTTCCCGGGCCGCCTTGTTGGTGAAGGTCAGGGCCACGACATTGCGGGCCGGGTAGCCGCATTCGCGCATCAGATAGGCGATCTTCTGCGTGATGACCCGCGTCTTGCCGCTGCCGGCCCCCGCCAGCACCAGGCAAGGGCCATCCAGATACAGGACGGCCTTGCGCTGCATGGGGTTCAGGTCGGCGGCGACGGTGGCGCCCGGGCTCGTGGTCACTTGCTATGGCCCTTGCTCAAATCTCGAATGGATCGACTTCAAGACTATAGCGCACCCGCGACTCCCGACCCAGCCGGAACAGATCCTCGCTCCATTGCGCAAGAAAGCGCTGCAGCGCCGGGCGGCTGTGGCTTTCCACCAGCAGCTGCGCGCGCTCGATATTCGCCACTCGAACCACGCGCAACGGCACGGGATCGTAAAGCATGATGTGGCCCAGCATGGGATAAGCGCCGGCGTCTTCCTCGGGCAGCTTGCGGACATCGTTCAGGAACTGCAATGCATGCGCCAGTTCACGGCCCTCGGCGACCAGCAGCGCCTGATATGAATAGGGGGGCAGCCCCAGCACCTTGCGCTCATCCAGCGCATATTGTGCGAAACCCTCGTAATCATGGCGCTGCAAGGCCCGGTAGACCGGCTGATCAGGGTAGTCGGTCTGCAGCATGACCTCGCCGCCCACACGATGGCGGCCGGCCCTGCCGGCCACCTGCATCAACTGCGCGAACAGCCGTTCCGGGGCGCGGAAATCCTGCGCGAACAGCATGGAATCGGCATTCAGGACTCCCACCAGGCCGAGATTCGCAAAATCGTGCCCCTTCGCCACCATCTGTGTGCCCACCAGAATGTCCACCTCGCCCTGGTGAACCTGCGAAAACAAAGCGGCGGCGCTGCCCTTGAGCCGGGTGGAATCCGCATCGATGCGGGCGATCCGCGCCTCGGGAAAACGCTCCCCGAGAAATTCCTCGATACGCTGTGTGCCGCGGCCCATGGGCTTCAGGTCAAGATCCCCGCAATCCGGGCAGGCCCGTGGCACGGGCGCCTGTCCGCCGCAGTGATGGCATTGCAGCCGGGCGGCCCGCCCGCGCAGTCGATGCAGGACGCTGTAGGCCGTGCAGCGGGAACATTGGCTTACCCAGCCGCAGGACGTGCAACTGAGCACGGGCGCGTAGCCGCGCCGATTGATAAAGACCAGCACCTGCTCTTGCAGCGCAAGCCTGCGCTCCATGGCATCGAGCAGTTGCGGTGAAAAACCCTGCTCCAGCTTAAGGCGGCGGGTGTCGACCATCCTGACGGCGGGCAGGGCGACCTCGCGCGCCCTGCGTGTCAGCGACACACGGAGATAGCGCCCCTGCATGGCGTGGTTCCAGGACTCCAGCGACGGCGTGGCCGAACCCAGCACCACGGGCACACCGCGATCATGCCCCCGCCATACCGCCAGATCGCGGGCGGAATAGCGCAGACCATCCTGCTGCTTGTACGAGGCATCGTGTTCCTCGTCCACAATGATCAGCCCGAGCCGCGGCAATGGCGCGGTGATCGCCATGCGGGTTCCCAGCAGCACGCGCGCTTCACCCCGGAAAGCGCGCAGCCAGGCCTCCAGCCTCTCGCCATCGGACATCCCGCTGTGCAGGACCGCCAGTGTTCCCGCGGCGTCGGCGCCCGATGCATCGAACCGGGCGCGAAGCGCACGTTCCAGCTGTGGTGTAAGGTTGATTTCGGGCACCAGAAACAACACCTGCCGGCCCCCGGCCAGAACCCTTTGGGCGGCATGCAGATAGACTTCCGTCTTGCCACTGCCTGTGATCCCCCGCAACAGCACGACGCCGTGGCCTTCCACGGCGGCAATGGCGGCGACGGCCTGGCGCTGCTCATCATTGAGCGACGGCGCCTGAATGGCGGGAACGCTATCGCTCCCATTCACCCCGCCGGCCGGTGCCGGGCCGAGTCCCGGATGGCCTGAGGCGGCCGAATCCGGATCGCATTTTTCAGGCGGCTCATCCGGGCTTTTGCCCGGCTGTTCCGCCAAGCGTTCGAGCCGCTTCCGCTGTTTTTCCAGGCGCCTTTCCAACCGCCGCACCGGCCCTCCCGCTGCGCGCTGCCCGGTATACGCCCCCGCCTTGCGCAAGGGCGGCGGCAAGGCCGGCATGATGACCTCGCCCAATGGGCGCTGATAGTAGCGCGCAGCAAAATCCACCATGGCCAGCCAATCGCCGGGCATGGCGGGCAGATCGTCCAGCACCATCGAAACCGCCTTCACATGCTCGACCGCCACCGCCGGGGCCGCCGGCAGGTCGACAACCATGCCGACGAGATCGCGCCGCCCGAAAGGCACGATAACCCGCTGCCCGATCTCGACGGCTTGCGCACTGCAATAATCGAACAGGCCCGGCAGCGGAACATCCAGCGCCACTCGCACGTAGCGGCACTCGCGCCCTTCGGGTGTCGGAGGCATCGCCTCTGAAGAGAAAACAGGCCTCGAAGCAGGCATCAACTTAAAGAGAATTCTCGAATCGTTCCGGAAAGCCTGTGAAGTCGCGGCTTTCGCAAATTAGTCACGACAAACTGTGGATAACTTTGGGGAAAAAACCAGGGAAACACCGCAGCACAGATTCCTTTTTTTCACAAGCATCTTCAGAAACCGGGTGGAAACCGAGAAATTCCTTTATATGTCAGTTACATAGACATACAGGACCGGACGCCGGACGCAGCCCCGGAAGGGATCGCAGAACACATGAGACTGTGTACAACCATGACCCCCGCCCCTGCTGCAAGCGGGGTTATCCCCAGTATGGAGCGCCTATTCCGCGTGCATGCGGCGGCTGTATGTGTGGACTTCGTCCACCAGCGCGATGACGGAATCCGGCGGCGTGAAGCGCGAGATGCCGTGCCCGAGATTGAATACATGGCCCCCCCCGCCCACCGGCCCGAAATCGTCGATGACTTTGCGGGCCTGGGCGCGAATGGCCGCTTCGGGGGCGAACAGGACCATGGGATCGAGGTTGCCCTGCAGGGCCACGCTATCATTGATGCGCTTGCGGACCCCGCCCAGGCTGGCCGTCCAGTCCAGCCCCATGGCGTCACAGCCAATGCCGGCTATTTCTTCCGCCCACAGCGCCCCGCCCTTGGTGAAGACGATGGCCGGCACCTGGCGCCCTTCGCGCTCACGCACCAGCCCCTGGACGACCTGGCGGGTATAGGCCAGCGAGAATTCCTGGAACGCGCCATCGGCGAGAACCCCGCCCCAGCTGTCGAAGATCATCACCGCCTGTGCACCGGCCTGTATCTGGGCATTCAGGTACTGCACCGTGGCTTCGGTATTGACCTGCAGAATGCGATGCACCAGATCGGGGCGCGAATAAAGCATGCTCTTGATGAGCCGGTAATCGTCGGAACCCTGGCCTTCAACCATATAGCAGCCGATGGTCCATGGGCTGCCGGCGAAGCCGATGAGCGGAACACGGCCATCGAGCTCACGGCGGATCAGCGTGACCGCATCGAACACATATTCGAGCCGCCCCATGTCGGGAACGGCCAGTTTGCGTACGTCGTCTTCCGTGCGCACGGGGCTGGCGAAACGGGGCCCCTCGCCCGCCACGAAATCGAGGCCCAGACCCATGGCATGCGGTACGGTGAGAATGTCGGAAAACAGGATGGCCGCATCCAGTTCGAAGCGATGCAAGGGCTGCAAAGTGACTTCGCAGGCATATTCGCGATTCTGCGCCAACGCCATGAAAGAGCCGGCGCGAGCGCGAGTTTCGTTGTATTCGGGCAGATAGCGGCCAGCCTGGCGCATCATCCAGATGGGCGTGTAGGGCACAGGCTGACGCAACAAGGCACGCAAGAAGATGTCGTTTTTCAGAGTGGGAAAATTCACGGCATTCCTTTCAATGGGTTTGGCCGATTTTACCCTTCCCTTACAGGTAAATGGCCCGCCGCCGAAGCAGCGCCCCCGGGACGCCCCGCCACCCTGTTGCCGGGGATGGGATCCAGCATGCCGAACCGCGGCGGAACCTGAAGGGGGGCCGCGCCGGAAGCCGCATGCGCCCTGAAAGGCGCGGCATCGATATCGTGCTTGCGCATGAGGGCCCAGAATGCGCGGCGGTGCTTCTGGGCGGCCCGCGCGGCCATGGCGATATTGCCTGCGTGGCGCCCCAGCGCGGCAGTGATATAGGCGCGCTCAAAACGCTCGATCACCTTGCTCTTTGCGTCGCGGAACGATTCCCGGCTGGTGGCCGAACGTGAAGCCGCGGCAATGGCATAGGCTTCCAGGGCCGCCCCATCATGCTCAAGAATGTTTTCGCAGAACTGCTCGATCTTCTGATCCATCGTCACATAATCGGTCGCCGCGGAATCCGCCACGGCCGGCGCTTTGTCGCGTGCCCTGGGCGGCGGCCGCTGATTGTCGAGCAGCCGCTCGATGCGCACACGGGCCTCATGGCCGCAGAAAGGATGGCGCAGGAAGTCGGCCAGCCCCAGGTCATAGAGATCGTACAGCCCCCCGGCGGTCAGATCGCGCACCAGCGCCATGACGGGCGTGCGCAGTTGCTGTGTTGCGTGCGACAGCGATGTGCGCGCCTAGGACAAGGTCTGCGGCGAAACGGGGAGCAGACAGGCGTCATACCTGCGCAGGGACATCGAAGCGGAAAGCAGCGCGGTATGGGCCCCTTTGGAATTGATGTCGACCGGCAGATCCAGCCCATGGATATGAAGCCGGCCCCCGGCATACTGGCCCAGGAACGGTTCCATCCATTCCAGCGTACAGCGCGTCAGCAGTACAGCACAATCCAGACGTTCTCTCATGAGTCCTTCCCCTGTTCTTACACCGCGAACCTCAATGATGCAAAAAGAATCATTGAGAAACAATTGACAGAACTGACAGGGGGGAAAATCCCTTAGACAGAACTGACAGGGGTAAAGGGGGACATTTCTGTCCCGGCCGGTCTGGACAGCCGGCATGGAATGATGTGGAGACGGCGATCTGTTGCTATATCATTCCACCCATGAACGGTACCTCCGAAGCCACAGCGCTGCTTCACGCCCTTTTCGTGATCGCCATCGTCGCGGAAGCCATGACGGCGGCCCTTGCGGCGGGCAAACGTGAAATGGACTGGGTGGGGGTCTATCTGCTGGGTTGCGTCACGGCGCTGGGCGGAGGCTCCATGCGCGATGTATTGCTGGGCCACTATCCGCTCACGTGGGTCGCTCATCCGTCCTATCTGTTGCTGACCGGCGGCGCGGCACTCTTCACCATTGCGGTGGCGCGCTACATGCACAAGCTGCGCAACATTTTTCTGTTCCTCGACGCGGTAGGCCTGGTCGTCTTCACAGTGATAGGCTGCAATGTTGCGATCGGGCTCGATCTTCCCGTCATCGTGGTGGTCGCTTCAGGCATGATCACAGGCTGCATGGGCGGCGTGCTGCGCGACATTCTCTGCAACAACATCCCGCTGCTGTTCCGGGCCGAACTATACGCCACCGTGTCCATTCTCACCGGGCTCCTGTACATAGGCGGCCTTTCCCTGAACCTGCATCACGACATGGTGATGGCCTTCGCCATGGCGGTCGGTCTGATGCTGCGGCTGCTGGCGCTCCGCTACGGCTGGAGCATGCCGAAGTTCATCTACAGCGGCAACGTGCATTGAGCGCGCGCGCCTGACCGGCGGCCTTCCCCGGCTCGCGGCACGGCACGGGCATTGCCCCTGGTCTCCTGGAAGGCTGAGCGATCAGCACATCCGGTTTCCAATCGCATGAAGGAGAAAATCCATGGGTGACTTCGCCAAGCACAGTGAAGCCAAATATGAAAACGGCTGCATCCGTTTCTTTCTCGGCCGGGATGGCAACCGCCGCCAGTACGAAATTTCGGGTGACGCGTTGCTGCAGGCCTTCGGCGCCCGGGATGGCACCGGCAACGCCCTGCTCGATGCTTTCGAAAAAGGGCGCGAACGTATCGTGGCGGCGGCGGAATCAGCCGCCAACACGCCCACCACCGATGGCGTGATCGTTCTGGGCAGCGGAGATTTCGAAGCAAAGAACGCGCGCGGCGGTGTCTCGCCGGGAGAAAGATGAGCATCCGGCCGACCCGCCTGCCTTACGCCCGGTCCTCATGAAGACATGCCTGCCCGGATTCAATGCGTCAGGCGCAAATAATGGCGGTGGCGCTCGTACTGATCCAGAATATCACCGATGATCTGGTCCCGGCTCCAGCCCATGATGTCGTAATCCTGCCCGCCCTCGCCCAGATGGACTTCGGCCCGGTAGTAGCGCCGTTCCTCGTCGTTCTCCACCTCTTCCGGCGTCAGGCTGGGGCGAGCCACCTCCATGGGATAAACGCTGTAGGCAAAATCCAGCTGCTCGCCGTGCGCCACGATCAGTGTGATCTGCCCGCCTTCTTCATCGCGGATCAAGGCCGCATAGCCCTGCTTGTGCAGTTCTTCGCTCACGCTCTCCATGGCTCCGCGGACGATCTCATTGATGAAGCGTTCGACGTGACGGCGACGCGGCATCATGACCATATTGCGCAAGCGCTGCTGCCAGGACTCCGCCGACACACTGGCTGAACCGCGGCTCAAGCTGCGGGAGCGCAACTGCCGCTTCATGGAATCGAGCTTGAGCGCCTTGAACAGCCCCCATATCGAGAACAGCAGCACGACGGAAAACGGCAGCGCGGTGGCGATGGTGGCCGTCTGCAGGGCGGACAAGCCGTCGGCCATCAACAGCACGATGGCCACCGCCCCCATCAGGACAGACCAGAAAATCCGCTGCCACACAGGCGGGTTCTCGGCGCCGCCGGAAGCCAGCTGGTCCACGACCAGCGCCCCGCTGTCGGCCGATGTGACGAAAAACACCAGCACCATCGCCACGGCTATCGTGCACATCAGCGCCGACCATGGCAATTGCTCAAGGAAGACGAACAGGGCCACCGTTGCGTCGTTGCTGACCGTTTCAGCGAGATCCGCCATGCCTTCCGACATGATCAAGTGGATGGCGGTGTCTCCGAATACCGTCATCCACATGAAGGTGAAGCCGGTCGGCATCAGCAGCACGCCGCCGACGAACTGGCGGATGCTGCGGCCGCGCGAGATGCGCGCAATGAAGACGCCTACGAAAGGCGACCAGGAAATCCACCAGCCCCAATAGAAGACAGTCCAGCCGCCGATCCAGTCATTGGGGCTGTAGGCATAGAGATTGAAGGTGCGCGACACCATGCCGGACAGATACACACCTGTGTTCTCGACAAAGGTCTGCAAAAGGAAGACGGTGGGGCCGACCAGCATCACGAACAGCATCAACAGGATGGCCAGGATCATGTTCAACTCGGACAGAATCTTGATGCCCTTGTTGAGCCCGCTGGCGGCGGAAATCGTCGCCAGACCGCAGGCCAGTATGATGAGCAGCACCTGCACGCTGACGCCCACCGGGATGCCGAACAGGTAGTTGAGGCCGGTATTGATCTGCGCAACGCCCACGCCCAGGGACGTCGCCACACCGAATACGGTGCCGATGATGGCAAAGACATCGACCGCATGGCCGATCGGACCGTAGATCCGGTCGCCCAGCATGGGATAAAGCGCCGAACGCAGAGTCAGCGGCAGGCCGTGCCGAAAGCTGAAATATGCCAGAATCAGTGCGACGATCGCGTAAATCGACCAGGCATGCAGACCCCAGTGAAAGAAGGTAATGCCCATGGCCTGGCGCGCCGCGTCCGCCGTGCCGCCCTCGCCAGTGGGCGGTTCCAGAAAATGCATGACGGGCTCGGCAACGCCGAAGAACATCAGGCCTATCCCCATGCCCGCCGCAAACAGCATGGAATACCAGGTCGGATCGCGAAAATCGGGTTCGCTGTGGTCCGGGCCCAGCTTGATGTCGCCGAAACGGCTCAAGGCCGCGTAGATCGTCGAAATCAGGATGATCGCGACCGCCAGCATGTAGAACCAGCTGGCATTCCCGAAAATCCAGGCCTGCATCGAATCGAACAATTGCTGCAGGATCTGGGGAGCAATCGCCGCAAACAGCACCAGCCCCAGAATGAAAGCACCCGACGTAAAGAAGACGGGCTTGTTGATGAGAATACGAGGCTGATTGCTCATGGCGTCCTCTAGAAATAATCAAACCTGCCCCGATCATGCGCAGCGCAGTCGCCGTATTATGACCTCATGTGGCACCTAATACTGCTTGGATCAGTGAGTTTCGGAACGACAGATGAAATACGACATCCAGACACTCAGAATTTTTCTTGCTGTCGCCCGTGAAGGCTCGATCGCCCGGGCCGCCATCAAGGAACACACTGTCGCATCCGCTGTCAGCAAGCGTATTTCCGACCTCGAAAGCAAGATAGGCGCCCCGCTGCTGTACCGGCACCGGCGCGGGGTCAATCTCACTCTGGCAGGCAGCGAGCTTCAAGTTCACGCTTCGCGAGTCATGGCGGAACTGGCGCACCTGGACGGCGCGCTGAGCAACTACGCCAATGGAGTCAAAGGCCAGGTCAGGCTGGTGGCCAACACGTCGGCGATCGTCCAGTTTCTGCCGCAAGACCTTTCCAGCTTCCTCAAGCTTCATCCGACCGTGAAGATCGACCTTGAAGAACACACCAGCATAGCCGTCCACAAGATGCTGGTCGACGGTGCCGCAGACCTGGGGATCATGGTTCCGCAACGCCCCCTCGACGGCCTGCATGCCTGCCTGTACCGGGCCGACCAGCTCATGGTCCTCATGCAGCCCGATCATCCTCTGGCCGGACAACGGTCGCTGCGCTTTGCCGACACGCTCGAGTATGACTACGTGGGGCTTCCGCGAGGCACATCGCTGTGCAACGCGATGGTGGCCGCCGCCGAGGAACTGGGCCTCTCCCTCCGCCTGCGCATCCAGGCCACCAGCTTCGACGGCCTGCGTCGCATGGCCGCGCTGGGGCTGGGAATCGGGATCCTCCCACGCGGCAGCGTCGAACCGTTTCTGCAGACGGAAGGGCTGACAGCCCTGCCGCTGGACGAAACCTGGGCACGCAGAGAGCTGATGCTGGTGAGCAAGGGACATGACATTCTGCCCATATTGCCCAGAATGCTGCACGAACATCTGCGCCATTCTGATCCGGAATACCAGTCGACAAGAGAGTCCTGATACCTCAATCTTTTTTTGGACCCCGCGCGGCCATCCACGAGTACGCCGGCTGCCCCTCGCACCTCCCTTCCATGCTTCCTAGCCATCGCCTACAGAGATGGCTGAAGTTCCGAAGCATTGCTTCTGCCCTCAGGAGGACGGTTTCTATAATCAGGTGGAGATTGTTGTTTCCCATTCACTCCCCCGAATTCCGATTGGACTCATTCCATGAACAAACGACCACTGGACGGCATACGCGTCATCGAAATGGGCAGTCTGATCGCCGGTCCGTTCGCAGGCAAGACGCTCGGCGATTTCGGCGCTGATGTCATCAAGATAGAACCTCCAGGCAATGGCGACCCCCTGCGCTCATGGCGCACACAAGATGGTGAAACATCCATGTGGTGGCACGTGCAGGCCCGGAACAAGAAGTCCGTCGCGCTCGACCTGCGCAAAACGGAAGGCCAGGAGATTGCGCGCAGGTTGATCCTGGAAGCCGATGTCATCATCGAGAACTTCCGTCCCGGCACCCTCGAAAAGTGGGGGCTGGGCTACGAATCGCTCAGCCGCGACAACCCGGGCCTCATCATGCTGCGCATTTCCGGTTACGGCCAAAGCGGTCCGTTGCGAGACCTGACGGGCTACGGCGTGGTGGCCGAAGCCATGGGTGGCCTCCGGTACATCACCGGCGTGCCGGGCGAGGCGCCGGTGCGCCCCGGCATCAGCATCGGCGATTCCTTGTCGGCGCTGCACGGTGTGATCGGCATCATGATGGCGCTCTACAACCGGCTGGCCCATTCGGGCAAGGGCCAGGTGATCGACGTGGCACTGTATGAATCCGTATTCAACATGATGGAAGGCGCCCTGCCGGAGTATGACCGCCTGGGTATGACCCGCGAACCGGCGGGCAGTTCCCTGCAAGGCATCGCACCTACCAACGCATATCCCGACAAGGACGGACGCTACTTCCTGATCGCAGGCAATGGCGACAGCATCTTCCCCCGGCTCATGTCGCTCATCGGCCGCGACGACCTCGGCAGCGACCCAGCGCTGGCCCGCAACCCAGGCCGTGTCGCCGACATGGCCCGCATTGACGAAGCCATTTCGGCCTGGAGCAGCCAGCGCGGCATGGATGAGGCCCTTGAGGAGCTGGCCGGGGCGGGTGTGCCTGCCGGCAAGATCTTCACCATCAAGGATATCGTGGAAGACGAACAGTATCGCGCGCGCGACATGATCCGGGAAATCACGCTCAATGACGGCTCCCGCCTGAAGGTTCCTGGCGTGATGCCCAAGCTCAGCGCGACGCCGGGCGGATTCGAAGGCGGTGGCCCGGCCCTCGGCCAGCACACCGAAGAAGTGCTGGAGACACTCGGCTTTGACGCAAGCGATATCGAACAGCTCAAGCAGCAGGAGGTGATCTGATGAGCGAACACAACTCCGTGGGCAATGCGCCGGGCACGGCCCGCCCCGCCGGCGCGTCCGTGGCGCCGTCACCATGGAGCGCGCCGCGCCGCGTCCACATACACGACGTAGCCATGCGAGACGGGCTGCAGATCGAGCCCATTTTCGTGCCTACTGAGCAGAAGATCGCCCTCATCAATGCGCTCGGGCACACAGGCCTCTCCAAGATCGAGGCTACGTCCTTCACGTCCCCCAAGGCGATCCCGGCCCTGCGCGACGCAGAAGAACTCATGATGGGTATCGAACGGGTGCCCGGCGTGAAGTATGTATGCCTGGTGCCCAACCTGCGAGGCGCCGAGCGTGCAATGCAATGCAATATCGACGAGATCAATCTGGTGATGTCGGCCAGCGAAACACACAACCTCGCCAACCTGAAGATGACCCGCGACCAATCATTCCTCGCACTGTCAAAGATCATCGACGAGGCAGCGGGCCAGGTGGATGTGAACATCTCGATTTCAACGGCCTTCGGATGCCCCATGGAAGGCGTCGTGGCTCCCGAAGAGGTGCTTCGCCTCGGCGACCGGTTCGCCGAACGCGGTGCACAGGGCATTACGCTTTGCGACACCACCGGCATGGCGAACCCGACCCAAGTGGAGGCTTTGTGTTCCGGTTTGGCCCGGCGCTGGCCCGGGCTCGAACTCACCCTGCACTTTCACAATACGCGCGGCATGGGGCTGGCCAACGTCATTGCCGGACTGTCGGCGGGCATCGATCGTTACGACAGCTCGCTGGCCGGCCTGGGTGGTTGCCCGTATGCGCCGGGTGCGACAGGCAATATCTGCACCGAAGACCTCGTGCACATGCTCGACAGCATGAACATGAACACCGGCACTGACCTCGGCCTCCTGGTGTCATGTGCACGGCAAATGGCCAAAATGGTCGGCCGCGAAGTGCCCGGCCAGGTCATGAAGGCAGGCCCCTGGGATAAGCGCTTTCCGCCGCCGCCCGATCTCGAACAGACCCGCGAACGTGCGCTGGCACGGTAGTCACCATGGTTGGTCGGGTTCAGCTCCGGCGGTTTCACCGACGTCGTCGCACGACTGGTGAGCAAGGAACTGAGCGCGAAACTGGGTGCTGAACAAGCACATCAACGACATTCTTCAGATGCCTGAAGTAGCAAAAGTGCTGGCCGACCAAGGGGCGGTCGCCGGAGGCGGCCCCCTGTCGATTTCAACAGGCAGATCAAGGAAGACACCATCAGCATCCAGCAGGTCGTCGACGAAGCCGGCATCAAGTTCGAATAAGGCAAACATTCAGGGATGGAAATTTCAGTGGCCGCGCCAATAGCAAAACCCCACCAGCGAGTTGGCTGATGGGGTTCTGAGGGATAAGTGCCTGACGATGACCTACTTTCACAGACGTACGTCCACTATCATCGGCGCGAAGGCGTTTCACGATCCTGTTCGGGATGGGAAGGAGTGGGTCCACCTTGCTATGGTCGTCAAGCGTAACGG
>JACCES010000019.1 GCA_013416455.1 Alcaligenaceae bacterium | reverse complement strand
TACTCGCCGCGATGCTCCTGCACCAATCGGACGGCACGTTCACGGACTTCAGGGGAAAACTTGTTGCTCTTGCTCATGGCTCCATTTTCTCAAGAAATGCAGCCTCCTCAAAACCCGGTGTGATTCACAACAGCTACGAGCGCTTCGTGCTGCGCCGGGAAAAGGCGGCGGGAGTGGAGGAAGGGTTGAAGAAAGGGATGCGCCAGGGAAAAATCGAGGGGCAGCACGAAGGCGCCTCCACGCTGCTGCGGACTCTGCTGCACCACAAGTTCGGCGCCATTCCAGATTGGGCCGCCACGCGAATTGCCGAGGCCGACGCTGTCGTGCTGCAACAATGGGGCTTGAACATCCTGGACGCCAAGCGGCTTGAGGACGTGTTCAGGGACTGAATACCAGACGACCCCACAAGATGCGCATATCAAGGCGGATATGAAATCCGGGATCACCAAGGCACATACATAGACCCCCGCCCGCCCGAAAAAATATACAGTCGGATATACACAGTTTTTTCGATGACCGTATGCTGAAATCAAACTGTCATGGGAAATCCGGGAATCTGGTGTTTGTTTCCATATACGCCCGCGCATACACAGCTGCTTGGAAGTTGGATGAGACATGCGCCTGCGCATCAACAGCGCCAAGGACGACGCCGCCGGTCAGGCCATCGCCAACCGTTTCACGGCCAACATCAAGGGCCTGACGCAAGCCACCCGCAACGCCAACGACGGCATCTCCATCGCTCAGACCACTGAAGGCTCGTTGAACGAAATCAACAACAACCTGCAGCGCATCCGTGAACTGAGCGTGCAGGCCGCCAACGGCTCGAACTCGCAGACCGACCTGGATTCCATTCAGGCTGAAATCCGCGAGTGCCTGGACGAAATCGACCGCGTGTCGCGCGACACCCAGTTCAACGGCAAGTACGTGCTGGGCGACGACGCTTCCAGGCTGTCCATTCAGGTCGGCGCTCACGACAATCAGCGCATCGATATCGAACTGAGCCGCATCGACTCCTCGACCCTGGGCCTGGGCAGCTACAACGTCAACAGCCTGAGTGCCGGCGACCTGTCTGAGTCCCTGAGCAAGGTCACCACGCAAACCAGCACCGACGTCAACATCGGCGCGAACACAGCCAACCCGAATCCTATCGGCCCGGTCATGGAAGCCGATGGGGTGTATAAGGCAACGCTGACGACTGACGCTGTGATTACCCCGGCGGTGGAGTTCCAGGGCGCAGCCGCTGCTCTTGCGGCTGCTGAAGCAATCGATGCAGATATTGATCCTACTGCTGATGCGAAAATCGTGTCATATGACGATGGAGCCGGCAATACACTGTACGCTGCTGTTGATGACCTCACCAACATCACAAAGGCAGTGCAGGTCACTATTGATCCCGATGGTACGTTCCAGGCCGGTGCCGCCCTCATGGTGGGCGGTGATCTCACTACGTTACAAGGCGCCGTAGTCACTGTGGTAGACGACGGCGACGAGGAGTACCAAGCAGCCGTAACCGGCGACGTCGACGGTTACGCCGTCAAGGGCGAAGACGGCAGTTACTACGCCCTGACGCACAATGCCGCCACCGACAAGTGGGTCTGGGATTCTTCCACCAGCGCCCTGGACGTGTCGAAAGTCAATGTCGCAGATGGTCCCATTGAGAACCTGCCGGTTTACGAGGCCTTCGATAAAACGGATGCTGCTTGGGATGATGGTACCGGCGCTGCAGGTACTGCGGTTAACGAGAGTACTGTTGGTGCTGCTGCTGGTTTCGAAATCGACTACAGCGCCGGCCTGTTCGAGCGCAATGACGTCATCAATGAGCCCGGAAGCGATTCTGCCAGGTTTGCTGTGCTGAGTAACGACGGTAATTACTATGAAATTACCGCAGATTTAAGGAAGCTCTGAACAAGTCGAGCGGAAAGCAGGCGCTGTGGGTCGGAATGGGATGCGAGGCGCAAAGCGCAGCGATAGCCGTAGCTATCGCGAGCATTTGCAACGAAGCAGACCGCCCGAATCCACAGATGCATGCGGCGCGGGGACTTGTTCAGAGCTTCCTTAAGCGGTGCTACCCAGGCATTTACAATCGACCTTGATGTTGACACTTTGGTTCAAGTCAGCGTGGGTAACATCGGTGCTGAAGTCACGCAGCGTGCCCTGAATCCGCATGGATGCCGGGGCACAGAGGTTATTCAGGACCGACTACATAACCGGTACGGCGAGCGTAGAAACCGCAAGGGATGCGTGTGTCGCAACCCGGGTCACAATACATGCTGCTTCGTGCATGCTGGGGTTCTTGGTTTTCCAGGACACCGCCATGTCGCAGCATGATCGCCACTACCGCCAGTTATTCCGTGATCCGGCCCTGATCCGTGCGTTGATCGAACACATTCTGCCGCCGGCCTGGTCGCGCCTGGTCGATCCCCTCACCCTGGAAGCCATTCCCACCGACCACGTCGGCAGCCGCATGCACGCCCGCAACGGTGATTTCCTGTGGCGCGTGCGGCGTGTGGATAGGCAAGATACCTTGTATCTGCTGATCCTGATGGAACATCAGTCGCGCCCCGACCGTCTCATGCCAGTGCGTTTTCTCGGCTACACCGGGCTGGCCTTTGAAACCCTGGCGCGGCTGAAGCTGATTCGCCCCGGCCAGCCTTTGCCGGTCGTGCTGCCCATCGTCCTGTACAGCGGTCTGAAGCGCTGGAACGTGCCGCTCGGCGTGGGCGACCTGCAGGATGCGGTTCCGCAAGAGCTGCAAGCCTACCAGCCGCGCATGCGCTATGTGCTGCTCGACGAGGGGGCGCTGATCGAACAAGACCGCGTGGGGGCCGACAACCTGGCCGGCGTGCTGTTCCATCTCGAACATAACCAGGGGCTTGAACATGCCGCACGGCTGCTGCAAACTGTCTACAGGCTGACTCAAGGGCCGGAATTCGAGGAACTGCGCCGCGCGTTTGGCAGTTGGGCGCGGCACGTGCTCCTGCCGCGGGCCTGGCCCAAGCATGCGCCTCTGCCCGCCACTGACGATCTGAAGGAGATCATCACCATGACCACCGTACATCATTCACGCGACTGGACGTTGAAATACCGGCAGGAAGGCTGGCAGGAAGGGAAACAGGAAGGCAGGGAAGAAGGCCGCATGCTTCTGTTGCGGCGTCAATTGATACACAGGTTCGGCCCTTTGTCGCTGGAGGCGGAACAGCGTCTGAAACAGGCCGCCGCCACCCAGCTGGAAGCCTGGTCGCTGAACATCTTTACCGCACAAACACTTGATGACGTATGGAACGGCGGGCCTGAACAGCGGTAGTTTGCATTGCCCTCATTTGCATCCCTGGGTGGAAGGCGCTGCCCGAAACCCTTGAGCCAGCCACCGAAGACGCCGCCTTCTCGCCAATCGGCATCATGCCGGTGTTCCAGCCCGTCATCCCGTCTCTCCCCGTCGTCATATTCGTAGCCCCCCTCTGGGAACGCATCCGTTCAATGACGTCGGTGGCAGCGGCTGCCCCGCTCCCGCTCTTATTGCGCATCGATCGCGCGAACGTGTGCAAGACGCATTTCCATGATGCGATGCTCCAGGGCATGCAGGGCCACATAGTCGTCTTTCATGATGGCAGCTACGCCTGCGGCTTCAAAGCGCCGTACCATGCAGGCCACTTGCTGTCCCAGCGCATCGAGTTCGGCAATGACATAACGGTGATCGTTTGCATCCATGGCTGCTGCCCGGTAAGTATCCCAGAAATTGAAAACCGCCACCTCGGTTGCCCAGGCTGGCGGTTTCCAGTGTAGGCCACTTTACCCTCCTGACCGGCGAAACCCGCAAGGGGCGCCATCAACACGCTGTTCGACCAGATGCCGGAAGACACCATCCTGTGCCTGACCCTCGCCAGTCATTCCGCATGGCCGTCCGGCCCGGCCCGCGTCATCATGAACCTGCGGTTTCAAAGCAGGCTGGCGTGCCCCTGCCTGACGGCATATTTCCGGGCGAGGTGGTTCTTGATTTTCTGAAGACTGGAATCGCCGTTGTTGACGTTGTGCCAATACATGTTGATGGGCAGCTTCGGAAAATCGAAATCCGGTTTACAGTAGTCCACGTCGTCGGGGTAGTGGATGCGGCTTGCGATGCCTTGGGGAATGACGCAGATGAGCCCGAGGCGTTTCACCAGGCCGGGGGCGGCGGTGTAGCTGCTGATCTGGACGGCCACGCGCCGTTTCACGCGGTGGGCGCTGGCGATTTTGTCGAAGATTTCGCCGAAATGCCCGCTTCCGGTCGGCGACACGTCGATGTGCGGAAGACCAAGGAAATCGTCGAGGGTGATCGTTGTGATGCTTTTGTGTTTCAGGATGACGAAGTCTTCGTCATAAAGAAACATGGAGCGCAGGCCCGAGAACCGGTCTGCGTGCGTGCCGATCATGATGTCCAGTTTGCCTTCGGAAAGATCGCCGTTCGCCATGATCGAAGGCGGCATGGGGTAAAAGGAAAATCGCAGTTCCTGGTATTTTTCCTGAATCCTCATGAAGTCTTCGGTGATGGCGTACTGTACGTATTCGCTGCAGCCCACACGGACCTCGCGGGGTTCCGCCGCGGCGCCCGACCCATCCTTGAGTATCATCAGCTCATGGATTTCGTCCATCAGATCCATGAGTTGCGGTTCGATGGTGCGCCCGAAGGTGGTGGGCAACATGCCATTGGCGGAACGAATCAGCAGATGATCATTGAAGTGCGCGCGTATCTTGGCGAGGCTTCTGCTGACTGTGGGCTGGGAGCTGGCAAGGATTTCGGCGCTCCGGGAAACGTTTCTGGTTTTCAGCAAAACGGCCGCCACCAGCAGAAGATTGAGATCGGCCGAGGCGATTTTCCTGAGCTTGTCTTCGTCCTTCACGCGGCCTCCGGTCTTGCCTGTTTCCGCGCGCCCGCCCGCCGGCGCCGTTCCGGCATGCGGGGTCGTACATGGCGCGCGCCCGCACACATTACACCATACCGTGCGGGTGGGAGGGGCCCCGCGCCGCCCATCGTACGGCTGCCGGCGATGTGTTGGCGAACGCTGCGGAATTGCGTGGCGAGGGCGAGCCGCGCCGCGTCTATCCTTTGTCGAGCATGGCGTTGGCATTGCCGAGATCCGGCGCCGCATTCTGGTAGCGGATCGTCGAACGGGACATCACGATGGGGTTCCTGATCACTTTGTAGGTTTTCCCGCCTTCTGCTTCCACCGTTCTCACCATTTCACGTGCCTTGACATGTTCATCGGAAAAGACTTCCCTGAAATTATTGATGCGCGACGCGGGCACGCCCGCCGATTCCAGCATTCGCAGGCAACGACCGGTATCGATTTGCCCGAACAGAAGGGAAAGCTGCTCGTTCAGCCGTTTCTTGTTGACCAGTCTTGCGGAATTCGTGGAAAACCTTTCATCTTCCAGCCATTGATGGCGGTCGAATTGCCGGCAGAAGCTGGCGAACTGCGCATCGTTGCCAATGATGATCATGATGTCGCCATCCTGGCACGCGTAGCAATCAGTCGGGCTGACGGTTGCAAGGCCGTTGCCGATCCGGCCGGTTTCCCGGTTTTCATTGAGGTAGTTCATGCCGAGGTTGGACAGTGCCGCCACCTGGACGTCGAGCAGGGCGAGATCGATGTGCTGGCCTTCCCCCGACCCTGCCCGTTCGGCAAGGGCGGCGAGTATGGCGACGGCGGCATACAGGGCGGTCAGCTGGTCGGAAATGGCGATGCCTGTTTTTGTGGGGCGGCCGCCTTCTTCGTCGGGAAAGCCGGTGATGCTCATCAGGCCGCCCATCGCCTGGATGATGCTGTCATAGCCGGGCCGGTGCCGGTAGGGGCCATATTGCCCGAACCCGGTGATTGAACAGTAGATGAGCCGCTTGTTCAATTCGGCCAGCGATGCGTAATCCAGGCCGTATTTCTTCAGGGTGCCGACCTTGTAATTTTCGATCAGGATGTCGCACGTGCCGGCGAGCGCAAGAATCTTTTTCTGGTCTTCCGGGTTCGAAATATCCAGCGTCAGCGATTTCTTTCCCCGGTTGAACGACCAGAAGTAGATCGAACTATTGAGTTCGTCAACCGAGCTTTGGGAATTGGATTTCTTCCATTGGCGCGAGTCGTCACCGCCCCCGGGCCGTTCGATCTTGATGACCTCTGCGCCCAGATCAGCCAGAATCTGGGCGCAGAGAGGCCCCGCCAGGACTCTCGACATGTCGAGAACCTTCAGGCCGCTTAATGGTGCGTCTCCCATTTTTTCCTCGTTATGCATGGAAAATAATTCAATAAGCCAGGAAGGTGTTTTCGAAAATAGATTACGGAACGCGAGGTTCCCTGAGTGCTTTCCCGGCCGCCAAGATGATAGGGCAGGCTTTCTGGAAAACATGAATGTTTTTTGAATTTCGCATATGGCAATAATGAATAATCCAGCGGCTTTTCGGGTGTTATATTCATCGTGCATCCGGCGCCTCGAAAATCATCCGCGGTTCTTTGGCGCGAATAATGAATGATGAATGCGCCGCCGGATAATCGGAACACTTGGGAGACATCATGAACAGAAGATCAGCGCTCTTGGCCATGGCCGGCCTGGGGCTGGGCGCCATGCTGCCCGCGCATGCACACGCGAATGCGTGGCCGGAAAAGCCCATTACGATCGTCGTGGCTTTCGCTCCGGGCGGCGCAGTCGATTTCACCGCGCGCACCGTGGCCAATCATCTTGCCCAGCGAACGGGCTGGAAGGTGGCGGTGGTGAACCGGCCGGGCGGAAACGGCATCATCGGCGCCTCGGAAGTCGCGAAGGCGGCGCCCGACGGCTATACGCTGCTTTGTACGCTGGATGCGCACTCGATCAATCAGATTCTGAATCCGAAAGTCAGTTACGATACGCTGCAGAGCTTTGATTATCTTTCCCTTCTGGCAACGATCCCGCAGGTGCTGGTCACCCCCGCGCAAAGCGATATAAAGACTTTTGAGCAGTTTGTCGCTCAGGCTAAGGGCAGGGACGATCCATACGGAATCACCGGGTTTGCGTCGACATCACATTTGAACCTGGTCTCGATTCTGAATCATTACAAGCTTCCCGCGAATTTCATCAATTACAAGGGCGCGTCGGAATTGCTGACGAATCTGCTTGGCGGGCATATCGCGTATGCATCCACGGCCATCAGCGGCGTCCTTGCCCATGTCGATTCCCAGAGGCTGAACGCCATTGCCATCAGTTCCCGGGAACGCAGTGCGCTGCTTCCGGATGTGCCGTCGGTTTCCGAGTTCATACCCGGCTACGATATGGAAAGCTGGGTGGGGCTGGTGGCGCCGGCGGGTATTCCCGAAGACATCAAGAAAATCATTGCCGCGGAAATCAGGCAGACGCTTGGCAACCAGGATGTCATCGAAGTTTTCAAAAAGAGCGGGTTCAACGTCGTGGCGAGTTCCGAAGCCGAGTTCACGGAGCGCGTAAAACGTGATCAAATCCGGGCAGTTGAACTCATCGAGAAGAAGCTGTTGACGACCCATTGATTCACGGGCGGGCCGCGTCCACTTCGCGGCCCGCATCCCTCTTCGCATCAACGGAACACCGGCGCCCTGGGCGCAATTCAATATGACCATGCCTTCCTTTACACACGTGGCGCCGCCGTTGCGTCTTTTTCATGGCCCTGAAAGCCTCAAGGCTCTGCCGGGCGAGCTGAAGCGCATCGGCGCGCGGCGCGCTGTGCTGATATGCGGGAATTCGCTTGGCCGCAGCCCCTTGCTCGATCGTGTGGGTTCGGCGCTGGGCGAATACTGCGCGGGAATCCACGCGGGGGTGCGGGGCCACAGCCCTGTCGAGTCGGTGGAGGAGGCGGCGGCAGCGCTTCATCGCCTTCAGGCGGATGCGGTGGTGGCCGTGGGCGGGGGCTCCGCCATCGTCACGGCGCGCGCGGCGAGCATTCTCGCCGCCGAAGGAAAGCCGGCGTCCGAGCTGTGCACCACGGTGGATGCCGATGGCAGGCTGCACAGCCCGAAGCTGCTGGCGCCCAAGCTGCCGCAGTTCGTTCTGCCCACCACGCCCACGACGGCAATCGTCAAAGCGGGGAGCGCGGTCTTCGATACGGGTAGAGGAAAACGCCTGGCGCTGTATGATCCGAAAACGCGAGCCCATTGTGTGATGATAGACCCGGAATTGATCCAGTCGGCGCCTCCCGCGCTGGTCAGCTCCGCGGGCGTGAACACGCTGGCCCTGGCGATCGAGGGGCTGTCATCCAGGGTGCGGAATTCCCTGGCGGACGCGGCCCTGATGCATGCCTTGCGGCTGGCCGTCCGGCATCTGCCGGATGCGGTGCTGAAGGGCGAGACCCCGGACAGGGCGCAGTTGATGCTGGCCGCCGTGCTTTGCGGGCAGGGTACGGACCACACCTCCGGCGGCATTACGATGGTGCTGGGCCATGCGATCGGGGCGCGCCAAGATGTCGACAATGGCATGATCAATGCCATTGTGCTGCCCCATGTGCTGCGCTTCAACAGCGAGGCCGCGCAGGAAGGCATGCTCAAGGTGACGGCGGCGCTTGGTGTGGCGACGGGGGAAGCGGGCGCCACAGAGCCGGTCATCGATGCCGTGACGGCGGTTTTTGACGTACTGGGCCTGCCCCGGCGTTTGCGTGATGTCGGTGTGCCCCGGGAGTCGCTGCGGGAAATAGCTGATTTGGCCATGGAAGACTGGTTTCTGCGCGGCAACCCCAGGCCGGTGACTCATGCCGCCGAGCTTCACGGGATTCTCGATGAGGCCTGGTAGCGGCCGTTTACCGTGGTCCGGGAAGTGGGGAAATCAGGAGATCCGTCTTGCCCGTCATATGGCCGACAATCAAGACGGAACTCTCGAACACCTGCTGTGCTGGTTTCCCCGCCGTTACCAGGGAGCCCACGACCGCTTATCGGCGCCATCCGGCGCGGGATCTGGCTGAGCTCCGCATTCCTGCGTACACTGGCGGGCATGTTGCGTATCGACAATCTCGGCAAGCGCTATGGCGATCATCTGGTATTCGAGGGGTTGACCCAGGTTTTCCCGCCCGGGTGCGTGGCGTTGTGCGAAGAAGCCAGCACTGGGAAATCCACCTTGCTGAGCATTATCGCCGGCCTTGTCGTGCCGGATACGGGGGATGTGTGGATCGATGGGCATTCGATCAGCCGGGAGCCGCGCAATGCCAGGGCCCGACTGGCTTATGTGCCGGGCGATTGCTCCGGGCTTCCGCTGCGGACCGGACGCGGCCTGCTTGAGCAAATCGCCCTGGAGAAAAACGCCGGGCTGGACGACGCGGTGTTCGATCTGGCGGGCCGGTTGGGGTTGGAGCCGCATCTGGACAAGCGCTTCGAGCAGATGTCGACAGGTACGCGCCGCAAGGTGTTTTTGGCGGCGGCCGCCCTGGCGAAGCCGGCGGTCGTCATTGCCGACGGCCCCAGCGACGGGCTGGACGCGCCCGCCCGCGCTGTGCTGGCTGAACAGTTCAGGGTCTGGTCCCGGGATCGGGTTGTGCTGTTCGCCAGCCATGACGCCGCACTGCTGCGGGCTTGTGAAGCAAGAGTGATCAATGTCGCGGAATTGCGCTGAATGTGGCCGGGCTTGCGGAACTGCCATCAGATCACGAGCGGCGGGCGGGGATGCGCCGCCCGCCGTCGCGTAACCTGAGGGTATTCAACGCCGGATCATGCCGGCGTTCCAGAAATCAACTTCCGGTGGAGGGGGTCTGCCCTTGGCGCACGGCGCCACCCGCCCAGTCTTCGATGAGTTTGCAAACCGCCGTGAAATCGGCTTCGTCCCCCTGGGTCGAGCGGGCGACCGCGTAGAGCTCCCGCACCGCGGACCCGACGAACATGGGCACGCCCAGTTTGTCGGCCTCATCCACACATAGTTTGACGTCTTTGTGGGCCAGGCCCATGCCGAACCCGAAATCGAATGTGCCGGTCAGTATGGATCGGGGGAATTTTTCCTGCGTCGCGGTATTGCGCCCCGACCCCGCATTGATCGCATCCAGCATCAGCTGCGGGTCGATTCCCACCTTGGCGCCCATCACCATTGCTTCGGACGAGATGGCCAGGGCCGTCATCGACAGAAGGTTGTTGGCGAGCTTGACCGTCTGGGCCTGGCCCGCCCGGTCTCCCACGTAGAACACCTTCCCCATGATATGGAAGATGGGCTTGAGCGATTCATAGGCTTCCGCGCCGCAGGAAACCATGACCGCGAGGCTTCCTTTTTCGGCGCCCGCTATGCCGCCGCTGACCGGCGCATCCACATACTCGATGTCGTGTGCGGCGAGTGCTTCGGCGATGTCGGCGGCCGCCTGCGGGCCTATGGTGGAGAAGTCGATGACTCGCCGGACTTTGCCGCCATGCACGACACCGTCGGATCCGAGCAGTACGTCACGAACGATCCGGGGGGTGGGCAGGCTTATGCATATGCATTCCGAATGGTCGGCCACCGCTTTCGAGGTCGCGTGGACGACGGCCCCTTTTTCGGCAACGCGCTCGCATGCCTGGGCGTTCGTGTCAAAGACATGTACCGGATATCCTTCCTGCACCAGGCGCGCCGACATCCGGCTGCCCATATTGCCCAAACCAATGAAACCAACAGAAATAGGCATGGAAGTGCTCCTTTACTCTACCGACAACTTATTATCGGAGACGACCTTGCCCCATTTGTCGATTTCCGCTTGAACGAAAGCGGCGGCTTCTTCGGGCGAGTTCACGATGGTTTCGATGCCATTGCGGTCCAGGATTTCCTTCATCAGATCGCTTTTCATGGCTGTTCGCACGGCTTCGTTCAACTTTTCGATGACGTCTTTAGGGGTATTGGCCGGCGCGGAAAGGACGAACCAGTTGGAGGCGTCGAAGCCGGGCAGGGTTTCGGACACGGTGGGGGTGTCAGGTGTTACGGCCGTACGCTTGAGCCCGGTGGTGGCGATCAGCTTGAGACGGCCGGACTGCACCAGGGGCAGGGATGAGCCGGGATTATCGAACATGACGTCCACTTCGCCGCTGATCAGGTCGGGAAATGCGCCGCCCGCCCCTTTGTAAGGAATGCTGGTCCATTTCACCCCGGCAACACTGGCCATGAGTTCGGCAGCCAGGTAGTGCACACCGCTGATGCCCGGGGCGGCAAAGTTGACCAGATCGTTTTCCTTGCCCATCTGGATCATGTCGCTGATCGATTCCGCCTTGAATTTGGTGGAGGCGACGAGCATCAGCGGATTCGCGGCCACGATGGTGACAGGCGCGAAATCATTGACGGTATCGTAAGGCAGGTTGGGGTAGAAGGCCGGCCCGATGGCATAGGCCGCCGAATTGATGACCAGCGTGTAGCCGTCGGCCGCGGACCGGGCAACGTCGCTCATACCCACCTGCCCGTTGGCGCTGGGCTTGTTTTCCACGACCACGCTTTGGCCGAGCAGGGCGCCCAGCTCTTTGGCCAGCGGGCGTGTCAGGGCGTCCACTCCGCCGCCGGCCGCGTAGGGTACGACGATGCGGATGGGTTTTTCGGGAAATGCGGCCAGCGCGGAGCTGGCGGCTGATGCGCATGCGAGTGCGACAAGCGCTTTCTTTACGGATTTGATCACTTTGCGTCTCCTGTGATGAATGGGGCTGCGAACCTTGCTGAATTCGTCCAGCTCGCGACAGATTGTATTACGGTATTGTGGTATGTCAATACTATTGACTTCCTATAATAGGATACTTATACTCGTTCCGCCTTTACAGAATCGAAATCAAGGAGCACAGGCATGGAGAAGGACTTGTACGAACAGGGTTTGAAGATTCGCCGTGAAGTGGTGGGCGACGCGTATGTGGACAAGGCATTGAACGACGCCGATTCCTTCAGCCTGCCCATGCAGGAGCTGGTCACGAAGTACTGCTGGGGTGACGTCTGGGCACGCTCCGGCCTGGAACGCCGCGATCGCAGCCTCGTCAATCTCGGCATGATCGCGGCCTTGAACCGTCCCGATGAATTGCAGGCGCATATTCGCGGCGCAATTAACAATGGCGTTACCAAAGACGAGATCCGCGAAGTTTTATTGCAGGTCGCTATTTATTGTGGTATGCCGGCGGGCCTGGGAAGCTTCAAGGCGGCGCGTCAGGTTTTCAAGGAAATGGGTATCTGAAGAAGCGAAGCGCTGAATAATTCGAGCGGTAAGCAGGCGCCTGTGGCCGCTGTCGCTACCGCCCAGCTTGCAACGCGGCGGATCCCCGTACCTACCAAACAGTACACCAGTCCCGTCTGAAAACTGCTTTTTCAAACAATCAGACGGTTTTCAGAGTAAGTGTTTGGTAAAATGCATATCCGCCAAGAAGGATTCCGGGTCACAGGCGCGAGGCTTTCCGATAAAGAGTACGAATGTCACAAGCAGATATGGTCATTCCGAGCGATGAAAATTTTCGCGCCACGCGTGTGGCGGCGCCGCTGCGGCAAAGTGTGGTCGAAAATCTTCGCAATGCCATCGCGCTGGGCAGATTCCGTTCGGGTGAACGCCTGATCGAACGTGACCTTTGTGAATTGATCGGGGTAAGCCGCACGCTGGTCCGAGAGGCCTTGCGCCAGCTGGAATCAGAGGGGCTCATTACCGTTCGCCCGAACAAGGGGCCGGTCGTGGCCACCCTGAGCACGGAACAGACCCGCAATATCTATCTGGTACGCCGGCTGCTGGAAGGCCTTGCGGCGGAACTCTTTACGCTGAATGCCAGCGCTGAAGAAAGAAAGGATCTGAAAAAGGCCTTCCAGCGGCTGGAAGGCACTTCCGAAAGCGATGGCACGCGGGCCAGGCTGCTGGCGAAGACGGATTTTTACGAATGCCTTATTCTGGGCGCCCACAACGATGTGCTTGGCGAGATCCTGACTCTTCTCAATACACGTGTCACGCTGGTCCGTTCCACTTCCATGCAGTACAAGGATCGCTGGCAAACCAGCATCCGGGAATTGCAGTCGCTGCTTCAAGCCATAGACGACAATGATGCGGATGCCGCGCGCATTGCCGCGGAAGAGCATGTATCCAACGCGGCAAAGGCGGCACTCAGCATACTTTCAGAAGAAAGCTGAAAGCAGGTATGGCAGGGGCATTCCCGGGCGACGCACGGCCGTTGCGCCAAGTCCCTGCGGCTGTCCGGTTTTGCTTCGCCCAAGGACAAAGCCGCTGAAATTCAATTCATTATTTTGGATCAAGGCCGATTTCCTGAGCAAGATTTACCCATCTCTTCTCTTCTTCAGCTATGTAATGCTTGAATTCTTCCGGACTGGAAGGGGATGGTTGAAGGCCCTTCGATGTCAGTTGAGTCTCAATGTTCTGCGAGGAAAGTGATTTAATCACAGCGCGATTCAGTTTTTCAATAACATCCTCAGGTGTGCCAGCGGGAGCTACGATCCCTTGCCAAGAGGTGACTTCGACATCTGGGAAGCCAAGCTCCTTTAGGGTCGGCAAATGAGGTGCCAAGTTTGATCTTTCAGCGGAAGTAACGGCCAATCCCTTTATCTTTTCCTGCTGGACGAAAGGATAAATGGATGAGAAAGTTTCAATCATGACGTCTATATGCCCGGCAGCCAAGTCAATTAGTGCTGGGCCGCTGCCGCCGTAAGGCACGTGATTCATCTTGATCGAAGTGGCCTGGCTGAACGCTTCAGTTGCAAGTTGATTGGAGGACCCGGGCGCACCATAATTCAATTTTCCAGGATCTTTTTTTGCCAACTCTATTAATGCTTCCACCGAGTTGATGTCCAGGTCTTTCTTGATTCCGATCAGCAAAGGTTGTTTCGCAATCATTGCTACCGGACTGAAGCTCAGCTTGGGGTCGTAACCCAGGTTCTTGAAAGTGGCCGCATTGATGGCCAATGTGGATATATTCCCCATAAGCAATGTGTGGCCATCCGGCTTTGATTTGGCAACGTAATTCGTCCCCAGGGAACCGCTGGCGCCGGGCTTGTTTTCCACGATGATGTCCTGGCTCAGTTCGTCGCTCATGCCTTGGGCAACAATCCGGGAAACCAGATCGGTGACGCCGCCCGGAGCAAACGGAACAATAATATGGATGGGTTTGTCAGGGAATGCATGTGCAAACCCCGGATACATCATGATTGAAGCAAGCAGGATCAAAACTGGCTTTATTGACGCGCGCATCATATATCTCCATGGTTTTGAATCGATTGTTGTCGATATACAAGGACGTGGCCGTTAAGGAAGCTCTGAACAACTCGTCGCGCCGCATGCATCCCCGGAATCGAGTGTTCTGCCGCGTTGCAAATGCTCGCGATAGCGACGGCTATCGCTGTGCTTTGCGCCTTGCATCCCATCTCGATCCAGGGCGCCTGCTTACCGCTCGAATTATTCAGAGCTTCCTTAATTTCTGCTGCGTTCCAGGCGGGGGCGGTTCTTGTTCCAGGCGGTGCTGCTTTCGTAAGCATGCGCAATCTGAAGAACGGTGGCTTCATCAAAGCCGCGGCCCACGATTTGCAGAGATAGCGGCAGGCCCATGCTATTGAAACCAGAGCAGATGGATATGGCGGGATGCCCCGTGACATTGAATGGAGCGTTGAGCGACGGTTTGTCGAAGTAGCCGACCGGATCGACATCTTCGAGCAAGGGGGCCGGCCCATTTGCCGCTGGAAGCAACAGGGCGTCGTACTTGAGAAGCAGGGTGTCAAGTTGCGTCGTTAACTCTGTTTTCAATTTTTGCGCCAATATATAATCTTCAGCGCGGATGAATGAACCGGCCAATGCCCGAAAACGGAAAACCGGGCCGAATTCATGCGGGCGATGGCGAAGGTTCTTGGCATGGAAGGTGAATAATTCAGAGGCGGATATGGTGATCTTCACATCACTGTACAGCTGCAAAGTGCTCAGCCGGACGGGCTCCAGGCGTGCCCCGAGCTGCTCGAAGACCTCTGCCGCCTGATTGAAGGCGGCGAGCTGCTCGGAGTCTATCTGTGTATCCTGGGTGTAAAAATGTTCGACGACTCCGATCCGGAGCCCCGATATGCCGCGATCCATCTTCTCTGAGAAATCCGGTACCTGCTCACTGGATGAATAAGGGTCAGAGGGATCATGCCCGGCCAATGCCTGCATGACATATGCGCAGTCCTCGACTGTCCATGTCAAAGGCCCGCAATGGTCCAAAGACAATGCGTTCGGTATCACGCCGCTTCGGCTGACTCGGCCGAAAGTCGGTTTGAGTCCCACAGTGCCGCAGAGCGCGGCCGGGATCCGTATGGAACCGCCTGTATCGGAGCCCAGGGCAAAGTGACATAATCCTGCCGCAACGGCGACAGCGGAACCGCTGCTCGAACCCCCGGTGAAGTAGCCCGGACGCCATGGATTGTCGGGGTTGGGCCAGGGCCCGTGCTTGACTGGCCCTCCGTGAGCGAATTCATGGGTCATATGCTTGCCAACCAGAATCGCGCCGGCGTCGTAGAGTAAACGAACGGCGGTTGCGTCCTGGCCGGGAACATACTGATGCAATAGGGGGGAGCCCGCGGTTGTCGTTATTCCGGCAGTTTCGTAAATATCTTTGAGCCCGAACGGGATGCCGTGCAAGGGCCCCCGAATCTTCCCGGCACGGATCTCAGCTTCCGCCTGGCGGGCCTGCCGCAGCGCGTGCTCTTCCGTTACCGTGATATAGCTGTGCAGGCGGCTATCCAGATCCCTGATTCTGTCCAGCGTTTCCTCGACCAGTTCGACTGGAGAGACGGTCTTGTTCTTTATCAAGCCATGCAATCTGGAAATGGGGGCCAAGGCGAGTTCGGTATCAGTCATTTTCGTGGGGCGACTTATCGCTGATAAATGATACGTAAGGTCTTTCGTCTCTAGTTACGGTTGACCGAAGGCGAGAAGTCTTTTTCTCTATATGAATGACTGATCTGGCCAGGAATTGAATATCTTCCTCGATGACTGGCAAACCGTTGGCCCTTAATGCCGATCTCACCCTTGATTCCATGTCGCCGTCAATGGCCGGAAAAGAATTCGAGCTTGTTTTCATCTCAATTTACCTTGAATGGCCAGATGGACGGTATTGAAGCTTGCCCCTTCCTTGATCATTGTTTCCGCCCTGCCGTCATTGGCCCTGGCGGCCATGCACAGCGACAGGACACGTTCGGCAGATTGGCGGGGAATGGAAACGATGCCGCTGCTATCGGCGATGATGATGTCGCAGGGGCCGATACCGACGTTGCCGATATGAACTTCAGTGTTCATTTGTTCAATTCTGACTCTGGTGCGCGGAGAGAGTGGAACAATATGACGGCTGAATACCGGTAGCCTGGTATTCAGAACTTCGTCCACATCTCTGACGCCGCCATCGATGACTATGCCGGCAACGCCCCGGGTGCTTGCGAACAAGGCGGCCAGCCCGCCCAGGAGAGCGACTTGCCCGCCTTCGGCGGCAATGACGATTGCATCGCCGGGCTGTGTGCTATCGAGTACATCGCCGATGGAAAAGTCTGTCGGCGGGAAGCTGCCAGCCAGCTCTTTCGTCCTGGCTTTTACGGTAAAAGCGAGCCCTGTGAAAGAAACGGGACGTATCAAAGGGTCGAGACCCAGTATGACGCCATTGAAGCCCAGCTCGTCCATGGCGTTGGATATCGTGCTGGTCGAAATACCTGCGAACCGGTCGGCCAGATGCTTTGACATCTGTCGGTCATGGTTGGTGATTGCTGCGGCGGCTGTCACTTCTCTTGCCCCCCTATATGACCCGCATACACCAGTCGGTTATGGTTGGATGATTTGCCGGGTGTGCTTTCCAAAGAGGTGTTTATGGGTTGCGAAGGTACTGCTTATCAACAAGTCACGACACGGCGGCCTATTGGCCCAAGTAAATATTAAATCTGGATTTCCATGTGATCAACATAGGGTTTTCTCCTAATGATATGAATTTTGATGAATATTAAAATTTTAATTTCACTAACCGCCTGGAGATGGTCATGAGTGTATGCAAGGTGTTGAGGCAGCTTGGTGTGATCGTTTTGAGCGTTTTAAGCTTGTGCGGCGTGGCGGCTGCGGCGGACGCCTACCCAAGCAAACCTATCAGGGTAGTTGTGCCGTTTCCCCCAGGGGGAATCACTGATTTCGTCGCCCGATTGGTGTCACCGGTAGCGGCAAAGCATCTTGGTCAGACTATCGTTGTGGAGAACAAATCGGGCGTCGGCGGTGTTTTGGGCACGACCCAGGTGGCGCAAGCGCCAGCCGACGGGTACACGGTCTTGCTGGGTACGGTTTCCGTCCTTGCAATCAATGCCGCGCTCTTTCAGGATCTGCCCTATGATCCGGTAAAAGACTTCGATTCGTTGACGCTTGCAACCAGAGCCCCCAATCTTCTGGTCGTTCATCCTGATGTACCGGCGAATTCGATGGCGGAATTCCTGGATTATCTAAACCGGCAACCCGATGTCATTACATTCGGAAATTCGGGGACCGGCTCATCGGATCATTTGTTGACAGAGCTTTTCTGGCAGAAAACCGGCACGAAGGGAGTCCATGTTCCCTTTCAAGGCAGCGCCCCGACAATAACAAACCTGCTCGGCGGGCATACGAAAGCTTCCTTCAGGAACCTTCCGGAGGTCGCTGCCCATATAGAAAGCGGGAAGCTGCGCGCCCTCGCCGTGGCGAGTGAAGATCGGCTGTCCGCGTTCCCCGATATTCCCACATTGAGTGAACTGGGGATCGATGATGCCGAGGTGTACTCGTGGCAGGCGTTCGTCGCACCCAAGGGCCTGCCGGCCGAGGTTCGGGCCAGGCTGCACAATGCTCTGGTACAAGGGCTCAATGATGAGCAGGTGAGAAAGGCATTGAAGGACAGAGGCGTGGATGCGGCGCCGACGGAGATGGATCAATTCACCGAGTATCAACGCAAGGAAATCGAGAGATGGACAGCGGTGGTCAAGGCGGGGGGTATCTCGCCGGAAAGATGATCGTGGTCGAGGGTGGGGTGCGTGACGCCGACGAGATCATTGAACTGGGCTTTCCGGTCTTTCCCAGACATGTTGTGCCTCTGTCGGGGAAGACGCGGATCAAGGTTGTCGAGATAAATACGGAAGTGGTCGTGGATAACGTTGCCGTCCGGCCCGGGGATATATTGCTTGGCGATGCGACCGGGGTGGTATGCGTTCCCTATGAGCATGCGGCTGAAGTGGAGCGGAAAAGCCGTGAAATCCACGATCGGGATCACGCTTTGATGCGAAATAAAGGCTTCGAAGTCACTTGAGACAGTATCGGACAATCCACGAGCCGGTCCGCACCCGGCTCGTGGAATTCCAGCGGCAGTTCACTGCGATTCGCCCCGCAGCGCTTCCCGCAGGGCGTTCTTCAGGATCTTTCCGTAGCTGCTCTTGGGCAGTGATTCAACATATCGGTAGGCGCGCGGGCGCTTGAAGCGGGCCAGCCGGTCCAGGCACAGCCGGTCGAGTTCTTCGGGCGTGGCGTGCCGGCCGTCGTGGCAGACGATGAAGGCGACGACTTCCTCGCCCATGTCGGGGTGGGCGCGGCCGACGACCGAGCATTCGTCGACGGCGGGGTGGGTGAGCAGGGTTTCCTCGACTTCGCGGGGATAGATGTTGCTGCCGCCGCTGATGATCATGTCCTTGGAGCGGTCGATGAGTTCGAGCCGGCCCCTGGCGTCGAGCCGGCCGATGTCGCCCGTCCATAGCCAGTCATCGCGCAAGGCCTTGGCCGTGGCCTCGGGGTTGTTCCAGTAGCCCTGCATGACGCTGTCGCCGCGCACGATGATCTCGCCGGCCTGCCCCTCCGGAAGGTCGTGTCCCGCTTCGTCGACGATGCGGATCCGCAGCCCGATGCGGGGGCCGCCGGTGGTGGCCAGCGCGGCCAGATCGCGTTCGGCGTAGGCTTTGGCATGTTCGAAGCGGGACAGCCCGGTGGCTGTCATGGGGGTTTCACCCTGGCCGTAGAGCTGGTAGAAGTCGGTGCCCAGTACTTCCATGGCTTCCATCAGATCCGATACGTACATGGGCGCGCCCCCGTAGATGAGGGTGCTGATGCGGCCCCGCCAGCCCGGCAGTGCGCGGGCCGCCTGGACCATGCGGTTCACCATGGTCGGCACGGCGAACATGCTGACCGCCGGATGCGCGCTCATGGCCCGCAGGACGGCGGCCGCGTCGAAATGCGGCAGGACGACCTGGTGGCCGCCGGCAAGCAGATGGGGAAGCATGTACAGCCCCGAGCCATGGGACAAGGGCGCGGCGTGCAGCATGGTCTGCCCGGGGGCGACATGCTCGATGTCCGCGTAGTATGTCATGGCCATGAAGAGCAGGTTGTAGTGGCTGAGAACGGCGCCCTTGGGAAAACCGGTGGTGCCACTGGTATAGAAGATCCAGGCCGGGTCGCCCTCGCCGGTGCCGGAATCTTCGATGGGGGCGCCGGACTTCAGCGCCTGGTAGCGTGCCGAGTCGGCGGCGATGAGCTCGGTCGGCGGAATGGCGCCCGCGCCGGCGGCCTCGATTTCGGCTACGCCCTCGGGGGTGGTGAACAGGGCCTTGGGCCGCGAGTCGCCGACGATATGCCCGAGTTCGCGAGGGTGCAGTTTGGCATTGACGGGCACGGCGCAGGCGCCCGCCGCCCAGGCGGCGAACAAGGTTTCGATGAAGGACCGGCGGTTCGTCATCCAGATTACGACCCGCTCCCCTGGCCGGATCCCCAGATCGCGCTGCATGCCGCCCGCCAGCGCGTGGACGCTGTTCGACAAGGCTTCGAACGTCAAGGTGCCGGAATCGTCCGTGACCGCCGGCTGTTCGGCAAAGCGGCGGCAGCGGTCGAGAAATAGTCGGGAAAGATTCATGGGGGTGTTTCCAGGGCGGGTGAGGGGCCGCCGGCATATGCGGGCGGCTGGCGCCACCTGGCCTCGCCGCGGCCGATTACAGGTTCTGCAGGTTCAGCTCTTTTACCAGACTTCGCCACTGTGCGGTTTCCTGTTTGACCTGGGCCTGGTATTCCGGTGTTTCCACAACGTTGATGTCGGCTTTCAGATTACGGATTTTCTGACGGACATCCTCGGACTCCATCGCCTTCACGATTTCCTGGTTGAGCTTTTTCACGATCTCGTCGGGTGTGCCGGCGGGTACCATGAAGCCGAACCAGGCGTGCGGTTTGATGGCGGGATTGCCCAGCGCTTCTGAGAACGTAGGGGCGTCTGGCGCAAGGGGGGGAGCGTTCGTCGGCGCCGATCGCCAGCACGCGCAGCCTGCCCGACTCCACGTGGCCGGCCACGGCGGGCAGGGCCGGCAGGTAGAAGGCGATCCGGTTGCTGATGAGATCGGTGGCGGCGATGCCGGTATTCTTGTAAGGCACGTGCACCGCTTCCAGCCCGAGCGTGCGCAGCAGGGCTTCGACTTCCAGATGGCTTTGCGCGCCCTTGCCCGACGAGGCGAAATCCAGCTTGCCGGGGTTGGCCTTCATGTGATCCAGAAGTTTCTGCAGCGTGGTGAAGTCGTTCTGCGTGCTGGTCACCAGCGCGAGCGGCATGGTGGCGACGTTCGTTACGGGCAGAAGGTCTTTTTCGGGGTCGTAGGGCGGGCTGGCATAAAGATGCGGGGCAATGGTGATGGCGTTGGATGCCATGACGACGGTGTAGCCGTCGGGCCGCGCCCGGGTGACGTGGGTGGTGCCGATCACGCCGCCGGCGCCTTCGCGGTTCTCCACGACGATGGGCACGCCCATCTGCTGTTCGAGTTTTTCCGATACGACGCGCGCGATCAGGTCGGTGCCGCTGCCGGGGCCGAACGGTACGATCAACTGGATCTGCTGCGTGGGATACGCGCCGGCCGCGCCAGCCGTCGCGCAAACCGCCGTCAACATCAGACCGGACAGCAGTGCCTTCATGGATGGGTGTTTCATGGTGGTCTCCTTGGCCCGTTGCGGTCGCTTTTCTTGCGCCTGTATGGCCGGGCATGTGTAGGAATGGACTGCGAAATCAGCGGTGCGCGCCGGGGTTTCCGTGCGCGTCCAGCAGCGCGATGACGCGCTCGGCCATGCGAAGGTGCGGCATGTCCATCATCTTGTCCCGGAAGCGGAACGCGCCATCCGGCGTGGCCCGGGCGGCCTCCAGCAGGGCTCTTGCGTATTCGGCCTCTGCTTCATTGGGCAGGAAAGCCTGGTTGATGGGGGCGACCTGCCCGGGGTGAATGGCCAGTTTGCCGGTGAAGCCGGTTTCATAGGCTTCGCGGCTCTCGCGTTCGAGGATGCCGGGCACGTCGAGTTCCACGACCGGTGTGTCGATGATGGCCACGCCCGCGGCGGATGCGGCCAGCAGCACCATGGCGCGCACCACCTGGAAGACGGGGAGCATCTGGTGGCGCTCGTCCTTGACGCGGCGGGTGCCGATGGCGGCCGACAGGTCCTCGGTTCCCCATATGACGGCGGCCGTCCGGGCGTCGGCGGCGCACAGCGCGTGCAGGTCCCGCAAGGCGGAGGGATGCTCGGTGATGATGGGCACCAGGGCCACGCTGCCCTCCGGCAGGCCGTGCCTGAGCTCATGCCGGGATATTTGACGAGATATACTTTGTATATCTTCCGGGCTGCTTGCCTTCGGCAGTACGTAGGCGTCGGGGCGGCAGTCCAGGGTGTGTTCTATGTCGCCTTCGGCAAGCCCCGTGTCCGCGGCATTGAGACGGATTGCAACAAAGGTGTCCCGGCGCGAGGCCGCCCCCGCGATGGCCTCGCGGGTCATGTCCCGCGCCAGCCTCTTGCGAGCCGAGGCAACGGCGTCTTCCAGATCGAAGATCAGGGCGTCTGCACCGGTTTGCCAGCATTTCTGCATTTTGCGCTCTGAATCGCCGGGCACGAACAGCCACGAACGCAGCAGATGGTGGTCGTGTTTCATGGCTGGGCGTCCTGATGGCCGCGGGTGCGCATCAGGCCGGCCCGTTCGCAGGTGACGACGATGTCGCCGTGCTGGTTGATGGCGGAATGGCGGAAGCTGACGATGCCCAGTCCGGGGCGGGAGCGCGAGGGCCGGACGGCCAGCACCTCGGTTTCGGCCCTTATCGTGTCGCCGTAGAACACCGGATTGGGGAAGCCGACCTTTTCGAAGCCAAGATTGCCCTCGGTGGTGCCCAGGGTGGTTTCGTTGACGGTGAGGCCCATCATCAGCGCAAACGTGAACATGCCGTTGACCAGCGGTTTGCCGTGGATGGACTGCGCCGCGAAGTGATAGTCGAGATGCAGCGGCTGCGGGTTCATGGACAACGTGCTGAACAGGATGTTGTCCACTTCCGTGACGCTGCGGGTGGCGGCGTGATGGATCACTTCGCCCACCGTGAATTCTTCAAGATATCTTCCTGGCATGGCTTCCTCGCTGCGTTATTTCATCGTTGCCCGCCGGCGCGTGCATTGCGCCGCGCGGTCAGGAATCGCTCCACACCCCGGCGGTTCGCGTCGGTGTTGAACAGAAAGCTCTGCACCGCCAGTTCCTGGTCGAGCACGGCCTCCATGGAAGATTCGAACGAGCGGTTCATCATCTTCTTGATCATGGGGATGGCCTGCGGCGATTTGGCGGCGATCGTGCGTGCGGCATCCTTTGCCTTGTCGAGCAGGCCGCCGGCGGGCACCACCGCGTTGACGAGCCCCATTGCGGCGGCGTCCCGCGCGGAAATGCGTTCGCCGAGCATGGCCATTTCCTTGGCCCGGGCCAGCCCCACCAGCCTGGGCAGCAGGAAGACGCCGCCCAGGTCGGGAACCAGCCCGATCTCGACGAAGGTCTGCGCGAAGTAGGCTTCTTCGCAGGCATAGATCAGATCGCCGGACAAGGCCAGGTTGCAGCCTCCGCCGGCCGCGGCGCCGTTCACGGCCACGATGACGGGTTGGGGAAGATTCCACAGGGCGCGGAACCAGCGATGGCTGACCCGGCTCATGAGATCGTGCAGGGCCTGCGGATCGCCTTCGAAGTCGTTGATGTCGCCGCCCGCCGAGAAGGCCGTGCCCGCGCCGGTCAGCACGACGGCCCGCAGGGTTTCGTCGGTGCCCAGCGCCAGGAAGCAGTCACCCAGTTCCTGGCGCATGCGCAGGTTCATGGCGTTGAACTTGGCGGGGCGGTTCATGGTGACGATGCAGACGGCGTCTTCCCGCTCGACCGTCAGTGTTTCGAATTGCAGTGTCATGGCGCGGCCTTCAGATTCATGGTGTGCCCGGCGTTCAGTGCCCGTATCGCCCCGGTCAGATCGGCCAGCGGGCGCGTCTCCAGCGTATCGATGACGCCCCACAGCTCTTGTATTGCCTGCTGCGAAGGCGGGGCGGCTGCCATCTGCCCGCAGCTTGCGAACTTGTCGAACAGATAGGAGCGGTCCAGGGGATGATCGGGATGGCCGATGGCATGGCGTACGCTGTGCGTGAGCACGCGGCCATCGTCGAGTGTGACGCTGACCCGCCCCCCCTCGATCGTGCCGTCCAGCGAGCACTCGTCGTCTTCGGTCCAGTGCACCTTGCGCGCGATATCCAGCACGGCGGGATCGCCCAGTCTTTCGCTGACATAGGCGGTGAGCGGCACATTGCCGTGCCGCAGGGCCACGGCGACCGCGTAGGGCAGGCTGCTCAGCGCGTCCATGCGGCTGGGCGGCGCGCGCCGGACGTCGCCGGGTTCGCAGAATTCGAGATTGGTCTTGCCCACCCGCAGCATGACGCTGCGGATGGAGGCGGGATCGAGCTCGTGCCTGTCGCGCAGCTCAAGCACGGCCTGGATGGTCGCGTGGGTTTCCCGGGCGGAAGGCCAGGGCTTGATGGAGACGTGTTCGCCCTCGAAACGGCTGCCGAGTTCGTCCAGCAGTGCCGCGCGCCGGTACTCGCCCCGGAAGTAGGCGTGGAACAGACCGAAGCGGCCTTCGAAGGCCGTGTGATCGGCCTGGATGCCCGCCTGCGCCATGCAGGCCGCGGTCACGCCATTGCGTGCCGAGAACCCGTCCCGCAGGCCTCTTACCTCTGAGTTCGGGGAATAAAGGCATTCGAGGGTGTTGGCCGTCTGGTGCAGGGTCAGGCCGAACGCGGAGCGGATGCGGTCTTCGTCCAGGCCGAGCAGGACACTGGCCGCCGCCGTCGCGCCCCATATGCCGATGATGGGAGGACGGGTCCAGGGATATTCGTACAGGGAGCCTTCGATGGCCAGGCCCAGCCGGCAGGTGAGATCGTTGCCGAGCACGACGGCCCGCAGCAGGTCGCCGCCTGTGGCGCCATCCAGCGCTTCGGCGACGGCCAGCCCGGCGGCCAGTGTGTTGGCGGTGGGGTGGGCCACGGCTTGGTCATGAGTGTCGTCGAAGTCGAACTGATGGGCCATGGCGCCGTTGGCAAAGGCGGCATGGGGGGCGGGCAGCCTGAGTTCGTGACCGATGACCGTGCTGCTGGGCAGGCCGCCCCACATGGAGAGCATCCTCACGACCCGGTGAGCGCCGCCATGCGGCCCCGACCCCGCGAGCATCACACCGACGGTATCGAAAAGACTGCGTTTCGTGGCGGCAATGACAGCGGGCGGAATGTCTTCCAGGCGGGTGTCGAGCAGGTAGCGCGCGAAAGGCCGGCTGGCATCGGTGGGCGGGCATTGGGTCATGGTCCTGGCTCCGGAGTGGTCTCGAGTTGCTGGACCCGGTCCACCATCCGGGCGAGGGCTTCGATATGGTGATCCAGGCGTTCTACAAAACGGGTGATGGGCCCGGCCACCGACACGGCGAACGTGCAGCCGGCGAATGCGATGGGCGCTGAAATGGCGTGCAGTTCGGGGACGCTTTCGCCGAATGACGAGTACCAGCCGCGTTCTCGGGAAGCGGCCAGCTCGGCCCGCAGCCGGGCATAGGTGGTGATCGTCCTGGCGGTCAAGGAGGGATAGGGTTCCGGCGGCAGCAGCGCCTGATGATGTTCGTCGGGCATGGCGCCCAGCAGGGCTTTGCCGATGGACGAAGAATGCAGTTCGCGCAGTTCCCCCGAGCGGGCGGTGTAGCGCACGCTGAGCTGCGATTCGCAGACATCGAGGATCATGGCCTGCCGCTCCATCTGCTGGCCGAGAATCACGCTTTCGCCCGTGCTGTCCCGCAGGGCTTCGATTTCCGGGTGCAGGACACTCAGCACGGGATCGCTTCCGGCGATCACTTCGGCGTTGTGCAGCATGCGCCGGGTGGGGTAGAACGCTTTGCCGCGCAGCTGATAGAGATAGCCGCCGTTTTCCAGCGTCCTTACAAGATGGTGGCAGCTGGACATGGGCGCCCCGAGGAGCCGGGACAGCTCGGTGAGATTCTGCGGCCGTTTGACCTTTGCAAAGACTTCATAAATATCCAGAGTCCTTCGGCTGTTCTTGATATCGGTCGAGGTTGACAATCTGCTGCTTCCTTGAAAAAGCTTTCTTGAAAAAACGTCTCTGCTTCACCGCGGGGGCCGCCGGCCTCACCGTTGTTCGATGTCGGGGGCCTCGCTCACGACTTTCTTCCACATGGCGATGTCCTGTTCGATGCGGCGGGCGAAGGCCGCGGCGTCCAGCGGATCGCCGGACAGCCCCATGGAAGCCATTTGCCGCTGTATTTCGGGCAGTTCGATGATGCCGGGGGCGTCCCGGGCCAGTTTGTCGAGCACATGCCGCGGCGTGCCTTGAGGAACGACCAGGCCCATCCAGGCGGTGGCCTGGTAGCCGGGAACGGTCTCGGCCACGGCGGGAACGTCGGGCATGGCTTGAGAGCGCTGCGCCCCGGTCACGGCCAGGGCGCGCAGTTTGCCGCCCTGGACGAGCGGCGCCGCCGAAGCCAGGCCCAGGGCGGCGAAGTCGATGCGCCGCGAGGCCAGATCGGTGGTGAGCTGGCCGGTGCTTTTGTAGGGAGCGTGACTGAACCGCACGCCCGCCATGCTGGCGAGCAGGGCGCTGGCCAGATGCGATGAACTGCCGTTGCCGTTGGAGCCGAAGTCCAGTGAGCCGGGATGGGCCCGGGCTTCTTCGAGCAGGGCATTCATCGAGGTGAGCTTGCTGTCGGCCGATGTGACGAACACCATGGGCGTGCTGGCCAGGTTCACGACGGGAAGGAAGTCGTTGACGGTGTCGTAAGGCAGTTCTTTATAGACGGCCGCATTGATGGCGTGCGGGCTCGACACCCAGCCCAGCGTATAGCCGTCGGCCCTGGCCGAGGCGATGGCTTTGGTGCCCACTACGCCGCCCGCGCCTGGCACCGGTTCGACGACGATGGATCTGTTCCATTTTTCGCCCAGTTTCTGAGCGAACACGCGGGCGAATATTTCGTTCGAGGTTCCCACGGGGTAGGGGACGATCAGGCGTACGGCGTGTTCAGGGTAGCTGTCGGCGGCGGCGGGGCTGCCGCCGGGCAGGCCCGCAATGGCCAGCCCTGCCGCGAGCAGGGCGGGGATGCTAAGAGCGCGCATGTTCGGTCTCCTGTGGGGTTTTCGTGATGCCGGCGTTCCGCAGTGCCTGGATTTCGTGTTCGGTGTAGCCGAGTTCCTTCAGGACTTCGATGCTGTGTTCGCCGTGCCGCGGAGCGAGCGACCGGCATTGGGGCGGCGTGCGCGACCATTCGGTGCCGTGCGCCATGCTGCGGATCCGCCCCTGCGACGGGTGGTCGACCCAGCGGAAGAAGCCCACCTCGGAAAGATGCGGATCTTCCAGCAGCGATTCCAGCGTATGGACGCGCGACACGGGGATGTCCAGCTTCCTGAGCGCCGCGATCCATTCTTCGGTCGGCCGCTGGCTGTACTCGTGTTCGGCGATTTCATAGAGCTCGTCGATGTGGGCGTTGCGGGCTTCCAGATTCCTGAAGCGTGGATCGTCGGTCAGCCCGGGCCTGCCGATATATTCGAAGAAGTGCCGCCAGTGCCTGTCGGTATATGCCATGGTGGACACATAGCCGTCCTGTGTCCGGTAGGGTTTGCGGAAGCGGGACAGCAGGCGGCTGTAGCCCATGGGGCCCTGGGGCGGGTCGAAGGTCGCCCCGCCCATGTGTTCGCCCAGCACCATCTGCGCCATGGTTTCGAACATGGGGACTTCGATGCGTTGGCCCTGACCGGTTCTTTCGCGGTGGAAAAGGGCGGCCATCACGCTGTAGGCGGCGGTCTGCGCCACCATGCGGTCGATCAGGGCCGAGGGGATGTAGCAGGGCGTGCCCACCGATTGCAGAAAGAGGGAAGGCATCGCGACGGCGCTCTGGATCAGATCGTCGTAGGCGGGCTGGTCGGCGTATGGACCCGACTGCCCGTAGCCGAAGGCGCCGCAATGGATGATGTCGGGCTTGATGCGGGCCACCGTGTCGTAGTCGGCCCCGATAGGGGCCAGCGCGCGCGGCCGCATGTTGTGGAACAACACATCGGCCGAGGCGATGAGCCGGTGCAGGGCCTCGCGGCCGGCGGGCTGCTTGAGGTCGAGCACCACACTGCGCTTGTTGCGGTTGATGTGCAGAAAGAGCGAGGCCATGCCGCTTTCGCGGACGGCGCCCACCGAACGGGTCGTATCGCCCTTGGGGGATTCGATCTTGATGACATCGGCGCCCAGGTCGCCGAAGACCTGGGTGGCGACCGGGCCGAGCAGCACGGCGGTCATGTCGATGACCCGGACGCCTGCGAGCGGCCCGGCGGGCGTGGTGGGATCCTGCGGGCTGTCTGCTTCCGGCTGCATCGCAACTCCTGACTGGATTTCTCACTTATGAATATATATTCAAGTATGTGATGGATTTAGTCAATAGAGAAGAATGCCCGGGCGGGCCGACCATGCGACAATCGCGGCATTCCCTGTCATTTTTTCTTCTGGTGCGATGCGGCGTTTCCTGCCTTTCCTGAATTGGCCCCGGCTGACGTTGAGGCTCTTCGAGCGCGAGTTCATGGCCGGGGTGACGGTCGGCTTGCTGGCGTTGCCGCAAAGCGTGGCCTATGCCGGCCTGGCGGGCATGCCGCTGGTGACGGGGATCTACGCCACGCTGCTGCCCACGCTGGTGGGCAGCCTGTTGAGTGCCACGCCGCGCCTGGCCGTGGGTCCAACGGCGCTGACCTGCCTGCTGGTCTATGGGGCCTTGTCGGGAATGGCGGAACCGGGCAGTGGCGAGTGGGTGCTGCTGGCGGGCTGGCTGGCGGTGCTGAGCGGCCTGTTCCAGATCGGCCTGGGGGCATTGCGCCAGGGCTGGCTGATGGATCTGGTCAGTTCGCCGGTGCTCATGGCCTTCACCCAGGCGGCGGCGCTGCTGATCATCACCTCCCAGCTGCCGGGCCTGCTGGCCCTGGATCCGGCCGGGCCCCTGCTTCATTCCTGGCATATGGCTTCCGCCGTCCTGGGCCTGTCGTCGCTGGCCTTCATCCTGGCCTGCAAGAGGCTGCGGCCGTCGATTCCCGCCGTGTTCTTCCTGCTGCTCGTGACCGCCGGCGCGGCCTGGTGGTGGGGGTGGGACGCTCACGGCATTGCCGTCGTGGGTTCGCTGCCGGCCGGTTTCCCGGGCTTGAGCTGGCCCGGCGGCCTGGGCCCGCAGGCCCTGCTCGAACTGGTGGTCCCGGCATTGGTGATTGCCTTGATCAGCTTCATGGAAACAGCCGCCAGCGCGCGCCTGGACAGCGTGCAGTCGGGCGAGCGCTGGGACCGCGACCAGGACCTGATCGCGCAGGGGGCGGCGAAGTTCAGCGCGGCCCTGTGCGGGGCGTTTCCCACCAGCACTTCGTTTTCGCGCTCGGCGCTGAATCTGTTCGCGGGCGCACACTCGGGCTGGTCCAATGTGTTCTGCTGCGTGGTGGTGGCGGTGGTGCTGGCGGTGGGCCTGCCGGTGCTCGCCTGGGTGCCGACCGCCGTGCTGGCGGCGGTGGTGGTGGCTTCCGTTCTGGGCCTGTTCAAGCTGCATCCCTGGCGCGTGCTGTGGCAGACTTCCCGCCGCGACCTGCTGGTGGCCGTGGTCACCCTGATCGTCACCTATGCGGCGGCGCCGTCCATGTATTGGGGGATCTGCGCCGGACTGGTGCTGTCGCTCCTCATTTTTGTCTATCGGCGCCTGAATCCGCGCGTGGTGGAGCTGGGGCGCCATGCGGACCAGAGTCTGCGCGACCGGCGGCAATGGGGCCTGCCGGCGCTGCACCCGGACTGCCTGCTGGTGCGCCCCGATTGTTCGCTGGATTATCTGATCGCGCCGGGGTTCGAGCGGCGGGTGCTCGAACTGCGCGAAGGCCGCGACAATCTGCGGGCCGTCTATTTCTTCATGCAGGGGGTGAATCTCATCGATTCAACGGGCCTGGAAGTGTTGGCCCGCCTGTTCGAGGGCTTTCGCAAGGATGGTGTCGAAATCCACCTGGTCGGGGCCAAGCTGGACGTCGAAAAACGGATGAAGCTGATCTTTTCCAGGCGGGAGGACATCCGCTTCCATCGGACCGAGCAGGAGGCGCTCGATTCCATGCCCGAGCCTGAACCGGAGCCCGAGTCCGGATCTGAACCCAGGCCCTAATCGCCGCCAGTGAGCAGGCGCTGATCAGCGCCGTCCAGACGGCGCCCGCCCCACCGCAACTCCACGCCTCCCTCCGCGTCGTCAGCCGCCGGCGCAGCCGCGCTCATTCTTCACATACCCCGCCCTGATTCCGCTTGTTCTTGTCCCGCAAGTGGCGCCATGACGTCTCCATTTCATGTTCTGTACGCAAACTCCAAATTTTGTATACAATAATTCCATATTGGACACAGAGTGACGGTCATGCATCTGAATTCCGACAGTGAACAGGTTTACCGGACGGTGCGCGATCACGTGCTCGATCTGGTCAAGCGGATCGATGAGCCCGTGCGCATCCGCGAGCAGGAACTCGCGGAAAAGCTGGGGGTGAGCCGTACGCCCGTGCGGCAGGCGCTGCTGCGCCTGGGGCAGGATGGCATCCTGTCGCTCGAACCGCGCAAGGGGGCGATCCTGGCGCCGACCACGACGCGCGATTACATCGAGTGGCTCAAGCTGCGCGTCGAGCTCGAAGGGTTCGCCGCTCGCGAGGCCGCCCTGAATGCCTCCAAGCGGGATGTCGACGCCTTGCGAGCGATCTTCGCCGGGTATAACGACGACACGCTGGACCAGGATGACAAGGCCGCCGGCTACGCGGCGGCAAATGTCGAATTCCATGCCGCGCTCATGAGTCTGGCCGACAACCGGCTGCTGGAACGGATCTGGGGCTCTTTCGGGCACCGGGGCATGCTCCGGACGCGGACCATCGCGCGTCTGCATCGCGCCAGCCAGTCTTTGCGCGAGCATCTGGCAATGATCGATGCCATCGAACGGCGCGACGCGGCATTGGCCGAGCGTCTTGCGCGCGAACACGTCGAGGGCCTGCTGAACCAGGTCACCCATGAACTGGAAAACAAGGAGAATCCATGAAACTGCTGACGTTCGCCCATGGCGGGGAAACGCGTCTAGGGTATCTGCGCGAGGACGGATCCGTCCTGGATGTGACCGCGTCCTGGGCGATATGCCAGCATGGGTTGGCCGGGCGCAAGGCGCCGGCCAATGTGCTGGAAGCCATCGAACTGGGCGAAGGGCTGGAGGCGGCGCTGACGATGATCGCCGAAGCGGCCCGCGGGCAGGGGCCCGGCCTTGCCCGGATGGACGCGCTGACGGTCCTGGCGCCCATCCCCCGGCCGCGCAAGAACATCTTCTGCGTGGGCCGCAATTACCGGGAACACATCATTGAAGGCAATCTGGCGCGCGGCCGCAAGGCCGACGACTTCCCCAAGGCGCTGGAGCTTTTCACCAAGGCGCCGACCACCGTCAACGGACACGGCGCAGCGGTGAGCCGCCGGGCGGATCTGACCGGGATGCTGGATTACGAGGTGGAACTGGCCATCGTCATCGGGCGGGAAGGGCGGGACATCGCCGTGGAACAGGCATTCGATCATGTGTTCGGCTACACCATCGTGAACGATATCACCGCCCGCGACCTGCAGGTCCGCCACGGGCAGTGGTTCAAAGGGAAATCGCTGGACGGCACCTGCCCGATCGGGCCGGTGGTGGCCCTGCGTTCGGCGATTCCCGACCCCAATGCGCTCGAAATCCAGCTTTCGGTCAATGGCGAGCTTCGCCAGTCTTCCAATACCTCGGACATGCTCTTCAGCGTGGCGCAGATCATTTCCGAAGTATCCGCCGGCATGACCCTGGAACCGGGCGACATCATTGCAACGGGCACGCCTTCCGGCGTGGGCCTTGCCTTCAACCCGCCGCGCTCGTTGAATGTGGGCGACGTCATCAGCGCCCGCATCGAGCATATCGGTGAACTGACCACAACCATATCCTGAGGTGGACATCATGCGTAAAACATTATTCCGGGCGGGTCTCGCGGCCACCCTGCTGAGCGCGGCCGGCCTGGCGCCGCTTGCCGCCCATGCCGAAGCGTGGCCGGCGCGCGCCATCACCATCGTCGTGCCATTTCCCGCCGGCGGCACTTCCGACAGCCTGGCGCGCAGCCTGGGCCAGAAGCTTTCCGACAGCCTGGGCCAGCCCGTGGTCGTCGAGAACAAGCCGGGCGCGGGTACGATCATCGGCACGGAACAGGTGGCGAGGGCCAAGCCCGACGGCTACACCTTCGGCGTCGTGGCCAACAGCTTCACCATCAATCCCAGCCTGCATGACAACCTGCGCTACGACTCGCGCAACGATTTCGCGCCGGTCAGCTACATGGCCTACACCCCGCATATGCTGGTGGCGCATCCCGATGCGCCGGCGAAAAGCCTCGACGATCTGATCGCCTACGCAAAGAAGGAACCCGGCATGCTTTCGTTCGCCTCGTTCGGCACCGGCACTTCGCCGCACCTTGCCATCGAGATGCTCAAGGCGCAAAGCGGTGTCGATCTCGTGCATGTTCCCTACAAGGGCCAGGCGCCGGCGCTGAACGACCTGCTGGGCGGCCATGTGCCCTACATGTTCGGCAACGTGCCCGACGTCCTGCCCCATGTGACTTCCGGCAAGCTGGTGGCCGTCGCGCTTTCCAATGACGACCGCATCGACGCCGCCCGAGATGTGCCCACCTTCAAGGAACTGGGCTTCGGCGACTTTGCCTCCAACTCATGGTTCGGCCTGGTCGCGCCGGCGGGCACCCCCCAGGACGTCGTCCGGAAAATGAGCGACGAGCTCAAGCAAGCGCTGGGCGAGGCGGACATCCAGGAGCGTCTGGCCAGCCAGGGATTCGTGGCGGCGGGCACGTCGCCCGAGGAATTCCAGACCTATCTCTCGGCCGAATTCGAGAAGGCGGAAACCCTGGTGAAGGCATCCGGCGCGACCGCCAACTGACCCATGCCATAGCGCGGGCCCGTCCTCCGGGCCCGCATATCCGCGCGGTCAGCGCATGTTTTTCAATCATCTGAAGTGAGACTGCACAATGAGCAAGGAAATCATCCGTTCCGACAAGGTCACCCCGCCCAAGGCGCCTCTTTCCCCCGCCGTGCGCGCCGGCGGCTTCGTGTTCGTTTCCGGGCAGCCGGCGTTCTACGGTGATCGGCAGATCGCCAAGGACGACTTCGATGCGCAGGTGCATCAGGTCATGGCCAACATCAAGGCGCTGCTTGAGGAAGCGGGCTCCAGCCTGGATAAAATCGTCAAGGCGAATGTGATCCTGAAGCGTTCCGAGGATTTCGCCCGCATGAACGAGCTGTACCGCGGCTACTTCAAGGAAGGGGAGTACCCGGCGCGCACCACGATCGCTTGCGACATGGGCAATCCCGATTTCCTGCTGGAAATCGAATGCATCGCTCTGGCGTAAAAGCCGCTATCACCATCGCGTCCGCATAGACGCCGATACGGCCGTCCCGGTGTCCGCAGCGCCGGGGCGGCCGCCTGTTTTGCCCGATTTTGCATTGAAGATGTAGCCAGCGTCCGTTAAAGTGCCCCTTCAGCGGCTGTTTACGGGAGCGGTGTTTGCTGCCGCGTCCTTGCAGACTTCCTCATACTCACATGCAAAGGAATCCATCATGTCGACTTCCAGGGCATCACTGTTTGCAGGCTTTCGACGAGCTGTAGCGCTTTCCTTCGTATCCAGCCTCGGCTTCCTGGCTTCCGCGCCCGCGGCGCTGGCCGCGAACCAATCGGTATCGCTGGATGTTCCCTATGTACCCACTCCTCCGGACGTCGTGAACCGGATGCTCGAAACGGCGCAGGTCGGGCCCGAGGATTTCGTGATCGATCTGGGTTCGGGCGATGGCCGCATTGCCATTGCCGCGGTGAAGAATCATGGCGCCAAGGGAGCCATGGGTGTGGACATCGATCCGAAGCGTATCGAAGAAGCGCGCGAGAACGCCAATACCGCCGGGGTGGCCGACAAGGTGGAGTTCCGCAATCAGAATCTTTTCGATACGGATTTTTCTCAGGCCACCGTGCTGACCATGTATCTGCTGCCCGACGTCAATGTTTCGCTGCGGCCCAAGATCCTGCAGCTGAAGCCTGGCACCCGGGTGGTGTCGCATGCCTTCGACATGGGCGAATGGGAAAGCGATGTATTCGAACGGGTCGACGGGCGCAGCGTGCATCTGTGGATCGTGCCGGCGCAGGTGGAAGGCCGCTGGAAGATCGAGGGCCCGGACGGCGCCATGGAGCTCGACCTCGCGCAGAGGTTCCAGCATGTGGCCGGCACGGCGCACGATGCCAATGGGAGCACCCGGCCGGTGGCGGGTTCCCTGAACGGCGAAATCATCGACTTCGTCGTGGGCGAAGGCGATGCCGCGAAACGCTATACGGGCAGCGTGCGGGGTTCGGCCATGCAGGCGTCCGCCGGCGGGCAGGCCCTGAAGGGCGCGGAGGCCTCGGCCGGCGCGGCCAGCCCCGTTGCTGACTGGAAGGGGGCGCGCCTGTGAGCGGAGGTTCGACAGCATCCGTTGCCGCGGCGGTTCCGCCGGGCAATACAACAATACGCAAGGGCCTGTCGGTATGGGACGCCGTCGCCATTCTGGTGGGCGTGGTGGTCGGCATCGGCATCTTCGGCTTTCCGCCGCTGGTGGCGCAGAATGCGCCCAACGCAGCCGTCTACATGGGCTTGTGGGTGGCGGGCGGCCTGGTGATGCTGATCGGCGCACTGTGCTATGCGGAGCTGGGCAGCGCCTATCCGGATGCCGGCGGCGAGTACGCCTTCCTGGGCAGGGCCTGGGGGGCGGATGTGGCGCTGCTGTTCGCCTGGGCGCGCTGTTCCATCATCCAGACCGGCGCCATTGCGGCGGTGGCTTTCATCTTCGGGGATTATGCCCAGGTGCTGATGCCGCTGGGCGAACATGGGCCGGCCATTTATGCAGCCCTGGTGGTGGCGGCGCTCACCGTGCTGAATGTGCTGGGCAGCACTGAATCCAGGCTGGTGCAGTGGGTGCTCACCATTGTGTCCGTCGTGGCGCTGCTGGCCATGGCCGTGGGCGGGCTGATGCTGGGCGATGCGGCCGGTACGGCGGCGGCGGCCGGCGCCGAGGCCGTCTCGGCCGGAGCCGGCGCGGCCTCGGAAAGCGGTTCCGCCGCCGTTTCCTTCCGTGAGCTGACCGGCATGCTCGGCATGGGCATGGTGTTCGTGCTGCTCACCTACGGTGGCTGGAACGAGGCGGCCTACCTGTCGGGCGAGATCCGCGATGTCCGCCGCAACATGCTGCGCGTGCTGCTGTTCGGTACGGTCATCATCGTCGCGGTGTATGTGCTGGTGAATCTGGCCTATCTGCAGGTGTTCGGTCTCGAAGGCCTGCGCAATACGCATGCCGTGGGCGCCGATATGTCACGCCTGCTGGCGGGGCCTTGGGCGGCGGTGCTGCTCAGCCTGCTGGTCTGCTGCACTGCGCTGGGCACTGTGAACGCATGCATTTTCACCGGGGGCAGGGTCTATGTGTCGCTGGGGCGCGATGTGCCCGCCCTGAAGAATCTGGGCGCCTGGAGCGAGCGCCGCGAAACCCCCGTCCGGGCACTGTGGCTGCAAGGCGCCATCACCCTGGGCCTGATCGTGTTCGGCGCTTTCACTGAAAGCGGGCTGCGGGCGATGGTGGCCTATACCTCGCCGGTGTTCTGGCTGTTCATGTTCCTGACGGCGCTGGCGCTGATCCGGCTGCGGCAGCGCGACCCGGGACACGAACGGCCCTTCAGGGTGCCGCTGTATCCGGTGCTGCCGCTGGTGCTGGCGCTGGTCTGCCTGGGCCTGTGCTGGTCGAGCGTGGTCTACGCCGGCGCGGGCTCCCTGCTGGGTCTGCTGGTCCTGGTGTTCGGGCTGCCCCTGTGCTGGCTGCGCCGGCGCTCGGTCGCCGCCGGAAAGGCTTGATGCGATGAGGCGGGTGAGCGGCGGGGCGCGGCCTTCGGCGCGCACCCGCCGCGCAAGGCGGTGCTACCTCTTTTTCTGCGCCGCGTAATATTCGCGCTTCTTTTCGTACATGGCCATGTCGGCGCGGCGCAGCATGTCGTCCAGCCCTTCGGCCGAAGCGCAGGTGGCCATGCCCATCGAGAGGCTCATCGGCAGCCCCGTGTAGTACTGGTTGTTGAGCGCGATGAGCTTGTGCAGGTTTTCCAGCAGGCGCTCGCCGGCGTCGCTGTCCGAGCCGGGCATGAGAATGATGAATTCGTCGCCGCCGATGCGCGCCGCGTGCATGGGTTTGTCGATCGCCTGGCTGATGACTTCGCCCGCGCGGCGCAGCAGCGCGTCGCCGGCGGCGTGCCCCAGTTCGTCGTTGGCCTGCTTGAGGGTGTTCAGGTCGAGCACGATGGCCGTCACCGGGTAGACGCCCTTGCGGCGCAGGCGTTCCACTTCGTCCGTATAGAAGGAACGGTTCTTCAGGCCGGTGAGCACATCGTGCTGGCCCAGATATTCCAGGTAGGCTTCAGCCTTCTTGCGGGCGGTGATGTCGGTGAGAGAGACGAGCACCAGGTCCCATGTGGATTCATGGCCGGGAAAGACGGAGAACTGCATGTGGATATGCAGTGTGCTGCCGTCCAGCGAATAATTGACGACTTCGCGCTGCTGGAAGATGATGCCGTCCCACAGGTCTATGAGCTGTTCACGGAAGCTGTTGACCATGTCGTCGCGGAAGATTTCATCCAGGCGGGCGAGCAGCGTGGGTTTGTCGGCCGCCTGGAAAAGCGACAAGGTATGGTGATTGACGTCCAGCACGCGGAACTCGCGCATGCAGCGTTCGATGAATTCGGGATGCACGTCGGTGAAGGTGCGGAAATCCGTAATGCCGCGATGGCGCAGTTCGTCCAGCAGTTTGCGGATGGCTGAAAAATCTTCCACCCAGAGCGATATCGGCGCCTGTTCAAACAGCCCGCGCGCGTATTGTTCGCTCTGGGCAAGCTTGCGCCAGGCGGATTCCAGCTCGGTGATGTCCTCGACGATCACCAGGACGCGGTCCCAGGTGGATTCATGCCCGGGCAGGATGACGCCTTTCAGAAGCAGGTCGAGACGCCTGCCATCCAGCGCGTAATTGGCCGTCTGGCTCTGGAATCTGCCGCTGCCCGACCAGAGCTGTTCGAGTTCGTCGATGTGCGCCGCATGCATGTCGTCGCGCAGGACGGTGTCGAGCTGGCTGGCGAGTTCTTCGAAGCTTGCGGCCCCATACAGGCTGAGCGTGCGGGCATTGACGCGCAGCAGGCGGATGCAGGCCGAGCACTGCGCGATGCGCCGGGGTTCGGCCAGCAGGTGGCTGCGAATGTCCTCGACGCCTTCGGCCCGCCATTGATCAAAAAGCGTCTTCAGATCACTGTAGTCCTCCAGCCACATGGAGGTGGGCGACACTTCGAAGAGATCCATCCGGCTTTCTACGGAACTGACGTTTGCGGCAGTGATTTTCATGAGGCTGAGGCGATTGATCCTGTGGACACCGCGGTAGTGCGATAAGCGCGCGGCAAGCCCATCATTATGCGTCGCCGCCGCGAAGCCTATGTTACGCCATGCGGGTTCAACATGCGCATGGCGATTCATCGTAGCATGGCCATCTCCGCATCTTCGTTTTCGGCGTCGTCGCGGGCCCGCCCGCCCGTCAGGACGTCGCCCGGCCCCGTGTTGAGGACTTCGATGGCGCGGCGCAGGGCCTCGGCTTCGGCCGTCAGTGCATGGATGTTGCCGCCCAGGTTGTCGCCGAAGCGGGTGTTTTCCCGGGTGGTGCCGTCCAGATGCGTGATGGCCTGGCTGATCTGTTCGAGGCCGCCGGTCTGTTCGGCGGACGCCGCCGAGATCTCGCTCACGAGCTGGGTGACGCGCGCGACGGCCTCAACGATTTCGCGCATCGTCCCGCCCGCGCGTTCGGCTTCTTCCGCACCGTCCTGCATGCGCGCAACCGATTCGTCGATGAGCCCCTTGATCTCTTTGGCCGCCTGCGCGCTTTTCTGCGCCAGACTGCGCACTTCGGCGGCAACCACGGCGAAGCCGCGCCCGGCCGCGCCCGCCCGGGCCGCCTCCACGGCCGCGTTCAGGGCCAGGATATTGGTCTGGAAGGCAATGGATTCGATCAGCGTCACGATATCGCCGATCTTGCGCGAGCTTTCGTGGATGCGTCCCATGGAGTGCACCACCGAGCCCACGACCTCGCCGCCGCGCCGGGCGATCCGCATGCTGTCGTCGGACAGCCGGTTGGCGAGCGCCGCATTGTCGGCGTTCCGGCGCACCGTGGCGGTCAGCGCTTCCATGCTGGTCGCGGTTCCCTGCAGGGAGGCATGCTGATCTTCGGTGCGCGCCGACAGATTGCGGTTGTCCAGGCTCAGGGCCTGTGCGGTGCGGGTGGTCGCGCTCACGCTGGACTGGACATCATGCGCGATCCCGATCAGGCTGCGGCGCATCATTTCCATGTAGAAGTACAGTTTGCCCGACTCGCCGGGCTCATCCGTGGCGACCCGCGCCTGCAGATTGCCCGCCGCGATCTGGCGGGCAATGTCCGCCACCCCGCGCAGGGGACGGATCGCATGCCGGGTGATGACCCATCCATAGCCGAAGACGGCGGCGACGCCGGCGGCCAGAACGGCCAGCACGGCGCCGCGGTAGCCTTCGGGGATGCCGCCGGTCGCGGCGAACCAGGTGGCCAGGGCGGTGGTGCCGGCCGCCAGCAGCGTCAGATACATCATGTGCTGACGCAGTCCCGTCCTGAACGGCATGCGTGCAATCCGCAGCAGGCGCCGCCATCCAACGGGGACGAGCTCGCCTTCCCGCAGCGCATAGCCGGTCAGCGTGCCTTCGTTGAGCCCGCGGTACAGGCTTTCGGCCCTGGCGATCTGCGCGCGGGTAGCCTTGATGCGCACGGAGGCATAGCCCGTGATCGCACCGTGTTCGGTAAGCGGGGTGACATTGGCGAGCACCCAATAGAATCCGCCATCCTTGCGGCGGTTCTTCACCAGGCCCATCCAGGTCCTGCCCGCGCGCAGGGTGTCCCACAAATCCTTGAAGGCCGCCTGCGGCATGTCGGGATGGCGGATGAGATTGTGGGGCTGGCCGATGAGTTCTTCGTGCGTATATCCGCTGATGTCGATGAAGGCGGGGTTCGCGTAGGTGATGATGCCTGTTCTGTCGGTCTTGGAAATCAGGTATTGATCCGCTCGCACGCGTGTTTCAATGTCGGTGATCGGAAAGTTCTTCCGCATGGCTGTTTGCTTGTCTCGTCTATCTGTTTTAGGTTGAAAAAGTCAGCCATCATACACGCGCGGGCCGGGATGCACTGGCGGTGGACGAGCGTTGCGGTCGAGGGCGGGAGCGGCGGGCCGCCAACGAAAGAAGCCCGTGCGGACGGCCGCACGGGCTTCGGGACGAACGGGGCATCGGTGGACGATGCCCCGTGTAACGGTCGCTTCCTCAGTAGAGCACGCTGGGCAGCCACAGCCCGATGCCGGGGAACAGATACATCAGGACGATGGCCAGGATCTGGATGCCCATGAACGGCATCATGCCCAGGAAGATCTGATTCAGCGTGACGTGCGGCGGCGACACGCCCTTGAGATAGAAGGCGGACATTGCGACCGGCGGCGACAGGAAGGCCGTCTGCAGGTTGAGCGCCACCAGCAGCCCGAAGAACAGCGGGTCGATGCCGAAGTGATTGACCAGAGGCAGGAAGATCGGCATGAAGATCACGATGATCTCGGTCCATTCCAGCGGCCACCCCAGCAGGAAGATGACGACCTGGGACATGATCAGGAACTGTACCGGGGTGAGGTCCATGCCGAGCACCCAGGCGTTGATGATTTCCTGCCCGCCCAGCAGCGCGAACGCGGCCGAGAAGATGGCCGAGCCCACGAACAGCCAGCACACCATGGCGCTGGTCTTGGCCGCCAGATAGACGGACTCCTTCATCATGTCCGTGTTGAGCCGCCCATAGGCGAAGGCCAGCACAATGCCGCCGAAGGCCCCCATGGCCGCCGCTTCGGAAGGCGTGGCGAAACCGAACACGATACTGCCCAGCACGGCCGCAATAAGGATGGCCAAGGGAAAGAAGGACGATATCAGCATCTTGAAGATTTCGAGCCGCGCGAACGTGAACATGGTATAGAAGATCAGCATGATCACCGTCCCCACCCCCAACATGATCCAGAACCATGAGGGGGCGGGCGTGGGCGGCGGGCCGGCGGCTTCCCCGGCTTCTTCGGCGACAGCCTGTTCCGCGGCTTCTTCAGCGGGTGCCGTGTCGAAGCCCAGGGCTCCCAGGGGCTCCGCCCCTTCCGGTTCGGCCAGCCCGCCGCCGTACAGGTTGCTGTCGCCATCGAAGCTGCTGAACCCGCCCATTTCCTGCAGGCCGTAATCGACGGTGATGACCGGGGCGGTCACTACCTTGTAGGTCAGGCCCATGGCCGCCACGAAAAGGATGGCTGGCAGCAGCGCAACCATCAGATGCTGGAGCAGGGTGGTGAACGGGACATCGGCGTTGCGTTTGCCCTTCATGGCGCTGATCAGGCCGGGAACCGCCTTGTTGGTGATCGTGTCCTTGATGCTCGCCGCGAACGGCGGCAGCTCGACACGGCGTTCTTCTTCCGAGAGCGGCGGAGCCGACTTCGGAAAGATCTTTGCCATGAGAATGACGTAGAGCACATACAGGCCGGCCAGCATCAGGCCCGGAAAGAAGGCGCCGGCATAGAGCTTGACGACCGATACGCCCGCCACCGCGCCATAGACGATGAGCAACACAGAAGGCGGAATCATGATGCCCAGACAGCCGCCCGCCGTGATGGCGCCGGCGGTCAGACGCACGCTGTAGCCGGCCTTCAGCATGGCCGGCATGGCCAGCAGACCCATCAGGGTCACCACGGCGCCGACGATGCCGGTGGCGGTGGCGAACACCGCGCAGGTGGCGATGGTGGCTACGCCCAGCGAGCCGGGTACGCGGGCCAGGACCAGGTGCATGCTCTTGAACAGCTTTTCGATCAGGTTGGCGCGTTCGACCAGGTAGCCCATGAAGATGAACAGGGGGACGGCGATCAGCACGTCGTTGGTCATGACGGAATAGGCGCGCAGCACCATGAGATCGAGCGTCTGCTCGATGGCTGTCTGCATGGGCAGATGGCTGTATGCCAGGTAGGTGAACATCACGCCCATGCCCATGAGGGTGAAGGCGGTGGGAAAGCCCAGCATGATGGTGACCACGATCAGGGCGAGCATGAGCAGCCCCAGGTGGCCGTTGGTGATGTTCTCCGGCGATGGCATCAGGACGACGATGGCAATGACGATTGCCATCAGGATGGACAGGCCGAACCAGACTTCTTTTCTCATTGTCGGAATCCTTTGCTATCGCTGTGGGGGGGCGGGGGTGGCGGCCGCGGTGGTGATGTCTTCCGCGTGGACCATGTCCTTCAGCTTGTCGACGTCGACTTCCTCGACGTCCTTGTCGCGCCGCGGCCAGGATCCCCGTTTGAGGCAGGCAACGCAGTAAACGACTTCGACAAACCCCTGGAGCAGCAAAGTGATGCCGGCAATCGGAATGATGGCTTTGAAGGGATAGAGCGGCGGCCCGCCGGAGGCCAGACTGGATGTTTCCCGGATCGCCCAGGATTCGGCCGCGTAGTAGTAGCCGGCCCAGCACAGGGCGATGACACCGGGAAAATAGAACAGGATGTACAGGGACAGATCGAGGCCGGCCTGCAGCCGCGGCGGGAAAAAGCCGTAAAGCACGTCGCCGCGCACATGACCGTTCTTGGAGAGCGTATAGGCGCCCGCCATCATGAACAGGGTGCCGTACATCATGTTCATGGCATCGAACGCCCAGGCGTGCGGGGCCTGGAACGCATACCGGGACACGACTTCGTAAGTGACGAACAGTGTGAGGGCAAGGACGAACCAGCCGAACAGCTGGCCTATCTTGGTGTTCACACGGTCGATGGTGAGCAACAGTTTCTGCATGGAAAACCTATCTGCTGCCGACGAGCGGCGCTACCGTTCGATGCCCACGGCCGGCCGGCGTGCCGGCAGGGCCCGTGGGAAGGATCAAAAAAGCCCCCGCGCTGCGCCTTCGGCTTGCTGCCCCCCAAGGGGGCTGCTTTTGCCTTGGGGCGGCCTGGCGGCAAAAAAACACCATCGGTGGTGTGCGATGGTGTTTGCGTGAGCTACATCTTCGGATCAGCTTTTTTGCTGACGGCGGGCGAAGTAGTGGTTGTAGGCCATGCGACGGTTGTTGTTGGTATCCATGTCCCAGGCCAGCGCGCGTTGGGCAAAGGCGCGCTGCGACTCTTCGATTTCCTTGAACATCGCATTGGTCTTGGCCTTTTCCGCCACGATCTCGTCCCACACCTGCAGCTGCTGCTGCAGGATGGCGTCAGGAGTCTTGTAGAACTTGACGCCGTCTTCCTTCTGCAGCTTGATGTAGTCTTCCGAATAACGGTGGATGGCCTTCCAGGACATGTCGGCCGACGCCGCTTCGCAGCCGTAGGCGATGACAGCCTTGAGCTTGTCGGGCAGCGCGTTGTACTTGTCCTTGTTGAAGATGACTTCAAAGGTTTCTGAAGACTGGTGGAAGCTTTGCAGCATGCAGACTTTGGAAACATCCGGGAAGCCCAGCAGGCGATCGGAGGTGGCGTTGTTGAATTCCGCGCCGTCGAGCAGGCCGCGATCGAGGGCGGGAACGATTTCGCCGCCGGGCAGGGCGTTCACCGCGGCGCCCATGGCGGTGAACAGGTCGATGGCCAAGCCGTTGGTGCGGAACTTCAGGCCCTTGAGGTCTTCGGCCCGGGTGACGGGCTTCTTGAACCAGCCGAAGGGCTGGGTGGCCATGGGACCATACAGGATGGACACGACATTGACGCCGATGGATTGGTAGAGCTTGTCGAGCAGTTCCTGGCCGCCGCCATATTTATGCCAGGACAGCAGCATATTGGCGTCCATGCCGAAAGCGGGGCCGGACGAGAACAGGGCCAGGGCATTCTGCTTGCCATAGTTGTAGCCGAGCACGCCGTGACCGCCATCGAGCGTACCCTTGGCGACGGCATCGAGCAGCGAGAAAGCCGGCACGACCGCGCCGGCGGGCAGGACTTCGATGCGCAGCTCACCGCCGCTCATGTCGTTGATTTTCTTGGCGAGATCGAGGGCGAATTCATGGAAGATGTCGACGGTGGGCCAGGTGCTCTGGAAGCGGAAACTGGTGGGAGCCTGCGCTTTCACGATGGCCGGGAAGGCAAGGGTGGCGGCCGCTGCCGTACCCGCCGCGGCACCGCCCAGAAAGCGGCGGCGTGATGCTTTTACGGAGGATTCGGTGGTGCTGACTGCGGAACTGCTCTTCATGGATGTCTCCTCGTTGTGTACGTTCTTTGGAACAGCAGTACGACTAATTTGAACCAGCGCTGTTTTTATAGGCCATGCCTTGATGGGCGTCAATGAGGGAAACCGAATGTAAGGGCGGCGGTCCCGATCCTGTGAAAACGGAATTTACGATGTGAAACGCAGGAACCATGCGGTCTTGCCGGCTGTACGCTCCGGCGCCGCCGGGGCGGCGGGCAGGCGCGGCGTGCCGGCGGGCAGGGTAATTCCCGACATTGGAAGAGAGGGTAAGAGTACGGGGCGGGCGCCGGGGCGCCGCGTCCGGCGCCCCGGCGTTGCCCGTTCTATGGCTGGCGGCGCGCGCCGCCGCCACGATGGCGGGAACTGTTCTTGTCCTGGCCGGTGCCTACCTGGGTGACGTGACCGTCCTTCTTGCTGCGGTTCTGCTGGTCGCCGTGGCTGCGCTGTTCTTCGCGGCTGCGGTCGTCCGCCTGGGGTTCATCGGTGTGATGCGGATTCGGATTGGGTCTGTTCATGCAAGCCTCCTGTAAAAGTAAGCAGGTGCGGGCATGCAGCAAACGGGAAGCCCGGCTCGCGCGATCACGGTCAGGTTCGCATGTTGTCGTTCGTGACATTTTCGTGACCAAAGTACCCGGATTCTGTGAACGGACAGGCACTTAGCGGCCATGTCCCCGGGTTATCCCTAGGGTTGTGCACATATTGTGTGGATAACCACGCGGCCGGCGGAGGGCGGCGCGTGGCAAGACTCATGCGCGGCGGCGCGTCACCCCGCCTCGCGCATCGCCGCCCACAGCCGCAGCACATGCTTTCGCCGGTTGGCATGGGCCCGGTAGGCCACGATGTCAAGATCCTGCGACCACATCTGGGCGGCCGTTGCGTCGAGCGGGCGCAATGCCGGCCCGATGTCATGCAAGGCGGAAGTCCCGGTCAGCCAGGCCACCCCCAGCCCCTGTTGGGCCGCTTTGGCCAGGATGGAGGACATCTCGGATTCGAACACTATTTTCGAATGCAGTTCGGCTTCGGAAGAATCCAGAATGTGCTGAACGACTTTGGAAAAATACGACTGGATCGAGTAATTCAGCAAAGGTATCGGCTGATCCGGTGTGCCGGGAAACTCGAAGCCGCTGGAATTCACCAGTTCTTTCGAGCCGTAGGGGGCCAGTGTGTCCGTGCCTATCACGATTTTCTCGTACAGGCCTTCTTCCAGTCTGAAGCCCGGATAAAGCGGGTGGCTGTATGAAATGAGAATATCGGCCAGCCCCGACGTAAACGCCGACGTCGTTTCGAGGATATTGCCGATGAGGGTGCTGCACGATATTTCGTCGCGGCTGGACCATTGCTTCCACCATGACGGCAGCTTCTCGGTACCCAAAGCGTAGGTCAGCGCAACCTTGATGTTGTGGGAAGCCTGATGCAGGCCCAGTTCGGCCCGCGCGTCTTCCAGCTGGCTGGTCAGCCTCAGGGTGCTCTGGTGGAATTTCTCGCCCGCGCGAGTGAGCTGCATGGGATAGACGCTGCGATCGATCAGCTTGGCGCCGGCCCAGTTTTCGAGATTCTGGATGCGGCGGCTGAACGCCGCCTGGGAGCAGTTGCGGAAAGAGGCCGCCTGGGTGAAATTGCCCGTTTCGATCAAGGCCAGAAAATCGTAGAACCAACCCGTGTCCATCTTGCCCGCTCCTGAGTTTTCCGCCGTCCCGGCACGCCGTCTTTCACAAGGGTCATGTGTTTTTTGCATTGGACCACAACGATTGCCGAGGACACAATCAGGATATCGATAGGGTTTTTTTAAGGAATGCAAGATGGACCTGGAACTTCGCAATGCCGCAAAGGAATATCTTCTGCGGTACGGTGGCGACTCCTTTCCCAATCTGTTTCGAGAGGCCCGCGGCGCCATCGTGATGGACGACGGCGGGCGGGAAATCCTGGACTTCACCTCGGGGCAGATGTGTGCCACCGTGGGCCACAACCATCCGGAAATCGTCAAGGCGATCGAGGAAGCCGGGCGGCGGGCCTATCACCTGTTCAGCGGGATGATTCCCGAAGTGGTGGCAAGGCTGGCAAAACAGGTGGCCACGGAATGGATGCCGCAAGGGCTGACCAAGTCCATCTTCATCAATACGGGGGCCGAAAGCAACGAAGCCGCCCTGCGTATCGCCAAAATGTATACAGACGGCTATGAGGTCCTGGCTGTGGGCGGGTCCTGGCACGGGGTCACCGGCGGCACCAGCACGGTCTCGTTCGCCAGCGACAGAAAAGGCTACGGCGTGCCGCCGCCGGGCATATTCCTGTTTCCCGAGCCTCATTCCTACCGCCCTTACATCAAGGGCATGTCCGCGGAGGAATCCGCACTGCAATGCCTGGAGATCAGCCTGAAGATGTACGACATGGCGTCCACGGGCAAGCGGGCCGCCATATTGATGGAGCCCATTCTGAGCGCCGGCGGCGTGCTGGTGCCCCCACGGTCGTTCATGCAGGCATTGCGCAAGGCGGCGGACGAACGCGGCATGCTGCTGATCTTCGACGAGGCCCAGACCGCCTTCGGCCGCATCGGGCATCGCACCGGCGCCGAAATGTTCGGGGTCACCCCCGACATCATGTCGCTGTCCAAGACGCTGGGCGGCGGTCTGCCGCTGGCGGCCGCCGTCACCCGCCCCGACATCGAGCAGAACGTATTCGAAAAAGGATTCAGTTTCTACACCAGCCATGTATCCGACCCGCTGCCCGCCACCGTGGGGCTGGCGGTCCTCAAGGTATTGAACGAGGAACGCCTGGTCGAGCGTTCCAGAGAGACGGGCGCCTATCTGCGGAATGCGCTGCTGGAATTGCAGGGCAGGCATGAAGCCATCGGCGACGTCCGCGGGGAAGGGATGCTGCTGGGCATCGAACTGGTCACCGACCGCGAAACGAAGGAGCCGGCCCTGGAACTGGGAAGGATCACAACGGAAAAATGCTTTGAAAAAGGACTCAGCATGAATATCAAGCGCCGGCCGGAAAGGGGCTCGGTATGGCGCATTGCCCCGCCGCTGACCATTTCGCGTCAGGAAATAGACAGAGGCATCGCCATACTGGACGAGGCCCTGACGGAAAGCCTGGACATCGCCGCCAGGCCGTCCCATCGACAATCAGCCTGATGGATCGCTGATCCAATCCCGCATCAAGGAGGAGACCATGAAAATCATAACTATCGCCGGCGTGCTCGCCGCCGCCTATTTCGCCGCGGGCGGCGCCCCCGCCCTGGCGGCGGGTTCCGCCGCCACCCTCGAAAAAATCCGTTCCACGGGCGAGGTCAGCCTTGGCTACCGGGAAACCGCCGTGCCCTTTTCCTATCTGAACAATGAGCACCAGCCCACCGGTTTTTCGCTGGATCTTTGCCATGAGATCGTGGCGGCGCTGAAAGACAAGCTCGACAAGCCCGACCTGAAAGTGGTGTTCCAGCCTGTCACGGCTTCCAACCGCATTCCGTTGCTGGTCAACGGGTCCATCGACATCGAATGCGGCTCCACCACGAATACGGAAGAACGACAGAAAGCGGTGGCCTTTCTCTATACCACCTACTTGACGGGCACCAAGGTGCTGACGCGCGTCGATTCCGGGTTCAAGGATCTCGGCGACATGAAAGGCAAGAAGATCGCCGTGACGATAGGCACGAACAACATCAAGGCGGTACAGCGGGCCAGCACGGAAGAGGGGCTGGCTTTCGAACTCGTGTACGGTCAGGACCACGCCGAAAACTTCCTGCAGCTGAAGAACCGGCGGGTGGACGGCATGTCGACCGACGATATTCTGCTGTCCGGCCTGCGGGCCGATTCGGGCGAGCCCGAGGCTTACACGTTCACCGGCCCGTTCCTTTCGACCGAGCCTTATGCCATGATGGTCCGGAAAGACGATCCCGAGTTCAAGTCCTTTGCCGACGGTGTCCTGAAAGATCTGTTCCAGAGCGGAAAATTCAGCGAGATCTATGACAAGTGGTTCATGAAGCCCGTCCCGCCGAAGAACATCACCTTCGACATTCCCATGTCGCCCGAACTGGCGGAACTGGTCAAGAACCCCAGCGACAAAGGGGCGTAGGCGCCTTCCGCCCCATCGCCCGGCGGGCCGGCCGGGCGATGGGGCCTGGCCGACTCTTCAGACATTCTCAGGGTGAGTATGAATTATCAATGGGACTGGGGGCTGCTGTTCCGGACCTCTGAAATCTATGGTGAAACCTATCTCTGGCTGTTCTGTGCAAGCGTCGGCTGGACGCTCATGCTGTCGATGGCCAGCTGGGTGATTGCGCTGTCCATGGGCACGGTGGTGGGCATCATGCGTTGCGTGCCGAACCGCGCCGCCCGGCTGTTCGCCCTGTTCTATGTGCAGGTGTTCCGGGGCATCCCCCTCATTGTGCAGATGTTCCTGTGGTACTTCATCGTTCCGGAGCTGTGGGCGCCCATCAAGGCATGGGTGCTGAATGCTTCCACCGGAACCGTGCAGTTCACCGCCGCCTGCGTCTGCCTGGGGCTGTTCACGTCAGCCCGCATCACTGAACAGGTGCGCTCGGGCATCACCGCCTTGCCGCCCGGGGCGGCCGGCGCGGCCAAGGCCCTCGGGCTCACGCCGGCCCAATCCTACCGGTACGTGATTCTGCCGCAGGTGTTCCGGACCATCTTCCCGCCGCTGACCAGCGAACTGATGAATCTGATCAAGAATTCGTCGATCGCGATGACGGTGGGGTTCGCCGAACTGACATTCCGGGCACGGGAAGTGGGGGAAACGACTTTTTCCTATTTTGAATCATTCACCATCGTCACGATCGCCTACATTGCCATCGCCTACACCGCCAACCGCCTGGCTTATTTCTATGAGCGCAGGCTCAACAAGATCGGCCTGGCGAACTGACGGGGAACGAAGAAATGGATCTGGACATCATCTTCGACAACCGCGATTATCTGTGGCGCGGCTTCAAATACACCCTGGAACTCACGGGCATCGCCCTGGTCGGCGGCATGTTCTTCGGCATGATTCTGGCGCTGTGCCGCCTTTCCAGCATCAAGGCCATACGCATCGTGGCCGGGCTGTACGTCGACCTGATGCGCTCCATACCGCTGCTGCTGGTGCTTTTCTGGGTGTTCTTCCTGTTCCCCATCGTGCTGCAGACGGTGCTCGGCACGCCCCGTCCCGTCAGAGTGGGGCCCGAGAACACCGCCATCATCACCTTCATCCTGTTCGAATCGGCCTATTTCTGCGAAATTTTCCGCTCCGGCATCCGGTCGCTGTCGCCGGGGCAGTGGCATGCCAGCCTGGCGCTGGGGCTGACGCGCGCGCAGCGGATGCGCTATGTCATTCTGCCCCAGGCGTTCCGCGTCATGATTCCCGTCCTGCTCACCCAGACCATCGTACTGTTCCAGGATACTTCTCTCGTCTACGTCATATCGGGTACGGATTTCCTCGGGGCGGCGGCCCGTATCGGCCAGCGCGACAGCAATCTGATCACGCCCTATCTGTTCGTGGCGGCCGTCTATCTGGTGATCAGCGTCATTCTGTCGAGCCTGGTGAGCCATCTCAGGAACAAATACACCCGGCACCTGACCGCCTGAGCCGAGCCGCAAGCCTCGCCGTTCACAACGACAAACAAGGAATGCAGAAGGGAAGCAGCATGATCGAGTTTCGCAATGTCAACAAATGGTATGGGGCCTTTCAGGTGCTGAACGATTGTTCGGCCACGATCGCCAAGGGCGAAGTCGTGGTTCTCTGCGGCCCTTCGGGATCGGGGAAATCGACATTGCTGAAGACGCTGAATGCCCTGGAACCCTTCCAGTCCGGTGAAATATCCATTGACGGCGTATCGGTCGGCGACCCGCGCACCGACCTGCCCAAGCTGCGATCGCGGATCGGCATGGTCTTCCAGCATTTCGAACTCTTTCCCCACCTGACCGTCATCGAGAACCTGCGGCTGGCCCAGATGAAAGTGCTGAAACGCTCTCATGCCGAATCGACGGAACGCGGGGAACGGCTGCTGGAGCGCGTGGGCCTGCGCAGCCACAAGGATAAGTATCCCGTGCAGTTGTCGGGCGGCCAGCAGCAGCGGGTGGCCATTGCGCGGGCGCTGGCCATGGACCCGCTGGCCATGCTGTTCGACGAACCCACTTCGGCGCTGGACCCTGAAATGGTGAACGAGGTCCTCGACGTGATCGTGGCGCTGGCCCGGGAAGGCATGACCATGCTGGTCGCCACCCATGAAATGGGTTTCGCCCGGAAAGTCGCGGACCGCGTCATCTTCATGGACGAAGGCATGATCATTGAAGACTGCGCCACCGAGAGCTTCTTCAACAAGGGCGATCAGCTGTCCGACCGGGCCAGGCATTTTCTTTCGAAGATCCTGGCGTATTGACCACGCGCCAAAGCGCAAGCCTCGCCGTTCACGGCGAGGTCAAGCGAGGCGAAATCAATGCGGCGCCGCAGGCGCCCCTGCATTGTGGCGGATGAGCCCGGACACAGAATAGTCCCTGCGGACTATTCTGTGCCTGGCGAATCCGAGCGGCATGCAGGCCGCGAGGTGGAGAAGCTCCGGCCGACAGGCCGGAGTTCTTCACCGGCCGTTGCCGTGGGGCGGGAGCCGGGCCGGAGCGCCATGCGCCGCTGATCACACTCCCATCGGAAATACGCGATGGCCGGCGCTGTCCTTGCGGCGGCGCATTTCCGCCGGGTGGTCCAGCCAGTTGAGCCCGCGGTTGCTCAGCAGAAACAGATAGACCAGCAGGGAACCGAAGATCAGAACGGTGACGTAGGTAATGAACAACGACACCTGGCCCTGCTTGAGGGCCGCCGAATAAAATACGGGGGCGGTGCCGCCAAAGGCGGAATTGGCTATCGCATAGCCAAACCCGACGCCCAGCGCGCGCACGTGGGTCGGGAAAAGCTCGGCCTTGACCACGGCGTTGATCGAGGTGTAGCCGGTCAGAATCACGAAACCCAGGGTCAGGAGGGCGAACGAGAGCGCCGCATTCGTGGTGTGTGGAAGAATGGTGAAAATCACCCACGTATAGAGCGTGCCGCCGACACCAAAGAACACCAGCAGCGTGCGCCGCCCGATACGGTCGGAAATAAAGCCCCCGACCGGCTGCAGCACCATCAGGATGGTCAGCGCAATGAGCGATATGGCGGATCCCATGACCGGGCTGCTTTGTGCGAACGTTGCCTTGACGATGTTGGGGCCATTGATGGAATAGGCGTAAAAGGCGACCGTCCCGCCCATGGTCACCAGAAAGCAGACGGACAGTTCCTTCCAGTAGTGGCGCAGCAGCTCGACCATGGAGCCCGAGTCCTTTGCTTTCTGGGCCGATTCAATGGCGTTCCTGCTCATGGATTCGTCCATGGTGCGCCGCATCCACAGCACCAGGAGGGCGCCGACTCCGCCGATGGCGAAAGCAAGACGCCATCCCCAGTTGCCGATGTCGGCCGCCGAGGTGGACAGCATGAGCGCCAGAAACAGGGCCTGTGCCAGCACATGCCCGCCGACCAGCGTGACGTAATGAAAAGAGGCAAGAAAGCCGCGATGCCTGGGAACGGCGGCTTCGCTCAGATACGTGGCCGAAGTGCCGTACTCGCCGCCGGTGGCAAAGCCCTGAATCAGCCGGCACAGAATCAGAATCACCGCGGCCCAGTCACCGATGGAAAGGCGCGTGGGAGTGATGGCAATCGCGAACGAGCACAGTGACATGATGGTCACCGAAAGCGCCAGCGCCGCCCTGCGCCCTTTGCGGTCGGCATAACGGCCAAAATACCAGGAGCCGACAGGGCGCATCAGGAAGGTGAGGGCAAAAATGGCCCAGATGTATATGTCGGCGTTCTTGTCATCCGGGCTGAAGAAATGGTGCTCGAACGAGGAGGCAAAAACCGAGTAGACATAGACGTCGTACCATTCGACCAGATTTCCGGCGGAGCCCTTGATGGTGTTGGAAACCGAGCGGCGCAGGTTGGACGGTGGGGTGGGTGCGTCGAGGTCTGCCATATCCGTCCTTCATCGTTGGCCGTCGCAAGAGTGCTCGTGCATGCGCGGCAATTGTATAGATATAAAGAATCGATGTCATCGGAGCGATGCCAATGCGCCACTCTGTCGATGGGAGCGTTCATGGCGGGGACGGAAAAGGCGAACGGATACGCAATCGGGTAGCCCGGTATCGGCGGGGCGGACGGCAAGGCCCGCCGTGCCGGGCTCAGCCCGGCACACGGCCGGAACGACCCGCCGACGGACCGCCGCGGGTTCCGCCGGCCATTGCGTTACGTTCGCGATGATGGATGGGCCTGTGACCTGCTTGCATCAAGAAAAAAGGTTTGCTATAGTTTCGTTCTTTGGCGCATTAGCTCAGCCGGTTAGAGCGACGGAATCATAATCCGCAGGTCCCCTGTTCGAATCAGGGATGCGCCACCAAGGAATATCAAGGGCTTAGCGGTCATCCGCTAAGCCCTTTTCTCATTTCTCAACCCCTGTTTTTGCTTCGTGTCCGAGTTCCGGCGGCGGATGCGAGACAAGTTGAGACGTTCGGTGTTGCGACGACGCCGCGCCGGGCTGGTTGCGACAGGCTCCTGTTGCTCCACCTCTTCCCTGTATCCCTGAGGATTCCCTATCCACTCGTTCAAGGCCGCCGGCCTCCAGCCGCATGCGCGACCGCCCAGGTTGACGGGGCGTGGAAGGCGCCCCTCTGATATGCGCCGATAGATCGTCGCGCGACTGAGCGCCGTGATCCGGATCACATCGGCGATCCGATAGAACGCAGGCGCTGCAGGGAAAGCAGTATGTGCCGCTCGCTTGGCGACTCGTTGCTCGTCGGACATGGCCATCTCCGTAGTGGATTGATATGGCCTTAAGATGCCTCAGATCGGCTCAAGGATAAACTTGCCTGGGCCTGGAGGAGCGTAGGTTGGCGGCAGCTGGATCCCCATTCAAGATAAGGATGAAACACGCCAAATTCGGGCGACTGGGCAAATCCGCCCTTATTACACCGCCGCTGTCGAACTGGCCTGCTTTGACACCTGCGTCCTGTTAATCTTAAAGGACCCGCCGGCTATTTTTTAGAAAAGGAGCAGCGTATGGACAACGTACTGATCGTGGGGGCGGGTCCTACGGGCCTTGCCTTGGCATTGTGGCTGACCAAGCAGGGTGTCAACGTTCGGATCATCGACAAAAGCGCGGGACCGGGCGAAACCTCCAGGGCCATGATTGTGCAGGCACGCACTCTGGAGCTTTATCGCCAGTTGGATCTGGCAGAGCCAATTGTTTTGGCGGGACATAAAAATCCTTCCATGAACATGTGGGCGCGCGGCAAGCATCGGGTCAAGATCGTTTTCAAGGATGCCGGTGCCGATATCACGCCGTATCCATTCGTCACGGTCTATCCCCAAGATCAGCACGAACGGCTATTAGTCGAGAAACTGGCAACGATGGGCGTCGTGGTTGAACGGAAAACCGAGCTGCTTTCTTTCCAGGATGAGGGAGAGAGTGTCACTACGCTTCTCCGACTGGCGGATGGAACCGAATCTACGGCGCAAGTGCAATACCTTGCCGGTTGTGACGGTGCGCGTTCCACTGTTCGCCAACAGTTGGGAGCCGGATTCGAAGGGGGAACCTACAAACAAGCGTTCTATGTCGCCGACGTGGAGGCGAGCGGCCTGGAACCGGCGGACGAAGCGCATATTGCACTCGACAGCGGTGATTTTGCGCTTGTATTGTCGTACGGCGAGAACGGACAGAGGCGCCTTATCGGCACTGTCCGGGACGAGCGCGCCGATAAGATGGAGACGTTGACGTTCGCGGATGTACGGCAGGACGCAATCAAGCACCTGGGGCTGCAAGTCCACAAGGTCAATTGGTTTTCCACCTACCGCGTCCATCACCGAATTGCTGACGAGTTCCAGCGTGGCCGCGTGTTCTTGTTGGGCGATGCTGCACATATCCACAGTCCCGCCGGTGGACAAGGGATGAACACGGGTCTTCTTGATGCGAACAATCTTGCTTGGAAGCTTGCCGATGTCATCAAGGGGCATGCTCCAACCAGCCTGCTTGAAAGCTATGCCGTTGAGCGGCAGGCATTCGCCCGAAAGCTAGTGGCCACCACCGACCGTTTGTTTACATTGGCAACTAGTGAAGGAAGCCTGGCTGACTTCATCAAAACCCATATCGTTCCGACCATTGCAAGCGTGGCGTACAAGATCAGCAACATGCGTGAGTTTCTGTTCAAGACGGTTTCGCAGACAACGCTGCATTATCGGGACAGTACGCTCAGTTCGGGCGAGGCCGGGCATGTACACGGTGGCGACCGGCTTCCGTGGACTGGCTCACAAGGTTTCGACAACTACAAAGCCCCTGAGACGATCGGTTGGCAGGTTCACGTCTATGGCGAAGCCGACCCGGCGCTCCGTGGGTGGTGCGAAAGACATCACATCACGCTCCAGGTCGTCGACTGGAAACCTGACTATCAAAGAGTTGCCATAGAACGTAATGCTATGTATTTGCTCCGGCCTGACACGTATGTCGCTTTGGCCGCTGTTCGATCAGCGCCGGATGCATTGGCTCGATATTTTGACTTGCAAGGTTACACGTGGAATTTCAGCAACCTAAACCAGCCCGATCTTCCCAAGGATTGAGAATCGTCACACCAGACAACTGAAAATCAACCACGTTTCGCGTCACTAAGGTCATGCCATGAACGAGCGCGGTTGCTGCGATTGCGTGGGCGATACCGATAGCCCGCATTGCCGCCGCTGGCGATTTAGAATCCGTGAAACAGGAAGTCGATGGCGGCGACGATTTCGTCATTCCGATGCGCAAGGCTGAAGGCGACGCTTTTGAGTTCCTTGGCCGGAATCGCTGCGATGTACTGCGTCACCATCGCGTGCTGCACGCCGTCTATGTCGAACAAGGGGTTGAGTGTCTTCGCAGGCTTGGGCGACTGGCTCAGCGGCAGCAATGGGACAACGACCCGTGTGTTGAATGGCTGCAGGATGTCCGCCTGGACATTGAGGAGGTACCCCGAGCCTGACGGATTGGGGTAGACGTTGTAGCGGTCCATCAAAACATCCTGTGCTTCGTCAATGGCAGGCCGTGCTTTTCGACGAAGTCGTTGGAGCTTTCTATGGCTTCCTGGTTTTCAACCAACCAGAGCTCCGAGCGCCTGCGTGCGATGGCCTGTGTGACGCCCGCTTCAGCCGCTTGCGAAATGTTGATATGCAACGCTTTGGCCTCCGCGAGCAGGTCTTCGGACAGCGACACATTGGTGGCGCGTTTGGCGGCGCCGCGGGGGCTGCTTGCGGTGAGCATGTTCGGCTCCTTATCAGTGATGGCCTGACTGATGTGCATTTTATCCAATAGATTATATGTGCATATGGGCCTGGCATCAGCGCGCCAATAACCATGAGTGGCGGCGGGCCTATCGGGCCGCCGGGTTTTGGTCGCGATACAGTGAACCTCATCCGGCAGATGATGGAACACCGACATGGCTCATCCCGATTTCTTCGACACCATTCCCACACTTGTCCTGCGCGATCCGCTTGCGCAGCTGCTCGGTTCGGCCGAGGACGGCCTGATCGAATATTCGTATGCCGAGGCCGTCAAGCTGACCGGCCATTCCTGCCCGACGGTGGCCGGGGCATGGATCATGACCGCCCAGGCCCTGAAGAGGCTTTATGGCGACGCGCCGCCGCTGCGGGGCGGCATATCGGTGTCTTTCCGCAACAGCGCCGTCGAGGGGGTGACGGGCGTCATCGCCAGTGTCGTCGGCTACATCACGGGCGCCACCGCCGATACGGGGTTCAAGGGCCTGCGCGGGCGGTTCGATCGGCGCAATCTGCTGCATTTCGGGCAGCCCGTCGACGGCGACATCCGGTTCGAACGCCTGGACACGGGCGAGCGGGTGACGGTGAGCTTCGATTCGGGCGTGGTGCCGCCCCCGGCGGGCATGATGCCCCGGCTGTTCCTGGCCATGAGCGAGGACGCCACGCCGGAACAGCGCGCGGCCTTCGCCGATGCGTGGCAGGGCCGCGTGCGCGGGATCTTCGAGAACATGGATCATCCGGAACTGGTGCGCTACAGCTGATACGGGTTTCAGGCGGCGGGCAGTTTGCCCGTCGCCCGCCCGCCGCGCTGTTAATTCGCCACCAGTTCCTGGGGAGCGAACCCGAGGATTTCCCGGAATCGTTCGCTGTATCGCGGCCAGGCCTCGGGGTTCATGATCCGGGGGGGAATCCTGCCATCGAAAATGTCTATCCATTGATGAGCCGCATAAGAAGCCATGTTATGCAGCGCTTCAAACGAGATCCCGGCGATGTGGGGCGTTGCCACGACGTTGGCCAGGGAAAGCAGGGGATGGTCGGGCGGCGGCGGTTCGTCGAGGAACACGTCGAGCCCGGCGCCCGCGATGCGTTGTTCCCTCAGCGCCTCGTACAGTGCGGCTTCGTTGTGGATGCCGCCTCTTGCGGTATTGATGAAGCAGGCCGTGTTCTTCATCAAGGCAAATTCCTTGGCGCCGAACATGTCGAACGTCGCTTCGGTTCTTGGGCAATGGACACTCACGAAGTCCGCCACGCGCAGTAGATCCCCCAGATCGACCTGCCTGGCGCCCCGCGCCGAAACCTGCTGTGAATCCAGGAAGGGGTCATACGCCAGCACCGTCATGCCGAAGGCATTGCACAACTCGGCTGTCCGGCTTCCGATTTGCCCGATACCGATCAGGCCCACGGTCTTGCCCTGCAGGTCGTTGCCGGTATAGAAGAAGCGTTCCACATCGGGCTGCGAGCGCATCGCACGGTCGGCGGCTCCGATTTTCTTCGACACCGACAGCATCAGCCCGATGGCGTGTTCGGCAACGGCGTTGCGATTGCTGCCGCCCTGGTTGCAGACGATGACGCCGGCGGCCGTGCACGCGTCGACGTCGATCATGTCATAGCCGGCGCCCGTGGAACACACCGCCAGCAGCCTGGGGCAGCGTTCGAGCAGCGCGGCGTCCGCAAACCAGGGTTCCCGCAATTCGACGCGGGATGAGGACTGGTAGCCCATGGCGGCCCGCATGTGTTCCCAGTTCGATTCGGCCGGCCCCCCGTAGCGCAGCTGATTCACTTGTATATCGGCCCGTTCGCCCAGGATATCCAGTGCGCAGGGGTCGACCCAGCTTTCGAAATACACGAGCTGCTTTTTTTGAGTGTCAGGCATTGTTTTTCCTCGGTCGCCTATGGATCAGTAGGATGTTTTTCAGTCGTCGATGGCATGGCCGCGCTTGGGAACCAGAACGGTGCGCTCGAAACTGATCACTGTGGTACCGTCCGCCTTCCTGCCCGTCGTCTGTACCGTAACGATTCCCTGAGTGGGCCGGCTGGCGGATTCGCGTTTATTGATCACGGTGGATTCGGCGTACAGCGTGTCTCCGACGAACACGGGGGCGCTCAACCGGATGTCGCTCCAGCCCAGGTTGCCGATGGCTTTCTGGCTGACGTCGCTGACGCTCATGCCGACCACCATGGACAGCGTCAGGCAGCTGTTGACCAGCGCCTGGCCAAACTCCGACTTGGAAGCGTATTCGTCATCGAAATGCAAGGGGTGCGTGTTCATGGTCAGCAGGGTGAACCAGATGTTGTCGTTCTGTGTGACGCTGCGTCCCGGCCTGTGCTCGTAGATGTGGCCGATCTCGAAGTCCTCGAAATAGCGGCCGAAACTTTCGCGGAAGCGTCCGGGTTCGATCTCGATCATGTTGCGTGTCATGGTTGCTTGTCCTTGGCAAGATGCTGGCGCTGATTCAAATCGGGTGGCGTGAGTTCATAAGACGGAGGTTCATCCAGGAAACGGATGGGGCTGGCAATATGAGGCCGGCCGTCCGCATCGTGCAGCACCATCCGGCGCGCGAGCACATGGGGGTCGCGCATGGCTTCGGGCAGTGTCTGTATCGTTCCGAAGCAGACGTCCAGCGCTTCGAGCCGCCGCCGCCACTCCTCGCTGGTGGCCTGAAGAAAGGTCTGCCGCAGGAATTCGACGACGGGCGCCTGGTGCGTTCCCGGGCCCCGCAGGCAAAGCGGGGCCAGGTCCGCGCGGCCCAGCGCGTCCAGCAGGGCGTGCACGAACTTGGGCTCCTGCCCGGCCAGTGCGATGTGGCGGCCGTCGCGGGTTTCGTAGATGCGATAAAAGGCGCTGCCGCCGGTCGTCCGTTCCTGCAGTGGATCGGGCTGGCGCCCCTCGGCGAAGGTGGGGCCCAGGGCATTGCGCAGGGCGCCCACCATGCTGTCCATCATGGAAATGTCCAGGTAGTCGCCTTTGCCCGTGCTTTCGCGGCGCAGCAGCGCCATGGCGATGCCGGCCAGGCCATGCAGGGCGCTCAGATAATCGGACACGGGCAGGCCGGGGATGGCGGGGGCGCCGGCGGCGTCGACGTTCAGGCTCAGCGCGCCACTGAGCGCCTGTATGGCCAGATCGTGCGCCGGCCGGTCGCGATACGGGCCGTCCTGGCCGTATGCGCTGAGGGAACAGTACACAAGCCGGGGGTTGCGGGCGCTCAATGTGCCGTAGTCGACTCCCAGCCGTTTGGCCACGCCGGGGCGGAAGGACTCCACGAAAACGTCGGCGGTATCGATCAGATCGAGCAGTATTTCGCGGTCACGGCTGGTCTTGAGGTCCAGGGCCAGACTGTCCTTGCCCCGGTTCAGGTTGCGGAAGAAGACGGTGTGGGGGCCATCGGACAGCCCGATGCCGCGGCCCGGGTCGCCCACCCCGGGCTGCTCGATCTTGATCACCTGTGCGCCATGGTCGGCCATTTCCAGTGTCAGGTAAGGGCCGGGCAGGAAGTTGGACAGGTCGATGACGCGGATTCCGGACAGCTTCATTCGGTTGTTTCCCCCGTGGGAACCGAGGACAGGACCGCTTCGGTATCGGCGCCCAGCGGCGAACAGCTTCTGATCGCGGGTCGCCGGCCGTTGAATTTCAAAGGATTGGACAGCATGTGAAGCTCGGCCTGCTTGGGATGCGACATGACGGACAGCATGCCGCACTCTGCCACGAAGTCGTCCCGCAGCGCCTCGGCCAGGTTGCGGACGGGCGCCACGGGCAGCACGCCTTGCAGCCTGGACAGCCAGTAATCGGTGGGATGGCGCCGGAACGTTTCATCCAGGATTTCAGTGAGTTTCCCGCGATGATCGTAGCGGGTGGCGGGGGTTTCGAATTCAGGCATTGCGGCGAGGTCGTTGCGGCCGATGATGGGCAGCAAGGCTTCCCAGAATTTCTGCGTCATGCACATGATGAAGATCCATCCGTCCGCGGTGGGGAAGGTCTGGACGGGAGCGAGCGAGTAATGGCCGCTGCGTTCCTGACGCTCCGACATGTGGCCCTCGTTGAGCAGCCAGGTGGCGGTGTAGCCCAGCTGGTGCAGCGTCACGTCGAACAGGCAGGTATCCACATCGCAGCCTTCGCCGGTCTCGCGGGCGCGCAGCAGGGCGGCGAGCAGCCCGACCATGGACGTCATCCCCGTCATGTGATCCACGATGGAAGGGGCGCCGATTCTTGCGGGCGGCGTGTCGGGTTCGCCCGTCAAGTGCATCAGGCCGCTTTCCGCCTGCATCAGGTAGTCGTATCCGGGCCAGCCCGCGCGGGTGTTGTCGCGGCCGTAGGCCGAGATGTGCACGCATACGATGGCCGGGTTCAAGGGCGAGAGGGCGGCGTGATCGAGCTTCAGCTTCTCTGGCTGATCGCCCCGCAGATTGTTGATGACCACGTCGGCCTGTGCGACCAGGCGTTCGAAATCCGAGCGGCCGCCCTTCGATTTGATGTCAAGAACGATGCTGCGCTTATTGGTGTTCCAGCTCTGGAAGTAAAGGCCGTCGTGCGTGTCGAGCAGATACGGGCCGGTCCGCCTGGACGGATCGCCTTCCGTCGAAGGGTTCTCGATCTTTATGACATCCGCGCCCATGTGGGCGAGAAACATCGTTCCGTAGGGCGAGGCGCCGAATTGCTCGACCGCGAGCACCCGGACGCCCTGCAACGGCAGGTGCGCGGGTCGGGATGCGGCGCCGGACTTGGGCTCATTCTCGGCCGTCATGATTCCGGGTTCCTTTTGATCCACTGCTTGGAGATGATGATGCGCTGCATCTCGTTGGTGCCTTCCCCGATACATGTCAGCGGAGCGTCCCGATACAGCCTTTCGATGTCGTATTCCTGGGAATACCCGTAGGCGCCATGAATCCGCATCGCCTCGACGCTGTTTTCCAGCGCGGCTTCGGATGAAAAGTACTTCGCCATGCCGGCTTCCATGTCGCAGCGTTCGCCTCGATCGAAGCTTGCGGCGGCATCGAGGGTGAGCAGCCGCGCCGCGCGTGCGCGGGTCACCATTTCACCCAGCTTCAATGCAATGGCCTGGTGTTCCGCTATGGGCTTGCCGAAGGTGTGCCTGATTTGTGCGTACTTCGTCGCCAGCTGGAGGGCGCCTTCCGCGATCCCCGCGCCGCGGGCCGCGACGTTGATCCGCCCGAGCTCCAGCCCGCCCGTGGTCTGGTAGAAACCCTGGCCCTCGACGCCGCCTATGAGGTTTTCCGCCGGAAGACGGTAGTCGTCGGCGATGAGCTCGCCGGTGTCGATCGCCTTGTACCCGAGTTTCGGCAGTTTCCGCGTGCTGATGAAATTCGGGTTCTTGGGGGCGATGAAAAGGCTCATTCCTTTATGGCGAGGCTGAGCGTCCGGGTCCGTCTTGACCAGCAGGCCGAAGCAGGAGCCCTCCACGGCGTTGGTGATCCAGGTCTTGGTGCCATTGATGACATAGTGGTCGCCTTCCCGCCGCGCGGTCGTGCGAATGCCTTGCAGATCGGTTCCGGCATCCGGTTCGGTCAGTGCCAGCCCCCCCCGGATCTCGCCGGAAGCCAGACTGGGCAGCCATTTCTTTTTTTGTTCCGGAGTACCGAATTTTTCTATGGCCAGGGCCAGCATCAGATGGGAGTTGATGATCCCTGTGATGGACATCCATACGGACGAAATACGCATCACGATTTTTGCGTAGGTGCTGGCGGGCAGGCCCAGGCCGCCGTACTCGGGGCTGATCGTCGCCCCGAAAAGCCCGAGCTCTTTCATTTCTTCGACGATATGCGCGGGATATCGATCCGCATGATCGAACTCGCGCACCACTTCGGGACGCAGCGAACGCCGCGCCCAGGCATCGATGGCATGCAGGAGTTCGGCTTCGTCTTCCGCGGTCAGTGGGGTTTGTGCTCCTGGGGTATCCAATTATCACCTCGGTTGTGGGTTTATATAAGTACGTACAAGTATGGCATCGACGATAATTCACGTCAACAATCAGCTAAAAAAATGACACGTATATTGAATAGAGTTCGTTATTCGATATACTCTCTCGTGAAATAATAGATACGTACAACTTGTCATGAAGATGAATTTGAAGAAACTGGCGCACCTGAGCGATCTGCTGGGCGGCCTGAGGCCGGGTGAGCCGGTCACCATCCATTCCGCCGCTGCCAACCCCACGCGGCTGGCGCGCCAGCTGGCGGAATCCGCGCCCATGCTCGGCGGGCGTTGCGTGTATGCGCTCATGCCTTACGGGCCGGTGCCGTATGCGGATGCGCCCGCGCGCGATTCCCTGAAGATCGCCACCGCTCTGCCGGGACCGGGATTGCGCGCGGCCATGGAAGCCGGCCGCGTGGTGGCGCTGCGCCGGCCGCTGTCCGCGATGCCCGCGCTGTTTCCCGCGGGCGAGCGGGCGGGGATGGTGCTGCTGAGGGTGGCGCCGCCCGATGCCTCGGGGCGCTGCAATCTGGGGGTGGCTGTCGATTACATGCCCGCCGCGCTGCGCGCCGCGCGTTTCGTGGTGGCGGAAATCGACCCGGGCATGCCGGTCGTTCCGGGGGAGGGCTGGGTGGATGTGGGCCGTATCGATGCCTGCATACAGTCGGAGGATGGTCCGCATCAAATGACGCCGCCGGATGCCGATACCGTTGATATCGACATTGCGCGGCATGTCGTATCGCTGTTGAAGGACGGGGATGTTCTGCAGACCGGTGTGGGCGCCTTGCCTGAACAGGTCCTGAGACAGGCCGCGCACTTGAAGTCGCTGGGCCTGCACACGGGCATCCTTACCGACGGAGCCCGGGCCTTGATGGAAGCGGGGGTGATCGACAACAGCCGCAAGGGCTATCTGCCGGGCGTCAGCGTTGCGACGATGGCATTGGGCACGGCGGGCCTTTATGCCTTCATGGACCGCAACCCTTCAGTGTTTCTGGCGTCCTGCGCCGTTACGCACGCGGGGGAGGTATTGCGGCAGGTGCAATCCTTGAAAGCGATCAACGGCGCTTTGCAGGTCGATCTTCAGGGGCGGGTCAATGCGGAATGGGCGGGTGCGCGGCAGGTGTCGCTGCCCGGCGGCCTGCCGGATTTCGCGAGGGCCGCCGCGGCGCAGGAACACGGTTTGAGCATCATTGCCTTGCGTTCATGCGACCGGCATGGCCGCAGCGCCATCGTGCCGGCGCTGGCGCCGCAGCACCCCTGTTCGCTCGATGCGCATGAAGTCGATTGCTACGTCACGGAATATGGCATTGCCCATGTGCGCGGCCGCTCCGAGGCGGCGCGGCGGGGGGCCCTGATTGCAATTGCCCACCCCGGGCATCGCGAAATGCTGGAGCGGGCCTGCCGTTGACCCCGTGTTCAAGCGCGGGCTTCGTTCAGGGCGGGGTCAGGCGGCGCCATGCTGATGCGGCCACCGGAGGCGGCCCCGCATCCCGCCGCCGCCAGCCGGTCATGCATCGCTCGCCGGTGGGAACCCGTAGAGCCGCTGCGGATTGGCGGCCAGGACCGCATTGCGGCGGGCCGGGTCCGGCACCCATGCCGCGAGAAGGTCCAGCAGGTCGCCGACGTTCGGCATCCGGCCGCGAAAGCCGACATGGGGCCAGTCCGAGCCCCAGACGCAGCGGTCGGGGGCGGTTTCGGCCAGTCTGGATGCGAAAGAGGTGGTGTCCGCATAGGGCGGCCCTTCACTGGAAATGCGGAAGGCCCCGGAAAGCTTGACCCATGCGCCATCGCGCACCAGGCCGATCAGCGCGTTGCCGGCTTCGGCGCCGGCGAGTTCCGGCGTGACATAGCCCATGTGGTCGAATATCACCGGAACTTTCAGCCGGCCGACCTGCGGCGCAAGCGCGGGCAGCTCGTGGCCGTGGATCAGGAACTGCAGATGCCAGCCGAGTTCTGCGCAGATGGCTTCGTATTCCCGCAGTTTTGACACACCGACACCGCCGCCTGTGGTTGCGTTCAGCCGCAAGCCCACGACACCGCCATCCTTGAGGGCTTGCCATTGATGTGCGGGAAGATCGTGCGGGGCGACGGCAATGCCACGCAGCCGTTGCGGATGCCGGGCCAGTGTGTCGAGCATCAGGCTGTTGTCCGTTCCATGGACGCTGACCTGTATCAGGACCCCGTGGGCCATGCCGCTCGCATCGAGCATCCGCACGTAGGATTCAGGCGCTGCGGGATGCGGCGTGTAGCTGCGCTCTTCGATGTAGTGCGTGCCGATGACATGGGCATGAGTGTCCACCGCGCCCGGAGGCAGGGCGTAGAGGCTGGGGGGCCGCGGATCGGAATCGGGTGGAGGGTCGATGATGCTGGGGTCGTCGATGATCATGGTATGTGTCGCGTCTGGAACGGTTGAATGACGGGGCCTGGATTCAGCTTGCCTGGATGCGTCCCGCGGCGACCATCTTGCGCATGAACTCGTCTTCGTTGCTCATGAGTTGCTGGTATTCGTCCGCGGTGCCCCAATGCACCTGGGTGTTCATGTTCTCCATGCCTGAAATGAAGCGGGGGTCGGCCAAGGCTTCCCGGGCGGCCTTTTGAAAGGCCTGGACAATAGTATCAGGTGTGTCTTTCGCGGCCGCGATGCCCAGGTACGTCGTGACGTCGAAGGGCTCGGCCCCCAGGGTCGATACCGAGGGAACGTTGGGCAGAATGTCCAGGGGAGAGCCGAACACCGCGATCGGGATCAGTTCGCCGGATTCTATATAGGGCCTCGATGTGGAAATCTGGTCGGCGGCCAGTTCGATGTGCCCCGCCAGCATGTCCTGCAGCATCGGGCCGGACCCCTTGTACGCGATCCCATTGAGCAGTATCCCGCCCACGGCTTCGAGGTTCAGCATGGCCAGATGGTTGGGGGTTCCCAGGCCGCCATAACCCATGGGAATGCTGCTCGGGGAGTTGCGGGCTGTCTCGACCACTTCCTGCAGCGATTTGAATTTGCTGCCTTTGCGCACGACCAGCACGAGCGGTGTCTTGCTGACCAGGCAGAGCGGGCGGATGTTCGAGGGGCCGTAGCTGACTTTGACGAGATGGGGGGTAACCGAGAACACGCTTGGGGCCGAAAGCAATACGTTGTAGCCGTCGGGGCGGGATTCGATGATGTGCGTGGCGCCGATGGCGCCGCCGCCTCCGGGCTTATTGCCGACGACGACGGTCTGCCCCAGCTGTTTGGACAGGGCGTCGCCAAACAGGCGCGCAGTCAGATCGGCGTTGCCGCCCACTGCATAGGGAACCCAGATGGTCACCGGGCGGGATGGGTAGGAGGCGGCACGGCTGGCGCCGGCCGCCGTTGCGAGTGCGGCGAGCCCCGCCGCCTGCAGAAATGTACGTCGTTGCATGAGTTGTCCCCTTTATTGATTTCGCGGTGTGGTGTGGTTCACAATTGTTCCCCTCGCAGGCTCAGGGCCAATTTATGTCCATACAACTTTATATTATCAACCTCACATACAATAAAATAACTAGGGTAATTACCTAGCAAAAGTTGTACGAACATGTTGTACAAATACGCGATGAGACCAGCAGCGGGATGGTTGGGCGAGCCGTGTCCAGGGCGGGGATGGACCCCGGCCGGGGCGCGGGCTCCGGCCAGCCAGGGGGGGGCAAAGGAACGGGGAGGGAGGATGAAGGGCGGGGAAGGGGGAAGCGCGCCTCAGGCGCGGCGCAGCTTCATGTTGAAGCGGAATTTTTCAGCGGGATACAGGTTGCTCGATATCTCGGCGATCTTGTCGGTCGACGTCCGGTATGTGCGCCTGACTTCCACGACGGAGGACCCTGGCGGCACACCGAGCGCATCCGCGATTTCGTCGGGAACGGGGCGGGCGCGGAGCATCTGCTCGACTTCGACGAGACGTTCCCCGTACATGTCTTCGATCAATTGCCAGATGGGCCCCCTCTGGCGGCCCATGAGCCGTTCCACGCCGGCATATTCCATGGCAACCAGCACCTGCGTCCAGCAGATGGGTTCCGCCGGTGGCGTGTCGGCGCGGCGCAGGCCTTCCAGCCGCAGCCATCGTTGACCGGGGGGGAGATCGACCTCGTCGAGCGATACGTCTTCGGTCATGACGATTTCGGATCGTTCGACGTCATAACGGCTGTGGACCGCGTAGGCGATCAATTCATCGATCGACGCCACCCGGTGCACATTGAAGACGGTCTCGGACGGAGGGGGCATGACCGTCGTGCCCGAACCTTGCCGGGAAGACACCAGGCCGTCCGCGCGGAGCTGGCGCAGCGCTTCGCGCACTGTATGCCGGCTGACGGCAAAACGTTCCGCCAGGTCTTCTTCGGTGGGCAGCTGCGTACCGACGGGGTATGCCCCGCGGATGATGTCGTTCCGCAGATGCTGCACGATCTGGCGATAGAGCGGGATGCCTGATTCGAGCGAGGCCGCGGGGACGGCGGTGCCCCCCTTTTGGGACCGGCTGCGCCTTCCTTTTGCGGCAGTGCTTTTCTGGGCTGTTTTGGCGATCGTGGACATGGCCGGGATTTTACCTCAGCCACCGTGCCGGGCCTCCGGCACGCCGCGTCCGGCCCGTGAGGCGCCCGCTGTTGAATGCCCCTTCCCGATTTGTCCGTATGCCCGCCCCGGTGTTCTGAGTTTTTATTTGTTCATACAATTTTATATCTTCTTTGTGAGATAAATTCCGCTGTAACCCATATTAATAAAGGATATTGACCTTGAGCGTGTGATGGATCACAATAGTTGTACGCACAAAAATTCATCACTAAACAAGGAGGGTTACCGATGTTGAAGAAAGCGTTTGCGGCGCTCATCGCGCTGTCGTGCCTGTCTTTCGGGGCTGTGCAGGCCGAGACTTTTCCAAGCAAGCCCATCAAGATAATCGTGGCGTTCGGGCCGGGCAGCGGCGGGGATATCCTGGCTCGCCTGCTGGCCCAGCATCTTCAGCCTGAGCTGGGCACGCCGATCGTCATTGAGAACCGGGTGGGAGCGCTTGGCCAGATCGCGACCCTGGCCCTGGCCAGGTCGCCCGCCGATGGCTACACCCTCGGGATGGGAAGTTCATCCACACATTCCACGGCGGCATTCCTGACGAAGAACCTGCCCTACGATCCCATTAAGGACTTCACCCCGGTCGGGGGGCTCAACCTGTACACCTTCGTGTTGCTCATAAACGCTTCCACGCCGGTCGAAACGCCGCGGGAACTCGTGGCGTATGTGCGCGAGAAGGGCACCGGCTTCTATGGATTCGGCAATGCGTCCGGGCGGGTTGGGGCGGCCCACTTCAAGACTCTCACGGGGTTGGACGCCACCGAAACGCCATACAAGAGTGCGCCGGATGCATTGACCGATCTTGCGGCCGGCCGCGTCGATTTCGTCTTCACGGACTGGGGTTCCGCGCGCTCCTTCGTTGAGTCGGGAAGACTGCGTGCAATCGCTGTCATGGCCGACGAACGGTCCCCCGTCCTGCCCGATCTGGCGGCGGTGGGGGAGGCTTTTCCCGGGTTCGATTTTTCCAACTGGGGGGGCCTGCTCGCGCCGGCCGGCACACCGGACGATGTCGTGAACAAGTTGAACGGCGCTTTGATGACCGTGCTTGGCAAGGAAGAAGTCCGTGACCGGATGGCTTCGATGGGTCTGGAGGTGCGTCCGTCCAGCCCGGCCGAGCTCGGCCAACTGGTTGCCGCGCAACAGCAGGCGTGGGGGGCGGCTATCCAGGGCGCCGGAATCCAGCCCGAATGAGCCAGGAAATCATTCCATGCAGACAATGAAAGAAGAAAACCGCGGTTACGACAACTACATCGATGGGCGGTTCGTCCCGCCTTGCGATGGCGGCCGGTTCGTCAGTTTCAATCCCGCCACCGGCCGCGAATGGGGCAGTTTTGCGGAGTCGACCGCGGCGGACATCGATGCCGCCGTATCCGCGGCGAGGCGCGCGCTGTCCGGGCCGTGGGGCGATCTTTCCGCCACCCGGCGCGGGCGCCTGCTCATGGCGTGGGGCGAGAAGATCGCCAGCAATGCCGAGCGCATCGCCCGGCTCGAATCCGCGCAGAACGGCAAGCTGCTGGCCGAAATGCACGCTCAGGCCAACATCGTCCGGGAATGGCTCTACTACTATGGCGGCCTGGCGGACAAGATCGAAGGCCGCGTCATTCCGCTCGAACGCAAGAGCGTCCTGAACTACACGCTGCGTGAACCGCTGGGCGTGGTGGGTGTCATCGTGCCGTGGAATTCACCCACATTCCTGACGGTCATGAGCTGCGCCCCGGCGTTGGCGGCGGGGAACACGGTGGTTTTGAAGCCCTCGGAGGTGACGTCCGCCTCGGCGTTCGAGCTCATGAAGTGCGCCGAGGAGGCCGGCATTCCACCGGGAGTGATCAACGTGGTGACCGGCGGGCGCGCCGCCGGTGAAGCCTTGGTCGATCATCCGGATGTCGCCAAGATCAGCTTCACGGGCAGCGATGCGGCGGGCCGCGCCATTGCGGCGCGGGCGGGCGCCCGTCTGGCGAGCTGCGCGCTCGAACTCGGGGGGAAAAGCCCCAACATCGTTTTCGAGGACGCCGCGATCGACAACGCGGTGGCGGGCCTGCTTTCCGGTATCTTCGCCGCGGCCGGGCAGACCTGCATCGCCGGTTCCCGCGCTTATATACATCAGAGCATCTACGATCAGGTGCTCGACCGGCTCGTGCAGCGGGCCCGGTCCATCAAGCTCGGCGACCCTCTGGCGCCCGACACCCAGATGGGGCCGGCCGCGACCCGGGCGCAGCTGCGCAAGAACGAAGCCATGGTGGCCGATTCCGTGGCGCATGGCGCCGAGGTCCTGAGCGGCGGCCGGCGAGCCGCGGTCGCGGGCCTGGAAGAGGGCTACTTCTTCGAACCGACCATTCTGCACCGTGTCGGCGATGACAATCCCCTCATTCATCAAGAGGTGTTCGGGCCGGTGCTGGCCGTGATGCCATTCAGCGATGAAGACGACGTGGTTGCCAAGGCCAACGCCACGAAATTCGGCCTGGCGGCCGGGGTGTGGACGAAGGACCTGCGCCGCGCTCATACCATGGCGCAGCGTCTGCAGGCCGGCACGGTCTGGGTCAATACGTATCGGGCACTGGCGTTCAATGCGCCCTTCGGCGGCTACAAGGACAGCGGAATCGGACGGGTCAATGGCGTGGAGGCCATCGATCAGTTTCTGCAGACCAAGTGCGTGTGGTGCGAGCTCAGCGATGAGATCCAGGATCCTTTCGTTCTGAAAGTCTGATGGGAATGGGAGGATTCATGGAAAAAACCACAGTGGCGCGGATGATTGCCCGGATGTGCGCGGGGAATGGCGTCAAGCACGCGTTCGGCGTGCCGGGCGGGGGAAGTTCGCTCGACCTCATCGAGGCTTTCCGCGCGGAAGGCATCGCGTTTCATCTATGCAGGACGGAAACGGGGGCTGTCCTGATGGCGGCCGCCGATGCCGAACTGCGCAACGGCTTCGGCGTGGCCGTCGTGACACAAGGCCCCGGCGCGGCCAGTGCGATGAACGGCCTGGCGCATGGCGCCCTCGATCGGGCTCCGGTCCTTTTCATCAGTGACGGGTGGACGCCGCGCCAGGTCACTTTCGACACGCACCAGGTGTTCGATCAGCGCGCCATGTCCGGGCCGGTCGTGAAGGCCAGCGGGCGTCTGGAGTCCGACGATCCCGCCGTCGAGCTGGTGTCGCTCGTCCGGGCCATGTTTACGGCCCCGTGGGGGCCGGCGCACATCGAACTGACGGGAGAGAACGCCGGGCGCGAGGTCGGGGCGCGGGACTTTTCCCGCATCGCGCAAGAACCGGCGCCGGCTGGCGCTCACGGCGACGCCGCCGGTCTGTTGCGCGGTGCGAAGAGGCCGGTGCTCATCGTCGGCCTGGAGGCGCGCGCCCATGGGGTGCCCGAAAAGCTGCTCGCCCTGGCCGAACGCCTGCGTTGTCCCGTGTTTCCCACGTACAAGGCCAAAGGCGTCCTGAGCGACGAGAGCCCGTGGGTGATCGGCCATTTCACCGGCGGGGCCGCCGAGCGGGACTGCATTGCCGAGGCGGACCTGATCGTGTTGTGCGGGCTCGATCCGGTGGAGCTGATCGGCCGCCCCTGGCCGTATACCGCTCCCGTCATCGACATCGCGCTGCGGCGCCATCCCGTGCATTATGTGGAGCCCGCGGCGGGTTGCTACGGCGCGCTGTCCCCGAGCATTGATCTCCTGCTCGATGCTTGTCCGGACTCCGGCTGGGCGGAGGACGGCCTCGCCGGGCACAAGCGCCGCATGCGCGAACGGCTGGCGTACCCGGATGGCGGCAAGGGCGTGTCGCCCCAGCAGGTCGTGGAATGCGCCATGGAAACAGCCGGGAAAGAGCGGCCCGCCATCACCGTCGACGCCGGCGCGCACATGTTTTCCGCCATGGCTTTCTGGCAGGCGCGGTTGCCGAGCACGGCGCTCATTTCCAACGGCCTGGCGACGATGGGCTATGCCCTGCCCGCGGGAATCGCCACCGCCTTGAACGCGGAAGACCGCCGGACGATCGTCTTTACGGGGGACGGCGGCCTGCTGATGTGCGCGGGGGAGCTGGTGACCGCCGCCCAGGCATGCCGGCGGCTCTGCATCATCGTGTTCAACGACAGTTCACTTTCGCTCATTGCGTTGAAGCAGGCCAATCGCGGCCTGGAAAGCGCGGGGGTTGGCTGGCGGCCGGTCGACTTCGCCGGCATGGCCAGGGCGCTGGGGCTGCGGGCCTGGGCCGCCACGACTCGTGATGAGTATGTCCGGGCGCTGAGCGAGGCTTTCCAAGAGGATCGGCCTTGTCTGATCGACGTGCGCGTCGACCCGGCGGGTTACGGCCGGCAGGCGGGCGCCCTTCGTGGATGAGGGTCGGGCGCGCCGGATTTCCGCGGCGGATATCGAATCAGAACAATCCAAGGAGACATTCCATGAAACTGAAGATCCACGCGGCAATGGCCGCCCTGCTTTGGGTGGCAATGCCTGCCAGCCAGGCGCAGCAGCATGATGATTGGCCAACACGTTCCGTTCGCTGGATCGTGCCATTCGCGGCGGGAGGGACGGCCGATGCAACGGCCAGGCATATCGCCCACAAGCTCACCGAACGCTGGGGGCAGCAGGTGGTGGTCCATAACAAGCCGGGCGGCAACACGGTCATTGCGGCCGCGGAGGCGGCCCGCGCGACGCCGGACGGATATACTTTGTTTCAACCTATCAATTCGACGCTGACGATCAACCAATTCACCTTCACCAAGCTGCCCTATGATCCGATGGCGGATTTCTCGCATATCGGGGTCATCGCGAATGTTCCGCTGATCATCGTAGCCAACGACACCTTGCCGGCGGCCACGGTGGAAGAAATGGTCGAATTGGCCAGGAAGACCCCCGGCACCATCACGGTCGGGGGCGGCAGTGTGGGCATGCAGCTCGCTTATGAGCGTTTCGTGCGGGATGCCAGTGTCCGGATGGAGTACATCCCCTATAACAGTGGCGCCGACGTAACCAAAGGGCTGCTTTCGGGCGAAATCCAGGCGGGCGTCGATGGCGTACCCGCCTATCCGCAATTGTTCTCCACCGGCAAACTGCGTCCGTTGGCCACGAACAGCTCGCGACGGATAGCTTCCCTGCCCGACGTCCCGACGCTGGCCGAGCTTGGCTACCGCAACTCGGAGGCGCCGGTCTGGCATGGTCTGGTCGGCCCTCGTGGGCTGCCCGACGCCATCCGGGACAAGATTGCCGCGGATCTGAAGGTCGTTCTGGCCATGCCCGATCTCGTGGAGAAGATGGACGCGCTCGGGCTCGAAGCCATATGGGAGGATGCGGATGCCTTTGTGCGGAGAATCGAAACCGAAAGCGAGAATATGGGCCCGCTGGTGAAGGAACTGGGCATCAAGATGAATTGACGGGTAAGGGAAACCGCCATGTATGCATCACCACCAAGAATGACGATGGACGTGTATATGGCACCAAAGGCGCCCCCGTATTGTGGTGGATGAGCCCGGACACGGGAGAATCATTGATGACTCTTCTGCGCCTGGCGAAACGGAGCGGCATACAGGCCGCGACGTGGACAAGCTCCGGCCCCCGGGGCCGGAGTTCTTCACAGTGACCCGGGCTACGGCCGGCCCGGCTCCGGGTCGGCGGCGGCCCGGGGGTTGAACCCCGACACGAACATCTTCGCGGCGTGCTCGACCACGGCGCGGTCGTCCTCGACCGTGCTGGCCAGCGTGGGCGAACCCCGGTCATCGACGATCAGGTGTGCCAGCCCATGGCTCAGGCTCAGCAGGGATACGGTGGCGAGCAGCGGGTCGATATGCCGGATGCCGAAATCGGTGATCATGTCGCGCATGAGCGCCGCCAGGGCATCGAATGCTTCCGTCGCCGCCTCGGCGAGTTCGGGATAAGCGTTCTTGTTCTGGATCAGCGGCCCGTACATCAGGCGGAACAGTTCCGGGGAAGCCTGGGCGAAGCGGACATAGCCGGACACCAGGCTGCGGATGCGCCATTCGAGGGTGGGGTGCTTGAGGGAGGCCGCGCGCAGTATCCGCCCCCTTTGGCGGAACCCTTCGGCAGCCAATGCGGCCAGCAGCGCGTTCTTGTCCGGAAAGTGATGGTAGGGCGCGGCCTGTGAAACCGCGATATGCCTGGCGAGCTGCCGCATGCTCAAAGATGCGGCCCCCGAGGTTTCGAGCAGGGCCAGCCCGCCCTCGATCAGTGCGGCGCGCAGATTGCCGTGGTGATACGCCGTTTTCCGCAGTGATGGCTTGGTGGGCGCGGGCTGCGGGCGCCCGGCAATGTCTGGGTGGGAAGTTTCTGTCATTTTTCCGGCAGGCCGTTTCTTTACGCTTTCGCGATTTCCTGGCTATATGGTAGCTCGAACTCCGGCAGCAGATGCGCACCGCCTTCCTCTAATCTTAACTATCATCTTGTCAGTTATCTTGACACTGATTAGAAATAATGATCTGATATCTGGTAATCGTAAAGATCAAGACGGACCCCGACGTTGGCGCAGGGGGCGGATAGCGGTACGAAACCAGGAGCAAGCATGGATTATCAAGAGATCGTCTACGAAAGAATCGGGCCTGTGGCACGCATTTGGCACAACCGTCCCGGAATGCGGAATGCCGAGAACACGCGGCTGCTGGAAGAGCTCAATACGGCTTTGCAGCAGGCGCAACGCGATGACGAGGTGCGTGTCATCGTGCTGGCGGGCAAGGGCGATCACTTCTCGGCCGGTCACGATCTCAAGGAAGGCAAGGAACTGCGGTCGGGCTATGGCGTCGAAGAGCGCTGGAAGTACGAGGATCAATACTATTTCGAGTACTGCCTGAACATCCTCAATTGCCACAAGCCCACGATCGCCCAAGTGCAGGGCGCCTGCATCGCCGGCGGCTTCATGGTGGCGAACATGTGTGATCTGATGATCGCTTCCGACGATGCGTTCTTTGCCGATCCGGTCGTCCACACCATGGCGGTGGCGGCGGTGGAAGTGCTGATCCACCCATGGGTGCTGGGGGGGCGCAAGGCCAAGGAAATGCTGTTTACCGGCCAGCGCATCACCGCGGCGGAAGCCCTGGCCGCCGGCATGGCCAACCGGGTCGTGCCGCGCGCCGAACTCGACGACGCGGTGATGGCCATGGCCGACAAAGTGGCCGAAGCGCCGCCGTTCGCGCTCAAGCTGATCAAGAAGTCGCTCAATCGCACCATGGACATCATGGGGCGGGAAAACGCCCTGCGTTCGCATTTCGACAGCCACCAGCTGAGTCATTTCAGCGATGAGGCGATCGCCATGAAGAAGAGCGGCGCAACCCACAGCATCCGTCGCGATGCCAGCGGCAAGGCGGCCAACGTCTGAGGGTATGTCCATGAAAGCCCGTCCCTGGACGAAATTCTATCCGCCCTCGGCACAGGCACCGCTGGACTTCTCCGGCCGCCGCCTGCCCGAAATGCTCGCCAGCGCCGCCACCCGCTTCGGCGACGCGCCGGCGCTCACGGCGGGCGCGGTCAAGTGGAGCTTCCTGCGGCTGCGGCGGGAAGCCCTGGCCTATGCCGGGCTTTTCCGGGAAGCCGGTGTGGCGGGGGGAGCGCGGGTCGCCATCCTGCTGCCCAATATGCCCGAGTACGTGGCGGCGCTGTTCGGCGCATGGCTGGCGGAAGGAACGGTGGTCCAGGTCAATCCGGCCTATGTGGCGCCGGAAATCCAGCGCATTCTCGCTCATGCCGGGGCCAGGGTGCTGGTGACTACCGGCGATCAGATCGAAAAGCTCAGGGCCGACGGGCAGCCGCTGGGGCTGACCGTGTTTCAGGTGGATGAAGCTGAGGGGCTGCGCCGGGTACAGGGGCCCTGCGGGGTGCCTTACGAAGAGCGGGCCGCGTGGCCCGACCAGTCCGCCGATCTCGCCTTGCTGCAGTACACCGGCGGCACCACGGGCCTGCCCAAGGCCGTCATGCTCACCCATGAGAACATGCTGTGCAATGTAGAGCAGCGCTTGCGCGTCACGCTTGGGCCGATCGAGGTTCCCGCCGATGCCAAGGTCGTCAATACACTGCCGATGAGTCATGTGTACGGTTTGACCTGCGTCACGCTGACCAGTGTGCGGATCGGCATGAATCAGCTGATCGTTCCGCGTTTCCAGGCCCGTTCCGTCCTGGAACTCATCCGCGACGAGCGGCCCTTCGTCTTCTATGGCGTGCCGACCATGTATGCCGCGTTCCTGCGGGAAGCCGATCTCGAGGATTTCCGTCTGGACAGGGTGGCCATCTACAACTCGGCCGGCGCGCCCATGCCGCCCGCCCACTGGGAACAGTTCCAAGCCCGGGTCGGCGCGCAGGTGCTGAGCGGCTTCGGCATCAGCGAGGCATCGCCCAGCACCCACACTTATCCCGGCTTCATTCCCCGCCGCCAGGGCAGCTCCGGCATTCCGGTGCCGTTCACCGATGTGCGCGTGGTCCGTGCCGAAGGCGGCGGGTTGATGGATGTGCCGGTGGGCGAGGTCGGCGAACTGGCCATCAGGGGGCCGCAGGTCATGAAAGGGTACTGGAAGGACCCGGAGCTGACCCGCGAGGCGCTGCGCGATGGCTGGCTCATGACCGGCGATCTCGTCCGCGTGGATGAGGACGGCTATCTGTATGTGGTCGGCCGTGAAAAGGACGTCATCGTTGCTAGTGGATACAACGTATATCCCGCCGAGATAGAGCGGGTCATTGGCGCCATGCCGGGAGTGGCCGAAGTGGCCGTCGTCGGGGCGCCTCATGAGTATCGGGGCGAAACGGTCAAGGCCGTCATCGTGCCGCAGCCCGGGGCGGCGGTATCGCGGGAAGAGGTCATTGCCCGGTGCCGCGCGGAGCTCGCGCCCTTCAAGGTCCCCGCCATTCTCGAAATGGTGAATGAATTGCCGCGTACCGCGGTGGGCAAGATCGACAAGCGAGCGCTCGCCCATCCGGCATCCAACAACTGAACGGAGAAAACATGAATCTCGAAGACCTGGATCTCGGCAGCGACAGCCGCAGCATCACCCGGCACCGCCTCGGGCACATCTATCTGATCGGCCTGAACCGTGTGCCCAAGCGCAACGCGTTCGATCTGGACATGAGGGAGCAGCTGGCCTTTGCCTACGGCGAGATGGAACGCGATCCCGAAGTGCGATGCGGCGTGCTCTATGCGCATGGCGACCACTTCACCGGCGGCCTGGACCTGGGCCAGGTCAGCGATGCGCTGCAGAGCGGAAAGGGAGGCATTCCGGAAGGCGGCGTGGACTTCCGGGGTTTCTATACCGAACACCGCAGCAAACCCATGGTATGCGCGCTGCAGGGCTGGTGCCTGACACTGGGCATCGAGATCGCCCTGGCCACCGACGTGCGGGTGGCGGCCGAAGACAGCAGGTTCTCGCAGATGGAGGTCGGCCGCGGCATCTATCCCTTTGGTGGGGCGACCATCCGTTTTCCGAGGGAAGTCGGCTGGGGCAACGCCATGCGCTGGATCCTGACCGGCGAGACCTTCGATGTGCGGGAAGCCCATCGCATGGGCCTGGTGCAGGAAGTCGTGCCCGTGGGCACGCAGCTTCGGCGGGCCGTGGAAATCGCCAACAGCATCTGCGCCCAGGCGCCGCTGGGCGTGCAGACCGCGCTGCGCTCTTCGTTGCGCGCAGTGCGCGAAGGGGAAATGGTGGCCGCGGCACAACTGGTTCCCGAGATGGTGGCCTTGCTCGATTCGGAAGATGCGGCCGAAGGTCGCCAGTCGTTCATCGAACGCCGTCCGGCCAGATTTGCCGGCAAATGATCACGCGCCCGAGAGCCGGCCTTGCTGCTTGTGGAGAGGCCGGCCGCGCATGAACCGGGTGGCGCCACAGGCGCCCCGGGCAACGTTGCACACCACAAGCTCTACTTTCTGGGAGACAACTCAAATGCATTTTTACTGGAAATCCGCGGGCGTTCTGGCCGCCTGCACCCTGGCGCTGGCTCCGCTTGCCCACACTCATGCCGCGGAAAGCTTCCCCTCGCGGCCCATCAAGGTGATGGTGGGCTTTGCTCCGGGCGGGTCCACCGACGCGCCGGTGCGCGTGCTGGGCGAGCTGGTGTCCAGGAAGCTGGGCCAGCCCGTCGTGATCGAGAACCGGACCGGAGTCGGCGGCACCATGCCCGCCGCCGCGCTGCAGAACGCCGCGCCCGATGGATACACCCTGGGCATCACGTCGCTGGGCATGTACCGGATGCCCTACACCGTCGGCCTGAACTGGGATCCCGTGGAAGATCTTTCCTACGTGATCGGCCTTACCGGCTATGCGTTCGGCGTGGTGGTCCTGGAGTCCTCGCCCATCAAGACCTGGGAGGACTTCGTGGCGGCGGCCAGGAAAAACCCGGGCGCCGTCACCTATGGCACCACCGGCATCGCCAGCACGCAGCATCTGACGATGGAGCAGATTTCCCGCCAGGCGGGCATCGAGCTCAATCACATTCCGTTCAAGGGCTCCGCCGAAGCATTGCAGGCCGTGGCGGGCGGCCATGTGGATTCGGCCGCCGAAACGTCGGCCTGGGCGCCTTTCGTGCAATCGGGCCGGATGCGCGCGCTGGTGACCTGGGGAGAAGAGCGGATGGCGGCCTTTCCGGATGTGCCGACCCTGAGGGAAGTCGGCATTCCCATGAGCCAGAGCTCTTACTGGGGACTGGTGGCGCCCAAGGATACCGATCCCGCCATCGTTGCGAAGCTGCATGACGCCTTCAAGGACGCCATGGAGCAGCCCGCATTCGCCGAGGCGCTGGCCAAGTACGACATGGTGCCGCATTACCGCGGTTCCCGGGAATTCCGCGACTTCGGCGCACAGACCATGCGCGAGCAGAAGGAAATCCTGGATGAGCTCGGTCTGAGCCAGAAGTAAGACCCACCCACCGCCGACCCAACAGCAAGCAAACCTATGTCGACTTATACCGCTCCCGTTTCCGATTATCTTTTCCTGCTGGAGCACGTGCTCGATTACGAGGGGGAACTGGCTTCCTTGCCCGCCCACCGTGAAGCCGGCCTGGAGCTCGTGAGGGCAGTGCTGGAAGAGGGCGCGCGGCTGGCGCAGGAAGCGCTGGCGCCGCTCAATCGCAGCGGCGATGAAGAAGGCTGCCGGTGGGAGGACGGCAGGGTCCGCACGCCGCGAGGCTTCGGCCAGGCCTACTCCCTTTACCGTGAGGGCGGCTGGCCGGGTCTGGTGGCCGACCCCGCGTTCGGCGGGCAGGGGCTGCCGCGCGTGGTGGGCCTGATCCTGCGGGAAATCGTCAGCGGTGCCAACACGGCTTTCGGCACCTATCTGGGCCTGAGCCAGAGCGCCTATTCGGCCATATCCGCGCACGGCGGCGAGGCGCTCAGGAAGCGGTTCCTGCCGCATCTGGTGGACGGCGGCTGGATGGGGACGATGTGCCTTACCGAGCCCCACTGCGGTTCGGATCTCGGCCTGATCCGGACCCGCGCGGAACCGGCGCCCGACGGCGCTTATCGGGTGACCGGGACCAAGATCTTCGTCACGGCCGGCGAGCATGATCTGTCGGACAACATCGTGCATCTGGTGCTGGCCCGTCTGCCGGATGCCCCGGCAGGCACCAAGGGTCTGAGCCTGTTCGCGGTGCCGAAGCTGCTGCCGGGGGAAGACGGGGAATGGACGCTGCCCAATATGCTCGAATGCACCGGCATCGAGCACAAAATGGGAATCAAGGCATCGGCGACGGCGAGCCTTGCCTTCAACGGCGCCCGGGGCTGGCTGGTGGGCCGCGAGAACCAGGGCCTGCGCGCCATGTTCACCATGATGAATTCGTCACGCCTGGGGGTGTCGGTGCAATCGGTCGGTCTTGCCGAAGCGGCGCTGCAGGCCGCCAGCGCCTATGCCCGGGAGCGGCGCCAGGGGCGCGACGCGGGCTCCGCCGAAGCGCCGGTGCCCATCGTTGCGCATGCCGACGTGCGCCGCAATCTCCTCACCGCGCGTGCCTTCGTGGAAGGCGCCAGGGCGCTGTGGCTCTGGGCCGGCATCCGGCTCGATCAACAGTACGCCCATCCGGACGCGGAGCATCGAGCCCGCTGCGAGGGCTATCTTGCGCTGCTGACGCCGGTGTTCAAGTCTTATTTCAGCGACCGCTCCTTTGAAGCCACGAATGCCGCGATGCAGGTGTTCGGCGGCCATGGCTACATCCGCGAAACCGGGGTGGAGCAATATGTGCGCGACGGCCGCATCATTCCCCTGTACGAAGGCACCAACGGCATCCAGGCGCTGGATCTGGTCAGTCGCAAGATCACCGGGGACGGCGGCGCCGTGGTCCAGGCCTTCTTCGCGCTCGTGCAGCGGGAAAGCGAGCGGATGGAATGCCTGCGGCCCGGATTCTCCCGTGCGCTGAACGAGGCGCTGGGCAGTCTGCGCGCCGCGACGGACCATGTCATCGAGAGTGCGCGCACGGATCCCCATGCCAACGGCGCCGCCGGGCACGACTACCTTCAGTTGTTCGGCCTGGTTGCCATGGGTTTTGCGTGGGCGAAGATGACGTGCGCGGCGCACGGCCTGCGGGATTCCGGCCTGGCGGGCATGGCACAATCCAAGCTGGACGTGGCGGATTTCTTCTTTTCGCGGATACTGCCCGAGGCCGGATACCGCCACCGGATCGTCTGCGCCGGCTCCGAGTCCATCATGGCGCCGCACTCGTTCTGACTACCCGGGCGCATGCGCGCCGCGTCCGCGCGCGGGTTGCCAAGGCATGGCAAGTGGTGTAAGAGCCGCATCACATAAAATACATTGACCCCCCGGCGCTTAGAGGTTATTCTGCCCGTCGGCAAGTGAATATTTAGGTTAGTTATTTGGATCAGTTAGCACAGCAACCCGTGCCGATTAGTGCCTTTATACGCCTGGTGTCCTGCCCGAGCATTCCGCTCAACGTCAACAGGAGTATTATCAAATGAGCACAGATAAAGAATTCGGCATCGTCAAGTGGTTCAACAATGAAAAGGGCTTCGGCTTCATCACCCCGGAAGCCGGCGGCAAGGACCTTTTCGCCCACTACACAGAAATCGTTGGCGAAGGCCACCGCTCGCTGGAAGAAAACCAGCGCGTGTCCTTCGTTTCCGGCATGGGCCAGAAAGGTCCCCAGGCCAAGTCCATCCAGGTCGTCTAAGACGGCCCGTCCGAGTCAAGCCGCGCCAGCGGCCTGACCCCGGGGCAAAGCGCCCCGGCCGAAGCACCCCACCGGTCCGCCTGTGGGGTGTTTTTTTGTTTCACGATGACTCTAGCTCGGCAATTCGCTGGACTACGCCAAGGCTCGATACAGCAGGTTTATCAATCACTTAGGCGAGTTCAAGATATGCCGGTGCTTTCCGAAACTTGACCCGGCTTCCCCTCGCGTGGCTCCCATGCGGCTCTTGGAAACCGGGCTTTCCGAGGAGTCATCATGGCGAAGATCAAGCTCACCAAGTCCGCAGTCGATGCGGCGCAACCTCAAGACAAGGCCATCGAACTGCGGGATACCGTTGTGCCTGGCTTCCTGTGCAAGATCACCCCGGCGGGCCGCAAGGTGTTCATGCTCCAGTACCGCACGAATGCCGGCGAGCGCCGTAAGCCCGCCCTGGGCCAGTACGGGGAACTGACGGTCGATCAGGCACGCACGATGGCGCAGGAGTGGCTGGCCGAGGTGCGCAAGGGTGGCGACCCCAGCGCGGCCAAGAACGCCGCCCGCAAGGCGCCGACCATGAAAGAGTATTGCACCACCTTCATGGAGGACTACTCCAAGCAGCGCAACAAGCCCAGCACCCAGCGCGGCTATCAGGGCGTAATTGACCGCTGCATCATCCCGATCATGGGGCGGATGAAGGTGCAGGACGTGAAGCGCCCGGATGTGGCCGCGCTGATGAAGAAGCTGGCCTACAAGCAGGCCGAGGCCAACCGCACCTTCGGCGTGCTGCGCAAGATGTTCAACCTGGCCGAAGTGTGGGGGCTGCGCCCGGACGGCACGAATCCGTGCCGCCACGTCCCGATGTACCCGCCCGGCAAGGAAACCCGACTCATCGTGGACGATGAACTGGTGCGGATCTTCTGCCACCTGGAACACCTGGAGACCGAGGGACTGGAAAACTACGTCATCCCGCTGGCGATCCGCCTGCAATTCGAGTTTGCCGCCCGGCGCTCCGAAATCTGCCCGCTGGAATGGGGCTGGGTTGATCTGGAGCATCGCCGCGTCGTCTGGCCTGACAGCAAGACCGGCGGCATCTCCAAGCCGATGAGTGAGGAAGCCTATCGGCTGCTGTCCACCGCACCGCGCCGGGAAGGCTGCCCCCACGTCCTGCCGTCGCCCAACGATCCGACTCGGCACATGACCCACGGTGAACACTACGGCGGCTGGACGCGCGCGCTCAAGGCCGCTGGCGTGCCCCACGTCGGCACGCATGGCATCCGCCACCGGGCGACCACCGATATTGCCAACTCGGGCGTGCCAACCAAGGTGGGCATGAAGCTCACAGGTCACAAGACCGTGGCGATGTTTATGCACTATGTTCATACCGAGGACAAGCCGGTACGGGACGCGGCCGAACTGGTGGCGAGTCGGCGGCTGGCGATTACCGGGGCATCACGTTCTATGGAGGCAACAGCATGCCAAGGAAGACACCTGTGACAACGCGGAAACCCGCCGCCTTACCGGCTGGCTATGCCGGCATCCACGGCGGCATCGTGGAGCTGCTGGATGCAGCGCGCCAGGCGGCGGCGCGTAGTGTCAATGCGCTGATGACGGCCAGCTATTGGGAGATTGGCCGCCGGATCGTCGAGGCCGAGCAGAAAGGCAGACGGCGGGCCGGTTACGGCGAGCAGTTGATGGAACGGTTGTCCGCCGATCTGACGGCTAGATTCGGACGTGGGTTCGGTGTCAACAACCTGGAGAGCATGCGGCGTTTCTTTCTTGCATACCCGCAGCCTGAGATTTCCCAGACAGTGTCTGGGAAATTGGGAAATGAGTCGCCAGCCGAGAAATCCCAGACAGTGTCTCGGAAATTCGACCTCTCCGAACTGGCCCAGGCCTTCACCTTGCCGTGGTCAGCCTATGTCCGGCTGCTGTCGGTCAAGGATGACCATGCTCGCCAGTTCTACGAGGTCGAGGCGCTGCGCGGCGGCTGGAGCGTGCGCCAGCTTGATCGACAGATCGGCAGCCAGTTTTACGAACGCACGGCGTTGTCCAAGGATAAGGCGGCGATGTTGGTAAAGGGTTCGGTAGCCAAACCCGAGGATACCGTCACGCCCACTGACGCGATCAAAGACCCGTATGTGCTGGAGTTCCTCGACCTCAAGGACGAGTATTCGGAATCCGACCTGGAAGCGGCTTTGATCCAGCGACTGGAAGACTTCCTGCTGGAACTGGGTGAAGGCTTCACCTTCGTTGGGAGGCAGCGTCGACTGCGCATCGACCAGACATGGTATCGGGTGGATCTGCTGTTCTTCCATCGCAAGCTGCGCTGCCTGGTCATCATCGACCTGAAGCTGGGTAGCCTGACCCATGCCGATGTGGGGCAGATGCATATGTACTGCAACTATGCCAAGGCGCATTGGGCTTACCCGGACGAGAACCCGCCGGTGGGCCTGATCCTGTGCGCGGACAAGGGCCATGCCCTAGCGCGGTATGCGTTGGATGGCTTGCCGACCAAGGTAATGGCGGCCAACTACCGGACAGTACTGCCGGATGCCGAATTGCTGCAAAAAGAGCTGGAGAACACGCGGCGTCTGCTCGAATCTCGCAGAATACCATCCCCCAAACGAGATCGGTCGTAATTCAGATTTACGAGGCGACCGATTACTCTTTGGGGTGATGTGCAGAAAAGTTTTTGACCCAAAGATTGATGGCTTGCATTAGAGCATCAGGGCTATAGGCGCCAACGCTTTTTCCAATGGCACATTAAAGATCAGGCTTTCTTTCTGAGACGTCAAGGAGCTTCTGTTTTAGGCGTTGGATAGTTTCACTAGGGTAATTCTGAAGACTGGTTTCTAGCACTCTATATGCCTCTGGGAGATCCCCTTTTGCAGCCAAATAGTACGCTTTGTTTTTAAATATTGTGTTCTGTGAAATTGTTCGCTTTTGTGCCACCCTTTGAAGCTCAGATAGGGTGGACTCCATAACTGGCAAATCGAAATGCCTCAAAGAGATGTCAAACCTTGCCAGCAATGGGTAAGTTGAATCTTGATCCAGTCCTAGTGCATCATCAATATAATTGTATGCGGGCGTTTTCTTGTGCTCAATCTTTGATGAATATTGCGCTTTGGCTATAAAAGTCATCTCAATGGATTGTTGGGATTTTATTTCATCCAGCTCACCAATTAACCGAGATATCAACTCTTTATTGGAAATGCAGTTTTCATTGTTGAGCAAGCAATTAAGGTAGGACTGAATAAAGAACTGATTACCTTTGTTGAGTTCATAGTTGTCCTTTGCCATGCCCAATGCTTTCTCGTATTCTTCAATGTAGAGATAAACCTGAACCAACTCTCGTTTGGCGCGAGAGGATATGTAGGGTGTATCTACAAGTTTGGATAGGCGCTCAATGGCATCTGTGTGTCGGCCGCAAAGCCGATAATAGTAGCCAAGCACAAAATCATGTTCAGCCCCGTCTATTTTCTGAACCTCTTTAAGAAGGCGCTTATCTTTTTGCCGGGCTAAGCTGAGGCAAAGATAATATCTGGCATCGTTGCTCACTCGAGAGTCAAGCGAGCCTTCTTTGCTCAGGAGCATGTCGGACAATTCAATAACTCGCTTGAGATTTTCTCTTTTCTGATAAAGCTCTTTGATTGTTTTAAGAACATGAGAAGGGGCTAAGAATTTGTCGTCAATATGCTTCCCGCTAGCCAACGCTTCTTTTATTGAATAGAAAAAATCAGCAGCATCACGATCGAATTTTTCTGTGTCTCTTATAAAGCTTTGCACATGATCACGAAGCTTATTCCGCAGATCCCCCCTTAAAGAAAGCCTATTTCTCTTAACAAAATCCCTGATAGCATCATTCAGTCTGACGTAATCTTTCTCACTCCCTATGTAATCGCATATTAGGTGTGTAATAAGATCCTCTAAAATTGGCCCATACTGTTCCTCATCGACAATCTCGTAAAGAAAGCTGACGCCAATAAATTCAAATTCTGATAATAAATATATAAAATCAAGAACATCGCTATTTCCTTCGTGCTTTCTAAGTAGCAACGATGCTCTTTCTTCATTAAATTCTGTAATTTGATGCGTTTCTTTTTTTGCCTGTGCTACGCCTAGATCTGCTATCAGGTCGGCGCAATAATATACTTCCTCAGGAAACCCTTTGAGTTGTTCTGAAAAATACTTAAAGTCATCCGAATCAAGATTGATTTCATATAGTTCCAAGATTCTTCTTAGAAGGCCGGATCGCTCTTTTGGATTAAGTTCAGGTACCTCAATGGTGTAAATTAATGGCCTACCCCTTACTGCTCGTCGATCTACTCGATAACGAGCAGAAATGCAAACGGCTGGCGATCCAATGTTTCCGAGTATCTCCAAAGAGTTCATCAGCCATGAAATTGGTTGGCGGGTGTAGTCAATTAAGCAACCATTATCTTCTATAAACAATACCTCGCGCGCATCATGTATTTGTCGCAGTAATTCAGCAAGGATTTTTTCTTTTTCAGAGACTGGCTTTTCCAGTAAATCGGCTGCAAGATTCCTGTCATTGCAAGTCAGGCCCGTGTCAATGATTTTAATTATCAAATCTTCAATACTATCCACCCGATCCAATATTATCTTGGCGGGGGAAAAGTTATCGGTCACGATGTTCGACTTGGCGAGCGCTCTAGCCACTAATTTTGATCGACCTATTTTTGAGATTCCTGAAGCAATGACGCATGCAGGCTTTGGAAAATCAATGTCATCCATTCGATTCTCAAAATCTGAGAGAATTTCATTTCTACCCACAAAAATAGTTTGCCTTTTTTTATGCTCTGGGCTTTTCTGCCAGTAAAGCTCGCGAAGTTTTGACTTAATGCGTCTGGCAGCGACAGTTGGGCGAGTAATTAGCTTTAGGTTGTAATGTTCCTTTAGGAAAATTGGAATTCTAGGGTCGTCATACTTAATCGACTGGTCAATTATTATTGGATATATTTTTTTAAGCTGCTCAGAGTTTAGCCTAATTTCCGCCCGATCAATCTCAGACTTCACCCATTTTGAATCCAAGGCGGTGTTGGATATAAAAAAAGCGAACATCTCACTTTCATCTATGCCCTTGATTATTTCATCCTTGGTTATTTCCCCATCTTCAAATGTTCGTTCGTCAAGAACATAGTTTCCGTTTCCTATTTTGTCTGCGACCAGCCGAATATAGGACTCTTTGTCTTTGCTGCTGTGTGAGAGAAAAACTTTCATTGTCGGAGCCTTTTCTGAGAAATATTTTTATACCGGAAGCTTCATTTTTGCATGTATATTGAACACACGCTTTTGTTCTGTGGCAGATTGCCTATACAGATGAAATAATAAGTCAAGTGCCTCCTTGCGTCTCCGCTTCGCGGACCGCGCTGCTCCAGGTTCGCTGTCCGCTCATCCCTGACGGGACTGGCATTCGCCAGCCTTCCACATCCCTGACGCCTACGGCCCGGCTTCCCGATTCGGGCCTGCGCGCTTCGCTTGCGTGCGGTCTGCACATTAAGGCGGCCGTTGCCATGTCCAGCCGTCTCTCCTGACTCCATCACCTTGCTCGCGACTGTAGCCCGTGGTCGCGTGCCATCAAGGCGCGCCAGGCCGTGTCCTCGGCTGCGCCTGCGGGCCGCACCACCCTGACGCTGTTCTCCTTGACGGCCCACGTCCGTGGGCTCCTGACCGTCGCGGGCGATGAACTCAGGAAAGACGGTGGCAACAGGGCCAACCGGGTTCCTCGTGCCAACCGCACCGAACAGCCGAAAGGCTGGGCTCCGAATCTAGGAATCCGGTGTGCGGTTTGAACAGCAAACCCTTTTCGTCAGGAGAAAGACCATGCTTGCATCCCGTTTCGCTTCCCGTTCCCCGGTACTGCGCAGCGACTCCCCGCTGTCCGATGACCAGATTCACCGCGTGGCCCCGTCCATTTTTGCGGAAGCGCCCCACGAAAGCCGTTCCCAGCGGTACACCTATATGCGTTGCGTCCACGGTGGACGTGGTGACGCCCCGCGCCACGCAGCACCAGCCTGGTGCCGAACTGGCGCAGGCGGTGGGGCTGGACATGGCGGCATGGTGGCAACCCACCGCAGACGGCTATTTCCAGCATGTGCCGAAGGCCGCGATTCTGGAAGCCGTGGGCGAATTCGCACCGGAGCACGTCACCCGGCTGGCGAAGTTGAAGAAAGGCGACATTGCCAGCGAAGCCGAACGGCTGGCCGATGGCACCGACTGGATGCCTGCTATCTTCAAGGCCGAAACGTCGGAAACCATGCAGGAGCAGGACAACGCCCCGGCGGCTGCCGAAGCAATGGCGGATGAACTCGTGCAGACGCTGGCCGCTTGAACTTTGCGGAAGGTAAGCGCCTCGGCCACAACCGGGGCGCTTCGCGTTGCGCGACTCATCAAGGCGCCGGAATAACGCGGTCAGCAAGCACAGCGCTCAGGCCGTTCCGTCCTGGGCGCTGTGAAAAGCAAATCCGGGCGCGTCGGTGGCCGCGCCCGGATTTAAAATGAGTTATTGCTGCGAATTCGGAGTGTCAGATTGCGCATTCTTTGAAGAATGAGCCTCTTGTTCTCTTTGCCACTGACGACGCATCCGATTCGCTTCTCGACGCTCATGCAGCCTATCAAAACCACTAAACACATCTACCTTTGTACGTTTTTGCCCTTTGGCAACCGGACTCCAGTTTTCCTCAATTTTCTTGATGTGTTTGGCGATCTCAACCAATGGCTCATCTCCGAGACGACTGACTCCCTCATGGTCGAGCATACTTAAGGTATATGAGTTTTTCTGACGCAGTTGGCTGGACGCATCACGCTTCCAGCTAATTTCAACTTCGTAGGTCTTGCCCTTCAGTCGTCCGAATTCAGACAAATAACTCGCCATGCCTTGACCGGGTTTGAGGACACTTATTTTCTGGAATGGGATTTCGACCCGGTCTCCGCGTGCCTCCCCATTTTCTAGTGGAGGATCGAAGGCGATAGAAATGTCATATGCTGTCGCATTTCCGCTGTTGTCGATGTGAATATCAAAATGCCGCATTGACCACCGATTGGGAGTGAGTGTCACGACGACATGTGGTTGAGCTGCAGCTTCAGCCATCCTTGTCGTTTCATGCGCAAGAGTCTTGGTTACACGCCATAGAAAAAAAGTTGCGACAGCGGTAACTATCGTTCCTAGGACACCGCCAACGGCAATAACAGTATTAATCCAAGAGGGCATGCCTTCCATAAAATCTCCTATAAATTATCCGGTGGCGTATCGTTTCGTGGCAGTTTAGCTTGACCCACTAAAAATTATGAGCGTGTCGGAGCAATGCCCGCCGGGCTTTCGGGCTGCGCCCCGTGCCGTCTTTGCCGTCACGGCCATTCGGCTTCAATCCCTCACGCCTTCGCGCCTGCGGCGCTGCGCACTGCGCTTGCGGTGAAGGCAGCGCCCCGCCTCAATGGTCGGGGCTTGTGGGACTATCCCCGGCTTGCTGCCGCAGGTTGCGCGAAAGCGTGACAACGAGAGCGCACCCGATTACCGCCTGCAAGCGGCTGGCCACGACATCGGCGCAGCGTGGAAAAAGACCAGCGAGGCCGGACGCCCTTATGTGTCCGTGACCCTGGACGATCCTTCGTTCTCGGCAACGGTCTATGCCCGCCTGATCGAAGGCGAGCACGGCACGCACAACCTCATCTGGTCGCGCAGCAAGCCTCAGTCCTCTTGACGCCTGTGGCACCTCGCTTGATGAAGCGAGGTGCTTCTTTTCATGGCAACCGTATGAGTAAAGATTTTGTTGTAACTACTGTTGTTGCGCATTTCTTGCAGCAGCTTCCTGCTGCCGATTTATGCGTATTTCAAGCTCATCAACCAACCCTTTAGGTATGGTTTCTGACTCCCTAGGGAATCGTTCTTCGGGAGGAGTTCCCCTCCCAATACATCCATTTTCAAAGTTTATTTCTTTAACTGCGGAGCAGCGGTCAGCGTTGGATCGCAACAAGGAGAAAAGTTGCCCTGCATCTAGAGAAATTGCTTGTACGACAAAGCGGCCATCGGACTGAAATACATGAAATCGGATTTCTGTTCGCGGGGCTTCTTTGTTTTGGGTGATATAGGTGAGCATTTCCAAAGAGCTGCGATAAGAATCATCCTCGTCCAAAAGGGGGACGATGTCGAATGTGAGCAACTGGCTGCCAGGGTGAATGATGGCATCTGAGTCATTCCTAAGTCGAACTTTTGTTGCCGCTGCCAAGTATTCGCTGTCTACCCATGCCTTGATAAGAGAGGCAGGTGCGTCTCCACGGTTTATTGCGACCACCCTAAGAGTTGTGCCGTCTACCGATGGCATGGTTAGCACCGCTTCTGAACGAGGCTTATGGACGACGCTGTAAACAGCGGGGGTTGCAATCCCGATGACAGAAACAAGCGCAGTAAGCAGAGCGAGTGCAGTGTTGGAAAATGGAATTACGCTGCGCCAATCTTGATATGAATTGCACTTTGCGCAGATTCGCGCCCCACTGGGGATTTCACTTTTGCACTGTTTACATAGCTCTGTCTGTACGTCAGGCGTATCTGTCATAGTGTCTCATCTTTCAATTTCCTGTTTACCGGCAGAACCACGTCAGATGCTAACTGTGCCGATAGAAAGGCTTCTAATTATTTGTGGTGAGAAGAATTATTCTCCTGCAGTTCCTTCTCTGCCTCAGCCATCAATACTGCAGGACTGTAGTCCAGTGCTTTGGCAATCTTAAAAATGAGAGACAGCGTGGGCTGATGCTCGCCTCGTTCCACTTTGCCCATGTGTGAGCGCTCGATGCCGGCCAGATTGGCCAGCGTTTCCTGGGCGATGCTGCGTTCCGTGCGCAGCGCACGCACTGCCGCGCCGAAGGCTTGGGCCAGTTCGGCGTCGAAGGTGGTGGAGCCGGCCGGTCGGCCGCGCTGGACGGTTCGCTTCTGCATAGACAGAAGCGTCGATTCGCAGCACAATTAAAACCACGTTATATTTAACTCATTCATCCAATCTCACCTGTTTTTTTGCCTTTACTGAAATCCGCATTGGCGGCTTTTTTCAAAAGCGGAGAGCCTGATCCGTGTCTTTCCTGACTTCCGTGCATGTGCCTTCGTGCCTCTATGTCTCTGCGGATACGTGGGATTGCGCATTGGTGCTTTCGTTGGAAGGCGTGAAAGTGCCTTTGCTGCTCCGCAAGTCCTTGGACGTACAGCCATGACTCCGCTCATCACCGCCGACGAGCGCACGCGCCTGCTGTCCAACGGCCAGGCCCGCGCTGTCGGGCAGGACACCGACCCGCTGCCCGTGGTGCGCCTGTTCACGCCAGATGCGCATGCCACTTGGCTGCTGGCTTCGCTCGACCCCGCCGATGGCGATACTGCCCACGGCCTGATCGACTTGGGGATTGGCATGCCTGCACTGGGAACGGTGAAGCTGTCCGACCTGGCCGCCATCGTCGGGCCGCGCGAGCAGCCCGTGATGCGGGATCGCTACTTCCAGCCGGTGCGGCGGCTGTCGGAATACCTTCGCTTGGCCGAAAACAACGGCTCGATCACCGATTGAGGGCCACCGCGAAACGGTGGCGCACTGTGTCTATTTGGGTCTGGTCTGTGACCCGTTCGGTCTGAATCAGCAGTGTTGCACCGTAGCGGTGCGTGCCAGATCGAAACGGTCATGATGCCTGGCGCGGACTGCGGCAAGCTGACCGACGCGGCATGCCATTGGAGTGCGTTGCCGCCGTCGCACTCGGACGATTTCAGCAACGCAGCGGAGTTCATCGGTCTTGACACTGCCAGTTTACGCTTCACCCATGACGTTTTGACGATGGCCTCGTAGCACGCCGTTTCGCCGTGGCGACGCCCCCCCAGCACAGGGAGGTTGCCTCATGGCTGATCGCAGTGCCGAGCCGTGGTATGCCACGGAGGCCTATCTCTACGTTCTGCATCTGGATGGCCCGGCGCTGGCCTGGGAGTACCTGCGCCGTCACCCGGACTACCGGCACGACTGGCTGCGCCGTCGTCGCGAACCGGATGCTGCCGAGTGCTGGGGGCTGCGCCTGCTGGAAGATCCCGCCCTGGACGCGCGGGATGCGCACCCGGCCTGGTTCCCCGATCACGATGCCGTGGTGCAGCTCTACCCGGATGCCGATCCGCCGCCCGATGCCTTTTGCTTTGAGTTCTGGAAGCTGCCGGGCCACAAACACCTGATCCATGACGGCAAGCGCCTGGTGCTGGTGGCGCGCTGGCCCGGCTGCTGCCTGCGTTTCGTGCTCGCGCCAGGCTTGGCCGATGGCATGGCTTACGCCTATGCCACCCGGGCCTGCGCCGCGCCTTGCGAACGCTATGCGGCCCTGGCGAGCGAATTGAACAAAATCGCCGTAGCAGCCGGTGCCGTACCTGCGGCGACCGTCCGGCCACGTCCGCCGCTGTCCGCATTGCTGGAACTGCACACGCTTCAGGCGCTGGACGCGACCCTGGCGGGCGCGTCCTTGCGGGAGGTGGCCGAAGGGCTGTTTGGTGTGGATGCCGTTGCCGCCGACTGGCACGCCGACAGCGCTTTGCGCGCCCGCGTGCGGCGGCTGGTGCGCCGGGGCGATGGGCTGATGCGCGGCGGTTACGATGAAGCGGAAATGGTGCCGGTCGTCGGCGCAGCGTTCCTTGAAGGCGTCCAAGTCGGTTTCGTCAGCTTGCGGCCCGTAGGCCCGGCCCGGCTCGCCATCCCGGCCCCGCGCCGTTGCGTTCAATGTAGCGTAGGTGCTTGGCGAGCGATTGCGGGCTGGCCCGTTGGTGATTGACCAGCAAGGTCTTGATGGTCACGCGCCGCGACATGGACGTCAGCTTCGCCCCGGCGAAGCGCGCCGCCGTATGGCCGCGCCCCAAGCGCGAGCCGGGGCGCTGGCCGGTGCCAGACGCCCCAGGACGGCGTACTGCCGACTTGCCGCTGCTGGCCTTGCCAGCCTGCTTGAGCACCTTGGAAACGAAGCTCTGGCCATGGCCCTTGCCCCGGTTCTTCGGGGCGCTGGGGCGCACGCGGAAGTCGTCATCGCGTCGGTCAGTCATCGCTGCGCTCCTCGCAAGCTCTGGCGTGTCCTGTCGTGCGAAGCACGCGGACATGCCTGCATTGGCGCGAGCCTCGCGCCGAACGCAGCACGGCGGCGAAGCCGCTCCGTGCCGCGCCACCCCCATGTGCAGACAGGCTTTCTGCCCTCCTAATCGGAGTTCTTTTCACCGCCGTCTTCGCAAGCGGCTTTGGGGTGGATGGGCACATGGCCATTCTCCTTCAATCAGGCAAGTTGAACAATGGACCTGGCCGCGTGCGCGAGCGCGCGCACGCGGCCAGGCAACCGCATTCGTTGCACAAACCAGATCACCGTTTCGACATAAAACCGTGCGCCGGTGCGCCGTGCACTCCTCCGCGCTCATCGACGGGGGTTTCTGGGCCGGGCCCTGGGAGGCGCCGGCAAGCGAGCCGTCGAGGCGCATTACGCGATCGGTCTGACGCAGCATCATCACAGGCATTCGAGCGCGGTCCGCTTGTGCGGCCGCAGGCAAGACATCGTGCTTTGCGTCGTACCAGGTCTGCACCATTGCATCGGTGTTCACAAGGAACTCAGTGACCTCATCGAGGTGTTCAGTCAATAGCGCCGCACAGGCAGCGCCGCGTCGTCGTCGTGTTCATATCCATCGTGCCGTCCTCATGCCAAGGCCGCGCCCAGCAGCCGCACATCCTTGTCGCGCTGGCGCGCCGCGCGCGTGGCCTCATCGTCCGAGGCATTGCCGACATACGTCGTGCCGTCGCGCCACATCGCGTGCATCACCACCGCCAGCTTGCGGGCCACCGCCACGGCCGCCTTGTGGTGACAACTCTTGCGCGCGAGCTGCAAGCCCCATTCGCGCACCTTGTCCTGGCCACGGTAGCGTTTGAGCATCACCGTGGCCGCCTCATAAAGCGCGCGCCGCACATCCGGGTCGCCCGCCTTGCTGATGCGCCCTTGGATGTCGATCGACGTGCCCGACTGCCAGCGTTTGGAGGTCAGCCCGAAGTACGCCGCGACGTCGCGCGAGCGTTTGAACCGCGCGGGATCTTCCACCGCCGTCATAAAACTGAGCGCAGTCACCGGTCCGACACCCGGAATCGCCATGAACTGGCGGCACACCGGGTTTTGCGCCACGGTGCGCACCACCAGGTTGTGCAGCCGCAGGTACTCCTTCCACAGCGCCGCGCGCGCCGTGAGCATGCTGTCCATCAGCTCGCGCGTGAGCGCATCGTCGGCCACCGCCTTGCGCACCGCCTCGTCGAACCCCGCGCGCCCGACCTTGTGCAACTGCACCCCGAACGCCTTGAGCGAGTGCCGGATGGTGTTCTCCAGGTCGAGGAACTTGCGCTTCAGGTTGCGCCGCTGCGTGAGCAGCAGCCGCAGGCGATAGGTGCTCTCCTGCTTGATGTGCGCCGTGCCGTACCAGCCCGTGCGCAGAACATGGGCAATGCCCCGTGCATCGGCCGCGTCGGTCTTGTTGCGCTGCGCCGACAAGGCCGCGCGCACCCGCCGCGCTTCCAGGCACGTCACGGGCAGGCCCAGCGCCTGCAACGCCGGATGCAGCCACGGCGACAAGGCGCCGGCCTCATGGCCCACGCGACGCAGGCTCGCCTGATACGGCGCCAGCGCCTTGGCAATCCTCTGAGGCTCGGTTATCACTGTCGTCTCCAGAAGCACATTCCCTTCACCATCGACCACGCACAGCGCGGTCTCCTGTACCGATACGTCCAAGCCAGCAAATGTGTCCATGTCCGGGCTCCTTTTTGTGCGGGTTGACCGCACTACGATAGCCGACACCGGACCGCGCGAAGACACCGCCTTCGCTGGCTTGCCGGCGATTACCGCGGCATTCCGCCTTTGCCCTTCGCTGTCGCTCCGGGCATCGGCGTCCCGGTGGCGCTGCTGCACTCGCAGCCAGCCCGCCGGCGAACGCGCAGATGGACAAGCCTGGGGCCGCAGGCCAGGCACGTTCGAGGCAAGACCCCTGCACGTTGGGCGGCTGCGCCGAAGGCAGCGCGAAGTGCGGTGCCCAATGCGTAGGATTGGCACCCGCACTGCACGCGCGACGACACGACGAAGACCTGCAAAACGACGCGCCTGATAACACGGCAAGAGGCACGGCAACGTACAGTGAATCGGCGGCCATCATGGGCGTGTCTCCAGCCAGACCGGATGCGCGACGCCGATCACGGCAGATGCGCTGACCGGCCAGAAATACCGGCTGTCGAACGACGCTGGATTGGTCACGCTCAACAGGAGCAGTTCGCCCGCCTCAAGGCGGCGGCAAAGCTGCAAGGATGGCAACGGTCGGCCCAGCCGGTCGGTAGGCAGCGCAGCGGCCATCGGCACGCTGTCGATGCGTACCTGACCGGCGACGATGCAGACGTGTTGCGGTGCGACCGCGCCCACACGTTTGAGCAGCGGAACGTGTGCCGGCAGGTAGCCGCGCTGCGCAGCGAGCGCAGCTACATCTGGCGGCAATGTGGTCAGGACGACGCTGCCCACGGACAAGTCGGCGCCGTGGCGCTGCGTATCGACGCGATACCAGCCGACCGGAACGCTGTCGGACGGGTTGTAGACCAGGCGCGGCAGCGGCTGCACGAAAGTCGCCCAGGCCAGCGCAGCGAGGCCGACTGCGGCGAAGCCCGCCAGCACGAAGCGAGCGCGCAGGCGCGAGCGAGGAAGCGGCGCGGCTTTGGGTGTGCGTGCGGCGGTGGGATGGGTCGTCATGGTAGCGCCCTCCTGGCCAGCCAGGCCGCGTGCCGCTCGGCGGTGTATTTGGGCAGCGGCAAATGCGCGGCGAGCCGGTTGCCCAGCGTGCGCCAGTACGCGGGCGACACGTCGATGGCGGCGATACCCAGCGCCTCAATGGCGTCAATACGTTCCAGCACGGCGCGCACGTTGGCGTCGCCTTCGGCGTGCAGCAGCAGGCGTGCGCCCGGCTGTACGCCAGGGATGCGCTGCACGGCATCAAGCGGTGTAGCAGCCTGCATCACCATGAGCTGCCAGCGGATCGTGCCGTAGTCGTTGGCCTGCCAACGAACACGGCAGAGGATTGCACCCGGTATGAACATGGCGCAGCGCCGCCAGCGATCGAGCTGGAGCGTGCGCGCTGGTTCGCCGAAGCGCAGGTAGAGCTTGAAGCGCGGTTCGATGTAGGCGAGCGATACGCGCGTCAACGGCGCGCTGCTAGGCTGGCTGAAAGGTGCAGCGTGCGCAGCCGTGACCGCGATGGCGGCAGGTGCGGCAGCAGACAATGCGGATGTGGTCATGGCGTGTTCTCCCTGCGGTGTTCTGGAAACTCCCGCTCCAGCAAACCGCGCAGCAAGTCGGCCACGGTCACGCCTTGCGTGAAGGCCGACACCTTGATGCGTGCCCGCATGGCGGGCGTGATGTCGAGGGTCAGGCGAGCGGTGTAGAGGTCGCCCTTGTTGAGCGCAGCCGCGCGAACTGGCGGTGTTCGAGCCGGGCCAGGACGCCGATGACGGGCAATTGGTGAACTACCGCTTCCGCTCGCCGTACTACATCGTGGATCGGCTATTCGGTGCGGCCGAACTGCGCCTGGGGGCTGACAAGGGCGACTTGGTGCGCATCGAGCGCACGGATGGCATTGCCGGGAGGAACTGAGCATGAGCCAGGACGACACTCCCGACCTTGCCACGCCGAAGGTGGACAAGGTGGCACCCGAGGCGGTGGCGCTGCGCGCCCAGCCGCGCCCGGTCACGCGACTGAACCGGCGCACGCTGGCCATCCTCGTCGGCGCCTTGGCGGTCGTCGTGCTCGGCGCGCTAATGTGGTCACTGCAACCGCAGCGGCGCGGCGCGGGCGAACAGACCGAGCTTTACAACGTCGATCGCGTGTCGAAGTCGGAAGGACTGGACGGGTTGCCAGCGGACTACTCCAAGTTGCCGCCTGCCGTGCCGGAGCTGGGGCCGCCACTGCCTGGCGATCTCGGCCCGGCCATCGTGAAATCGCAGTAGCCGGTGACGGCCGCTTATGCGGCCCCCGGCCACGATCCGAACGACGCGCTGCGCAAAGAAGCCGAAGCGGCCGCTGCCTCGTCGGTGTTCTTCCGCTCGGGTGCGCAGAAGGCCGCGCCGGTGGCGCAGTCGCAGGTTGCCGCTGCACCAGGATTCGCCGCCAATGCCGCCTTCGACCCGCTGGCCGCCGGCCCGGCCTCGACGGCGGCCCAGCCTGCTGATCCGACTGCCGTGCAGAACCGGCAAGACCAGAAAGAGGCGTTCCTGACAGGCGGCTCTGCGGAAACCCGTAACTCCGGCAACCTGCAAATGCCTTCCTCGCCGTATCAGGTGATGGCCGGAACGGTCATTGCCGGAGCACTGGTCACGGGCATCAAGTCCGACCTGCCGGGCGACGTGATCGCCACGGTGACGGAGCCGATCTATGACACGGCCACTGGCAAGTTCCTGCTGATACCGCAGGGTTCGCGCATCCTGGGCAAGTACAACAGCCAGGTTAGCTACGGCCAGAGCCGCGTGCAGGTGGTGTGGAACCGCATCATCCTGCCGGACACGTCTTCACTGACGCTCGACAACGTCGTCGGCACCGACCCCTCAGGCTATGCCGGTCTGGAAGACGATGTGGACTGGCATTGGGATCGGATCTTGGCTGGTGCCGTGCTGACCACGCTGCTGGGCGTGGGAGCCGAACTGGCCGCACCCGAGAACCGCCAGGACGGTGATCGCGTCATCATCGCCGGGCGCGACAGCCTGCAGGACACCGTGAACCAGGTCGGCCAGGAAGTGACCCGGCGCAACCTCAACATCCAGCCCACGCTGACCAGCCGCCCCGGCTTGCCAGTGCGCATCATCGTCAACCGCGATCTGGTATTCCGCTAGCGGAATACCAGATCGTATGCCGCGTCCGAAACTATGCCGAGTTGGATGTTCATATGCGTCCTTTCAGGGGTGTCGTACTGGAACTTGATCGGCATAGTCCGGGTCAAACCGGATATGCCTCCAAGGAGGTTGC